>DATHHW010000196.1:0-2222 GCA_035317005.1 Pyrinomonadaceae bacterium | reverse complement strand
CTTTGGTATCACCGCTGCTGAACAACGAATAATCACGTGATGCTGATGAAGTCGCCGCGCGCTAAAATCTCACTGGCAAGGGCAAGGGTGCGGCGCCAACGCGCGACAGAACTGCCCTTGCGGGCAGCGTTGTTTGGCATTGAACAACTCGCGCGCCACGCTCAGTTCATCGCGGCGCAACATACAATCGTCACGGGCCGCGCTTCGGCTCAGCTGCTCACGCGGCTGGATCAGAATGAGAAAGTGCTGCGCGCTTTCAACCGTGCGACACTAGCGGTGGATCAAAGCCGGCGGGTCACGCCCGCGGCGGAGTGGCTGCTGGATAATTTTTATTTAATCGAAGAGCAGATCCAGTTGGCTCGTCGGCATCTGCCGCGGGAATATAGCCGGGAGTTACCCCGCCTGACGAACGGTCCATCGGCCGGTTCCCCGCGCGTTTACGACATCGTCCTGGAACTGATCGCGCACGTCGATGCGCAGATCGATGCCGACTCGCTCAGCGCGTTCGTGGCTGCGTATCAGACGGTGGCGCCACTAAAACTAGGAGAACTCTGGGCTGTGCCGATCATGTTGCGGCTGGGATTGATCGAGAATTTGGCCCGCATTACCACCGGGCTGGCCCAAGGCCGCCGTGATCGCGATCTGGCCAACCAATGGGTGGAGCGTTTGCAGGCGATGGCGGAGAAACATCCCTCCCGCATTGTCATCGTCGTGGCGGACATGGCGCGGGCCGACCCGTCGTTATCGAGCGCCTTCGTGGCGGAATTTTGCCAGCGCCTCTCGCGTTTGAATCCGGTGCTGCATCTGGCGCGCAACTGGCTCGAGCAGCGCACGCTCGAGCAGGGTCTCTCGGTGGAGCAACTGGTCCACCAGGAAAATCAAAGCCAGGCCTCCGATCAAGTTTCGGTCAGCCACAGCATCTCGAGCCTGCGTTTGCTTAGCGCGATCGATTGGAAGGAATTCGTCGAAACGCTCAGTCTGGTCGAGCAAACGTTGCGCGGCGAGCCGGCCGATGTTTACGGCGACATGGATTTTGCGACGCGCGATCGTTATCGCCACGTCGTTGAAACCCTCGCCCGTTACAGTGCGCTCTCAGAAATCGAGGTGGCGCGCAAAGCCGTCGAGCTGGCGCAGGAAAGCGCGCAACAGAAAGGCCGCGAAGATCGCACCGCGCACGTCGGTTTTTATTTAATCGACAAGGGTCTTCCTAAACTGGAGCGCGTGTCCGGCGCGCGATGGCGGTGGAAAGGTTTTGTCGAACGAAGTATTCGTAAGTTTCCCTTCACCTTCTACATCGGCGGAATTTTTCTGTTCACGCTTTTGGCCACGCTGGAATTCGTGCACGCGGCGGAGGCGCGCGGCGTCGCCGGGTGGCAGCTCATTCTTTGCGCGGTCACATTTTCGCTCGGAGTCAGTCAGCTGGCGGTGGCCTTATGGAACTGGCTCGCCACTGTGCTGCTCAAGCCGCGACTATTGCCCCGTCTCGGCTATTCACCGGGCGGGATCGCGCCGGACAGTCGCGGCATGGTCGTCGTTCCCACCATCCTGAGAAGCGCGGAAAACATCGATAACCTGCTCCAAACGCTGGAGATTCATCATCTGGCAAATCGCGATCCGCATTTGCACTTCGCCCTCTTGACCGACTGGCCCGATGCGGCGCAAGAAAATTTGCCGGAAGACGAGGCTTTGCTGGAGCGCACAAAGGCCGGGATCGAATCGTTGAATCGCAAATACGCCGGCGGCCGGCGCGATCTTTTTTTCCTTTTCCACCGGCCCCGCCGCTGGAACGCGAGCGAGAACGTGTGGATGGGCTACGAACGAAAGCGCGGAAAGCTAATGCAGTTCAACGCCTTTCTCCGAGGGCGCTATGCGGATTGTTTTGCGGCAGTCGTGGGCGACCTGACGATTTTACCCGAAATTAAATACGTCATCACCCTCGATACCGACACGCAGTTGCCGCGCGAGTCAGCCCGCCAACTGATCGGCACGATGGCGCATCCGTTGAACCGGCCGCAATTCGATCCGGCGCTCGGGATTGTGACGGAAGGCTACAGTCTTTTGCAACCGCGGGTGGATGTGAGCCTGCCGACGGCGGACCGTTCACGATTCGTTAGGTTGCACGCGGGCGAAGTCGGAATCGATCCCTACACCCGCACCGTCTCGGATGTTTATCAGGATCTTTTCGGCGAGGGCTCGTTCATCGGCAAAGGCGTTTATGACGT
>DATHHW010000195.1:0-5502 GCA_035317005.1 Pyrinomonadaceae bacterium | reverse complement strand
GGACCAGCCATACGTTCCTCCGAGATCGACTGGCCCCCACAACGTGGCGCCATTTACCTCGTCGAGGGCATATAGTTTTGTCGCGACCGTGACGAAGATCCTGCCGTTGGCGATGAGCGGATAGGAGATCTGACCGCCCAGATCTCGGGACCACCGCCGCGCTAAAGGTGGAGTAACCGTGTCGAACTGCGCCCCACTATGGGTGGCGTCGATTTGATAGGCCACTGCGGTTCCCTTAGTCGGCGGGGGAGTTGCCGTGGGAGTTGGCCCCGGGCAGAAGCTGCTTGGCGACATCACCTGGAACGTGTAACTCCCGCCCAGTTCCGCCGTGCCGTCGACGGAGAAGACGACAATCGCAAAGCTGGTGTTGCCCGGAACCGTGAACTGGAACGACTGAATGAGCGGTGAAGGGGTGCCACTGCTAAGACCGGGATCACCGAGGTAACGGGACGCATTGGTGATGTCAGTCGCGACAAACGGTGCCAGGAAAGCCGCGATTTGATAGTTCGCGTTGGACTTGGAATTAACAGTCAAAGCCGCCGATACACAGATGGGCGAGGGCGACGAGTTCGTTAGAGTATAAGCGTCGAATGGAAAGGAGCCGGAACCAGTATTCCCGGGGAAGGAATTGGTGCTGCAGGTACCCTGCACGTCACCTCGGTTCAATCGT
Source organism: Pyrinomonadaceae bacterium (assembly GCA_035317005.1). Lineage (GTDB taxonomy): Bacteria > Acidobacteriota > Blastocatellia > Pyrinomonadales > Pyrinomonadaceae > UBA11740. The sequence continues at coordinate 4,832 of DATHHW010000195.1, read as the reverse complement.
GTCGTCATCGTACCGGTGGTGGCGGGCGCCGGCGGGCTGCCGAGATTCGCTGTAAAACCGCAACTGGCGTTGGCTGTCGGTGTAGGAGTCGGTGTCGGTGACGTCAAATCGAATGCATAGGCCGCGCCAGTGTTGGAGTCCTTGCCCACAGCACCGACCACTACCGTGTCGCCATCGATTCCTACCGACGAACCCAATTGATCATGCGCCGCCACATCACTCGCGGTGAGTTTCTGCACCTCTCCCCAGCCTTCAACGCCATTCTGATTGCGCTCGAAGATGTAGGCCGCGCCACCAGTGGCGAGATTGATGGCCCAAGCTCCGACCACCAATGTGTCGCCATCGATCGCTACCGAAATACCGAATTCGTCAAGTAACGCCGCATCATCCGCGGTTAGTTCCTTCACCTGTCCCCAGCTTTCAAGTCCATTCTGATTGCGCTCGAAGATATAGACCGCACCACTAGTGCCGCGATTCCCATGAATAGCTCCGACCGCCACCGTGTCGATATTGATTGCTACCGAAACACCGAATTGGTCGCCTCCTATCCCATCACTCGAGGTTAGTTTTTGCACCTGTCCCCAGTGCTCAGCTCCACCCTGATTGCGCTCGAAGATGTAGGCTGCGCCAGTGTCGTAAGCTCCGACCACCACTGTGTCGCCGTTGATCGATACCGAATAACCGAAATAGCGCACCACGGCATCACTTGCAGTCAGTTTCTGCACCTGTGCCCAGTGCTCAGCTCCACCCTGATTGCGCTCGAAGATATAGGCCGCGCCAGTGTTGGAGTTTTTAACCCAAGCTCCGACCACCACTGTATCGGCGTTGATCGATACCGACGAACCGAAATCGTCCCCTCCCGCCGCATCACTGGCAGTCAGTTTCTGCACTTGTCCCCAGTTCTCAGCTCCACCCTGATTGCGCTCGAAGATATAGCCCGCGCCAGTGTTGGAGTTCTTGAGCCAAGCTCCGACTACGACTGTGTCGACATCGATCGCTACCGACCGACCGAATTGGTCATTCACTGCCGCATCACTGGCGGTGAGTTTCTGCACCTGTCCCCAGTTCTCAGCTCCACCCTGATTGCGCTCGAAGATATAGGCCGCGCCAGTGTTGGAGTTCTTGCCGTAAGCTCCGACCACTACTGTGTTGCCGTTGGTCGCTACCGAGTAACCGAATCGGTCATTTGCCGCCGCATCGCTAGCTGTTAATTTCTTCGTCTGAGTGAAAAGTGGATCAATCCGTAGCGGGTAAACTGCGTCCGTGTCATCTATCAAGAGCGAAATCTGTTTTCCGTCAGCCTGGAAGCGGCTTTGTAATTGTCGGCCTGAAGCATCGGTAGCCATCAGATGATCATAGCGCAGCCAATGCTTGCCATTGCCGCCGATCAGTTCTAACGCCTTTCCCGAATCCACCAGCGCCGGTCTGACTTCACCCGTAACCGTCAGGCGCACTCGCAGTGGCGTTCCCTCGTGCCTTTTCCCGGGCGGCGCTGTCAGGGTAAAGCCCTGCTCGAGGCCCTCTTTACGGTTTTGATACCACTCGACGATCTCATCCGAACTGCCTTGGTCAGTGTTTGTGGGGTTGGATTGCGTGGCGAGTCGTCGGTCAATCTCGATGCGATTGCCATCGACGCGCATCGTTCCCGCTCCGGCAGTCAACATTCGGCGACCATAACCGTAACTCCGCAGCCTTAACCGCGCCTGTAACGTCGTCGTGCGCTTATTGGTGAGTGGCTGCAAGACTACGTCGCGTCCATTGAAACGGGCCCTCACCTTCTGGGCTGGATTTGTTGCTTCGTAGATCTCCGCCGCATTGTTCTTTCGTAGTCCTGATCGCAACGCACTCGACTTTTGGGCTTGCGGCTGCTGGTCGATCTGGTACTGTGCCGCCTCGATCAAATTCTCCAGTCGAACATAAAGGCCGTGCTCTTTCAGATAATCACTGGCTTGCTTGCCTTGCAGGCTGGGCAGCGGTTGGGTGGATTGCGCCTGTGAGGCTTTGACTGAATTATCCGAGGCCAGGCGTTTGGTCAGCTTTGGAACTTTGGTGGGTGGGCTGTTTGCCTGAGAGCCGTGCCGACTAATGATTAATGGCAGCGCAAGGGCGACTAGAGCGAAGAGCGCCAGGGAAATGATTGTGCGAGAGCGCATTCGACGGAATCTCCTTATTACAACGAATACGCAAGCCGCAGCAACTCCCTGCCCATCCCCTACTTCCTCGTGCGCGATAGTGAGCTATGCGACTCTTGTCCGGGAGAACATTTTTTGCACACCTTCCGCGGCGATGAGTGAGCCAGCTTTCTTCATCGGAGCAGGGTTAGTATCTTTTGCTCAGGCGAGCTTTTCGGGCGCTTAACTCGCGAACTTAGACTTATAGCACGTCTCAGTCAATTGTTTGCAAAGATCGTGAAGTGCCGCTAAATGATTTGCTTACACCTGGAAGACCATTCCATCAATTCAATACATCTCTTGAAATGATGCTAGTTAACTTGTTCGTACTTGTCTTCCCCAACGTCGCGTACCAGTCGGCGATGTATCCGCTTTCGCGTACTACGGTTGTGCCGCACGAGGCTCCAGCCTTGCGGCGAGAGGCGCACTTGTTTTGCCCGCCGGTCTTTGCCCGGCGTAACTTCCACTATTATTTCAACTGCCGAATCCGCTCTTGCAGGAATTGCCGCTCCGGTTCCTGTTGGGTCAGCGCCAGAGCTTTCTCATAAGAGGACCGAGCCTCAGCCGTCCTGCCGAGCCTGCGGTACATATCCGCACGGGCTGAATGCGCCAAATAGCAATTTGCCAATTCGCCATGTTCCAACACCGCGTCGATAAGCGTCAGACCGGCCTCCTGGACCATCGCGCATTGCAATGGCCACGGCACGATTTAGCTCTACAACTGGCGAAGGGTGACCTGTGAGCTATAGACATTTCGCTCCTACGGAGCGAACGCAGGCCTGACCCCATTCTTTTGTTTTTACCGTTACTAGGTATCATCATCAACATCAATGCCCATAGCCTTCTTCCAGATGGCTACTTTCTCCGGATGGTTCGGGAAAGCAGTGTCGACGATTTGGTCCAGCTCCTCGATTAGCGGCTCAGCCTGCAGCATGAGCCCGCAGATACGCGGGTCCTCTTCGATCTCAACGCTGGATTTGCCCTCTGAGAGCGCGTTGGCCTCAGTCACGAGCCGCTCCAGGATGGATACAATGTTTTCGTTCTTCATCACGGCGTTGCCTTGGCCCAAAAGTGGATTTATCAGTCCGCAAAGCGGACGAATGATAATAGCCCAGCAGTTTACTGCTGGAAAGAAGCGAGAGAGTTTCCAGTCCGCGAAGCGGACGGCTGAATGATAACCGCCAATCCTCTAATCTTTTCAGCCGTCCGTTTCACGGACTCAGTCCCGGTTCACGTTCGATCCCCAGCGATGAAGTGCTGGGCTATTTTCAATCGTCCGCTGGAGGCGGACTCAGTGGAACTGACTTTTAGGGCAGAGCCTCAAGGTGTCGCCCCCGCGGCGATTTAGGAGATAGCGAATAGTCACCCTTGGCGCTGTGAACTAAAACCGGTAAACGGGGTCAGGTTTGCGATTTGCGATTCTAGAGCGCCAGCCCCGAGATCAGTCAACAATAGAACGGTGGCGAGTGACAGAGAATCGCAAATCGGTAGCCTGACCCCGATCGGTTTAGCTAACATTACACGCCTTTGGCGCTTAAGAGCATCTGAGTTTTCACAGGGTCGGTAGCGACCGGGCCAAGCTCGATTAGGCAGTGAATGTTGACCCGGTCGCTACCGCTCCTGGTACTGACCTAGTTGCGCCGCAGGCTTGGTGAGCCCGGCACGCGCACTCCGTATGAGAAAAGAGCCTGGCGTCCGGCTTAGTTTGTTTGCGCCAGCGGAGTTGGCGAAGGCCGCGGATTGAACCGCTAGCTTGTCGCGGTACCGATCCAGACGCCGGCAATCAAGCTGATCATTGCAAAGGCCCACTTCTCCGTTGGTTCTGAATACTTGCCGCTGAGAATTACCCAAAGCGATGCTCCTAACAGAATCAATGAAAACAGCAGCTTGGGGTTATAGTCTATCCAAGAAGTTCCCCGCGTGGGACTTGGGGTCTTATTCTTCAAGTCTTCTACGCTCGTTTCAATACTCTTTGATTTATTGGCAGCATCCTCCAACGCCGGCATGGTGGATGTTTCGGATGCACGCGTCTTGAGAGTCGATTTGAGTTTCTCCGCTGAGCGCGGATCAACGACCGTTCGACTCACCTCCTTATCAATCGCGTCCTGGAGCTGTTGGTCGCCATTCTTTTCCTCCGCTTTTGCATTCTCAAGACTGCTAGATAGCTCCTTCACGTTTTGTTCCAACTCGCTAGTCCGTACGAGCACCGATTGCGGAGGCCGATTGAGTTTGTAAGCGAGGAAAGCGAAGATCAGAGACACAACGGTCAGTACCACGCCTGCAATTTTCATTTTCCTTCTCATTCTGCTTCCTTTCTGTTGGTGGCTTTGAACAAATAACACTATCGGCAAACGCCGACAACTTGAGACACCTGCTGGAGGCTGAGCCTCCAGCAGCATGAACAAAGCACAGCAGCTCCGGAAAGGCAGAGCCTTTCCGCAGTGTGCTGCGGCATAGCCGCGGAGGGCATTGAGTCCTAAGCCCTCCCTGACGGATGCACCACTACATCGCCATGTGCGTGCTGGGATCGCTCCAATCGGAGTGGCCGGTTGAGCCGCCCAGCGCGCGCACTTCCGCGGTGTAGTCCTTGCCGCGCGTCAGTCCACCAAAGAGGATGCGCTGTGAGTCGCCGGTGAAGACGCTCGGCAGCCAGTCACCATC
>DATHHW010000194.1:0-29186 GCA_035317005.1 Pyrinomonadaceae bacterium | reverse complement strand
CATGCAGATGTCTCCTCCCTAAATAATCAGGTATTGGGAAAACAGGATGATTATCCTGCCGGAGACATCTGCTACTTGAGCTTAATTTATGAGCCCGACTTTCATCGTACCATTGGACGCGAGCGGCGGGAGCGTGTTTCGGATCATGACTGGTCCGGCGATGCTTGAATGAAATCGCGCCGCCGCGTCAACTCAGACGTTCGGCGTACGATAACCACAAAGCGTCATTCTGAAAACAAGTCGTGAAAGATGTCGATAAGAGAGGAGCTAGAATCGTTCGATGGTAAGCACACAGATGTGCTCGAGCGAATTTTATCGAGACATCGCCGAACGAATTCGTTAATCGAAGGTCTGGTGCTTCTGGTTGCCGATCAAGAACCGAACATTCAGACTGCAGCGACATGGTTGCTCAAGAGACTGGCTGAGAATCATGTCCAGTTCAAAGAAGCACACCTGATCGCGCTCTTTGGATCACTCTCAGAGCTGACCCATTGGCTATCAAAGCTTCACGTTTGTCAGGTGTTGCCGTACTTAATGATCCCTAAGGAAAGTGAAAGCAGCCTCATCTGGTTTCTGGAACGAAATCTCTATGACGAGAACAAATTCTTAAGGGCATGGTCATACAATGGATTTTATGAGCTAGCCAGGCAACGCAACGAATACATTGACTATGCGATCGAACAGCTAGAACGCGGAGAGACAGATAAAGCGGCCTCAGTGAAAGCGCGAATTCGTAATATCCAAAAGGCAATGAACAGATTGCCGAGAATGAATTGACGGTTCGTCTCACACTTGAGAGAAAGGATACTGACATGCGGTTCAAGATTGGGAAAGCTCTCATTTACGCTGTCTTGCTCTGGACAATCGGCTTCGTCTGGGGCAGCATCGTGTTTATGACGCCCGCATTGAAGACGGTCGCGGCAATTCCTTACGTCTCCAGCAATCCGGCTATCAGTTTCCCCATTCTAATCATTTGGCTCATCGTCACTTATCTTCTGGCAAAGAGTTATCTGAAGGCGGCGGGTGATAAAGCTGCCGAAGGGCTCAAGCTGGGTATCATGTTTTCGGTCGTGAACCTCGCGCTGGACTTATTGGTATTGGTGCTTCTGTTGAAGGCTGGCTTCGGCTACTTTGTCTCTCTGACAGTCTGGCTAGGTTATTTCATGCTGTTCATAATTCCCTGGATAGCTGGACGTTCTTTGCAAAGGCCAGGTGCATAGCGCGGCTGCGCCGAACAAGTCATTGGACCGGAGCGCGAGTCAGCGGGCTTCTCATCCACAACTCGCGCCTATCGAGGTTACGTGCGCGCCCGGTCAATTCCAACGTTCGGCGGCTACATTGATTCTTTTTAAAACTTACTTTTTATTGGAGAAACCAAATGCAAACACTACATTCAGCTAATGTTGACATCAATGCTCTAAGAACCATTTATCGATCGAATTCTAAGGCGCGCTTTATCTTCGAAAGTCTTGCGTCTCGTCACAACAAACGAACTATTACCACCGTCGGCAGTCTTTTTTCTGTTCTCAGCTTGGCTGGCTACGATATTTCGCACAAAGACATCGTTGAATTTTTCAAACAACTGGAAAACCTAAATTGCGGGAAATATATTTCCGGTTACATACGTGGCAAGGTAAACGAACAAGCCCGTTTCCTTTGGGACGTTAGCCTCGTCAAGGTCGGCAAAGTGGCCACTGACCAAAAGCGGCTCTAAACTTATCGACGCCGCCGAACAGCCAGCCAATAGAGGCGGCCTGTCAATGGAAAACACTAGTCAGTAGTGGCCGGGTTGGGCCAACCATTCAAGTAGTGCTTTGACTCGTTGTTTTCCAACGCACGCTTCGGGAACGTTTCAGACTGACTGGCAACTTCCTTTAGGCGGAGCATTCATCCTCACCTCACGCGGCTTTGGTTACTTGCTCAAGCAGCGGCGTGGTCGGAACCAGGGAGGCTGAGATCAACTGACCAGCCCCAGCCAGAGTTCCCCGAGTGAGCGAACTGCACCAAACAGCCAAGCGGGCTCGCCGTGAAGCATCGCGCTTCACGTTGTGCTGTGGTCTAAGTTCATGCTGCTGGTGCAGCGCACCGGCAGTCTGCACAGAAACTTCCGCAAATTGTCTTGACTTTGCGGCTCTTTTTGCGTCCACTGTCCGTTAGACCGCGAAGCCACACCACAGGAGGACATCATGGCACTGGAGACGCGATTCACACGAACGGGCTCGAAGCTGCTGTATCGAGGACAGCCGGTCCGACTCGCCGGCATCTATCCGCCCAAGACCAGTGACGCAGGTATTGAGGCACTCGACGTCGATCCGGCACCGATCTTCGACCAGCTTCGGACGCGTGGGAACAACTACTTCCGCTTCCCTATGCTCGCGTATTACCACTACGATGAGCCTGGATTCGCCTACAGCCCGTATCTGCGCGACCCGAACGGCAAGTGGAAGATCGATTCGTTCAATGCCAACTACTTCAACCGCCTGCGCGCGATGATTGAGAAGGCAGCCGCGCGCGGCATCGCCGTCCAGATCACACTGTTCGACAGCACCGGCCTGGAGTACGAGACCAGCGATCGCGAAGAGCGCTGGCCGCGCAACCCCTGGAACGCGGCCAACAACTACTTCAATCTTATCCACGACGAGAAGGCACCCGTCGGCGGCATCCCAGAGTTCTACCATGTGCAGTTCAACGCGAAGCAGAAGGAACTCCAGGCGCTTTTCATTCAACACGTGGTCGCCTTGACCAAGGACTACTGGAACGTCTTCTACGAGATCATGAACGAGCCGGGCGGTGTGCCGGCAAACCAGCGCGATCGCGTCGCTTGGGCTGACTGGGTAACGGGCGAGATCGATAAGGAGACGCTCGGCGCCCGCCTGATCTTCTACAACGACTTCACCGGGACTGCGGCGAACGGCCCCGGAGGCGACGTCAACTACTGGCGCGCCAACCGAGCGACGTTCACGAGCTACGGTCGGCTCGACGGTGTGATCTTCCACGGCGACCCGGCGATCACTGATCCGAACGATACACACTACGACTTCCGTACTGAGGAAATCTTCCTGGTCTCGACCGACGCAACCCCCAAGACCTTTCAGGACGATCCGGTGGTCAACGGCAAGAGGGCTAAGAGGGCGTTGGATCTGGGGATGCCATATCAGGCGGAGACGCTCAAGCTCACCGTGGCGGACGCGTTGAAGACTCTGAACCCCACCGATCTGGTGTGATCTTCATGAAGACCACTTGAACGACTTCGTCAAAAATATGAAGCTTCTTAAGTCAAAGCCCCCGACAGATCGTGGACCGTAGCGCGAATAGTCTCTTTCTCAACTTGCTACCTGGCGCTACCTCTTTCGGTACTGACGCGTTTGTAATCGCCCGCGCCGGCCTTCTCTCACACTCCCCCTTCCGCATCGCTTCCTGATATCCTCTCGATGTGACTCTGCTCGAAGCTCTCCAACTCATTGGGTACAGTCTTGGCGCGGTGTTGCCGTTGTGGATGGGGTATCTCCTGTTCAGGCAGCGTCTGGGGATGGTGCCTATTCAGCGGCTGCTCCTCAGCCTGGGCGTGTGCATGGCCGCGTGGCACGCGAGCAATCTGGTTATCACTCTGCATCGTTTGCTGGGACTCGACGTTGCGCGATGGGTCGGCGCCCTGCGCATAGCCAATTCAATTGCCGTCATCAGTATCACCGTTTGCTACTCGCTCTTGCTGCATGTTCACCTGCACCTTTGGGCCAGTGCTCGAGGGCGTAATCTGACCCGCACTGAGCGACTAAGAGTTTATCTTTCCTACATCCCATGCCTGTTTTTGATTATCACAGTGCCGCGCATTTGGATGGGGCCCTACCAGCCGATGATCGCGAAGCTGGCGGAGTTCGTGCTGCCGTTCGCGGTTTGGGTCGTTTATTCGCTGGCGGTCGTGGCCATAACTGAGCTGCTGGTCGCGCGTCGCGCGCCTTCGACGAGCGAGCGGCGCATTCTGCGCACTCTCGCCGGCTCGTTCATCATGATTGCGGTATTAATCCTGGCGGCCCTGGGTCTCGGGTTGGGCCAGGGAACTGTGGCGGGCCAGTATCTTCAGACCTTCGCCAATCTGGGATCGCTCCTGCCTTCGGCGCTGCTGGCTTATTACATCTATCGTTATCGCTTTCTCGAACTGATTATCAAAGAGAGTTTGATCGTCGCGACGTTCGCGGCCATGGTGCTCGCCGTTTACCTCTACGGGATACGACGCATCAGCGATTGGGCCAACTCGCGCTACGGCCTGCGCGCGGGGGTGATCGAAGCGATTTTGATTCTGGCGTTGACCTTGCTGGCGGCCCCTTTGCGCGGCTGGCTGGAGAAGCGGTTTCGCGCGCTGTTCGAACGCGAGACCGCGCTCTATCGCGAAGTTGTGGCTCACGTGGGAGCTCATGCGGGACGCTACCGGCGGCTTCCTGAGTTGCTGGCTTTCATTGAATCACAAACCGCCGGCGCGCTCTCGCTGCGGCGGGTTAAGATCGTCTTGCGTCCCAGCGACGATGATGAAATAGCATCTGACAATCCTGATGAGTCGCATTGGATAGAGAGTCTCTTAAGCAGAGCGCAAGCAGCCGGCGTAAATGCGCTCGAAGACGACGTGGTTTTCGGAGAGCAGAACTACAGCATCGCCTATGTGCTGCGTCGCGAAGATCGAGACGCCGGTTTGCTCTTGATAGAAGCGTCTCCCAATGCGTTGACGCCCGACGTGCGCGCCGTGCTCGAAGTCCTCGCCGGTCAGGTCGCAATTGCCATCGAAGATTGCCGGCTGGCCGATGAAAACCTGCGACTCGAAAGAAAAGTAGCCGAAGGTGAACGGCTGGCGGCGCTGGGCCAGATGGCCGCCACCGTCGCTCATGAAGTGAAGAACCCGCTGTCGGCGATCAAGTCGATTGCTCAGGTCATGAGCGAGGACGAAGCACTCAGCAGTCAGCACTCGCGCGATCTGAGTTTGATTGTTGGTGAGACCGATCGTCTAAGTAAGAGCGTGACGCAGTTGCTTAGCTTCGCGAGCAACCGACCACCGGCTGCTCCGCCCTGCCGCGCGGATGAGTTATTGCGAAGCGTAAACAGTCTTTTTCGAGCTGATGCAAGTGAAAGGGCCATCGATCTGCAGTGTCACGCTGACGCCACGCTCGAGTTAGACGGGGTGCAGACGGCCGCGATTCGCGATGCTCTGTCAAACCTCGTCTTGAATGCTTTGCAATCCACACCCGGCGGCGGCAAGGTGACGATAGAATCTTTGGTCGACAAAAGCGAGGTGGTCTTTGTCGTGTCTGACAGCGGCCCGGGCATCGCCGCCACGATGCAAACAAAAATCTGGGAACCGTTCTTCACCACGAGGCAGCGCGGCACGGGTCTCGGTCTCGCGATCGTTCGCAAGCGCATGGAGGAAGCCGGCGGCACCGCCCGGCTGGTCCCATCACAAAACGGCAAGGGCGCGAAGTTTGAACTCAGATTGCCGATACAGAACCGGGAGCGGTAGCGACCGGATGCGACCGATTACCTTGAGGCATTCGTTCGCACTCGATGGGGAGTAACCTTGCATCCCCTCGCTACCACTCGGGGTTCTGAATCGTGGGAACTTTCATGCTTACGCAGCGTGTCAGCAACCGGACGAGCTACTCTTCCTACCCGCGAGCGATCGCTACTTTTAATTCTTCAAGGAGAATCGAGTGATGATCTCAACCAAAGTATTTCGTGTGATCTTTGTTGTGCTCTGCTGCGTGCTGCTTACTTCGATGGCGCCGGCCGTGTTCTGTCAGGATTCAAGTCAACCGGCCCGCGTGTCAACGGCAGCTCGCGACGACGAGACGAATCTCGACACGCAGCTCTATCTGATTTTGGCCACGAATCGTGAGACCGAGGACGGCAAGATGCCCGTACTTCTCGATTCGGTTATGAAGCGCCTTCACGAATCGCTCACGTTCAAGCATTACAGCCTGGCCGGAACATTTGTGAACCGCGTGCGGAACAACGGACGTATTGATGTGAGCTGGGTGGGCGGGCCTTTTCTGATTCCCGCCAATGCCATGACCAGCAATCCAAGCTTTAGCCAATTCACTGCTCTGGTGAAACTCTCGGCGGATCAGGCGGGTCTGGAAGTTGTGCGCATGAACGACTTCAAATTTGGTGCGCGCGTGCCGATCGTGACTTCGGTCAACAGCATGACCACGACATCGACTGCCGGGGGCTTCCCGTCGGTTGTCAATTACGAGCCGATCGGACTTCGCACCGACATCAGCATGCGGGAAGGCGTGCCCGTCATTGCCGGCACTTTGAATATGGGACCGTCTGGCGACGCGATCGTCGTTGTAATCACGGCCCGACGCGCTGGTAACTGAAGGCGGCTCCCGGCGCGTCACGGTTATTGTCTACTTCTTCCGCAGGCACAAGGTACGAGCCCCTGAAACCTGCGGAAGAAGGCGATTCAAACGTTATGGCGTTGCTGAAATTGTGAACCGCGAGGCCGGCACGTTAGTTTTCACGTCATAGCTCGTGATATCCAGATCCGCAAAGGGTTGGCCTTGCAGTCGCGTAATGACGTGAAAAGGCAGCATCATGCAATCAGCCCGGCGATAGTCGCTGCGCTGCTCTTCAATCAGTGGTTGACTGTTGAAGCGCGTAGTTATCTTATCGATGAGAAACGATTGTTTGTTAATCCAGTATCGCACCGTGTCCTGCGGGTTGAACTTAACTTCCACTACATAGTCATTACCGTCGTCGGCCTGGCGCACGGCGACCAGGGAACCCTCGATGGCGCGGTTCAGAGTGTCGAAACCCATCATCGCCCAGTGGCGTGACACGGCAGTCTCACGAACTCGAAACTCGTTGCCGAACATCATGCCGCCGCCCTGCGAGCCAGTGAAAACCAGGTAAGTCGGCCCGGGACCCAGAGCTGCGGTGGGAGCGACGTCGAGCCTGCGCCGCATTTGCTTGTCCTGATAGTCGGTGATCCTGAGTTTCACTTCAGCCATCGCCCCCAGGGGATTGGCAGCCAGGCCGCCAAAGGCAGCGGCATTCACGAAACCGCTGGCCTGCACGGTCACATTCTGCAAACCGGCATAGTCAGGGCCTCCGTGTGCAATCCGGCTGACGCTAAGAATCTCGCGGCCGGTAAAATCCGCTGCCGCATTGGGTACGGTTGTAGTCGCCGTGACGGCTAATGCCAGAACTGCCAGGCAGCAGGCAAAGAGCAAAGCTTTCTGTCTCGTCGATCTAAGTAACATATTTGAAGTTCCTCCCGATTGTATTTGAATGTTTGTGATCACCCTTATAGCAGAGTTCGACCGCACGTCAATGGGTCAGCGCAAGTTGTTAACAATTGAGCTAGTGATCGTTGACCGGATCAGCGGTTGTCATCATCAGTTGATTGCCCGACCAGTCTGAAGAAGGAAGACAAGAAACTGATCCACGAACTCACACGAAATAACACTAAGTTAGCTTGCCTGACCTCGTGAAATTTCGTGGATCGTTCCCTCAACATCCGTTTCACAGAACTTGAAAGAAAAAAGTAAGTGTCGACTATTTCCGGAGCCTTCTACGATGGCGCCGTGTGCCCCAGGGCCAGGCGCAGAAAGTTCTCAAACAGAATTCTTCCATCCCGCGATTCGTTTTGATGTTCCCAGCGGGTGCGGCTCTTGTTCCAGTCTTCGAAAGATTTTTCGAGATGAAACTGGACGGTATAGATCAACTGGCCTTCGGAGCGCTTCACCATCATCTGGTTGCGGCAGAGGTATGAAGTCGCCAGCAGTTTGAACCCGGCCGGCACCTGGTCGAGTTGCAGGCCGTGGTTTTGCCAGACGCGCAAGATGCGCGCTTCTTTTGTGTAATCCTGCCAGACAGGGGATTTTGGGTTGTCGATCTCAGCAAAAATCGGATCGTCCGGTTCGACGATGCGAACCAGGCGGTATTGATATTCAGTGACCCGGTTGTCGCGGCGCTCATTTTGCTCGCGGCTGTCGAGCGTGACGACGCGCGCGCCAAAGCTCAAGCCGATCATCTGATGCCCGCCGCAGATGCCAAGCACCGGGATAGGCGTAACGCGAATGAACTCTGCGAAGTTGGCGAGGATCTCAGGCTTGTAATAATCAAAGTCGCGCAACGTGCCGCTGAGAACAATCGCATCGGGCCGGAATTCTTCAACGGCCGTGGCGAGTTCCGAAACATGCACGACGCGTGTTTCGGGCTCTTTCACCAGACGCTGGATGTTGCTGGTTATGTTTTGCAGGGCCATCGCAGCGATCTGACGCTCGCGCTTGAGATGCGCCAAGGCTTCTTTTCCCCAGTCAGCACGGGCGATATCCGAAATGTCGCCTTCGTCGCGCAACAGATTATCGACGATCAGTACGCGAACTGCGCCGATGCTCTGCTCGATCGATTCGTAGCGACAGAAGGTCTGCTGGTTGAAAGGGAAGGGAAGCGAGTCAACCGTTTCGGATTGAGTTTCGTTCAAGTTTGTCTCGGCATTCATCTGGTAAAGTTTTTAGGCACGGCCACAAAAGGGCTCAAGATGCATAAACTGAAAACATGAAGGACGCCGGTTCATTCGTTTCCTTTTGCGCTTTTTTGCGGCCGCTCTCTTTCCCTCGTACTCTGGTTGAATTCCGGAATTCGTGTGCCCGCACCGGCTGCAGCAATTTCATCTCGTACTTTACCAATTAAGAGGCCGCGAACGCGAGTGGCGAAAGCCTCACCGCGATCGCCGGCCAGACGATCAGTCAGCAGCAACATGCGATGCCAGGAGCTTTCAAGCTCGTCGGCGAGATGTGAAATCCGCGTGATGTCATACGGAATTGCGACCGCCTCACAACCGGCGCGCGCAAAGACCGCGAGGTAACGAGCCGTAGCCAGGTCAGGACAAAGCATCCGTTGCCGGCCCACCTTCAACTCAATCCCAAGCAGTGTGTGTTGAATCTCGGGCGTCGTTTGTTTTCCTCTCTGTTTAGCCGGCGAAGGAAACAGGTACGACCGCGTGCGCAACTTCAAAATCCGATCGCGATATATCGCCGCCAACCAGGATTCGCCCATCTTGTTTTCAATCTCCGACAACAACTCGTCCGCGGATCGCTGGCGCTTTGAAGCTACTGTCGTGGTTGCTTTCCTGTTTGGCCGATCCATGAGCGTGCGAGGGACGACGATGCGTTAGCGGATCAAAATTGAGATCGTTGGTCGGGCACCAAAGGCCCGGATTACGCGCTCTGGAAAAAGCCCGAGATAGAAAACGCCGGCAATGGTAAGCACGAGCGCGACCCCGATGCTGGCTGGAATGCGCGGCGGATCCCACGGCGCGTTTCGCTCGCGGAAGAACATGACGATGATCAGCCGCAGGTAATAGTAAGCCGACAGGGCCGTGTTCAGCACACCAATGACGACCAGCCAGACGTAGCCCTGACGCACGGCGGTCGTGAACACCATTATCTTACCCATAAATCCGGCAGTCAGAGGCATTCCCAGAAGGCTCAACAGGAACAACGAAAGTGAAAAGGCTAATACGGGAGATAGAAAGCCGATGCCGTTGTAGTCATCGACTTGGTTATGACGATCGTTGCCACGAGCAATCAGCGTGATGATCGCGAACGCGCCCATATTCATCACGGCGTACGTCAGCAGATAAAAAGCTACTGAGGTCAGAGCGGCGTTGCGCTGCTCTGTGTCGGTCGCCGCGCCGGCGGCCACGAATCCGACCAGAGCATAGCCGGCATGGGCGATCGACGAATACGCCAGCATTCGCTTGACATTATTCTGCACGATGGCCACGACGTTGCCCACGCTCATCGTGAGGGCGGCCATGATAGCCAAAGCACCCAACCAACTCTTGTGGGCGTAACCGCTGGTGCTCGCCACTGCCGTCGCAATCGGAAAACCAAAAACGAAAACGCGCATGAAAGAAGCGAAGCCGGCGGCCTTGGGACCAGCGGCCATGAAAGCAGTGACAGGCGTAGGCGCGCCTTCGTAAACATCAGGCGTCCATACGTGAAACGGAGCGGTGGCGATCTTGAATCCAAAACCCACCAGGAGCATCGCCGCGCCGGCCAACAATAACGGCGGATATAGCGAGTGATTCAAGCGTCCGGCGATCAGGGCGATGTTCGTCGTACCCGGAAGAGTTTCAGTCGCCGTAGCTCCGTAAATCAGTGCGATGCCGTACAGCAGAAATGCGGAAGCGAAGGACCCGAGAATGAAATACTTCAACGACGATTCGTTCGAGCGCACGTCCGTCCTTCGGAATCCCGCCATGACGTAAGTCGCGATTGAGAGAATCTCGAGACCGAGAAAAACAATAACCAGATCCCCGGCCGAGGCCATCAGCATCATGCCGCACGTGGCAAACAAAAGCAGCGCGTGAAACTCGCCGGCCGGCAACTTCTCTGTATCTAGCCAAGTCGCCGCGATCAGGACGGTGAGGATAGAAACGATTACAAAGATCAAAGTGAAACTCAGCCGTAACTCATCAAGAACAATCATGCCGTTGAATGCACTGTGCGCACCCCGCGACCCAACGCCCAACCAGATTGAAGCTGCGCCCGCGGCCGACAGAGCCACGATTGACAACCCCCCGGTTAGCCAACGTTGGCCGCGGCGCGCGAAAGCGTCAACCATCATCACCAGCACGCCGGCCACGCCTATGATTAACTCTGGCGCGATCAGCGTGAGATTGATGTCCGGATTTGTTGCTTGAAAAGCGATTAGCGACATTTCGTTTATGTATCGCAAATTGTTAATTTGCGACTGTGCGCAAGTTAACAACTTGCGTTACTCTTAGCGATCCGAAGCGGACGAAACCGCCAGTAATTTATTAAGCCGCGCGCGCATGTCGGCCTTATAAGCGTCAGCCGGTGAGCGCATCCCGAATTGCACCGGCGCGTCGAACCGCCCGTCCTTGCCGAGGAGGACGATCATCGGCAGACGCACGCGCGGTGAAAACTGCGAGAAGACCATCTTGGCCGTGTCACGCAAAACCGGGAAGCTGACGTTTCGCTCTTTTGCGTAACGCTTCAGCACACCGTTGGTAACCTGGTCAGAACTTTCAACGCTCACCCAGTAAAACTTTACCGGCTTGTTTCGGTATTCAACCAGAAGTTCTTCCAACGCGCGCAACTCCGTACTGCACGGCGCGCACCAGGTGGCCCCGAACGAAACCAGGACGACGTTGCCACGCAAATCGTTCATGTCATAGACGCGACCGTCGAGCCCCTGCAATTTCATACTGGGCGTGCTGACCGCCGTTTTCACCTGACTCGAGGCCGGTGATAGGGCAACAGCGAGAACAGCTATCGCGAGCAGCACCACGACAGTCGACCGATGGGTTCTCTTGATCATGTCTCAAAGTCAACGAACATCGTCACGCTTTTCGGTAGTGACCAGGTCGATTGAACCGACCACTCCGGGATTCAACAAGAAAAGCCGCGCGGCTTCGATGCTGGCGCGCGAACGGCTCAGGAACGGACCCGGATATACGCCCATGAAAAGCATTAATGCCAGCAGCGGCAGAACCAACCCCAACTCACGCCAGTTCAGGTCGGCAAGTTTAGCGTTGGCGTCGCTGGTCTTTGTGCCGAAGACGACGCGCTGCAACATCCAGAGCATGTAGACCGCTGCCCAGATGACTCCGGTGCCGGCCAACATGGTCACGATCCACGGGTGCTGGACCGCGCTCGAAGTCCAGGAGCCCAGCATGATCAGAAATTCACCGACAAAGCCATTCAGAAAAGGCAAGCCGATTGAAGAGAGCGACGCGATCACGAAGAGGGCAGAGAACCATGGCATCGAGCGCGCCAGGCCGCCAAAGTCGCTAATCATGCGCGTGTGTCGCCGCTCGTAAATCATCCCGACGAACAGAAACAGCGCGCCGGTTGAGACGCCGTGGCTCAACATTTGATACAGCGCGCCCTGCATCCCCTGCTCGGTAAAAGAAAACAAGCCGAGGACGACAAAACCCATGTGACTCACTGATGAATAGGCGACCAAACGCTTCACGTCCGGCTGCACCATCGCCACTAGTGCGCCGTAGATAATTCCGATCACAGCCAGAGTGATCATGAGCGGCGCAAGCTGTTTCGACGCATTCGGAAACAAACCAAAGTTGAATCTCAACAATCCGTAAGTGCCCATTTTCAGGAGCACGCCGGCCAAAATTACTGAGCCGGCGGTAGGCGCTTCTGTATGCGCATCCGGTAGCCAGGTGTGTAACGGCCACAAGGGCACCTTGATACAGAAGGCCAGCGCGAACGCCAGAAACAACCAGAACTCAGTGCGCGGCGAAATCATCAGCACGTGCGTCCGCAACGTCTCGCTGAGAACCGTGTAATCGAACGTGCCGACGCCGGTCACGTTCTGATGAATAAAGTAGAGCGCGATGATGCCGACCAGCATCAGCAGCGAACCAACCGCCGTGTAGATAAAGAATTTGATCGCGGCATATATCCGCCGCTCTCCGCCCCAGACACCGATGAGGAAAAACATCGGCACCAGCGAAGCTTCAAAGAAGAGATAGAAAAGAAGCAGATCGAGCGACACGAAGACCCCGATCATCGCCGACTCAAGCAGCAGCATCAGGACGTAATACGTCAATTGCCGCTTAGTGATCGCAGTCCAACTGGACAGGATCGAAATCGGCATTAAAAGAGTCGTCAGCATCACCAGCCAGAGGCTAATTCCGTCGACGCCGAGGTGATAGCGCGCGCTGATGGCGCTGATCCAGGAGTAATTCTCGGTAAAGCGAAATGCCGCCAAGCCGCCACCCGCGCCTTGAATCAGCAGCAGCGAAACGAGGAATGAAAGAGTGGTGAAGCCCAGGGCGATCCAACGATGATGCGACTCGCGCGCGCCCGGCGTCAGACTGTAGATGACGGTCGTGCCCGCGCCGATCACGGGTAGCAGAATCAGGATTGTTAACAGATGTTGCTGCATTAGGAATATTTTTGGAGTGCGGCGACTTGTCGCCGCTTTGGTTGAGTTCGGTAAGCTTACTTAATCCAAAGCTCCGACAAGTCGGCGCACTCCAAAGAATCCCTCCTCCTACTTCGTCAGAAACTGCAAAACGTGCGCGCCGTTGTAGGCGAAGTAACCGACGATGATTATTGCGCCGGCCAAAATGATCGCCGCGTACACGCGGACGAAACCAATTTGCATGTAACGAACAGTCTTACCAAAGTTGACCACCGTCCGCCCCAGGCCATGAACCAGCCCATCGATAACACCCAGATCGAATATCTGCCACAAGCCTTCGCGCGAAATGACCAGGATTGGCTGGATCACGGTGCTGTCATAAATCTCGTCAACGTAGTACTTGTTTTCGAGCAAGCGCGGCATTTGCCGGAGCGGCTCGTTCTTAAACATGAACCAGCCGATGCTGATTCCGGTCAGCGCGATCAGAACCGAGATGAGCGTGAAGAGTCGCTCCTGGGTAATCTCTTCCTGACTCGGAATCGGTCCAATTTCGTTCGCTGGTCGCGCAGGTGCGACCGCGGGTTTACCATCGACAGTTTGCGGCGGAGGCGATAGCCAGTGTAGTTGGTTTGCTCCTTCTGAATCGCCGGCAGGATGTCCGGGAACTTCGCTGATTACCGGCTCCAGAGTCCGCTCGAAATAATTCTCGGGATGGCCACCGGTTAGGGAACTCAGCGCATAAGGAACGCCGACCAGACCGCCGAACGTCGATAGTAGTGCGAGAACGATCAGCGGAATCGTCATCGACAATGGCGATTCGTGTGGCGTGTGGCGCAAGTTGTTAACTTGCGCGCGTTGAGTGTGCGCGCTCTCGGAACGCAAATTATCAATTTGCTCTACATGAAAGCGCTCACTCCCCCAGAACGTCATCACCATCAGGCGCGTCATGTAAACCGCGGTCAGCAAGGCGGTCACTGCGCCGATGAACCAGAGGGCCTTGTTGAATCCGGGCGACACGCCCGGCAGGTGCCCACTCCAGGTCTTCCAGAGAATTTCGTCTTTCGAAAAGAACCCGGCCCAGATCGGTATGCCGCAGATCGCCAACCAACCGGCGCACATCGTCAGCCAGGTGATCGGCATGTACTTGCGCAGACCGCCCATGCGGCGCATGTCCTGTTCGTGATGCATTCCGTGAATGACTGAGCCCGAACCGAGGAAGAGCTGTGCCTTGAAGAACGCATGAGTCATCACGTGAAAGACCGCCGCCACAAACGCGCCCACGCCACAGGCCATGAACATATAGCCAAGCTGAGATATCGTCGAGTAGGCAAGTACCTTCTTAATATCGTTCTGGGCCAATCCGATCGTCGCCGCGAACAAAGCGGTCGCCGCGCCAATGATCGCGACAATGAACATCGCGAACGGCGCATGCGTGAAGATCGCCGCGCAACGCACGACCATGTACACGCCTGCGGTAACCATCGTTGCTGCATGGATCAGCGCAGATACGGGCGTCGGTCCGGCCATCGCATCGGGCAGCCACACGAACAGAGGAATCTGCGCACTCTTTCCGGTCGCGCCAATGAAGAGCAGAAACGCCACCGACGTAAGGCCGCCGGCAAAGACCGCGTGCCAGGTGAAGCCATCAAGAGGCATGCTCGCTACCGTCGTCAACGCGCTGGTTACTCCGGTTTTGTCGAAGAAACTGATCGAAGGCGCGCCGGCGTGCGAGGTCAGCCAGAAGAGCAGCAAAATGCCCAGGACGAATCCCCAATCTCCGACGCGATTGGCGATGAACGCTTTCTTGGCGGCGGGCGCGGCTTCTTCCTTGTCCAGATAGAAACCAATCAGCAGATAGGAGCAGAGCCCCACGCCTTCCCAGCCGACAAACATCAGGAGCAGGTTGTCAGCCAGCACCAGCGTCAGCATCGCGAACATGAACAAATTCAGATAAGCGAAGAAACGGTAGTAGCCTCGATCGCCACGCATGTAGCCGGTCGCGAAGACGTGAATCAGGAATCCGACGAACGTGATAAAGAGCGCGTAGATGCCGCTCAAACGATCCATCGCCAGCCCGAAGTCTGCGCGAAACGATCCCACCTGGACCCACGTCCACAGGTGATCCATGACTGGAGATGTCGCTCTCAGCGCGCCGTCTGATTTGAATGCCAGATAGAAAGCGACAATCGTCGAAATGCCTACCGCCCCGCAAGCAACCAGGCCGATGAAACGCTCGTTGCGGACACGACGGCCGACGAGCCAATTAATCAACGCGCCAGCCAGCGGCGCGAAGATGATTAAGTTGAGAAGATTTGTCTGCAAGTCAGTTCCAACTGGCTGTATTACCAACCGGCGTTCGCCGCGGCTTCGCCGTCTGATGTGCGGAAAGCCTATGGCTTTCCGGCGCGACCTCTCGCTCTTTGCGAGGCCGCGCCTCGCTCGTGAGGCATAGCCTCACTTCTAACTCCTGCATTACCGGAAAGGCAGAGGCTTTCCGCCCATCAAGCGGCAGAGCCGCGCACACATCAAAGCTTGCGCCGAACACATCAAAGCTTCAAGACACTCGCATCATCCACATCCAGCGATTCACGATTACGAAAGATGGCGATGATGATTCCTAAACCTACCGCGGCTTCAGCGGCCGCGACGGTCATCACGATAAAAACGAACAACTGCCCGGAGACATCACGGAAGAAACTCGAGAACGCCACGAAGGTGAGGTTCACCGCGTTGAGCATCAACTCAATGCACATGAACATCGAGATCACATTCCGCTTAATCAGCACGCCGACCACGCCGATCGTGAACAGCACGGCCGACAGCGCCAGATACCATGAAAGTTGTGGACCCATAAGACGTCCTTAGCTTTTCCTTTGCGGCGGTCTCAAGACTTCGGAAACTATTAATGAAAAACTTCCAGCTAAAAACAATTTCTGGTTCTTCTTCCTCACTCGTCGGTCTCTAGATGAGGTACACCCTCAAGCCCGAGTTGCGTTTCTACTTCTTCGGTCGTGTGCGCCACGATCGGCGGCGCGTCGGGCGGGGCGAACGGATCCAAAACGTCCCTGGCCAGAACCTGCGCGCCCGGCACCACGATTAAATCCGGGCGCAGCAAACCTCCGCGTCGCGCCAGGGTTATTGCCCCGACGATCGCCATCAATAAAAGAATTGAAGTGATCTCGAATGGCAGAAGGTAATTGGTGAAGAGTCCCGCGCCAATCGATGACGTCAACCCTACGTCTGAAATATTGCGAGTCGGAGTCGCCGGCGATGCCTGCACAAAGAAAATAATGAACGCCGCTTCGGCGAACAAGATTGCCGCCAGGCCGACCGCGACGGGAACCAGAAAGCGCAGGCGCAACGGTTGGCGCTCTTCTTCTTCAACGTTCAGCAGCATGATGACGAACACGACCAGTACCATGATCGCGCCCGCGTAGACGATCACCTGGACCGCTGCAATAAAGGGCGCTGCCAACGTTACGTACAAACAAGCCAGCGAGATGAACACCCCGATCAGAGAGATGGCGCCATAGAGCGGATTGCGTTGCGCCACCATCGAGACGGCGCAGCCCACTGCCATTCCGGCGAACAAAATGAAGAGGAGTGTCAGCATCTTTTTCTTATCTCTGTGCAACCTCCGTGTTCTTCTGTGTCGCTGTGATGAACAAACCTTCATTTACCACAGAGACACAGAGAACCACAGAGTTGCACAGAGAGTTATCCCAACCAACCCGTCGAACCTTTGACGTACTTACTCACTAGATCAAATAAGCCGGACCATTCAATTGTGGCCGTGATCACGATGTTGATGATTGCGGCCGGCACCAGGTACTTCCAGCCAAAGCTCATCAACTGATCGAAACGAAAGCGCGGCAAGGTCCCGCGCAGCCAGATGTAGAGGAACAAAAACAAAATGACCTTGCCAAGAAAATAAAACACGCCCAGCCATGGCAGTTGATGAACAAACGGTCCGTTCCAACCACCCAAAAACAAAGTCGTCGCCAGCATCGAAACCGTAAACATGTTCACGTACTCTGCCAGGAAGAACAGCGCAAACTTCATCGCGCTGTATTCGGTATGAAATCCCGCGACCAGCTCAGTCTCAGCTTCGGGCAGATCGAAAGGTACGCGGTTCGTCTCAGCAATCGCCGCGATCAAGTAGATCAGAAAACCCAACGGCTGAACCCAGAACATATTCCAGCCGCTGATCCCAAGATGCCCGGCCTGTTGTTCGACAATGCTGTAAAGGTCGAGCGTGCCTGATTGCAGAATCACTCCGATCAACCCGAGCCCCAGCGCCAGTTCATACGAAATCATCTGCGCCGACGAACGCAGCCCGCCCATCAAACTGTATTTATTGTTCGATGACCAACCGGCGAGCGCAATGCCATAAACCCCGACCGACGTAACGCCGAGCACGTACAGCAGCGCCACATCGAAGCGGGCAATAACCAATGGAATTGTCTTGTTGATGAAGGGAATATGAATGTCAGGGCCGAAGGGGTAGACCACGATGCTCATCAACGCGGCCACCGTTGCGATCACCGGCGCCAGGAAGTAAACAAAGCGCGTCGACTTATCAGGGACAATGTCTTCTTTGAAAATGAACTTGATCAGATCGGCGAGCGGCTGAAGAAAACCACCGGGCCCAACTCGATTCGGTCCCAGGCGGCCCTGGATAAAACCGAGCACGCGTCTTTCGGCCAGCACGGTGTATGCCACCATCGTCATCACCACCGTGAAGGCGACCATGATGCCCGCTAGCTTAAGACCAAGTTGAGTTAACTCTTCCATCTATTTTGGCGTGCGGCGACTCGTCGCCGCTTTGCCTGAGTCATGAAAAAGCGGCGACAAGTCGCCGCACTCCACATCTCACGCAACTGACGGCTCCCGCTTGAGTTCTTCATCTATCGTGATCTGATAAAGCGGCGAAATCCGAAACGTCTCGGGCTTGGGATTGCCGGCTGCCAGCAGATGAAACTGCGGCACCTTGTCTGTCAGCGTACCCAACTTAAAAAGTTCGTGTCCCACCGGCGGTGTTTCGCCACGTTTGTCACCATCATCACTAAGCGCTTCTACTGCACGACGGATCCCTTCAATTTCATTTGCCAGATCGTGCCTTGAGGCGACGGCGTGCTTTACCTGGACCGGCTGGCTTTCGTCCTTCAAAGCGGGATAACGCAGATCGACATAAGCCGGAGTCCGCTCCGCAAGCTCGCGGAACACAGCGCTGGTCGACATTTCAAACCCGAAATCAACGCCCAACTCTTTAGCGAGCTGCGAGACGATTAACCAATCCGGTTTCGATTGATGCACCGGTTCGATCGCTTTGCGAAGTCGCTGGACGAAACCGTCGTTGTTTGTGTACGTGCCATCGACCTCGGCAAAGGAAGCAGCCGGGAAAACGACGTCGGCAAATGCAGTCGTCTCTGTTTCAAAGAGTTCCTGCACGACGATGAAGTCGAGCTGGTGAAACGCATCTGCGGCACCCTGCAACTGCTCGGGAAGAAAACTTCCGGCGACGCACAGCGCTCGAATGGAACTACCCGCGGCCTTGAGTAACTCGGTCAGCGTCTTGCCATGCATTCCCATGTCGAGCGCGCCAACGCTGTTATTGAACAGCGGTAGTGGATGCAAAAGGATGCGACGACCTTCACCGGCAAATGTGTAAGGCATCTGCGCGACCACAGCCTGCGACTCAGGACCCAGTTCGCCTCCGAACATGATGACGATATCGCCCTGTGTCTCTGAGATTGTTCGCCGCGCCAGGTCGAGTTCGATCGCGTCAACTCCCATCTTGCGACCGGCAAGAGCGTCATCGGCACTGCCGGCCAGCGCCAGCACGGCCGCGTTCTCTGTGCCTGGCCGCACATGAATGAACTGCGATGCCTGTTCGCGCAGACGAATCGGTACGCTGTTAACGAGAATAAGTTTGGCGCCGCCGTTGCGCACGGCCTGGCGAATCTGTTTGGCTGTCAGCGGTTGAAGTTCTTCCGGCTCGCCTCCAATCAGGACGATCGTTTTCGCATGGCGAATATCGTGATGCGTCGCGAGCGGTCCGCCCAGGTTATCGAAGAAGGGCTTAACACAAAACGCGTCGGCAATCGCGTAGTTTTCCGTTCCGACGACTTGGGTCGCGAACTTTCTCAGACAATAGAGCGCCTCGTTCGTAAGGCGGGCACTGCCGACTACGCCGAGGGTGTTACTGCCATGGGCCGCAACAACCGCGTCGAGCTTTTGCGCGGTAAAGCGAATCGCTTCATCCCAGGTTGCGGGAATTAACTTGCCACCTTTTTTATAACGAATCAGCGGCGTGCGAATTCGCTTCTCATCATTGACGAAGGGATGGCCGAAGCGGCCTTTGATACAAAGGAACTCGCCGTTCAATCCATTGACATAGCGATCCCGCGCCACGATCCTCATCAATTCATCGCCCCGAGAGCCGAGCGACATCTGGCAACCATCGGAACAATAAGTGCACGTAGAAACTGTCTGGGTTAGCTCCCATGGCCGCGCCCGGTGGCGGTAGGTTCCGTCGAGCAGCGTTCCGGTGGGACAGACCTCAATGCAGTTGCCGCACTGCGAACAATTCAACCAGCCGCCGTAGGTCCCGATAACTGTGTTGGCCCCTCGATTACCCGCCTCGATGGCGTCTTCGCCCATCCATTCATCGCAGACACGCGTGCAACGCTTACAAAGAATGCATCGCTGCGGATCGTTCGCGACCATCGGCGAGAGATACTTCTCCGGCCGCGCGTTCTTTTGCTCAACAAAGCGTTCTTCCAGATTGCCCCAGTCGAAGGTCAGCTCCTGTAACTCGCATTCACCGCCGCGGTCGCAGACGGGACAGTCAAGGGGATGATTGGCGAGCAGGAACTCGAGCATCGACCGTTGGGCCTTTTCGATTTCTTCGCTCTGCGTCGTGACGATCATGCCGTCGGTGCAGATGATCGTGCACGACGTTTGGAGCTTCGGCATCTTCTCGATCCGCACCAGGCACATGCGGCAGGATGCCTGCAACGCGAGGTCGGCGTAGTAGCAGAACGATGGAATATCGAATTGATGATCGCGGCACACGTCGATGAGGCGCGCGCCTTTGGCTACCTGAAAGTCTTTGCCGTTGATGGTTACTTTGATTAGTTCAGTTGCCATTTATGAACGACCCATTACTTCGGTTCGCTGGACTTGAAGTTAGCGGCGAAGGCTCGCCATCCATTGTCCATCGCATTGATTGCGTCCCCCAAAGCCGCCGGATGATACAGCGGAAACACTTTGATCTTCTTCTTGCCAAGAACTCCTACTACTGGCGTGTGAGAGTCACGGTGTTCTTTGAACTGACTCGCGGCAAGAGAATCGCCGAGCGTCGTGCAGCTCAAGAACCATGCCTCTTTCCCCATGCAGGCTATCCACTCAACCCGCGGCATCGACTCTAGGACCCAATGGAGAACGCTGCGTAGGAATCCTTTTAGAGGTTCGGAGTAAAAGCACTTGAGCTCGCGGCTAGAACCCGGAGCGTTGTAAAGCATGTTGGCGGTGGCCGACCCGTAAAGCTTGTCGTCTGGAATTAACGATGCGAAGCTAGCCAACCTGTTGTTTGTACGCATCTCTGGATTGTGACGCCATGGGCGACGGTCGCCTTCCCGTATCGCATCGTCCAACCAACAAGTGGGGCCCCAATCCTTAGCCAGGAGGAGAACACGACTATTCCAGTTGCCAAAGAGTGTCTCGGTGCCATAGAGATGATCTTCACCCGGCAGTCGTTCGAAAACATTTGTCCAATCCTCGCAACGGAAATCACGAATCCAATCCGGAACAGGAGGCCTTCCGTTCTGTAAATTCTGTTTGCTCATGGCGCCTACACCGCGACTTCGACCTGTTGAGTTTCGCCAGTGAGCGGGAGTCCTTTCTCCGCGCGAACTTCAATACAGAGTCTAATTCCGTCCCTAACCCTCTCAAGAGCTTCTTCTTTGGTCTTACCTTGACTCACACAGCCTGGTATTGAAGGACATTCGACTATCCAAACCCCGTCTTCGTCTCTGTCGATGGTTACGTTGAAAACCATATCCGTGCCTCCTTACGATCGATTGCGGGTTGCTCTCGGTTCCATCACTCACTGTTAACGAGATGCTTTTCAAAATCTTCCGGAAATCTCTTGACCGCCGACTGAATCGGCCATGCCGCTGCATCACCGAGCGGACAAAACGATTTGCCCTCGATGTTGTCACAGAGATCGAGCAGCAACTGCGCATCTTCAGGACGGCCGCCGCCTTTCTCAATACGTTTGAAAATCTTGACCAGCCAGTCGGTGCCTTCGCGACACGGCGTGCACCAGCCACACGACTCGTGTTTGTAGAACTCAGTCAGGTTCTTGGTTGATTCAAAGATGTCGACGGTCTCATCCATTACGATGAAACCGCCTGAGCCGACCATCGACCCACCGGCAACCAGACCTTCGTAATCCATGCGCACGTCCTTACCGATAATCTGATCGGCGCGCATGATGTAAACGGACGACCCACCGGGAATGACGGCCTTCAGTTGTTTCCCGTTCGGAATTCCACCGCAGTCTTCCATGATGAACTTCTCCATGTCGTCATAACCCATCGGCAGTTCATAAACGCCGGGCTGTTTGACATGGCCTGAGACTGACCAGAGCTTCGTGCCGCCGCTCTTTTCAGTACCGAGCTTTTGATAAGCCTCGCCGCCCATCTTGATAATGTCGGGCACGGCCGTTAGCGTTTCGACGTTGTTGACGACCGTCGGAGAGGCATAGAGACCTGAGATAGCAGGGAAGGGAGGCTTCATTCGCGGATGGCCACGCATCCCTTCCAGAGAACTCAACAAGGCGGTCTCTTCGCCGCAGATGTAAGCGCCCGCGCCTGTGTGCGTGTAAATCTCGCAAGAGAACTCGGTGCCGAGAATCTTATCGCCGAGCAAGCCGGCGGCGCGCGCTTCATCAAGCGCCAAATCCATGATGTCGATCAGATATTTGTATTCGCCGCGGGTATAGATGTAGTTCGTCTTCGCGCCCAACGCGTAAGCCGCGATCAGCATGCCTTCGATGAGCGTGTGCGGATCGCGCTCCATCAAATAGCGGTCTTTGAAGGTGCCGGGTTCTGACTCGTCAGCATTGCAGACGACGTACTTGGCCTTAGGCGAATCTTTGGGGACGAAACTCCATTTCATTCCAGTGGGAAATCCAGCCCCGCCGCGACCGCGCAACGCAGACTTCTTCACTTCGTTGATTACGTCGTCGGGCGACATCGAATCGAGGACTTTCTTAATGGCCTCGTAACCGCCGTTACGGCGATAGACATCCAGCCGCTGCGAGTTGCCGAGATGAACTCGCCGGAGCTGAAGGGGTTCACATCCTATGGCGCCAATAAACATGTGCGTTTCCGAGTCCGCGGCTCTGCCGCCTGATGTGCGGAAAGGCTCTGCCTTTCCGGTGTCTGTTCCTTTTTCCTGGAGGCTCGGCCTCCGACTCCGAGGCGTAGCCTCGGACGACAAATGAAAAAATGTCTAACGGAAAGGCGAAGCCTTTCCGCACATCAGGCGGCAGAGCCGCAACTAAGGTAACGAATCCAGAATCTGATCGACTTTCTCCGGCGTCAGATTCTCGTGATAATCAAAATTGATCTGAAACATTGGGGCCGTTCCGCATGAGCCGAGGCACTCAACTTCCGATAAAGAAAAGCGCCCATCGGCCGTAGTCTCGCCTACCTTAATCCCGATCTTTTTCGCACACTGCTGCGTGATCTTGTCAGCGCCAAGCAACTTGCACGAAAGGGTTTTGCATACCTGGATGTGATATTTGCCAATCGGTTTGATATGGATCATCGAGTAGAAGGTGGCGACTTCCCAGATGTCGGTGATCCGCAATTTCAAACGCTTCGCCAAGTACGCGACTCCCGGCGGGTCCAGATAGCCGCGCTCTCTCTGCACAATGAACATCAAAGGCAGAATCGCCGAGCGCATCACCGGATACTTGGCGAGATGCCGATCAATCTCACTCTCGATTTCAGGTGAGAACGTCGCAATCCCATCCGGCATTTGCACCGGTTGCGACAGCGGTTCGATTTGTGTTAGCTGCTGACTCATAAACGTCCGACAAACTTCAGTTTTTCTCCCTCGCCCTTTGGGAGAGGGCAGGGGAGGGCTTGTGCGCGTCAAGCTTCGCACCCTCCCCTGGCCCCTCCCAAAGGGAGGGGAAGAAAACGGCACGGTTACCTATCGATCTCTCCGAGCACGATATCCAGCGATCCGATAATCGCGACAATGTCTGCCACCATCGCGCCGCGCGACATATGCGGCAGCGCCGAAAGATTCACAAAGCTCGGCCCGCGAAAATGAACACGCGCGGGCTTCGGGCCGCCGGTAGATCTGATATAAACGCCGAGCTCACCTTTCGAAGCTTCAATCGGGAGATAGACCTCGCCGGCCGGCACGTCGAATCCTTCGGCAACGATCAGAAAGTGATGAATCAAAGCGTCCATGTGAGTCTTCATCGCTTCGCGATCGGGAAGCACGACTTTTGGCGCGTCGGCTTTGACTGGCCCGGGCGTCAGACGAGCTAGCGCTTGCTCTACGATCTTGTGCGACTCTTTCATTTCGCGCATGCGGACGAGGTAGCGGGCCCACACGTCACCGTCAGACTCCGTAATAATCTCAAAATCGTAGTTCTCATAACCTGTGTAGGGATTCGCGCGCCGGATGTCGAGCGCCACGCCGCTGCCGCGTAAAGAAGGGCCCGACAATCCCCAATCGATTGCGTCCTCGGCCGAAATGTAGCCGACGTTCTGCGTGCGTTTCTGAAAAATTCTGTTGCCGGTAACCAGCTTGTGAAACTCGCCGAGAGCGTGGAGAAAATCATCCTGAAACTGTTTGACTCGACGCTCGAATCCCGACGGCAGATCCATCATCAGACCGCCGATGCGAAAGTATGAAGGCGTCAGCCGTCCGCCCGAAGCGGCTTCTATCAAATTCAGAATCTTCTCGCGCTCGCGAAAACAATAAAAGAAGACAGTCATCGCGCCGAGGTCCAAAGCATGTGTGCCAAGCCATACCAGGTGCGACGCGATTCGTTGCAGTTCGCACATCAGGACTCGGATTGTCTGGGCGCGCTCGGGAATCTCGATCTGGAGAAGTTTCTCGACCGCCATCACATAGGCCAGGTTATTGCCCAACGGATTGAGGTAATCCATTCGGTCGGTGATCACGATCCCCTGCTGATACTTTCGGTATTCGAATAACTTCTCCATCCCGGTATGGAGATAGCCGATGTCGGGCGTGGACTTAACCACCATCTCGCCGTCAAGCACCAACTCGAGCCGCAGAACTCCATGGGTTGACGGATGCTGCGGCCCCATCGAGATCGTCATCTGCGTGTCGAGCGGACGATCGACAATCTCGAATTGCGGCGGAATGTTTACAGTCGCGGAACTCATATCAGTAATTAGCCGCAGAGACACAGAGGCACTGAGACGAAAGAAGGTCGGAATGTATTGAGAACTCGATTAGTCATGGTCATTTCTGTTGGTTCTTCTCAGTGTCTCTGTGACTCTGTGGCTACTACTCCAGGCTATACGGTTCATATCCTCGCAAAGGGAAATCCTTTCGCAGCGCATGGCCTTGCCAGTCGTCCGGCAAAAGGATGCGGCGCAGATCCGGATGACCGTCAAAGACCACGCCGAACAAATCGTAAGTTTCTCGCTCGTGCCAATTGGCGGTCCGCCAAACAGTCGAGACTGTCTGGACATGAATCTCGTCTTCGCTGAGCACTACCTTGAGACGAACTCGATGATGCTTTGTCGTTGAGAACAGATGATAGTTGACTTCAAACCGCGGCTCTTCTTCAGGACCGCGATCAAAGCCGCAAAGGTCCGCTAGAAAGTTGAATTCCAAACCCGGAGCGGTCTTTAGAAAACAACAGGCTGCAACGATGTGTTCGCGCGGAACGATGATGGTCGTTTCGCCCAGTGCCTCGATGACTTCGCCGATCCATTCCGGATGCTCACGCTGTAACGCCGCCGCTATTGGCGACGGCGCGGAAGCCTCCGGACTACTGATTGTCGGATGATCAGCCGGGCCCGCTTGATTGTTTTGTGTGTCCATTTGCTCTTTCGATTCCGGAGGAGCTTTAGGGTGATTCACGATTTCAAAACGAACGGCGCTTCTCGTGTTTCGAAGCAATGGTGTAGGGCTGGGGTCTCGCTGTTTGGCCCTCGCGCAGGGTCGAGCCATCGGTAATTGGCAAGGTGCCCGGGGTCATCGCTTCACGCGCTTCTTCGTCCGGAGCGTCCCGGCGATCGCGAACCGATTCCTTCATCACTTTGTCCTGCAACATCATCACCGCATGAATCAACATCTCAGGCCGCGGGGGGCAGCCGGGAATGTAAACGTCAACGGGAACGATTTTATCGACGCCCTGGACGATCGCGTAGTTGTCGAACACGCCGCCCGACGTGGCGCAGGCGCCCATTGAGATGACCCATTTCGGTTCCGGCATTTGATCGTAGATGCGCCGCAGCACAGGCGCCATCTTTCGCGAAACTCGACCAGAAACGATCATCACATCCGCCTGCCTGGGCGAGGCGCGAAAAACTTCCGACCCGAAACGGGCCAGGTCATTCCGCCCGCTGGTCGCATTCATCATCTCAATCGCGCAACAGGCCAGCCCAAACGTCGCCGGCCATAGAGACGATTTGCGCGCCCAGTTGATCAGCGAATCAAGCTGAGTGGTCAAAACTTCCGGCAGCGCTTCCGCAATGATGCTTTCCAGTCCCATAAATCAATTACCTAAGCTGCACGTTTGATGCGTTTTTCGTTTACTTCCAATAGCCGAGCTTCAGCTTCGGCCTCGCGGCGGGCGCCTTCAGTCCAATCCAAAGCGCCTTTCTTAATCACATAAATCAGGCCGGCCGCCAGCAGGGCTATGAAGATCAGCATTTCAAAATAGACGACATTGCTCAAACCATATTCAGGGCTGGAAAGCCTTTTGAAGACCACCGCCCACGGCACCAGAAAGATGACTTCAATGTCGAACAGGATGAAGAGCATCGCGATCAGATAGAACTTAACTGAGAACCGTTCGCGCGCAGATCCGACCGGATCTTTCCCGCATTCATACGGCATCAGTTTGGTGCGAGTGCGTTTGCGCTGGCCCACCAACTGAGATAGTCCAATGAAGGTGATCGCGAACCCAGCCGCGACGACAAACATCAACAGCACGGGCAGGTAATCAATTAGATTGAAACTCATCCCTTAGCGCAGTCCCTCGCACAGATGTGCGACACCGGATTATCGAAAGCTCTGCTTGAGAATCATTGTACAAGCGGATCGTAGGGCAAGGATCAGGGAGTGTCAAGCTGCTCCTCGGTCGATTTGACGTTCACAATCGGAATACATTGACCATAGAAAAATCGTTATGTTAACGTTCGAGCGGCCTCTCTGAAGTTCTTGAAATCCACTCCCGACTTGAAACGCGACTTGAACATTGCTTACGGGCTTTAATACAGATGTCGAGTACGACGGTGTCGTCTATCACGTGCAGACCGAAGACAAGGGTTTGCAGACGCCCTTCATTCTGTCTCTCGTCTATTCCGGCGGCGCGATTCTGGCCAGCAAGCGCTCGCCTTATGACGATCTTATTGGCGGGGGTTTTGATGAAGGCATCCTGGCACAGCGACTTTCGCGTCAGCACAAGCTGATCTGCGCCGCTGTGCACGCCGGTCGCATTGACGATCTGAAGCGTTTGAATGAACGCGATCTATTAGGGACGACGAGTCGTCGCCACCCGCCCGCCGCCCCGAAGCCGATCGAAGAAACACCTGAGGCGAACCAAACGAGCGCAGCGGTGAGCGCGGATGAAGGGAAACCGGGAAATGTCGCGGCCGCTCCGGATCACTTTGCGCTTACCCGGTCCGATAAGGATCTGGAACCGCTGAGAGTGATCCTGCTCGATGAAGAAGAGTTAAGGGGTGGAGAGTCAGTAACCTTGCGCGTGCTGGTGAGCCGCGCGGCCGGCGCTCGCCGCGAACCGGCGCGGAAAGCGCGCCTCGTGGTGAAAACTCTGGGCACGAATTTCCGGCCGGCATCAACCCTGGCGACAACTAATGCCCAGGGCCTCGCTACGATTCCGATTCTACTTCCGTCGTTTGAGAGTGGCCGGGCTGCAATTCTGGTCCAGGCGCACATGGACGGTGAAACCGCCGAATTGCGGAGGATTATTCTGCCTGCCAGATCCTCCTGACGTGGGAAACCAAGCATTGCTGATTCAACTCAACGGTGAGAACACGGAAGTGAGCGATCGATTGACGCTGAGCGATCTGGTGGGTGAACTGTCCCTGCCACCCGCCCGAATCGCCATCGAGCTTAATAAGCTGGTAGTCCGCCGTGACAAGTGGGCGCACACGATTTTGGCTGAAGGTGATCGAATAGAGATCGTTCATTTTGTCGGCGGTGGTAGCGGCGGATCGCGGACATCCTGTCCGCCAGCGGGCGAAGCACGCTCAGATCCACGAAGGGATTGCTTTGAAAAGGTTGTTCGCGCTGTGCGCTCAGGCGGACAGGATGTCCGCGCTCCGGCTGCCAGATTTCTATTTCCAGTCGGCGCGGTGTAAAGTTCTCGCAAGACCTGAGAAGGGAAGAATTGATTCATGTCCACCGCAGTAAAGGCATTAACCGACCGCTTTGAAATTGCCGGCCAGGCATTTCACTCGCGCATAATCATCGGCACCGGCAAGTATCGAAGTTACGACGAGATGAAAGCCGCGCATCGTTCGTCGGGCGCTGAGATGGTCACTATCGCAGTGCGTCGCGTGCCTCTGGACCGAAGCAGCGAGTCGTTTCTGGATCATTTGGATTCGTCACTAAAACTTCTGCCCAATACTGCCGGTTGCTATTCAGCAGATGAAGCGGTACGCACGGCGCGCCTGGCGCGCGAAGCTCTGGGCACGGAATGGATCAAGCTGGAAGTAATCGGCGACCAGACTACGCTTTTTCCCGACAACGAACAGACGCTGGACGCGGCGCGCACTCTGGTCAAAGAGGGTTTTGTCGTCCTGCCTTACTTCACCGACGATCTGATCATGGCAAAGAAACTTCTCGACGCAGGCTGCGCCGCCGTAATGCCTTTGGCGGCGCCCATCGGATCCGGCCTCGGTGTGCAGAACCCGACGAACCTGCGCATCATGCGTGAACAACTTCCTGATGCGACGATTATCGTCGATGCCGGAGTAGGCACTGCGAGCGACGCAACCATTGCGATGGAGTTGGGGGCTGACGCAGTTCTGATGAATACCGCGATCGCAGAAGCTGAAGACTCTGCCCGGATGGCCGAGGCGATGAAGCTCGCAATCCAGGCAGGACGTCTGGCTTACGAAGCCGGGCGAATGAGCAAGCGACTCTATGCCAGTGCCTCGAGTCCAATCGCCGGGGTCGTCCGCTAGTGATGGCTTAGTAATCGTCGGGCCTTCACCGCCTAAGCCGAACTTCGCCGGTTTCTTAACCTCATTTCCCATTTTTCTTGCGTCGGGCGTCGGAAAGTAGTAAACGACGCTTGTCAAAAACCGGGCCGGCCGTCGGTCCTGAACTCTTAGACAATCTCTCAGAGGAGGAAACCCATGAAAACGATTCTCCGTGCGACCAGCCTACTGCTGTTATTGCTGGCCTTCGCGATGCCGCTTTGCGCGCAGAACCCAAACGTGGCGATTCGCATCGACGCCGGCACCGGCGTCGGCGAGTATTGCGTGAAAGGCACGCTCAAGAACCTCAGGCCGACGACCGTTGGCGTGACGTACATTGAACTTTGGATTTACGACGCCAAGACGTGCAAGCGAATTTGCGTCACCCGCAAGGTAATTAACCAGAAGATCAAGTCCTGCGACACCCTGGACTTTGATCTATGCTGCAAGAACCCGTCGCCGGCATTCGTGCCCGCAATCTATTATGTCCGCGTACATCACAGCGCCGGCATAAACGAAGAGTGGGCGTTCCCGACGTAGCGGAAAACGTGAAGCGTCGGGAAAGCGAATGCGATCATTGGACAGTTGCTACGGCCCGTACTCTTATTTAGAGCCCTCCCTCACGGTCGGGCTACTGCCCCGACCGATGCACCACTACATCGCCATGTGCGAGCTGGGATCGCTCCAATCGGAGTGGCCGGTTGAGCCGCCCAGCGCGCGCACTTCCGCGGTGTAGTCCTTGCCGCGCGTCAGTCCACCAAAGAGGATGCGCTGTGAGTCGCCGGTGAAGACGCTCGGCAGCCAGTCACCATC
>DATHHW010000193.1:0-4240 GCA_035317005.1 Pyrinomonadaceae bacterium | reverse complement strand
TCGCGGCCGGCAACGAGATGATCACTCATATTGTTCAAGTCTATCCTGGCTCGGGAAAGTTTTTGCGCGCCACGATTAGTTCTCTCTCAGGCATCAGCACCGGCGTAATGATCACCTGCGGCGTGATTGTCTTGTGGGCGGGTTCGTGGGTCTTTGCAGTTCTCGAACGCGCGTTGAATCGTATCTGGGGCACGACTCCGCGCACTTTTCTGCATGGCCGAGCATTGACTTTGGGAATGATCGGAATCGTTGGCCTCCTCCTTTCGGCCTCGGTGTTTGTTACTTCAATCCTGGTGGCCTTGCAGGAGATCGCCAACCGTTTGTCACCCAGACAATTGGAGAATTACCGCTTGCTATCCTCGGTCGGCAGTTTGTTCTGGCAGATTGTCTTTGCGCTGGTGAGTTTGTTAGTGACGTTTGCGCTTTTCGCAATCGTCTATAAGTTTATGCCCAACGCCCATGTGCCGGTCCGCGATACGCTGCCCGGCGCGTTTATTGGCGCCCTTTTGTGGGAGGCTGCGAAATACGTTTTTGCCTGGAGCCTGAACTATTTTCATTACGACCAGATTTACGGATCGGTCGGCGCGGTGGTGGCGGTGCTGACGTGGGGTTACGTCTCGAGTCTGGTTCTATTGTTTGGCGCCCAACTGACCGGCGTCTTCCATCGCGAGCACATGGAACACCCCGTGCCGGCGCCCGGCATCAACGTTCCCTCCGCTTCGTTTTCCTGATGTTCCCGGCATTCCGCCGCGCTTCGCACCTTCAGCCATGCACATTTCGAATTTTGATTACGAACTGCCGCCGGAATTGATTGCGCAGCAACCACTGGCTGAGCGCGCGGCTTCGCGAATGTTGGTTGTCGATCGCGCAACGAGAACGTGCTCCGATTCTCAGTTCGATCTGTTTCCGGATTACTTGAAAGCAAGCGACGCTCTCGTCCTCAACAACACGCGAGTATTTCCGGCGCGTCTCGCGGGCGAACGTTCGCCTTCTGGCGGCGCGGTGGAATTGTTACTTATCCGGGAGATCGAACTGAATGTTTGGGAGACCCTCGCGCGCCCAGCGCGACGGCTGCGCAAAGGTTCGCGAATCGTCTTTGGCGGATCCAGGCTCCACGCCGAAGTAATTGAGTTGCTCAAAGACGGAATACGCCTGGTCAAATTTGAATCGAGCGAATCTGTAGACCGGGTCATTGACGATCTCGGGGAAACACCGTTGCCTCCGTACATCAAACGCCATGCGGGTAGCGATGCCACCGACAAAGAACGCTATCAGACGGTTTATGCCAGCCAGAGAGGGGCGATTGCTGCTCCTACCGCCGGTCTGCACTTCACTCCCACGGTTCTGGAGAAGATCCGGGCCCGCGGCGTTTCGATCATTGAAATTACTTTGCACGTGGGTTACGGCACCTTCGAGCCGGTGCGCACAAACAATGTGGACCACCATCGCGTCGCGCCCGAATGGTCATCTGTAACCGATGAAGCAGCGGGTAAAATCAACCGCGCACGCGAACTTGGCAGACGCGTGGTCACAGTTGGCACGACTACAACGCGCGCGCTCGAAGCTGCCGTTGGCGCAGACAACCGGATCGGTGCTCGCTCTGGATTCGCAGACCTAACTATAGTTCCGGGTTACGAATTTCACGCCGTGGACGTGTTACTGACCAATTTCCATCTGCCCCGCTCGTCCCTCCTGATGCTGGTGAGCGCCTTCGCCGGACGCGAATTGATCCTGGCTGCGTATCACCACGCCGTGCGAGAGGGTTACCGTTTTTACAGCTACGGCGACTGTATGCTCATCCGGTGACTGCAGTCCTCAGCAAGTTCTGGTCGGCCCTTCTCTTCTCCGTGTTCTCCGTGTCTCCGTGGTGAATTCTTGCCACAATTAGACCGCCACGGAGACACGGAGAGCACGGAGAGACAGAAAAACTATTCAAATTAAGCCCCTATCCAGCAAAGCGCAGACTTGTAAACAAGCGTGGGTAACAGGCTATAATCTCCGCCACGCTCTTCAGTTTCCCGGGGATCGGCAAACCAGATTATGGCAGTTCTCAAAAAATTTCGGCCGCGATGGTGGCTCAATGGCCGCGAATCGCCAGAGATCCCAAGGCAGACCAGCATCGCTCTGGTCCCACCGATCAATGCGCGTTACGATCTTCGTCCGCTCACCATTTCTCAAATCGACGAATGTTGGCGGTTGGATCAACGTTGCTTTGTTGACGGCGAAGCCTACAGCCGGGACACCTTCGAATATCTGCTGACTGCGCCGGAATCTGTTTCTTACCGCGTAGTGACCCAGAATAGCGCCATGGCCGGCTTTGTCATCGGGCTGCTCGAGCCTGATCACACGGGCCATATCACAACCATAGGGATCGCGCCCGAGCACCGGCGACGCCGTTTAGCCAGTTGTTTGATGGAGAGAATCGAAGATGGATTCCGCCGGCGGGACGTAAGAATCGTGCGTTTGGAAGTTCGCGCCACTAATGTTTCAGCTCAGAAACTTTACTTGAGCCTGGGTTACTCAGTAACTCAAAGATTACCGAAGTACTACTCGAACGGTGGCGATGGCCTGTTGATGATCAAACCGATCAGCTGATCTCGCTCCCCACAGTCTTAACTCCTGCGCAATTCGGTCAATACCTGCTTTGCCACCGCTTTTAGAGTATCGAACACACCGACGCCGGTCGACGCTACTGCTTCGATAACGGGCTCGCCCTTCCTTTGCAGCTCGACCGTCAAGTCGGGTGTAGCGATCACGTTGGGCAAATCGCGCTTGTTGAGTTGCAGCACGTAAGGAAGCTTCATCAACTCGTAGCCGTACGCCCGCAGATTCTCTTCCAGGTTGTAGAGCGATTCGATATTGGCATCCATGCGCTCTTCCTGAGAGTCGGCAACAAAGACGACGCCATCGACGCCCTTCAGAATCAGCTTGCGCGATGCTTCATAGAAGACCTGACCAGGCACTGTGTAAAGATGAAAGCGGGTCTTGAAGCCGCGGACCGTCCCTAACTCCAGCGGCATGAAATCGAAAAACAAAGTGCGATCAGTTTCAGTCGCCAGGCTGATCAGTTTTCCCCTTGACTGCGGCGCCGTCGAATCGTAAATGTGCTGAAGATTCGTCGTCTTGCCGCAGAGACCAGGTCCGTAGTAAACGATCTTGCAGTTGATCTCTCGCGATGCGTAGTTAATAAATGTCATAGGGGCTGTGCCGGTATTTATCGGAGCGACTGAAGGGCGGCTTCAGGGCGCTTAACGGTTTGAAAAAAGGCTGTCGATCTCCTCGTCGGTAATTTCCGAGAATGGGAGGGAATTATCGGAAGCCGCCAACTGTGACTCACGTTCAATTTCGGCAAAAGCCATCGCCAGTTCCTGAGATATTTGCCTGGAACGAAGCTTGACCAGACCCAAGCTCGATCGATCGTCAAACACCACCACTAACAGCACCCGGCCAATTACGCTGATATGGATGCTTTCTCGCTCGCCTTCGTGGGAGAGCGTGGGAAATTCTCGCTCCCCAATCAGCTTGGCCATGCCGCCCGTGGCGGCAACGTTCCCCGCCGCCAAAGAGGCCAGGCTCGTCGTATCTAACTCTCCCAGTTCTCCATGAACTGCGATCTGCTGACCGTCCTTGTCAACCAAGACCACCAGGCGGGCGGACGAGTCCAGCCGCAGACGCGCCAAAACGGCTTTGATCTGGTGGTAGCGCTGCTCGCGGATCAGAATTGGACTATTAGCCATCAGAGATTTCGACTGGATTTCACACCAAAACAGGAAGGAGGCAGGCTAAGGTTATTCACAGAGCTCCAGAACTTCGATTTTGGAGCCAAAAAGTAATGATGTCCCTTGCGCCGACCGCTCGGCTTAACTGACAATGGTCGGAGTTCGGCGGGTCAAAACGCGGGTCGCCAAACCTCACGAGTCACATTAACACGGTACTTCTTAGCCATCAAGTGTTATCCTTCGCTCATCGGTGGCCATACACGTTGAACAAATCGGCCTTTGATGGCCGCAAACCCTACTATTTCGTTGAATTAGGGAGGCAGCTATGTTAAGCTCCCGGCTTGTTTTTTCGGCGGTCTTTGTGGTGAATCGTCTTTGAATCGAGGGCTTTGCGAATGAGCAGTCCCATCGCCAAGAGTGTGAAAAAGCTTGCATCGCGCTCTTCCTCGCGCCATTCATCTGTTGCACCATCATCTCGCAAGCGCGTGGTGGCGGGTAAATCGACCCGTCTCAAACCGGCT
>DATHHW010000192.1:0-37740 GCA_035317005.1 Pyrinomonadaceae bacterium | reverse complement strand
CGCCATCAGACCTGCAAATGGCACGGTGACTATTCCCAACGGGCCATTTGCAGGTCTGGTGGCGTTGGTAAAACCTTATCTGTTGGACACGACCGCGACCCAGACGGCGACGGGAGTCCAGGTTAGACTTCAGCGCAAGATCAACAACTATCTGGTGCCCATTTTTCAGTTCGGCATGTTTAGTAACGAAGACCTCGAGGTCCACCCGGGTCCGCCCTTCGCCTTTAACGGACGCGTCCATGCCAACGGCAACCTTTACATCAGCGGAGACATTACTTTTCTATCAAAGGTAACGACCGCAAACGAATTGGTGGTTGACAAGATGCGCAACGGCGCTACGCATGCGCAGTCGATGTCCGTGAAAGTGGGCGGCATAGACGTCCCGATGACGGCGGGCAGTGTAGTTGGCGGCCCAAACATCTCCGGCACCACGACCGGCCAGCGAGGCTACTTTCCTACTTCACCTCCGGGAACTTTCAGCTCTACCTGGGATTCCACTTCCGTATCGGCCGCCTCGTCCGGGGTAGCCAACAAATTCGGCGGCCAGGTGCTGACCCGCACCACTGGCGGCGTGCCGCTGCTGCTGCCCATGCAGATTGAAGGCAACCAGACGCGCGAGCTCATCAAGCGCATTCTGCCCAGCGACAGTCAGATTCTCAGCGAGGCACGCTATTCCTCGAAATCTCAGATACGAATTCTGATCGACGATGAAAACCTTTCCGCCACTGACGCGGCCGGAATTCCTTCCGGACAGGGTGTTAACCTGTCCGCCTTCGATCCGATTCCGCTGCCTAACGCGTCGCCAAATGCATCGCCAACGGCCAACGGCGGCGGCCGCGCGCTGTGGCGAATTAATGACAACAACACCAGTGTCGCTACCAGCTATAACGAAACCTCGACCTCTTTCAATATGCAGCAGCAGAACGGAACGGCGGTCCAGGCCGACACCGTGCGCGGCATCAAGAAGGGTCCCTGGGTAAACGACGTCACCGGCGCAACTAGTGCGAACCCGATCGTAATCACCTGCCCCGCACACGGATACTCGACCGGAGATAAGGTTTTCATTTCCGGCGTGGGGGGCAACCCGAACGCTAACGGTGGTGCTACGATCACAAGAATAGACGCCGACAAATTTTCACTGCAGGGGAAAAGCGGAGTGGGGGCCCCGGGCTACACGAGCGGAACTGGCCAGGTCTATTCATTCACGGCAATTCCGAAATCGCCGAACGGCACCGCCATCGCCACCGGCTCCGGCATCACCGGGCATATCGTGATTCAGATCGTCAACACTAACGGAACTGTCTTTGACGTAACCCAGCAGATTTTGAGCATGGGCATCACCGAAGGCGAGCCGAACGCGATCGTCCATTTGCAACGCCCGTTATGGGCTGCATTCACGCAAGGCAGTCGCGACGCCAGTGGATTGAGCAATCCCGCTCTCAATGGTGATCCGGCTTACACCAACTGCCTGACAGATATTATGTCCAAGACACGCAAGGGAGCCGACGGCGAAATTAAGACTGCCAGCGGTATTCCCGCGGTGAATGCCACCTATGGCTATCTCACCCAGATCCTTGATGACACGGCATCGGGCTCTCAACCCGTCCGCTCCGACATACCCGGTGGGACCACGATCGGCGCGTCTTGCATTAACAATACCCAGCAGGTGCTTTGTCAGTTGCTCACGGACTGGGGCACGAGCGCCTGGGACACCAACAGAGATTGGAACGCGATTGTCCCACTCAACGTCTACAACGTCCGCGAAGGCCGGATCAATTCCGGGCTGAGCGCGACGACGGTTTATGAACGCGGAGTGACTCAGGTCGTCGAACTCAATATGCGCAATCTGGCCCGCTGGCTCGACGGCGTCTACGACAACAACCTGCTGGCTGGAACAGCGGCCGTCAGTACGAACGTCGGCAGTCCCGACGGTTATACCTTGTACATCTCAGACCGCCGTGGTGACGAGATACATACCTACGTCAGTTCCGGCGTCACCCTCAATGCGACGAACGGCATGGTTGATAACGAGGATATCTACGGACCGAACGGCGTGCTCGATGAGGGTGAAGACGTGTTTGCCACCGGGTCCCTGGTCAAAGACACGAACGAGCTTCCCGATCCAGCGGCTTTGCCGGCGCCTTCGCCCGGCTATGGCACCAACATTAGTAAGCGGGCCCTGGCCGTTTCCGGCTGGACGAATCTCAACAGTGACGGAATTAATCACAAGATGTTCCGTAACGCCGTCCGCTTATTCAATGGCGAGAATCTCCAAGTCACCGGTAACACCGGAAAACTGTCGACCACCAAAGGCATTACTGTCTCTAGTGAGAACATGGTCTACATCTGGGGCAACTACAACACGACAGGAATCAATGCGGCGCCGCCAACGGGAACCTCGTCGCTCAACGACAACACCACAAGTTATTACTATAACGGCAATCAGGTCCCGACTTCGATCGTGTGTGACGCCTTCTTTCCGCTCTCGAAGACGTTCTTTGACAGCGAGACTGCGCTATATCCCGACGATCTGACCAAACGGCCGGCTGACGACTCACCTTCAGTGGCGCAGGAAACGTCTGTGCGGGCGGCGATCATCGCCGGCAACAACCTGTCGGCCCTGACCGGCGCTCCAGATGCAGGCAATAGCAGCGCGGACGAGTCGCGGCTCAACGGTGGCATGCACAACTTCCCGCGCTTTCTCGAAAATTGGACTGCTCGCTGGAATTTTGTGGGCTCGATGATTCCGCTCTATCACTCGGTGCAGGCGCTTGGTCAATACAACGCGAACAGTACGATCTACGGCGCGCCTATCCGCAACTGGGCCTTCGACATTACGTTCACCGATCCGAATCGGCTGCCGCCGGGAACACCTTTATTCCAACACATCGAACCAACCGGCTTCAAGCAGATTCTCTAAAGCTGCGGCTCGTCAAGCAGCAATCAGGCTGCGTCTGATTTCAGTTCCCGGACTGAAACCAGGCGCAGTTTTTTGTCAGCTCTGCAAGGTTTACAGATTTGAATTCAGATTACCACGGACTTACTTCTCCGCATTGGCTGTGTTCGTGTCGTTTCGTGTGATTTCGTGGATCGTTCTTGTCTCGGTAAAACCGCTGGCCTGACAACCCCTTTCGGGAAAGCCGCGTGAACGCGGCTGGCGCCGCTTACATCTCACCGTCGACTTCGCGTGGTGGTAACAACCTTCTCCGAGACACCAAAAATCTCTCCTGCCCATTCCAGTGAAATCAGGCTGGGGTAAGCCACCTGAAGCGGCTAAAGAAGGGCGTCTTCTGGACCGCGCGTTACATTGACTGATAACGCATTCAGTCAAACTGCCGCACTACCCAGTAATACTTTTCCTTGTCCCTGCCCCGTAATTTGTGTATCGTTCATTAGCGGATTCTCCTTCCGCGCCCCTCGCCCTTACAACTCGATTTCAGAGTCTTACCTACGAGAGGGAGCCTGACCTATGAAACGCTGCCCAAAATGCGACTTTGGTTTTGCCGACTTTCACCACGTTTGCGATTTCGACGGCACCGACCTGGTTGACGACCCGGAGACCCTTCCCGTTTCCCCGGCAGTTTCAGCGTTGGTGGCAACGACCCGGTCACCATTTCTCCGCCTGGTAAAGTCTCCCGTGTCTTTAACAGTTTTGGGGCTGGCTGGTATTCTGGCGAGCTTGCTGCTGATGGTTTATTACGATGCCGCAAGTCACCCCAACTCGATTGCCGAAAGTCAGGCCGCGCGGGAATCCGTCGTAAGTCTGGTGCCTCCAGATCAGCCCCCAGCTCAAACTGTGACGCCGGCCCCTTCCACCAGCGGCTCTGAGATCAGCAAACCCGCAAAAGATCTTTCTTTCACGCGCGAGCGGTCAGTCACGGCTTCCCGCTCACGGGCGCGACTTCGTTCATCGCCCGCCATCAGGAATCAACAGAGCAGACCCGAGATTGCGCTTCGGAGGCAACCGAAAGATAAGGCGCTTCAGAAAAATTCTAAAGAGAGCGCACTTCAGAGAGATTCGAAAGAGAATGCGAATCGTAAAGAATCCAAACTTACCGCTGCGCTGAAAACGACCTGGAACATTCTCAAGAAACCGTTTAAGTTCTA
This sequence comes from Pyrinomonadaceae bacterium, assembly GCA_035317005.1. Taxonomy (GTDB): domain Bacteria; phylum Acidobacteriota; class Blastocatellia; order Pyrinomonadales; family Pyrinomonadaceae; genus UBA11740. The sequence continues at coordinate 33,633 of DATHHW010000192.1, read as the reverse complement.
GCCTTACGTCAATTGCTCCTCGGAACTTCTCCGCTCCTCTCTCTCGACATAGCCGCAAAAGGAGACATTCTCAAAATGAAAAGATTTGGTCCAGCCGCAGTCTTACTTCTCATCCAGTTCCTGCCTGTTGTCGTTGTCGGCCAGGGGTTGGATAGCCGGTCGTTTGATACCTTGCCAAACGCGAGCACGAAGAGTCTCGAACAAACAACGGCCTCAGAAGAGAAAAAGCAAGCTGTCAATGCCCCGAAGCCGCAGCGATTGTTCGGTCCAACCTGCCCGGCCTCCGGCAAGTCATTGCGTTCTACCGACTCGCATTACTGTAGCGTCATACTGTCGATTGGCGTGGGCCGCGCCAGCGAAATACCAATCTCATTGTGTGAAGCCGAACTGACGACGGATACTTACACGCCGCACGCGCTCGGCATTCCCCGCGCAGGTCCGGAGCTGGAGGTTATTTACGTCCCATCCGGCAATGCGAACACTCCCTACACAATGCGCCAGCTAAAGTCTGCGGAAACATTCATCGATATTGTTCCGCTCAATCGATGGGAGTACGAGATCCGCTTCTACCACTCGGAAGAAAGTGTCTTATCCAAACTTGAGAAGAGTGAGGGCCTCAAGTTCATCCGCGGCGTGGGCCTACCGGAGCCGGCCAGTCTTTACAACGTCATCGGAGAACCCTTTGTGATCTGGAGATTTCGGAATCCAAATCCGCCGGCAACGGACAGACTGCAAATCAGCAAGATTAAAAACGGAGTGGCGGAAACCAACGAATACCTTTATGTAGCCGCAACGGACACCTGGACGATGACCAACAATGAAGGCCAGGTGGTCTACTTGAAAACGTCTGAGATAAACCGAAGCGATCCCTGCGAACGCACAGAGATTCTTGCAAAAAAGAACCGTGGCCTGGTCGTTTACAGGAGAACCAGAGTTTTTCGCGGGTTCGCCTGGGGACAAGAAATAGTCAAACAAGTCGAGGAAGAAAATGGTGAGGCGAAGACGACTGCTTATACTTTCTATCAGGATGCGGCAGAGAAAGACAGATATAGCCGGGTCGAGTCGGTAACAAATCCCGACGGGTCGTGGGAAAAATACGACTACGCCTATGACCAGAAGGGCTTTTTTGGTCGACTAATGCAGCGTGTCGTCGCCAGCGGTGCGCCGGGCACGAGTAAACCTCAATAAACCAAGATTCCCGTTTCAGCTGAGATGTAACGACTGCGGCACGGGCGGGAGAAGAACGCTACGCCGCTACGATGTCCACGCGCGCAGAATAACCAAGCTGTCTCAGCATCTGTTCGCAGTCATTCCACTCAAGACCGAATGCGCGCACATCGGCGACGCCCAGGCGCGCAACGACCGATCTCAGGACATCAGTATCGCGCCCGTCAAACTCGCCATCACGAATCGCACTTTCGGCCCAATCGACTAACTGCGCCAGAGAGACTTCGCCATGAAGATACGCAGCGATCTTGTTGGCCACTATCTGTCTGGTAATCATGTGGACTTCGGTCATTGCGGTTGATGATCCTACCGCCAGTCAAGCAGCGACCAATTCGCGGGCGTGAGGAATCTCGCCGGGAGCCACGGGCCGAACCTGCGATGCTTCGACGGTTACGACCGCTGCCGTGTGTCCGTCTAGAGCAACGAACTCCACTTCGTAAGCCTCACCGTCGCGGTAAACATGAACTATGTTGCCCACGTCTCCTGGTTCAAGACCTTTATCCGGGACAGGTGATTTCAATACGACTCTTTCATGTTCCTCGATCATTAGCCGATCTCCTCACAAGGATAGGCGGTCACCAGCCGCGGGTTCTCGCTTCCTTTATCGACGATCCAAACCGTTCGCACCGTTGCTTTCTATCCCGATGGCGTACTTAATCTTCCGTCAACAATATACCCGATGCCTGCGAAGATTCCATGGTGATTGCAACGTCGGTCTCCCGCGCCAGTTCTAGCAGGCTGATGAAAGACTAAGCGTAGCCACGGAGCCACGGAGACACAGAGAAAGATGAGAACAAAGAGGGTAAGCATTTGTGGCATTTCTGATAGGTTCTGAATCCTTCCCTTCTCTGTGACTCTGTGTCTCTGTGGCGATTTTGCTTTTTTCAGCACCCTGCTAGAAAAGCATTCGCCAACATCAACCAATCTTCGCGCGCGAAGCCAAGAACGATGAACAATAAAGCTTTACCACCGTTGTCGGGGTGCGCTTCATTTAACAAGTAGTCGGTAATCTTCTCGCGCTCAGCGGTAGCCAGATGCAGATTCGGGAGTTTCATTGCAGCCTGAGAGAAATAATAGCAGCATCGTCCAGTAATGATTTTTGCAAGGATCGATGGCGTGGGTTAACCAGCGCGGTAAAATACTTGCTTTGTAGGATCGGCGTTCCTCAAGAAACAGAAAGCCCACCGGCGTATGTGTGGCCTTGGCGAAATCCTCGACCTGCTTGAGCGTCGGTCTTACCGTTCCATTCTCCCAAGCCGTAATCTTGGGAAAGCGATGCGAGAGCGCGTCAACCTCCAAGCCCGCACGCTCACGCGCCCAGCTTAATAATTCTGGCTTTATCTCAACTCGGATCATTTAGCTAGTTCCGTTTGGGGGGGTTAGAATCCCAACCAGATCATCCGGATGTTCCGATCGCTCGGCTCGCCACTTACCGAATCCGCCGTGCTGATTAACAGCCCGCACCCACTCATCGAGAAATCCACGCTTGGCTTTATCTTTCTCCGATGGCTGACCCTTGGTCTCAAGAATGAGATGCTCGCCGCTCTTGAGCTTCACGATGAAATCGGGGCGGTACTTTTTCACCACACCCTTGAATATGTAAATAATCTCAAATCCAAGATGATCGTTCTTCACCCAGGCATCGACATTAGCATTGCGGTCAAGCTCAAAAGACTCCGTATCTTCCCAAGTGCTGTCGTAAACACAGAAGTTAATATGAGACCGTTTCGTTCTTTCGCAGGGCCGGGCTGTGTACCACGCTTGCATGTCGCCCGTGGATCGTATTGGCTTCTCGGTATCAAAGACAGGTTGAATTGATTCTGTATTCTCGAAACGAATCTGTTCCCACGCATGCTGCACAACCTTGCTCATGTTGAGCGTGATGAGGATTCGCTTTCTTATTTCGTCCAGGCCAAACAGAGGTGGAGAGATGGCGAGCTTGTTTGAGATAATGAACTTCTCGACTAATGGGATTAGCTGTGAGAAGAGAGTCTCACGATTGCCTTTCCAGGTAGTTCGCATCAAGTCATAAAGCTCAAGACTTGTTTCGAAAATAATCTTCTGCAACCTGAACCTTCGTCCTAAATCTTCCAAATCGATTTCAGATATCTTTGACAGGTCGGGTTTGCCATCAACAACCGGTGCAAGCTCGGCAATCTTAGGAGTATCAAACGCGCTTAACTCCAGGCGCGGCATCTTTTCAATGTCCAATTTGAGCACTCGGTTGTACACGTGATCGATTCTGATCACGTTAGGCCAGCTAATCTCAAACTCGTTTTTCTCGGTCAGCGGCTCGATGCGCGTCTTTGGTGGTGGCGGAGGTGGCGGCGGGCCGTCTTCCTGCGACTCATGAGGCATGAATGTAAATGGCACACCGAAGATGTTCACGTACTCGGCTTTGAATAACTTCGTCTTTTCATCAACATCGTACGAAGTTCGCCTGAGTCCTCGACCAACAACCTGTTCACACAAGAGCTGACTGGAAAACGCGCGCAGACCCATGACATGAGTCACCGTTTTCGCATCCCAACCTTCCGACAACATTCCGACGGAGATCACATTCTGAATACCCTCGCCCGGTTTCCCGAACTGCCCCACCGTATCCACTGTTGAGCGTAACAGCTCTGCCTGTTCCTTCTTCGTGAGCTTCCGAGAACCGCCGTTGGTAGTCTCTTCATCTTCAGAAACCACCTCCGCTGCAACGATCGGTTCCTCTTGCGCCTCGGCCATTTCGAGCACCTTTGAATCGATGTGTAACGTACGCTCGGGCACGCACAACTCGTCAATGCGAATCTTCTTGTGGTCGAACGCATACTTGATTCGCGCCGCGGTTTCGGTTCGGTTGGCCACCGAGATCATCACCGGTGGAGTCGGCATGCCTCTCGACTGCCAACTTCGATAAGTCTCAAGCCAGTCCTTTCCAAGTAAGTAATATCCATTCGTCACGAGGTCGGGCAGCGGCTCTTGTTCCAAGGCCTTACGATTGAGATCGTCTTTGACCTCGTCATCGTTATAGATGTGATAGAACCGTGACTTGTGGTCTTTTGAAAGCCTTCCGTCGTCACGGATGACCACTCGCGGGGTCTTGACGAGACCTGACTCGATTGCGTCATTCAATCCGAAGTCACTGACGATCCAGCCAAAAAGGGCTTCTTCTGTACTCTGTCTGCCCGAAGGGACAAACGGTGTCGCAGAGAAATCGTGGCAGACAAGAATGCCTCTTGCCTTGTTGATTCTGTCGAGGCCTCCAACCCATTTCGTAGCCTCGTCGAGTTCTTCTTTGCTAAGCGCCGCAGCCCCGGGTGTAACACGCCACGCGTGGTGGGCCTCATCATTAATTACGAGGATGTTGCGCGCGTTCGCGATCTCGCCGAGCACTTCGCGCACATACGCTTCATCACTCTTGGCGCCGCGTTTATCAACTGTCTTCTTCTTGGCAAGCTTCTCGTCAGTTTCCCAATTCAGCACGTGCCAATTGCGAACGAGGACTTTTGCCTGATTAAGCTTTTCCGTGAGGCCTGAAGGAACAATATTGAACTCTTTGTAGTAACTGTCGTCTTCTGCAGGAAGGAGTACCCTCAGTCTGCTGCGAACAGTGAGACCCGGTGCAATTACGAGAAAGTGCTTCGCGAATCGTTTGTCTTGCGGATAAGTGACTTTGTTTAGCGTATGCCACGCGATGAGCATCGCCATCACAATCGTTTTCCCGGAGCCTGTCGCCATCTTCGAACAAAGACGCTTGAACAGGCCGCCGTCAGATGGAATTTCGATTCCGACTTTTTCCGAGGCCGGAGCTTCAGCTAACCAGATGAGCGTCTCGATTGCCTCAAGCTGGCAGAAGAAGAACCGGGTATTCTCACGTTCCTCCGGGTTGTACCAGTGTTCCAGCAGCCGCTTGGTTATTCCAGTCACGCCCGGATAACCCGCCTTGCTCCACGCCTTCACCCGGGGCCGAATTGCGTTGACGAGTGGGATCTCGACGAAAAGGCCAGGATCGTCAAATGCCTTCGATTGAGGAGTCGCAACGACGTAACCGGCGGGCCGACGCCCGTATGCCAGCACGTGCGAGCGCGTTTCGCGAACCGACTTCCAATAAGACTTTGGTTCTTCGTAAGGGGAATTGATTATTAGGTGATCGATTGCCATGAGGGGACCTAATCGAGATCGATTAACTTCAAACTCTCGATGCCGCGGTCATCGACGATCTTAACTGCGGCGCGACGCCGTTCGCCTGCGTTGAACGGAAGCGACTTTGTGCCGTGATATTGTTGAATCAGTTCTTCATCGATCTCGGCGCGAAGGTTTTTTGCCAGTCGCGACCATCCGTCCTTCTCGCCCGCCATTGGGAAGAAGACCTGCCGTGGAAAGATACTGCGTCCATCATAATCAGGATCGAGCATCCACATCGCGATGTTGTGGGCTCCGCCCGACTCTACGGTACCGGTTCTGGTGTTGTAGTAATCGAAGCCGAAAACTTCGACTATGTATTGGTCGTCTTGCTTTGTGATCTGAACGTCGGGTTGACCCACCAACCAGAAGCTCTCGTTGCTCGACCTCTTCTTCCGCAGGTCTTCGGTGAGCAAGTCGCCGTTCATCTTCGCTTTGAGCATCGTTACACCCGGCCAATCCGTTTCGTCAATGTCCTTCGCCGCTTCGGGATCAAACTCAAACGCAGCGAAGACGACAATTTTTGGCTTCGGAATGAGTTGCTGCGCTTCTTCGAGTGCGAGCGCAACTTGCCGTTGCTCTAAAGACTGATGCTCAGGCCCAAAAGAAACTGCGACTCGTTGCGCCGGTTGTTCATCTGATTGGATCGTTTCGGCGTCTGCATGTAGCCAACGCGTGCCGGGCAATGGTTCGACGCGCGAAAACGAAATCTTCTGTCCGCCTTTGCCACGGATTCCGGTCTTGAACAGTTCGTCGCGCCATTCAGCCTGCCGAAGCGTCTCGCCCGAACGTGCGACCGAAGTATCGGCTTGTGCCTTTTCTTGTTCCGGTTCGATTTCTTCGAGCGACTTCACTGACGGGGCGGGCACGGCTTCGACCGTAAAGGGCCCACTGACTCGCAATTTTGAACTATCCACCAATGGCTGGTCATAAAGCGTTTCGTGGGGCGCAGGTTCATTGTTAGCAATCGAGCCAAGCGTAACGTGTGGAACGGTTTTGTATTTTAGACCGCTTCCAATACCTTCCTCGGACCGCGCCAAATGATAGTAGTCAAAGATTGATGTAATTAGTCGCTGCCGTGCCAAGGTAGTTGCCACTCGCGAGGTGTCACAAGTAATCCAACGGCGTCCCCATTGTTCCGCAACCACAGCAGTAGTACCTGAGCCACAAGTAGGATCAAAGACAAGGTCACCAGGCTCAGTCGTCATTAGCAGGCACCTCTGAATGACTTTGGGACTAGTTTGGACTACGTAGACCTTGTCCGATGCTCCCGCGAGATCTGTCCAGAGATTGGTAAGCCGCATTACCGGGTAATCATCATAAAAAAGAACGTAACGAATAGTCTTACCTGACGCACTCAAGCGGCGAACCGCTTTAAGTTTCTCTATTCCTCCCTTGGTAGTCTTCCAGCTCTTACCAGAGGTCGGATTGTAGACCGTTCCATCAAATTCAATTGGAAAGATACAAGTGGCTGTATAACCGCTCGATACCAAATTCTCTGTGGTGAAGTATTTTGACTTCTTAGGAATCTCCGTGAGCTTGTTTACTTGTTTTCTAGTTCCGTTAGGTAACTCGACCCATTGGTAACTGCCCAGGTCTCGCTCGATGAAAAGCGGATTAATCTTCACGAGCTTGCTGTCTTTAGAATACCAAACCAAAATATCGTAGATGCCACTCACGACGTCTGAACTAAGGCTGCCACTAGTACGAAAGGCAATCTGAGAGCAAAAGTTTTGAGCACCAAATACTTCATCCATCAGGTTTCTAACCAGATGTACGTTCTCATCCGAAATCTGTACGAAGACACTGCCTGAGTCATGGAGCAGTTCGCGCGCAAGCAACAAACGATCACGCAAATATGCTAGGTAGGAATGAATCCCGAGTTCCCACGTATCACGGAAAGCCTTAATCGTTTCAGGCTCATTCGTCAGATCGTCATCTTTCCCGTCCTTCACATCGCGCTTATTAACAAACGGCTGGAAGTTTGAGCCGTATGAGATGCCGTAAGGTGGATCAATGTAGACCATCTGCACATGGCCGGCCATGCCTTCCTTCTCAAGCAACGAATTCATCACCAGCAAACTGTCGCCGGCGATCAAACGGTTCGACCAGTTGTGACGGTGCTGGTAAAACTCAATCGCCTGTCGCAATGGCGGATTCTCTTCTTTGCTTTCAAAGAGAGAACCCTGCGACGCCTGTGGCGTTTCATCACGCTTCTGCACGACCTCAATAATCCTGCGCGGGTCAATGCGCTCGTGTACGTGTAACGAGACAGTGGGAACTTCAAACGACGTGTGCTCAGCTTTGCCGGCCCAGATGAGTGTAGGATCTAAATGAGGATCGTACGAGTATGTCTTCTTCCCCATATCCTTATCGGTATCAGGCGTAACCAAGCCAACCGGCGGGTTGTTAACCCGATCCTTTCCTTTGTGCGTGTATTGCTCTATGGGCTTTCCGTCACCAGGATTCAGTTCAGCCTTGGGCTTCGACTTAGACTTGGCGCTCTTCGGATCAGCCTTCTTGAAAGTTACCATTGTAAGGCTCTCTGCAATTGTTCTGACGTATCTACTCGAACCGCAACAGTGCGCACAGCATAGCCGCCATTGCCAGAAATGTGCAACGAATCGGCTGGTTTGACGTAAAAACGAAAGCGGCGATGCCTGACTCATCGCCGCTGCCCAGCGCAGCCATTGAAACCGCGTGGGGAAAAACTTCAGCATCGCTCCAGTTGCTTACATTCTCTTGCTTCCGTCAATCAGGATTTTGTTTATTCCCGGGGCCGCTCTTCGATGTCTGCCAAAACCGCCTCAATCCTGCCCAACAAGTCCTCTCCCGCTTTGTCGATGACGTCATCCACACCAGCATTTAGCAGAGACGCAATTCGAGACATCTCTACGTAGGCGGTAAGCACAATAACCTTCGTCTTCATACTACTTTTCTTTACTGCCAGGGCCACCTCCCTTCCATCGGCTTCCGGGCCGTCAAAATCTACACCCATTACAAGGTCCGTAATGACCAAATCGAACTCGTGATCGACGATGGCGCGTAGGGCGTCCCCGGTGGTTGGGGCTACGGTAATGGCGAAGTTCTTGTTCTTGAGTACATGACGCATCGCTTCAAGCCAAGAAAACTCATCGTCCACCAGGAGCACTGTCCGCGTACCCTCATTTGAGATGTTGACTCCGACTGTCGCCTTGCGGTCAACTCGTGTTGACAACGGGCCTTGAGGGGCATTCTGTAGGATTAGCTTATGAACCGTAGAGAGAACAACCTCAAAGCGAGCTGCGCTGGTGCCCATGTCCTCGCTCGCCAAGGCAAACTCAGCTTCATCGACCAGCGAGCTCATCTCCCCGTAAACGCCAAAGGGATGCTGTTGGTTTCGTTTCAGAGATTCCAGAAACTCATTCGCTCTGGAGACGAGCCTTCGGTATAAAGTAAGAGCCCGTTGAGCCTCCGCCGGAGCACGCAGATTCTCGGTCCCTTTTGTCCGATAGGGTAACAGCGTGGCCTGTCGGTAGACGGCAAGGCATGCACTCCAAGCGTCGTTTAGCGGATACGCGTCGCTGCGGTTCAGAATGCGTTCGATGGTGGCATGACGGCTTTCGCAAGATAGCAAAAGCACATTCTCATGGAAGACTAACGGCAGAGAGGTGAAATCGGTCTGAAAGAGGATGGGATGACGGGTCGCCTCGCCCACGACAAACTCGAGGGGATCTTCTGGAGCAATGCCAAGACCCTCACAATCCTGCTTAGCCGCCGAAGACAGACTAATCTTGAATTGCGGGAGATCGACATGTTGCCCAGCATCGGACGCTATGCTGGTTTGCTCCTTTTCATAATGGTCAAACTCCATCTCGGTCGTGTCGTGTTTGAACCTCCTGAGAAAGAGCCCGTTTCGCTTGAGAACCACAAGGGCGCATACGGCGACCACAACCAAACCAGCAATACCAATATAAGGCGTCAAGTCAGGCACTAGTATTCCTCTTAAGGCCCAAACCCGGTGCAATGACAACTCGATCAATAGCTACTTGTTGCGCCGTCGTACAGTCATTGTTTCCATTGTCCTTGCGCCGTCAATGTCATACTTCAATCAACGAGAGATTCATGATCAGCGCCATTCATTGCTCCACATTGAATTCAGAACCGCTATTGACTGATCAAATTTCGGGTAAGTCTGAGACGGTGCTGAGGTGGGGCTATATTGCCTCAATGTAATGGATTTTGCCAACGGGAAGCATTACAGGGAACGGGTGATCGGTGGGCTTGTGGTGTTTGAGGCAAACGAGCGTGCCTTCCCGTTTCCCGCAAGGACAATAGGTAACCGGTCGCTGTCTAGCAGGGAGGTCCCTTTTTATACGGCAGCGTTGTATCCTCAATTAGCCACTTGCCGTTGATCCTTCTGAGATAATACTTTGCTTTCCATGATTGCTCGGCCCTTCGGTCGCTTATCTGAATTCCGTCTGTTGCCGAATACAACGGCAGATGCCAGCTTTCGCGTGTCTCGGCTGTCGCGTTATCTCCGTTGATGCTTACGGAATCAAAATCAAAGCTTTCAACTCTGCTGTCCTTGCCGTAATATCGTCCCTCCAGCAACAATCGCTTTACCGCGCACTCGATGTCTTTTGCGGTCTTTCCACCCTGTTCGACAGATACCCAATAGAGTTCTAACTGATTTCGCTTAAACTCTTTCGGATTTGTGTAAAGAATTAGCTCGTAGGATTGAGATTCCCTCAGGACGCGTTTCACTGTCTCCTCTTCGTGATGAATCATCCAGCGTCTCATGAGAAAGCCGGTTCCAACTAGAACCAGAATGACAAAAGAGATGGCCAAGCCAATTGTGACTTTCCTAATAAATCGCGCGGCCTTTTCCTTTCGCTTTTTTGCCTTCTCCGTCCCGGTTGGTAATAGGATTAATGTAAGGCGAAGCCCGACCCAGGCAAGAAAACAAGCGGCGGCACCTATGTAGAAGTTGAGGAACTCCATACTAAAGTCTCTGGCTGCATATTAATTCATTTTGCGCCAAGTGTCTGTTTATGTTTGAGGCAAAACGAAAGCGGCGATGCTGGCAGTGAGCGGTGGGCAGTGGGCGGGGAGGTGGGCGCAGATCTACTTCTTGACGGCGCGGGATCGAAAGCCAATTTGTTTGGGACGTGGGAGCGGCGGCGACATGAGTTGTCGAATGGCATCGAACACGACCTTGAACTTTCGAAGCCCTCCCTCACGGTCGGGCTACTGCCCCGCTCATCAAACCGCCGTGATAGTTCGGCATTCGACGCGAGCATTCGTCGCAGTTTTACAAAAGCGCGCATGATCTCAATGTTGACCTGGATAGAGCGCTCACTGTTCAAAACGCTCGACAACATTAGTATTCCGTGTTCAGTGAATGCACTAGGCCGGTACTTGATATGCTGCCCGCACTTTAAGGTCACATTTTGTGACCTTAAACGACTCGCCGTCTCCTCTGTCCACCACTCGCGCGCTTCTTGCATCGTTAACTGAAACATGAAGTCTGGCGGAAATCTGTCCGCGTGACGCTTGACTGCCTGGTTGAAAGCTTTCGTGGGAACGCCATATAGATCAGCCAGGTCGCGATCCGACATCACTCTCTCGCTGCGAATCAGGTAAATTGCCTTTTCGATTCTTTCCACAGCAATCAGGCTTGAATGTTTCACCGAGCGTCCTCCACTCACTTAGCTTTTGAGGCGCCAATTTGGTACCTCAAAGCCGCCGACTCTTCGGCAGTTAGCTGAAACATGAAATCCGACGGAAATGTCACACGTCAGACTTCACGCGCCGCGTGTTAGTCGGCACACGCCACGTGTTAGGTCGCACGCGCTGCATATTAGTCGGCACGCGCCACGTGTTCGAGCGCACGTCTTGAGTTGAGGGTGGAGCGATGCGGCTCGGCTTCAGCACAGCGCGCTTAGACAAAAATCCAAATCGCATCGCGGGCCTAGCAGGGTGCTGAAAAAAGCAGAATCGCCACAGAGACACGGAGACACAGAGAAGAGGAAGGATCAGATCAGAATCAATCAGAAATGCCAACAAATTCCTACCCGCATTGTTCTCATGTTTCCTCTGTGTCTCCGTGTCTCTGTGGCTAGCTCAGTTTTTCATCAGCCTGCTAGCTCGAGTTTACTAAGTCAACCAGATCATTTGGAGTGCGGCACAGCATGTCGGCACCGGCATCAACCAGCTCTCGCTCCGAGCCGTAGCCCCACAGCACCCCGATGGCTCGCAAGCCGTTCGCCCTGGCGGCGCGCATATCGACCGCTCGATCCCCGATCATTACAGCTACATCGGGGGACACACGCTCGGTTGCCAACAGGTGGGCCAGGAGTTCTGCTTTGTCATCAAAGCGTCCGTCGAGTTCTGCCCCATACACCTTCCGGAAATGCTCATCGAGGCCGAAGTGCTTCACAATGCGTTCGGCGTACACGGCCGGCTTCGAGGTCGCGACGTACGCTGCCGCTGCCATCTGACTAGTACGCTCCAGCATCGGCGGCACGCCGTCGTAGAGATTATTCTCGAAGAGCCCGGTCTCGGAAAATCGCTGTCGAAACCATGCCATCGCTTCCTCGATCCGTTGAGCGTCCGCGGTACCCAGTAAAGTCCCGAACGTCGCTCGCAATGGTGGCCCGATATATTGGACGAGTGCGTCGTCGCCCGGGCACGCGACGGTGAGTTGATCGAGGGCGAATCGAATACAGCCCACGATGCCGGGCTTTGGGTCGGTGAGCGTCCCGTCCAGGTCGAACAACAATACGTCGCGTTTCACTCGCACTCCCTTCACCGGGTAGCAACCTTAACGTCAGAGTACACCGCGCACAAGCGACGCCCGGGATGATCAGAAATCTCTCTACGAAAATGAGTCCGCGCGGCGGGACGAATGATAATGGCCCGGAAGTAATCGGACATGATTTGAACGCAAAGGACGCAGAGGTTTTCGCAAAGGGACGCAAAGAAGTATTCCTTTGCGTCCTTTGCGGAGACCTTTGCGCTCTTTGCGTTTAATCGTCTAACTTGATCGTCACTCAAGTTGAGTTCGACGCAGCCTTTGATCGCCGGGCTGTTGTGAATCGTTCGCTGACGCGGACTCGGCCGCGATTGGTTTTTGTGCATGGCCTCGAAACACGGGGCAAGATGGCCTCTCAAGAATGCGAAAGCGGCGATGCCTCACTCATCGCCGCTTTCCTGGCGCAGCCGTTAAGGCGCGCCGCGGGAAGACGTTCAGCCTTCACCGTTATGGCTGGTGATTTTAGTCTTTTTCGCCAGAGCGTCAAGTAATGTTTTTTGCTTGATACGCGGATTGGTTCGTTCTGCCTCCCAGCCGTCTTCAGACTGTTCTCCCGAAGGGTATTAGCTGGTTCAGCAACCCTAACGGGAAAGCCGCGTGAACGCGGCTTAAATCGGTGTAGGCGGTGGTTGAACTGTAGGACTGAGTGCTATCGCTGGAACAACCGCCCGCTACCGCAGGCGGTTTCGGACACTAGGCGGCAACGTAGTATCAGAAGCCCGACCGTCAGGGAGGGCCTCTTTGGTTAAGAGCCCTCCCTTACGGTCGGGCTTCCGACACGGCTGCTTGACGCTTCACAAACCAGCATGCTAGGTTGCGGGTCTGCCTAAAACTTGAAGAGATTTCAGATCCTTTGCCAGAAAGCAGAGCACGCGATTGAATGCGCCCGCACTAGAACTGAAACGCACGCCGCTCAATAGCGCGCACCGCCGTCTGGACGGGCGTATGGTTGAGTTCGGCGGTTGGGACATGCCGGTCCAGTATCCCGCCGGGACGATGACTGAACACTTGCGCACCCGCACGCATGCCGGGCTGTTCGACGTTTCGCACATGGGCGAGATCGACGTGCGCGGGCCCGACGCCATTCCTTTCGTTAATAGTCTGACTTCCAACGACGTCACTAAACTGATTGATGGCCAGGCGCAGTACTCGGCGCTGACAACCCCGGAAGGAACCGTGATCGACGATCTTTTGGTCTATCGGTTTGCCGAAGATCATCTGCTGCTGGTGGTAAACGCCGGGACGACTGAGAAGGATTGGGATTGGATCAAGTCTCATCATGGTGATGAAAATGTCCAGCTCAAGAATGTGAGTGCCGACTATTGTCAGATTGCTGTTCAAGGTCCGGACGCGCTGGCAATCCTGCAGACTTTGACCGCGCTGCCGCTCAACGAAATTAAGTATTATCACTTTCGCGAGGGCGAAGTTGACGGCGGGCCGTCGATCGTCTCGCGGACGGGCTACACCGGCGAGGACGGTTTCGAAGTCTACGCTGCCGCTGACAAGGCCGAGCAAATCTGGAACAAGATTCTCGAGGCCGGAAACTTTGGCGCGGATGACGGCGTGCTGCCGTGCGGTCTGGCTGCGCGCAATACGCTGCGGCTGGAAGCGGGCATGTGTCTCTACGGTCATGAGATCGACGAGACGACGACGCTGCTCGAAGCCAACCTGGGCTGGATTTGTAAGCTCAACAAAGGCGAATTCATCGGCCGCGAGCGATTAGCAAAACAAAAAGAAGAAGGCATCAAGCGCAAGCTCGTCGGCTTTGAAGTCACTGAGCGCGGAATCGCTCGCGATGGCCAGGATGTCTTGATCGGCGGCCAGCATGTGGGCCAGGTGACCTCCGGAAGCCCCGCGCCTTTCTTAAAGAAGAACATCGGCATGGCGTACGTTCCCGTCGAGTCCGCCAAAGAAGGTAGCGTAATTGAAATCGACGTGCGCGGCCGGCTGGTCGCCGCGCAGATTGTACCGCTGCCGTTTTATAAGCGAGTTCGCGGATAACTGCGGGCTCAATCTGACTTGACCATGCGACTCCAGACGCTTACCTTTCTAGAAATAGTTTGACCGGAACGGAGCAGTGATGTTCACCATCGAGTTTCAGGCAAGGATAGACAATGGCGCGATTGAGGTGCCTGAAAGATTCCGGGATCGCTTGAAGGGATCGGTTCGAGTCATTGTTGTGGGTGAGGGTGAATCAAAATCACGCAGCATGATCGACGAATTGTTAGCGCGTCCACTACAGATTCCGGATTTCCGGCCTTTGACCAGAAACGAAATCTATGCCCGAGACTAAAACGGCGCGCTGCTGCCTCGATACAAACCCAAAACTGACGTGATGAGACAGAGGTTAATCATAAGGAGAAGCTGAAGCCCATGGCCAACGTTCCAGAGAATCTTCACTACAGCAAAGACCACGAATGGGTGCGGGTCGAAGACGACACCGCCGTTGTCGGGATCACCGATCACGCGCAGGAGCAACTCGGAGACGTGGTTTACGTCGAACTGCCCAAGCCCGGCGAAGATTTTGCCGCCCACGAGTCATTCGGCTCAGTCGAATCGGTAAAGGCCGTGTCGGAAATCTTCACGCCGGTCTCTGGCAAGGTCGCCGCGGTCAACGAATCGCTGAATGACGAGCCTGAGAAGGTCAACAACGATCCATACGGCGAAGGTTGGATGCTCAAAATAAAGTTGACCAGCCCCGGCGAAGTCGACAGTCTTTTGACGGCCGCCGAATACGAAGACTTTACGAAAGCAGAGAGTGAATAGCATTGCGTTACATTCCCAACTCGCCCGACGAACGCGCCGAGATGCTGCAACAACTCGGCGCCGCTTCGATTGAAAATCTTTTCGATTCAATTCCCGAAGATTTACGCCTGCGCCAACACCTGAACGTTCCCGCCGCAATGTCTGAGATCGAATTGCTGAAAGCATTCGATGAAATGGGCACGCGTAATCAGGCCGCGGGCCGCGTCAGCTTTCTGGGCGGCGGCGCGTATTCGCACTACGTCCCCACGATCGTCGATCATCTGATTTCGCGTTCGGAGTTTTTCACTGCCTATACACCTTATCAGCCGGAAATTTCCCAGGGAACGCTGCAATCGATTTTCGAATTTCAGACGCTGGTATGCCAGTTGACGGGGATGGATATCGCGAACGCCTCGATGTATGACGGCTCGACGGCCATGGCCGAAGCCGTGCTGATGGCTGAGCGCGTGACCAGGCGTTCAAAGGTGGTGGCTTCGGCGGCGATACATCCGCAGTATTTGGAAGTCGCACACACTTACGTGCAGCATGCCGGAATCGAATTGCAGCACGCCGAGTTCGATTCCGATACCGGTCAAACCCTGGTCGATTCTATTGACGACGAAACCGCGGCGATCGTAGTGCAGTCACCGAATTTTTTTGGGTGCATCGAAGATCTCGATGCGTTGAGCGAGAAGGCGCACGCGAAAGGCGCACTGTTGGTAGTGGCCGTGACCGAAGCGATGTCACTCGGACTGCTGCGTTCGCCGGGAGCATCCGGCGCGGACATCGTCGTCGCCGAGGGACAATCCTTCGGCGTGCCGCTTTCGTTCGGCGGACCGTACGTCGGTTTGTTTGCAATCCGCGACAAATACGCCCGGCAGATTCCCGGGCGTTTGGTTGGCGAAGCTTATGACAAGCAGGGCCGGCGCGGTTTTGTGCTGACCCTGGCCACGCGCGAGCAACACATTCGGCGCGAGAAAGCCACTTCGAACATCTGCACCAATGAAGGATTAATCGCGCTGGCATCAACCATATACCTGGAAACTATGGGCCGTCGTGGAGTGCAGGAAGCCGCGCACCAATGCGCGCAGAAGGCTCACTATGCCGCGCGCATGATCGCCGCAGTCGCAGGATTTTCACTTCCCTTCTCTGGTCCGTTCTTTAACGAGTTTGTCGTGCGCGCGCCGGCGCCGGCTTCGCCGCTGCTCGATAAACTGGCGCGGGAAAAAGGTATCGACGGCGGCATCGCGCTTTCACGTTTCGATTCTCAGCGGCCCAACGATTTTCTGGTCTGCGTGACGGAAACGAACACGCGCGCGCAAATCGATGCGCTGGTTGCGGGACTGGCGGATCTTTCGCAAGCTAGCCGATGAAAGTTTATTCACCACAGAGGCACAGAGATCCACAGAGGTTCACAGAGAAGAACTCCGTGGTTCTCTGTGTGATCTCTGTGCCTCTGTGGTGAATCTCGCTTACATGAACTCAACAAACATCACCAAAGTAACCACGCACATCAGTCATAACGAGTCTCTGATCTTCGAACGATCACAACCGGGCCGCGCTGGTTTCATGCTGCCGGCGCTCGACGTTGACGAGACGCCGCTCGACGAAATCATCCCGGCCCAATTTCAACGCGAAGACGATCTCGCGGGGATGCCGGAAGTCACCGAAGTCGACGTGGTGCGTCACTTCACACGCATGTCGACCTGGAATTATTCGATCGACCTCGGCCTGTACCCGCTCGGTTCCTGCACGATGAAATACAATTCGCGACTGAACGAGAAGGTTGCGCGCATCGCCGGCTTTGCCAATCTGCATCCGCTGGCCGCCGAGGGAGAAGCACAGGGCGCGCTCCAAGTCGTCTACGAACTCCAGCAGCACCTTGCCGAAATCACCGGACTGCCCGGCATTTCTTTGCAGCCCGCCGCGGGCGCACATGGAGAGATGACCGGCATCATGATCATTCGCGCCTTCATCGATGCGCGTGACGGCAAGGAAAAGTCGGCGCAGCGACGGACGATGCTGATACCCGATTCTGCACACGGAACGAACCCAGCATCGGCGCATCTTTCGGGTTTCACGGTCAAGACGATTCGCTCAACCGCGGCAGGACTGACCGATCTCGATCATCTACGAGAGCTTTGCGCGCACGGTGACGTGGCCGGACTAATGTTGACTAATCCCAACACGCTCGGCCTGTTCGAACGAAACATTCAGGAGATTTGTCGCATCGTGCATGACGCGGGCGGCTTGGTTTACATGGACGGCGCCAACATGAACGCACTGGTCGGCGTCGCGCGGCCCGGTGACATGGGCGTCGTTGTGATCCATTTGAACCTGCATAAGACCTTCTCGACCCCGCATGGCGGCGGCGGCCCCGGCTCTGGTCCGTGCTGTTGCACCAAAGAACTCGAACCATTCCTGCCGATCCCGCGAGTTGTCAGGGTCGACAGTGACACGGGCGTCCCCGGCCGTGATGACGCCGTCTTCAAACTCGACTCTGATTACCCGCAATCGATCGGCCGCGTCAAAGCCTTTCTCGGCAACTATGGAATGATGCTGCGCGCGCTGTCCTACATACTCACGCACGGCTACGACGGTCTGCGCGAAGCCACTGAAGCCGCCGTGCTCAACGCGCGCTACATCGCGAACGGTTTGATCTCGGATTACGACAAGCCTTTCGACGCGCCACCTATGCATGAAGTCGTCCTTACCGACAAACGCCAGGCTCGCAAGGGCGTGCACACCCTCGACATCGCCAAGCGCCTGATCGACTACGGCTTCCATCCGCCGACGATCTATTTTCCTTTGATCGTTTCGGGCGCAATGCTGATCGAACCAACCGAATCAGTTGGGCGGCAGGAATTGGATCAATTCATCGACGCCATGCGTTCGATTGCCCGCGAAGCTGTTGAAGATCCTGAATTAGTTTTGAACGCGCCGCACTCGACGCGTATCGGACGTTTGGATGAAGCCGCGGCGGCAAGGAAGCCGGTGTTGCGTTGGAAGCCGAAGCAAGCTGCGAGAGCGACCTAACAGATATTCGCCCTTGCCGGTCATGTCACATCTGACATAGACTCGATCTGGAAACATGGCGGCTGACGACAAACCTCTAGTCTGGCTGCGTGGAGAAGTTAAAACGCCGCCGTTTGGCGGCGCGGCCCGCATTGAGGCGGGTGTCTTGCTCCGACGATTGCAGCGCGGAGAGAACTTGTCCTTGCCACACTCGCGCCCAACGCCGAGTATTGGATCGCGATGCCATGAATTGCGAATACAAGACGAGGATAAGAGTTGGCGAATCATTTATCGAATCGAAAGTGACGCGATCGTGATTCTCGAAGTCTTTCGCAAAACCACGAATCAAACACCGCTGCGAGTAATCGCGGATTGCAAACGTCGGCTGAAGCAATATGAAGCGTCGAAACAGTCGAAGGGTCAAGGCACATGAAACCAGCCAAAAGAAAGCGCCTTGAGAAGGCCGGATGGAAAGTTGGATCGACGAAAGACTTTCTCGGTCTGACGCCGGAAGAATCCGCGTTCGTCGAACTCAAACTCACCTTAAGCGCGAGTCTGAAAGAACGTCGACAACAGCATGGGTTGTCGCAGAGTGACCTCGCAAAGCGTCTTCGTTCGAGCCAGTCGCGCGTAGCCAAGATGGAAGCCAGCGATCCGGCCGTCTCGCTCGACCTGCTGGTTCGCGCTTTGCTCGCGGCCGGTGCTAAAAAGAAGGATATTGCGAAGGCGATTGCACAAAGCGAATCACTAGCGGCGTAAGTTTAGTCGCGGGATCGGACCGAACAAACGCGTAGAATCACTCGCCATGGAAAGAACCAAACAAACGATCAAAGTCGACGGCCAAGAGTGTTGGACTCTATTCGATACCGGCGGTCGGAATTCGTATGTGACTCCGTCAGTCGCGCGGATTCTGAAAACCTCCCCGATGGTACACGCGTTCAAGATAGCGCTCGGCGGTGGGGTGAAAGAGACGAACACGTCGGCGCTTCTCGAAGCCGAGATTCAAGGTCATCCGATTTCAACCCACGCGCTGGTGATCGACGAAATCGGCAAGGATGAAGACGGCAAGCCCATCGAGATTCTATTTGGCGCGTTGGCGATGCAGCAATGGGGCATTAGACCAATACCCGACGAAGAAAGACTCGACTTAACACATTACCCTGACGAGTTCGTCGAATTCTAGAACTCAACCAACGCACCCGCGCGCCTATGGTAACTTTGCGCGCGTGCTGGGCAAGTACGTTGGCGAACAGAAAAAATCGCACTTCAGGAAGCCGTGCGGCGGCTGAGCGGTTTGCCGGCTGCGAACCTTGGCCTCGATCATCGCGGCTTACTTAAAGAAGGCTACTTCGCCGATGTAGTTGTTTCGATCCGCAGACGATCGCCGACAAGGCAACTTATGAAGCTCCGCACCAGTACGCTGTTGGGATGACGCACGTCTTCGTGAACGGAGTGCGAGTACTGAAAGACGGCGAGCCGACCGGTGCAAGATCCGGGCGCGCCCTTTGGGGACCCGGAAAAGTTAAGTGAACCGCAGATGATTGAAGCAGCTATCTAAGGGATGAGTTCATGAAGAGCAATCTTGAGTTGCCGCATCACTATCAGTATCTAGAGAGCTATGTAGACAGATTGCTTGAAGAGCAACCCTTCGATCGTAATGTCTTCTTGATGGTGAGATATCAGGGCACCCAGCAATTACACGAGATCAGGGCATCATTAGTGAGATCTTTGCGAGCTCTGGGGCTAAATCCTCTCCTTGCCGGTGAGCGAGCGTACCACCCATACCTTTGGGATAACATTTGTGTGCACATGCTGGCCTCTAGATTTGGAGTAGCTGTATTTGAAGAGATTGATACGCGAGACTATAACCCTAACATTGCTATAGAACTTGGTTTCATGATTGCTCTGGGTAGGAGTTGCCTGCCGTTAAAGGAGAAGCATATGCCAGCTCTACCTGTCGATATTGGTTCACTGATTTATAAGGAGTTCGACAGTTATGACGTCTCGAAGACCATTGAAGCCGCCGTTTCGAATTGGGTGACTAAAGATTTAGCGCTGGGTCTGACGATTGATAATATTTTTGGCGAGTACCGATCTGAGTGGGGTAGGTATGATGAAATGCTGAGCATAGGTACGGCGGTCATAACCGGTTCCTCAAATGAAATAAATATTGTAGTGCACGATGAGCGGGCAAGTTCGTATACGGCAAAGGCTCAGATCGTAGGTAATAGGATCTTGACCGCATCATGGGTCAATGTGGACTTCCCTAATGATTATGGTAGGTGGGAAGCCTCAATCAGTGAAGATTCTTTTTGCATTGAAGGAAGGTGGACTTCAGCGACCGGAGGAGCATGGGGCCTTTGGCGACTTACGCGAATATAGTTTATTGAAATCCATCTCCAAACCGTAAGAAGGAGGCGAACCACTCATGGCTGCACAACAACCCTGGACCGGGATACAGATAGAAACGAGTTTCTTTCCCTTGTCGTTTTTTCTTTATCTCTGTACGCCGACCATCGTCATCGATGGCGTCGCCTGTCAAAGGCCGTGGGGCACACATTCCTTCCAACTACCCGGCGGAATGCACAACGTTAGGATCTTCTTCGGTTATCTATTCATGTCGACCTGCGGAGACAACTCGATCAACGTAGTGGTCCAGCCCAATTGCATTCACCGGATCAAGTTCGAGATGCCGCCGTGGATGTTCTCAAAGGGCGCGATGAGGGAACTGCCACCGTACATCTTCCCCAGGCAATGAAAGTCTGTCGATGGGAAAAAAGGAGGAGTTTGAGAAAATGAACAAGCTGAAGTTAATCAGAAAGTGCGCGCTGATGCTTTTCTTCGCCAGTGTCGTAATCCTCACGAGTGTGACGCAGGTCAGGACACAGACAGTTTGGTTGGTTTGCCATTTCGACACCTCGTCCGTCTGGAAAGACAAAGATGGCCGCCAGAAATTCGAACGCCGGTTTTATGTTTCGGGTTTGGTGTCGATGTCGAGACAGGATTACCTGCGCATAGACAGCACCGGCAACCGGATCGAAGGTTTGTGCGGCGATTATCTCGACAAGACGGTCGTCAAAGCTACGACGGCGCGCGGCGGACGACTCGATACCAGCGGCCAATTGAAAATCATCAGGAACATCGAACTCTCGGGAGAGGACGCCGGCAGCCCCAATCCTTACAACTTCGCTCCTAAAGACAAAGTCGAAAAACTGCGCGACGACGCCATCAAAGAAATGAAGGACGCCAACCGCATCATTTTTTCTTTTAACTGGGACCCGACGGGCAAGAATGAACAGACTGATGCCGAGAACGAAATGAAGCGCACTTCGTCAACGATTGGGCCCACGCCCGGAAAGCCGTAACGCCTCCGGCCGAACAGCACTTATCAGAAGAGGAGATTTTTGAATGCTCAACACAATTAGCGTGAAGCGAATGATGGCAGTGGTTTTCGTTTGCGCCTTCGCGTTCAGTTCTATCTCTGCGCAAGGCGTGAAAAAGAAGGTCCGCTTTGCCAAAGGCACATCGTCAATCACAATCAAAGAGGCCGTAATTCGGGGCGACCGGGATCGTTATTACGTGGGCGCGAAGGCCGGACAGACAATGTCGGTGAAAATTACTTCGCTCGAGAAGAACGCGGTCTTCCAGATTTATTACCACGGCGAAGAGGAGTCTTTGCCGGGCGCCGGCGACGGAGATGACGCCATGAAATGGTCAGGCAAACTGCCCATCGACAATGAATACGTGATCGTGGTCGGCGGCACGAGAGGGAACGCCACTTACGCGTTGACGATTTCGATTAAGTAACTACGCTTCCCAATTCGCTCCTGTCGCACCAGCTTCCGGGCTGGATTCCGCGGCAAGTCCTTTAGCCGGAAGTTGTAAAAGGGCGAGTCGCTGCACCACGCGGCCGTGCAAAAGGTGCTCTTCGATAATCTCCGGCACATCCGCTGCCCGGACCTGCGCATACCAAACGCCGTCCGGATAGACCATCACGGCGGCCCCTATCGCGCAGAAACCAACCGAAGCGCACTCGGTCAGCACGATGCTGCCTTTCGGGTTCTTACCCTTCGCTTCTCTGCCAAAAAGAATTCCGCGCGCTTTCAACTGATGCTCAAATGCTGCTATTACTTCGGCGCTACCTACCGCGGAACAGGACTTTCCCGAGCACACGAACACGTGATGGCGAATTGGCGCCGTGGTTACCGGCGCGAGAGCGCATAACTCTTCCGGACTTTCGATGAAATCGGATTTGGGCATGCGTTTACATGCTAGCACGGGCGCTTGAGAAAGATTATCTGCGAAGACTGAGCTTCAACTTGAATAAAGTGACCCCTGACTCAACAAGCTTAGGAACAACAAACTGTTTGAAGTCTTTTCTCCCTCTCCCTTTGGGAGAGGGTTGGGGAGAGGGCTTGCGCTCATCAAGCTTCGCACCCTCCCCTAACCCCTCCCAAAGGGAGGGGAAGAAACCATGTACGTTTCAATCAACTCGATCAGGCCTTCCTCCAGTTTTGGCCGCGGAATTTCGTGGACGTGCTAGTCGAACGTGGAATGAACATACAAAACCAAAATTACACATTTTTGGCCGGGCTTGTTCTTTGCGTGCAATCGATTCCATTGTAAGATTAATGCGAACGGGCGACCGCTTGAATGACCGCATCAAGCTCCACGGCGGTCTTTCAAGCGGGCGCCTGATTTGATATTACGAACACCGAAACTTCCGGAACGATGTCAACAGAGCAACAGGTAAACGGGCTGGTAATTCACGTCTCGTCGCTGAACGATCGGTCAACTGAGGTCGTCATGCGCGAGCGCATTCGCATCGGCGCCTGCGAAGATTGCGACGTGAAGATCCGTCTGCCCCAGGGCGCGACCAACGCTGGACCCGTGATTGAGCTGGCCCGCAAGAATGGCATTTACCGGATCGCCAGCATTGATCCGAACCTGGAAGTAAAGCTCAACGGCCGATCGATCAAACCCGAGAAAGGCATTCACGACGGAGACGAAATTTGGATTGGCCCATCTGGTCCATCGATTCATTTTTTTCCAATTGCCTCAACCCCCGCCCTGGTACCGGGCCGCCGCGACGGCGCGCACGTGGCGCCATTCATCGAACAGGCGGCAATGGAAGCTTCGGCGACAGCGCGGCGCGACGACGCAAAGATCTTCCTGCGAGAATTCACGCGCGAACTGGTTCGCGAAATCAATCCCAGCACCAAGATTATCGCTTTCGCCATCCTCATTTTGGCGGTAGTTGGCGGTCTTTACATCGGCTTCGCCCAATTCAACGAAGCCCGGCGCGGTCGTCGCACCATCGCAGAGCAGCAGGCCCAACTGACAGCCCAGGAAGAGCAACTAAAACGCGCTAACGATCAATTGGGCAAGGTAATCGAATCTACCCAGCGGATTCAAAACACAATTTCGTTAGGCGAAATGCTGCGCGCCACTTACGGCGACGGTGTCTGTCTGATTTATGGCTCGTACACCTTCGTCGAATCAGGAACTGGCCGTCCGCTTCGTTATCCTGAGACGCAGACCAATGACTCAGGCGCAACAGTGCAGAACGCAAATGACGATCAGGCATTGACTCCCGAGGGCCAGGGGGCGATTGCTGAGTTTCCTTTCGCCGGAACCGGGTTTCACGTCGGCGAAGGCTTTGTGCTGACCAATCGTCACGTGACGCAGCCGTGGGAAGCAGACGAGCGGGCCCAGAGCCTGAACAGCAGCGTCAGAGGAATACCGCGGCTGAAAAGATTTATGGCTTACTTTCCCGGCAAGACCCAACCGATCGCCTTGAAATTCAAACAGGCGGCGCGGCCGGAAGACGTCGCCGTGTGCACCATCGACGTGAAGGATTTGCCACCGAAGATTCCGGTGCTGCCGCTGGAAAAAGATCCTGGTTCGGTCGCTGTGGGAAAGCTGGTCGTGACGATGGGTTATCCTTCGGGGCCGGACCGGCTGCTGGCGCTTTTGGATGAGAGCGAAGCCCGTGGCATTCAACAGCGATATGGTTCGGTCGAGGCGCAACTTGGCTACCTGGCCGAGAAAAAACTCATCCAGCCATTGACGACCCAGGGCAACATCACCGATCTCAAAGCGCGGCGAATTGTTTACGACGCGCGCACCGGCGAGGGTGGGTCAGGCGCCCCACTGTTTGGGCCATCCGGCCGAGTGATAGGGATCACGTTCGCGATTTTCACGGAGAACACAGCGTCGAATTTTGCTGTGCCGGTTCGCTACGCGATTACTTTGTTGGAAAAATCAGGTTGGACGGGTCCGCCGAATTTGGAAGCCGAGCCAAAAGACGGGACCACAGCAAATCCGGCGAACGCCAAGTGAATATCGCACGGCAGAATGGCCTCGACGATCAGTTGACGCAACTGTAACAATCGTCGAGACATCTGAGGGAGGATGCTGGTACGTTGCTTGCTGAGATTTCCAGCAGCGTACGCAAATCTGGTAAACACGGCGCGTCTACATCAAAGCTGCAGGAACATCGCTCCCTTCGGAGCGTTTTTTACAAGCATGGACGGAAAAATTCATCGCCCCGCGAGACACGCGAGCCCGGCCGACACGGGCCGCGTCGCTTTGCGCTTAATCCTGCTATTGATCGCTACTGCGCTCTGGTGTGGTCAGAGTGCTGCGCAATCATCAAGTCAGTTTGGTAATAAGTCATCTGCTCCGCCCAAGCCCGCTGAAATCGAGCGGTCCGGACCTCTGCCAGCGACGCAAGCTCCGGGTCCAGTTCAAGACGAGCGCGTGGCCGCCAATTCCTCAGATGAGGCACGGCCAGAAGAGTCAACGACTGAGACTAGTCCCTCGAGCCCAACTCAAACTCAGTTCCGAATCGAACGGTTGCCGATGATCGGGGGAGCGGAAGTGCTTACCATCTTTGGCCGGCTGGATGGAATGCGCAGTAACGGCCTGTCCGCACCGGAAGTTCCGCTGGTCAGCGTCGTGCGCGACACTTTGTCCGACAACGATCCGGAAAACGATCGCCTGCGTTATGTCTGGATGCTGACGTACACGCAACCAACTCTGATAAAGCGGATTGCTTCCGCCATTCCTTTTCTTTACCAGCACGTCGGAAATAAGACGCAGGCTTCGAAAGGTCTGCCGGCCCCGATTCTCGACCTCGCCAACACCAAGCGCAAAACGTGGAACCACTTCTTCTGGATGGGACTGCAGAATGTTTTTCTGGACAGTTATGGGATCCCGCTGAAGGCCGCCAGTCGCAGTTACCGCCGCAATGCCGCTGAGTATCGCCAGGCCCATATCACCCAGGCGCTCTCGATTCTCAGCAACTATGAAAACCTGCGGCAGCGAACGCGCGATGAAAGCGAGCTACTGGCCCTCAGTCAAAACTCCGACACCAGTGCGGCGACGACCGGTGATGGCGCGGTTAACGATACGGCAACGCCCCTGTTACCAGAGCGCTCCCCCGCCTTCACGCCCGGCGAAATGCTCGAGTTGCGGGCGCGCCTGATCCTGTCGGGCAAAACATTCGGCGGGTTTTTCGGGCCCGGCAAATTCAGTGACACCGTTGAAAAGCAATCGATGGCTTCAATAGATACCATCGGCCATAACTGGGAGATGCTGCGCCAACGGGCTGAAGCCGAGGGACTCTATTTTCAACCGCTGACGATGCCGGACGGGCGCGCAACTCACGGCTTGCTCTGGATCTCTCGATCCGATCTGGCTGCCCAGGCAAGTCGCTCCTTTAACCAGCGCTTTCTGAACATCGCGAACCCCTGGAGCGACGCCCGCTTGCATAACTGGAACGGCTATACCCAGACGCGTTACCTCGATCAGGACAATCGCCCGACGACTATTGACAATCCGGGCGCTCATTCGTTGGAAATGATTCCCCTGGCCCTTTACGGCCTCGATCACCCGAAGATTCCCGCCTTGCTGGTCGACTTTCGTGACGGCCTTAATCCCAAGGGGCGCGAGATGTCTCAGCGGGCACTAAACGATCTGGCCAAAAATATTTTTTCGCTCTCTAGTTTCGGCAATATCCCGTACTTTCTCGGCCGCTCGGCCTACAATTTTATTACGGGGCGGCGTGGCATGGATCTCAATCAACCGACTCGTTTGAACAGCTACTCGGAATTGAAGCTGTTAATGTCCTTTAACGCTTCGCTCGATCCAAAGCTGCAGCGCGAGATCGAGCGTCGCCTGGAAATCGTATCGGTTAATCCGCTCAGCAACGATAATCAGAGCGAAGTTCAGCTCGCGCGCCAGCAGTATGATGCCCTGGTCGATTTTGCTCGCCGGCCCGATGGCTTGGCGGCAAAAATCGAACGCGATCGGCGAGCGGAGATGGTTCCGCTCAAGCACGGAGCTCTGGCCCGTTTCTTCATTAACCTTGGCAACGTCGTTTCGTTCGGCCGCTATGTGCACCGGGAACGCATGACGCCCGAACTATCAGCGCGTATGGAAATGGCCAGGCGCATCGAACGCCACACAAACTTCCTGGGTGGAGTCGCCAAGTCATCGCCGCAAACCGAAGTCGCCTGGGACGTCGGTCTGGTGAAACACTCGCTGGAGTTTCTCGCTGATCACGGCGCCGGCGCAAACGATTCAGCCGCGCGGGCGACGGCCCTGATCTTTCAGCGAACCAATGACGCGGAAGCGCGCCGGCTGTGCCTCGACGCCCTCTCAAAAATGAACAGCAAGACCGCGAAGCATGCCCTCCTGCGCCTCTATAACGAAGAGCAGCCTCATTCAGAGTGGCGCCTGGCAATCGCCGAGCGCTTGCGTAAGGCGGTCGCAGAAGACAGCCGCATGAAGCCCCCAGCGGCCAGGTCAGTTCTCAATCAGGTAGGCCAGCCGTGATACAGTTTCTTGCGGAACATTGCCTGCGCAAAAGGATTCAACCCACAGCCTTCGGACCCCTACCTCGCTTAGTCGCGCAGTTAGCCGGCATCGTACTGCTGGCGGTTGTCTTACCGGTTACGGCAATCTCGCAAGCCCGAACCAAGCGCGTGGTGATAATCAAAGTCGATGGCTTGCCCTATGAGATGGTCGAGCGTTTTGCGCGCGAACGCGACCCGGTGACCGGAAAGAGCCTGCTGCCCTGGTTCGACAACGTCTTCTTCAATCACGGGACTCGGCTCACTAACTTCTATGTCCGCGGCATGAGCCTGTCGGCGCCTTCATGGTCGACGCTTGATACCGGCCAGCACCTGCAAATTAAGGGCAATGTCGAGTTCGATCGCGCCACTCTGCACGCCTACGACTATCTGAATTTCATCCCGTTCTACTTCAAACAAGCCCTTCGTACGGACGTTGATATGCCGGGGACTGAAGTACTCGACTCACTGGGCGTGCCGATGCTGATCGATGCTTATGACAATTACCAGCGGCTGTCGGGTTCGCAACTTTACGGCCGGGGATCCAGACTCGTGACCCTGCAACGGGCGGGACAGGCAAAGTTCTTGAAGAATCCGATAGAGCTGGCGGGCGAATTCATTACGGGCCTTGACCTGCGGGGAGCGGTTACCGATCAACTTGAACGCGAACTGATCGAGAGACTACATGACCCGCGCACTCGATACCTGGATCTCTACGACACCACGTTCGACCACGTGGCGCATCACAACAACGATCGCGCATCGCATCTGGCCGCCCTGCGCGACATCGACGGCCTGGTCGGCCGGATCTGGACCGCTATTCAGAAGAGCCCGCTCGCGTCAGAAACGGTGCTGATTGTCGTTTCCGATCACGGCTTTAATACCGACGAGCGCGTCATCAGTCAGGGATTCAATCTGGTGAAACTGCTGGGTAGTTACGAAGGCGGCGGCCATCATGTGATAACCAAGCGGCGACTGCTGATGGATTACTCGCTGAAGGGTATCAATCCTTTCGTTCCGCCGATCACTACGACCACGTCTCAGTCGTATTACCTCAAAAAACAGAGTGCTGAATACCCCACCGCGCTCTTGGATTTCGACGGCAACGAGCGCGCCGGGCTGCATCTTCGCAACAGCAATCTGAATTTGCTGCACGTTCTGCTGCAGCAACTACAGCGTAAGGACCTGTCGCCACAATTGCGTCGAGCGGGCACGGATGCTTTCTTTACCGCGATTGCGCGCGACAAAGTGTCCTGGCAGGGCGAGTTGGATCAACTCGACGAGGAGCTGCGTCCTTTGAATCGGGCTATCGAGAAGCAACGCGCCCGGTGCGAATCACAACCGAAGAAGTTCACCGTGCAGGATCAGGAACTTGGCCGCGACGACAATGCTCGACGTGTCTGTGTTCTGGTGACGCAATGGACTCAGCAGGCGAAAGGCTACGGCGCCTATGTTGCGACCATGCGAAATCTGTTAGGCCTGCGGCCGGAGAACTTCGATCCCTTCAAACTTAAGATCGCGACGGTGATTCCCGCAGATTCAATGGGACAACGCAACTCGGTTTACCAACTGCAAAACTATGTAGTGGGTCCGGGACGTGATGGCCTGGTATTGAAAAGCGATGGCTCGCTCGATTTCGAGCGCAGCTTCCTGCGAATCAATTACCTGACGCTGATTCACGGACAGGAGGTGCGGAACAACGTCCAGCAGGGCATTGGAAATCGTCCCGTGGATTTCATCGCCACTAGAATTCCGCGTGCCGCCATCGCTCCAGCGCTGAGCAAAGATTTGCAGCCTGATGACGATGTCGTCTGGCTCTATGGCGGCCCGGATCGTCAGGCGCTGGTGTTGCCGCGCGGTGGAGGTCAGGGACAATTGCAGCTTCGTTACCTGCCAATCGCCCGTCTGGTTCAGGATGAGCAGGGCGCGATACGCTTTGATTTTGCTGCATGGCAGTTGGGTCTGCCGCTCCGTCTGCTGGACGATCCCCGGCTGGATGTCCCTTTAGATGATCGCGTGAGCTGGCTAAATGACTGGCACTCGGACGTTGAATGGTTGCATGCAGTGCACAAGACGCAATACTCTAACGGACTTATCGGGCTGCATGAGCAATTTACGCAGTTCCCAGCCCCGGAGACGGATGTCAATGCAGCCGGGCTTTCGGATGACCAAAAGTTGCTGCACCGCTTTCGAAGGCGTCAAAGAGAATTGGTTGAAACGGATCTGCTGATTCTGGCCAACAATCATTGGAACTTTGACGTGCGCGGCTTTAATCCCGGCGGCAATCACGGATCGTTGTTTCGCGTTTCGACGCATGCGTCCCTGATGTTCGCCGGCGGCGACGACACGGGTATTCCGCGCGGTTTGGCCGTGACCGAACCGTACGATTGCCTAAGCGTGGTGCCGACGATATTCGCACTGACCGGAAATCTTCAGAGCGACAATCGGCCGGTTGAATCCCTGGCCAGGCGTGGCTTTACGAAGTTTCCTGGTCGAGTGATCCCGGAAGTCGCGGGGGCCGGCACTGGCCAACTCGCGCAATGATAGAGTAATGGATCAGTCTGCGTTCGGAGTTCAACCTTTAGGTTGCGAGTTTCAAGGCCCAAGCTAAAGCTTGAACTCTAAACTGACCGACTGCGCAATGATAGTAGTCAATGGAACGTTCCCTCGATGATCGCGGCCTGATGGAAAACACCGATTCACAATCGGTCGCCAAACCGTCAACCGCTAAACGCTCGATCGCCTGGCTGCAAGCCGCCGCGTTTGTGCTCGGCGCTTTGCTGCTCGTTTATGTGATTCGCAAGGTCGGCGTCCAACCAATCTTCTCAGCTCTGGGGCGTATCGGCTTTGGCTTCTTCTTCGTAGTCGCCATCAACGGTTTGCGGCATGTGCTGCGCACCATCGCGATGAGCATCTCCGTGCCGCCGGAGCATCGACGCTTTACATTCCTGCAAGCGTTCGCCGCGCGACTTGGCGGCGAGTCGATGGGCTTCCTCACTTTCGCCGGCCCTTTGCTGGGTGAAGCCACCAAGGTAGCGTTACTGCGAAAACGGGTTCCCCTGGTTCATGGCGTGCCCGCTTTGGTCGTCGATAACCTCCTCTACAATCTTTCCGTCGTGTTGTTGATCTTTGGCGGCGCCTGCCTGATGCTGTTCGCTTATCCGGTGCCGCCGGTCGCCCGCGAGATGCTGATCCTGATTGCCTCGGTGGCGTTCCTCGGGCTGATCGCGGCGGCCATAGCGACCCGACGACGGGTCACGCTGCTTACGAACATCATCGACAGCCTGGCGCGAAGAGGTTTCCGGCCCAGATTCTTGCGCACTCGCCGTCATCATATCTATCGCGTCGAGCTGACGGTGTACGGTTTTTACAAGCGCCGGCGCGCTGCGTTCTTTTCCATGATTGGGCTTGACCTGACGTCACACGCGACCAGTGTTCTGGAAGTCTATGTGACCCTCAAGATGCTCGGCTTTGTTCCGCACGTCGGCGGCGCTTACATAATCGAGTCGCTAACCAAGGTCATCAACTTTGTTTTTGCTTTCGTGCCGGCGACGATTGGCGTTTACGAAGGCGGCACGGAAATCATTCTCAAGAGTTTGGGTTTTGCGGCCGCGGCCGGCGTTACGCTGGCCATCGTGCGGAAGGCCGCGATTATCTTCTGGACCGTAATTGGTGTTTCCATCGTGACCTGGCGCGCCGTGCCCAACGCCTGGCGGCGCGTGCTTGATCGCAGCCCTCGGCTACAAAAACTTATGGACAGTCTGGTGCTTTCAAATCTTGCGCATCGTCCCGCGCGCACTGCCGTCAGCGTTGCCGGCATCGCGATCGGCGTCTTGCTGGTGGTCTTCACGGTCGGTTTGGCCCACGGCCTTTTGCGGGAGCGCGGCAAGCGCGAAGCTAACATTGGTGCGCAGATAATGGTGCGGCCGTCAGGCGCCCTCGGCCTCAGCGGCGGGCAAACATTTTCCATTCCCGTCACCCACGCGGCCGAACTGATGCGCGTCGAGGGCGTGCGCGCGGCTGTGCCCATCGGCCAGAACCTGGACAAGAGCGATTCGGGTTTCGGCTCGCGTCTGATCGAAGGAATTCCCTTCGATCAGTACGCCGCGCTGAATGGCCTGACGATCAAGGAAGGCAGAGGCCTGCAGGCCGACAATGAAGTCATAGTTGATTCAACCTGGCCGCAGGACAACAACGCAGCGATCGGCTCGACGATTCAAATCTACGAAAAACCGTTTCGTCTCGTGGGCACGTACGAACCGCCGGGCGGGGGCCGGATCAAAATCTCTCTGGCAGCCATGCAGGACCAGGTGGGCGTCGAAAATCGCTGCAACACGATCCTGGTCGCCTGCGCCGATCCGGCACAACAGGAGCAACTCGCCGAACGTATCAAGAAACAGTTTCCCGACGATCAGATCGTCCTCACCCGCGACCTGCCCGAACTCTACACGTCCAGCGTCCCGGCGCTGAACGTTTTTCTCAAAGTCGTGGTCGGCGTAGCCACGACGATTAGCATGCTGGTGATTCTGCTGGCGATGTACACGACCGTGACTGAACGAACGCGACAAATCGGCATTCTGAAATCACTCGGTATGTCGAAGCGTTCCATTGCTTGGGTGATCGAGCAGGAAGCAATTCTCGTCAGCGTTCTGGGCGTTTTTATTGGAGTGCTTTTGACACTGGTGATCCGCTTTTTCGTGATGCGATCGACTACTTTGGTCGTTGACGTAGAGCCAAAGTGGATCGCGATCTCGCTGGTGGTGGGTTTGATTGGCGGTTCGATCGGCGCCCTCTATCCCGCGCTGCGCGCGGCGCGCCAGGATGCGGTTGATGCTTTGAGTTATGAGTGAGGATCTAGCGATGAACCAATCGAACGAAATCGACCTTAAGGATCGAGGTATCGATGAGCTTCAGGCCGCTGATCTGCTAGCTCGACTGAAGACCTTCGCCGAGGATTGGAATCGGCCCGAGGCTGACACCTACGATGAAGACCCACCGCGGTGATGTCGTGCTGGCCCCGTCCAAATTCTGACCTCCCTACGACCAACCGCCGATATGCCAACGCTTCGAGACAAATTTGCAACCGCCGTCACCTGCATCGACGGCCGTGTTCAGCAACCCATCGTGGATTGGATGAAGCTGAACACGAACGTCGATTATGTGGATCTGATTACCGAACCAGGACCCGACAAGGCGCTCAACGACGGACCAGTCCACATCATCGATGAAATTGTTCGGAAAGTTTCGTTTTCAATTCTTCATCACTCTTCGAATATAGTCGCGGTTACGGGTCATCATGACTGCGCCGCGAACGACGCAGATAAGGAAGAACACATCGAGCAGATACTCGAAGGCGTCCGCGTTCTTTTGTCTTATCAGATCAACGCGCGCGTCTTGGGATTATGGCTTAACGAGTGGAACTCAGTCGAATTGGTTTGGGACACGCAGGAACGGGGAATGGGAAGAAGCTTTCTCTGAAGCCACGGACTACGGCGCGAGATTTGGAGTGCGGCGACTTGTCGCCGCTTTTGCTTCGTGTACCGAGAGACCGCAAATCCTTAAGATTTGTCACCAACCCATGAGAAAGTCGCCGCACTCCAAAACTGAACGCGATCACGAATCTGTTGACGCAGGCAGCGCTTTCAACCTCACCAGTTTGACGCCCTTTGCCAAATGCAGCAGTTGCAGCACCCGAATTCCCCACCAATTGAAATCAATCTCATACCAGGCCAGACCGTGACGGGCTGAGGTTGGGTGTGCGTGATGGTTGTTGTGCCAGCCTTCGCCCCAGGTCAGCAGGGCCACCCACCAACTGTTGCGCGAATTGTCGTTGGTTTCAAACCGGCGCCGGCCCCAGAGGTGAGTGGCCGAATTCACCAGCCACGTCGCGTGCAGACCGACGGTGACGCGCATGAATACGCCCCACAGCAAAAGCGGCCAGCCGCCAACCATCAGCAAAATAATGCCTAGCAGGATTAACGGCACAAAGTACACACGGTTAAGCGCGACAGTGAAGCGATCTTTCATCAGGTCGGGAGCATAGCGCTCCAGCACTTCCCGACTGTGCTGTTGCGCTGTTCCCCGCAGAATCCAGCCCATGTGTGACCACCAGCGGCCGTCGTAAGGAGTGTGCGGATCGTCGCCCCGTTCGTCGCTATGGGCGTGATGAAGCCGATGGGTGGCGACCCAGTTAATCGGTCCGCCCTCGAGGGAAAGCGTGGCACAGATATTCAGAAAGTATTCAACCAGCTTCGGCACCCGATAGCTCCGGTGCGTCAGCAGACGGTGATAACACATGCCGACGCCGAGGCTCTGGGCCACCCAAGCCAAAACCGCCGCCACAATCAAACCCTTCCAACTCCAATAAAAAAGCGCCGCAACGGCGCCGAGGTGAAAAACGATCATCCATATCGTGGTGGGCCAGCGAAGACCCCGATGTCCCACAGTGCCCTTAGCTTCTTTGTTCATCAACAATGCTCTCGAGATTCTGCTTTCCTGCCAAAGTTTATATGGGCGTCATACGGACGGTTGCGAATGGATTAACCGGCGCACTCGATCCGAAAAGAGCACGTCGATCTTTTGCGGCTCAATCACGGCGGTTACTTCGCCGGGACCATAGGTTGGATGGGTCAGGTGTTGTCCGGTTCGATAGGTGCGCGTGCGATCGTATGGAGCACTGACCTTGGCGCTGGCGCTGGCCGAGCGCGGGCCCGCCGCCGGTTTGAACGAGCTGCGCACGCCACACTTCGGACAGCTCACTCGAGAGATCTGGCCACGTTTGGTGATGGTGGCGACGATGTGGCCGCGCTCGTCCTGACACTTGGC
>DATHHW010000191.1:0-5407 GCA_035317005.1 Pyrinomonadaceae bacterium | reverse complement strand
GGAAACTCGCCCGTGCCCCATTCAGCAATCATGATTGGCTTGTTTGGGTCGACGCCGCTCATCTCTTTGTAGGGCCAGTCGACCAGGGAAGGTATGTCAGGCAATCCCTCCTCTCTATATTGCTGACCATAGACACTTAATCCCAGCCAATCCGCATAAGCAGGCCCAGGATAATAGGAAGGCGCGAAGTTCCAGGTATCGACCGGAGACGAGTAGTTATTGGTATGGAACATCCACTTAATGTTACTGGCCCCACGAGCGCGGACCCGGTCAACTACATGCCGATATGCTGCCTTAAATGTTTCCGGCCCCTGCCATTTAGTTTTCTCTTCATTCGCCGGGCGGTTTCCACCGTAGTACACGCCCGACCACGGGAACCAATCGCCATTCATTTCGTTTGCGAAGACGACGATCATCGGCCTGCCAAACGCTTTGGCGGCATCTGCCCAGTCATCGATGTACTTGTCCCAGGCGCCTGCGATGATTGAATTGAGATTGAAACGATCGGGACCGGTATTCTGCTCGTAAGGCCGGTCCCACGGCGACCAAAAAACCAGCGGCAAGGACCGATGTTGCCAAATGACATTCAGGTTTTTGCTTGGAAAAACCTGTTCGCCCCAGTAGCTCGATGAAGCAATGATGGCTTGATGCTTGCCTACCATGGTCTCGAAGTCTTCAATCCCCTCGAGGGTGACATCCTCTTCTAATTCGCCGAAATCAATGAACGCCCCAGTATACGCTCCGTGCTCCGGCACCATTACCTCTACGGATTCGTTGTTATCGGGCCCGTTGCTTGTGTTGCGTTGATGACATGCTGGGGCTAGCGCGATCAAAGTTAGGAAGATAACTGTGCGAAGGCTCTGCGTTCCGTTGGCAAGATGGTTGTGGCCCACGACGCCAGTCTGCTTCATCGGCTTTCAGGCAGCAACTACTTCACCCGCCGTAGAGGAGAGTTCGTTAATCGTCTCGGCGACGGTCGCGACCGATCAATGCGTGAACAAATGCATTCCTAAGCAAACCCTAGGCGGCGGCGTCGACGGTCATGAGCGCGGAGAATGCGCGCGAATGTTGTCCGACAAGAACATCGCCGAGATGCTGTCAGCCGGTCTGGGACCTTTGACTTATCGGTTGCGAACCGAGCTTGCCGGTGAAGTGTGGCATTGGAACCCTCGCGGCAGCTGGAGCGACGAAGCCCGCCAATGCGGCTATTGGACTTCGAGTAGTTCAATGAGCACGCCGATCAACCTCTCCTATGGTTATCGACTGCCTCGTCGCGGCAACACCATCGATCAAGCAAACAACGATGGTTACTCACGTATCTGCGACGGCGACGAAAATTCTTTTTGGAAAAGTAATCCTTATCTAGATCCGTACTTTACCGGTGAGAGCGAGGATGCTCACCCCCAGTGGATTGTAATCGATTTAGGCAAAGTGAAGCCCGTGAACTCAATCCGCATGCAATGGGGAGTGCCCTATGCCAGACAGGTTCGGGTTGAGTATTGGGCCGAAAACGACCCGATGCATTTGCATATCGACAGGAACGATGATTGGCGAGTGTTTCCTCAGGGAGTGATAGACAACAGCCCTGGCGGCGATGTAACCACCCGCCTCAGCAGTAGCTCTATTCCGGTTCAATTCGTGCGCGTCCTGATGAACTCTGGTTCGGCCCCAACTACACAACCTTCCGCGGATGTCCGGGATCGTCTTGGGTTTGCCGTCCGCGAAATCAGCCTCGGCCAAACGAATGACGCCGGTGAGTTCGAGGACTACGTCCAGCACCATCCGGACAGAAGTCAAACAATCATCTACGTCTCATCAACTGATCCATGGCATCGAGCCGAAGATATCGATTATAAGACGGAACAGCCCGGTATCGATTTTGTTCTGCGAAGTAAATTGGCCAACCATCTACCGGTGCTGGTGCCAGTGGGCGTGCTCTACAACACGCCGGATAATGCTGTTTCGGAGATCCAATATCTTTTGGCACGGAAGTATTCATTAGAGGGCGTTGAACTGGGCGAAGAACCCGACGGACAATGGACTTCGCCGGAGGACTTTGCAGCACTTTACGTTGCGACAGCCCGGCAGCTGCGCTCGCTTAGCGCAGAGCTCAAGCTCGGCGGGCCGAGCTTACAGAACTTTGATGGCCATCTCCTGACGTGGCCGGACAAATCAGGAAACCGTTTCTGGATGAATCGCTTTCTGCGCGCTCTCCACGCGGCGGAATCTCCCTTCGATTTCTTCTCTTTCGAATACTATCCCTTTGATGATGTCTGCGGCGATGCCGCCCCGCAGCTACTGGAGGTTCCGCAACGACTTCGCGCGATGTTGTCCAGTTTGCATGACGATGGTGTTCCTTCGGATATCCCGTGGCTGATGACGGAGTTTGGTTATTCAGTCTTTGCCTGTCACCATGAAGTCGATATCGAAGGCGCGCTCTTCCATGCAGATACCGTCGGAACTTTCCTCACTTCCGGCGGAACGAAAGCCTACATCTACGGATACGAGCCCGACTATCTCACCGACGAGCTGAAGTGTTCGTGGGGTAATTTAATGATGCTGCAGATTTCCAACGCTGATAAAAAGCTCAATCGTCTGTCGACGTACTACAGTGCCCGATTGATTACGAACGATTGGATGCAGTGGGTAACGAAGACGCACGAAGTATATCCGGTGACAATTGAGCCGGATAACGCCGGTCTTACCGCTTACGCCGTACGGCGACCCGATAAGCAGTGGGCGTTGCTCGCGGTCAACAAAGATCCGAATCGTTCGGCACAAATAAGCGTCCAGTTTACAGGCGCTTCAGTTGATACGTTTGCGGGCAAAGTAGACATCGCCCAATTTTCGCGCCAGCAATACCGCTGGCAAGACGACGGCCCGAATGGGCGTCCGCTCTTGAGCAATTTGCCATCCCATCTTCAGCGCACTGCATCTCGATACTACGAACTACCGCCTTACTCAGTTTCGGTATTACGCGGGCACGTTGGCCGTTAACTAGCACACGCCATCGGCGCTCTTAAGACCTGTTCGTGTCAACGCGAATCTGTCATGTCGAGCGCAGTCTAGACATCTCTAATTATTCGCAGAAAAGAAATAGCTAGAGATTCCTCGACTACGCTTCGCTACGCTCGGAATGAGAGGATCGAGAAGGCGTTCGACAAAGCCAAGTCACTCATGGACACAGTATCGTTTCGCGCTCACGTTCCTTCACGCACGCACTGGCACGGAAGCCGTGCGTTCTAGTTTGCCCCAGCTTACCCATGCGCCCTTTACTCCACGCAAAATTGCTTTCCAGATACAGTAGCTCAGCATCGGCCGATAGATCAGGCGCATCGGAATAATTCGCCAGGCTTGAAGTAGATTTTCATGCTCCAGGATGCAAGCGAGCGTCGCGAGGATCACATCCGTGGCGAGAAAAACAATGACAAATGGCAATAGATCGCGCCAGGCACCAAACGGCAGTGACAGAATCAGAAACAAATCTACTGCCGGAGTAATTGCCACCAGGATGATCTGGAAGAACCAGATACTTGGCAAACTAAACCAACCCAGCGCCCGATATTTCCAGTTAAAGACCATGTCGCGATGTTTCCACAGACATTGCAGCGTGCCGTAGGCCCAGCGGAACCGTTGCCGGGAAAGTGCTCGCACGGTTTCCGGCGCTTCTGTCCAAGCGACCGCGGCGGGAACATAAACGATGCGCAGACGTTCCTTGTGCAGGCTTAGGGTCAGATCGGTATCTTCGGCCAGTGTATCTAAACTCAAACCACCGGCGCGATCGATCGCTGTCTTGCGAATCGCACTAATGGCGCCCGGCAGAACCGTGATGCAATTCCATCGAGTATAGGCGCGTCGATCGAGATTAAAGCCGACGGTATACTCGAGCGACTGGCAGCGTCCGATAAAGCTTCGCAAGTTACCTACTTTGGCATGACCAGATACTCCGCCGATGTCTGGGTTGCTAAACGGTGCCAGCAATTGCGGAAGGGTCTGCCGCTGACAATGCGTATCCGCGTCGATGAACACGATGAGTCCGTGGCGGGCTCCTCCGAATCCGCGTTGCAACGCGCGCGCCTTCCCATGGTTTTCCTGGCGAATCAATCGCACCCGTTCATCAGTTGCCGCGATCTTCTCCACTTCCGCGGCGGTATCGTCACGCGAACCATCATCGACCACAATAATATCCAGCTCCCCTTGATAATCCGTCTTCAAAAGTGAGTGCAACGTTGCAGCGATGACCTTACCTTCGTTGTAAGCAGCAATGACGACGCTGGCGGGTTCGGCAAAATCCACCGGCGACGATCGACGAAAACGGTAGGCGAGGTAGATCACGATCAGGGTGCGAATCACTACCAGCACGGTCGCAACAACCATAAAAGCCCAGAGAAATTCCTGAACAGCGTGCACAACGCGGAAACCGGTGCTGCTGATGTAATGCGACATCGTTTGTCCTCCGGGCAATGGCGGCATCAGCGCGTCGCGAGTGGTATTCAGAAGTTTGCTCAGCGGCACGATGGTATCATTGCGTGCTTGCAAGTACTCAATGATGCGCGGGAGCGCTTCCAGCGTTTGCGAGCGATCGCCTCCCGCGTCATGCAGCAAAATGATATTGCCGTCATGGCGTTGCTGCTTTACCCGCTGTAAAATGACGTCCGCGCCCGGTCTGGCCCAATCCTGCGGGTCGATGTTCTCCAAAACGACAAGGTAATTCTGATCCTGCGCGATTTTCAGTGGCGTTAACTCAGCCAAACGCGCTGGTTGAGTGTCGGCTGCATAGGGCGGCCGGAACAAAGTAGTAGCCCGTCCAGTCAAAGTCTGAATAAGCAACTGGGTTGCATTCAATTCGAGCCGAACATGCTCGGGCCAGCAGAGGGCCAGATTGGGGTGATAATAGGTGTGATTACCTATTTCATGACCCTCAGCAACAATACGCCTAACGAGATTTGGGTAACGTTCGGCATTAACACCTACCAGAAAAAACGCGGCCTTTACCTTCGCCGCCTTCAACACATCTAGGATCTTCGGTGTCCACTCCGGATCAGGCCCGTCGTCAAATGTCAGCGCCACTTCGTGTGCGTCCCCTGCACCCTGATGATACAAGGTCGGGAACTCCGGAAACTTGGTATAGTTCGCGGTAAGATAATTGTCCTTGTCCACCGACAGAGTGCGCATTCCGTCGGCACGCGATTCATCTACCGTCACGATCTCACCATCTCCAACGTCGGTGATGGTGTCGGTCCCGCGCAATACTTCCAGGAGCGAGCGCGTGGACAGGTCGAACTTGAAATCAGGCGTGACTGCTAATGCGTCCCAAATCGCCGTATCTTCGGTTCCTAATCGATAGAGCGCGAAGCCGCCAGTATTCTGCTTTCGAACTTCGCGTAGTTCGTTCAGAAAAGTAACG
>DATHHW010000190.1:0-10910 GCA_035317005.1 Pyrinomonadaceae bacterium | reverse complement strand
TGTGTCTACTTAGGTTTCGAACCAATGATCTCTTCGGTCTCACTCCGGATCTTCTCGACCAACCCCGGCTGGCGCGCTTCGATGTTCAGGCGCAGCAGTGGTTCGGTGTTTGACGGACGTATGTTGAAGCGCCAGTCATTGGTTTCCAGCGAATAACCGTCGGTGAAATCTTCGTTACCGTCTTTGGCGAACCGCTGTTTGACTCCGGCAATCACTTTCTGAATGTCCTTGACTCGATAGTTCAATTCGCCCGACATGAAATGGCCTTCCATGTAGGGCCGCATGATTTCGGAAAATGGTTTGTCGCTCTTTGAGAGATGCTCCATCAACAGCAGGAACGGAATGATCCCATTGTCGGCGTAAAAGTTTTCGCGAAAGTAATAATGGCCACTCATCTCGCCGGCGAAGATCGCGTTCTCTTTACGCATACGCTCCTTCATGAAAGCATGGCCGCCTTTGGAGATGATTGCCCGCGCGCCGTGCTGTTCGCAAACCTTCAGAGCCGGCCAAATCACGCGCGGGTCGAAAATGATCGCGTTGTCGTTGCCTGCTTTCGTCAAAAGGATGTCCGCGAGCAAAGCTGTAGTGTAAGCACCGGAAATGAATTCGCCAGTCTCGTCAACAAACATGCAGCGGTCGGCGTCCGCGTCCCAGGCCACTCCGAAGCTGGCGCCCGAACTCTTCGTCAGTCTCTCGGTTTCAATGCGATTCTCAGGGAGCATTGGATCGGGCGGACCCTTAGGGAACGTGCCGTCCGGGACAAAATTCAGCGGGATCAGATTCAGTCCCAACTTCTTCACCAGAGCGGAAGCCGGAAAACATACGTAGCCAAAGTTCGCATTACCGACAAACTTGAACGGCTTGATCACACTGGTGTCGATAAAACTGAGTACGTGCTTCAAGTAGTCATCCAGGACATCTCTCTCTTTGACTGTGCCTTTCTTATCCGACCTTACGTCTTTGTCTTTGCCGGCTTTCAGAGCATCGCGAATATCAAACAGACCCGTGTCGGATGAAATGGCTGCCGCTTTCTCCCGGACCATCTTCGCGCCGTTATATTCTTTCGGATTGTGAGAAGCAGAAACTACAATGCCACCTGAGTAATCGTAGGCGCCCACGGCGAAGTAAAGCATGTCCGTGGTGATGCCGCCGATGTCTATGACGTCAACGCCGGCATCGACAAAGCCGTTTATCAGACTCTCCGCCAACTGCGCCGACGTGACGCGCGCATCCCGCCCGACCACTATCGTCGTCGGGTGAAACAGATAGGTGTAGGCCTTGGCGATCCGATAGTAGGCTTCCTCGTCGAGATCGTTTGGATAGACGCCTCGGATGTCGTACGCGCGAAAGATGTCCCAGTTCACGGTTCTTGTCCTTCCCTTCCTTTAACATGTTCTCGTGTAATCGGTCAGGGAGGTCTTGTCTCCCAACACAGTGCCCGGACCGACGATCGTGGATCGACCGACATGACAGCCACGCCCGATGATCGCGTTCTTTACTTGCGCCAGAGTACCTACGCGCGTGTGACTCCAGATGACCGAGTTTTCAATCCGCACGCGCTCTTCAATGTAACAACCCTTGCCCAGGACTGAGTTGATTATTTCTACACCCGGCTTAAGCGTGCACTCATCGGCGATCACGGACAGCTCGTCGACCTCTGAATGCGTGGCCGAGTCGAACTTGCCGCGACGGTCCTTGATATGAATCCGCGAAACACGATTGGCCAACAGATCGTGATGGGCCTGGAGGTACCGCGCGGGCGTGCCGATGTCCATCCAGTATGTTCGCTGGGGAATGTGCGCAAAGAATGGCTCGCCCTTCTCCAGTAACTTGGGAAACAAGCCGTACTCGAACGAATGATTTTCGCCGTGCGGGATCAGATCGAGCACCTGCGGATC
The DNA here is from genome assembly GCA_035317005.1 of Pyrinomonadaceae bacterium. GTDB lineage: Bacteria > Acidobacteriota > Blastocatellia > Pyrinomonadales > Pyrinomonadaceae > UBA11740. The sequence goes on along the minus strand of DATHHW010000190.1, from coordinate 9,012 downwards.
GAGCACATAAGTGCCGGCGTTGATGTTCTTGCAAGAGGTTTCGTCAGGCTTTGGCTTTTCCAGAAAGCGGCGGACGCGGCCATCAGCTCCGGTTTCGACGACCCCGTACGCGCTCGCGTCTTCAACCGGAGTCAGCACAATGGTCGCAACTGCTTTGCGTTCTTTGTGCTGGCGAATGACGGTTTTCAGATCGAGGTCAGTTAGAATGTCGCCGTTGAAAACCACGGTTGGTTCGCGAATTAGATCCTCCGCAAACTTGTAAGCGCCCGCTGTTCCCATCGGCTGTGGCTCGACCGTGTATTTTAGCTTGACGCCAAAATTCGACCCGTCACCGAGTTGTTGTTCGATCTTTTCGGGCTGATAAGAGAGCGAGAGGGTGATGTCGGTAACACCCGCGCGACGCAGCGTATCGATTTGGTAAAGCAGGAAAGGCCGATTGCAAATCGGGACGATCGGTTTCGGCGTGTATACGGTAAGAGGACGCAGCCGTGTGCCTTTTCCTCCTGCCAGAATGAGTGCCTGCATGTTTATTTAGTCCGGTTGAGCCAGAATGATTAAGGGGTTGAATTTCAAGCGCCGAGTCTAACACCCGCATGTAAGGGTTTTCAATTAGGGTTGATGTTGAGTGCTGATTCGTTCGGCGTAATGAGGTCAGTACCACCTGCGTGAGCGGGTGGGTTCATTCTTCAATCAGCGGGTTGCTCGTTTGATCCACCCGCTCACGCAGGTGGTGCTGACTTCATGGCATTGCTTGACGGATTCAACCTCAGGCAAAGAAACTACGTTACCGATGCCTAAGCGTGACCTAACCGCTGAATGATTCTGTGACCCGATCAAAACAACATCGCGCCTTCTTCATCGTGCTCGCGTTCGCGGCGGTGGCGTTTCTTAGCGACATTTGGATCTACAAAGAATTTGTGCGGGCGGAGAGTTACTTTGCGCTGGGCTCGCGTTTGATGATCGAGCAGGGCGATTGGCTGTTGCCGCATGCGCCGGATGAATTCCCGCTGAATAAGCCGCCGCTTACCTATTGGGTCGTCGGGATCTCTTTGAAGTTGTTTGGCGTGAACTACGGCTCGGCCAGGCTTCCGTCGGTATTGGCGGCGCTGCTGGTGCTCACGATTGTGTACTCGCTGGGAGTTTGGCTTAACGGAAAGAACGCGGGCTTGCTCTCTGTCGCAATGCTGGCTGCGAGTCTTCTCTTTCTCAGTTTTGCGCGCCTGGCGATGAGCGACATGTTGCTCACGCTGTGCGTCACCGGGTCGCTCGCTTGTTTTATCTCCGCCCTGAGCGATCATGAATCTCGATCCAGGTCATTTGTCTTGCTCGGCTATGTTGCACTTGCTTTGGGTGTCCTGGCTAAAGGGCCGGTAGCTATTGCGTTAGTGGCGGTGCCAATCGGTGTCGAGATGGGATTCAGACGAAATTACCTGGACATGAAAAAGCTTCGCTTGTTCCCCGGCTTGGTTCTCTTCGTGCTGATCGCTGCGCCCTATTTTCTGTTGGTGTATGCGCGGAGAGGTGCAGGGCCGCTCCGCTTTTTCTTTTTCGGTGAGAACCTGCAGCGCTTCACGGGTCAAGTCTACGGAGCATCTGGCCGGCCAGTCTGGTTCGAGTTGGGGGCGTTCTTTAGTGACTTTGCGCCGTGGTCGATTTTTATCTTTGTAGCACTCTGGTCTATTTGGCGCAGCCGTAGTAAGACATCGAATGCGGCGCGTCTGTTGTGTCTGTGGCTCGGCGGCGCGATTGTTTTGTTTTCGCTTTCCAGCTTCAAGCTTGATTACTACCTTTTGCCGGCGATGCCCGCGGCCGCGTTGATAATTGGGCCGGTGATTGCGAATGCTGAAGAGCTGCCGCGCTTTGGGCGACGCCTGGTAGAAGCATTACTGATCCTCAGCGCGGTGATGATCGTGATCGTTGCTTCGCTTTCAATCAAAGCCGCGGCAGTTCTTTCGGTCGTAACGCCGCTGCGATTTCTCCCGGTTGTTATTACTGTTGTCGGGCTTGGAGTGGTGGTCGGCTTGATCGCAGAGCGAAAGACATGGCAAGCGACGTTCGTAATTGCCGCAACGATGTGGTTGACGTTCCTGACAATGCAATGGACTCTGATGCCTGCGTTTGTGAGTTATCTGCCGGCGACGCGGCTCGCCGCCGGCGTGCCAGCGGGAAAGGCTCTGTACACTTCTCAAGCGGCGAGTGACTGGGCCAACTGTCTCGCCTTCAACCTTCCTGCTCCGCACAAAGTTGAACGCTTGAACGGCGATTCCGGGAACGAAAGATTGCTGGCCAATCTTGAGACCGATTCGGAATCCGTCGCGGTGATTCGGGAGAGTGAGTACTCAGATCTCCTGGTGCGAGATCCGCGCTTGAGGATACTCGCGCAAGCGGAGACGTTCGGGCACGGTGGGTTGAGTTTGAATATGATTCGCGATCCCAGGCGGGAGCGTTTGCTGTTGATTGGTCATGATCGTTGATCGAGAGTGTCAGAAGCCCGCGCGTCAGCAAGGGCTTCTCACCAATCCAGCCCTCCCTGACGGGCTTCTGACACATCCAACTCGCTTGACACTCTTTGGAATTAGCAGTCATGCTAAATCATCTTGGTGAGCGAGCAATGAAGAAAAATGTCAGACATCAAAGAAGCAGTAATCGTTAGCGCAGTGCGGACGCCGGTGGGGAAGTTTCTCGGCGCGCTTAAAGGCTTCAAAGCGACCGAGCTCGGCGCAATCGTGGTGCGCGAAGCAGTCAGGCGGGCCGGCGTCAGTCCCGAGGACGTCGATGAAGTGATCATGGGCTGTGTAATTCAAGCGGGGCTCGGACAGAATCCCGCGCGGCAGGCAGCGCTGCATGGCGGGCTGCCGAACACAGTGTCGGCCGTGACGGTGAACAAGGTCTGCGGCTCGGGATTGAAAGCAATCATGATGGCCGCGCAGGGAGTGCAACTGGGCGACACGGAAATCGTCGTCGCGGGCGGCATGGAATCGATGTCGAACGCGCCCTACCTGATTCCGAAAGCGCGCGAAGGTTACCGGCTGGGCAACGGCACGCTCGTCGATACAGTTATCAATGACGGACTCTGGTGCGCGTTTGACGATCAGCACATGGGGTGTACCGGAGAAGTGGTATCAGAACGCTTTCACGTGTCGCGTGAAGAGCAGGACGAGTACGCACTCAACTCTCATCGCAAGGCGAGTGCAGCCATCAAGTCAGGAAAGTTCGGAGATGAGATCGTGCCGGTTGAGATTGAGCAAAGGAAAGGTCCGCCGGTAATTTTCGATACTGACGAAACGGTGAGAGAAGACACTTCGCTTGAATCGCTGGGCAAATTAAAACCGGCCTTCAAACAGGGTGGCACCGTGACGGCGGGAAACGCGCCCGGCGTGAACGATGGAGCGTCAGCAGTGGTCGTTACTTCGACGGAGCGGGCAGAGTCGCTCGGCGTTGAACCTATGGCCAGAATCGTCGGGCAAGCTACGTCGGGTATCGAACCAAAGCTGGTCATGATGGCGCCGGTTGAGGCGATCAAGAAGCTTTTGAAAAAGACCGGATGGTCGCTGGGTGATGTCGATCTGATCGAATTGAATGAAGCCTTCGCGGTCCAGGCCGTGGCCATCACTCGGGAACTCAATCTCGATCCGGAGAAGATTAACGTCAATGGCGGCGCGGTGGCTCTGGGTCACGCGATCGGGCAGTCCGGGTCGCGAATTCTTACTACGATGCTTTATGAGATGAAGCGACGTAACGTACACCGGGGCATCGCGGCGCTTTGTCTCGGCGGCGGCAATGCGGTGGCAATGGCCGTGGAGCGCTAATATTTATGACACCAGACCAGCACAACAAATATTTGGGTTTTGCGCATCTTGCCTATGCGGTACTCCACTCATTGATGGGCGCCTTCATTGGCATCATGATGATCGTAATGTTTAGCGCGCTGCCGCCAACACGGCCAGGTAACCCGCCGCCGCCGGCTTTCTTCGTCGGGATGGCTGTCTTTATGGTGGCATTCACGCTTATTTGGTCCATTCCCTCAATGATTGCGGCGTACGCGTTGCTGAAGAAAAAGAGGTGGGCTAAGACTGCGAGCATAGTTGCGGGAGTCTTTGCGGCCACGCAAATTCCGGTCGGCACCGCGGTCGGGATTTACTCGTTCTGGTTTGCATTCGGTGAGCCGGGGCGCCTTCTTTACGATCAACCGGCAAAGTCGTTACTCTCTCAACAACCCGCGGATGGGGCTCGCATCAATCAAGAGAAGGCGCATGAATACTTTCCACCGGCGAAGCCGCCTGACTGGCGATGACGTGCGATGACCGCGGACGAGCACAACAAGACTCTGGCGACGCTGTATTTCATCTACGGTGCGATGCATGGGCTGACGCTCGCAGGTCTGCTGCTGCTGATCGTCGTGGTTAAGCTTGCCGCTCTCGGACCGAATTCGATCTCAACTTTCTGGATCGCTCTGGGAGTTCTGATCTTTGTCGTCCTACTTTTTGTAGTAGGTTTACTGCCGCTGGCGGTCGGCTATGCCTTGAAGAACCGAAGACGATGGGCCAAGCCGTTGGGTCTCTCGCTTGCGGTGGTCTCGTTAATTAATATCCCAGTCGGCACCGCGCTCGGGATCTATACGATCAAGTTTTTTCGCAGCGAAGGCGGAGCAAGGATTTATGGCGGCCAGTCAGCGACGGCCAGCGAGGACGACTTGCAGGGTGCTCTGAAAGGCGCGCAGCCGTTGATGAACTGGGCTGATCGATTGAAGTGAGTATCTCCGAGCAAGTGCCTTCGACGCGTAGCGTCGGTATGAGTTTAGCCCGGCGTTTCAACGCCGGGATTAGGTTGTGGGCCGGCCTCGTCGCGTAGCGACGATTGAACTCCCGGCATTTCAGGCGTCGCGACGCGACACGAATACCTCGTTGACATTTCCCCGGCCTTGAAAGGCCAGGCTAAATTCACAACGACGCTACGCGTCGAAAATACTTCTTCAGACCTTCTTTAGTCTGTGAGACGAAGAACAGAACCACAGACTGGAGTCTATGCCACAAAATTATGAGTGAGATATTCGGCGTAGTTGGATCGGGAACAATGGGTGCGGGCATTGCTCAGGTGGCAGCGCGTGCTGGTTTCGCCGTTGTCATGCGCGACGTCGCCGAAGAGTTTCTGACGCGTGGGATGAAGGCTATTGATAAGAGCCTGCAGCGCGATGTCGACAAGCAGCGACTCAGCCCGGACGAAAAGGGAACGATTATCGAGCGTATAAGAACCACCACCGATACCGAGGGCTTGCGTGACGCATTCATAGTGGTGGAAGCGGCCACAGAAGATCTCGCCGTCAAGACCGAGATTTTCAAGTCACTCGATCAAGTGGCCAGGCCGGATGCGATTCTGGCTTCGAACACTTCGTCGATTTCGATTACCAAACTCGGCGGGGTGACGCAGCGGCCGGAGAGAGTCATCGGCATGCACTTCATGAATCCGGTGCCGGTGATGAAGCTGGTCGAGATTATTCGTGGTGCGGCGACCTCGGAAGCGACCTACGACGAAGTACGTTTGCTGACGGAGCGGCTTGGCAAGATTCCGCTGGACTGTCAGGACTCTCCGGGTTTTGTTTCAAATCGGGTCTTGATGCCGATGATTAATGAGGCGATCTTTGCGTTGTATGAGGGTGTCGCGTCACGCGAGAGCATCGACGGCATTATGAAACTCGGCATGAATCATCCGATGGGGCCGCTCGCGCTTGCGGATTTCATCGGCCTCGACGTTTGCCTTGCGATCATGAACGTGTTACATGATGGATTTGGCGATTCAAAATACCGGCCGTGCCCGCTGCTGAAACGCTATGTGGATGCGGGATGGTTGGGAAAGAAGAGTGGCCGGGGATTCTATGAGTATTGATGTGGCATAGACTTTAGTCTGTGATCTCGGAGATGGAATCACAGACTGAAGTCTGTGCCACTAAAGCAAATGCAACAACGCGCCATCCTGCATTTTTGCCAGAAATGTCGAGCAGCAAACCCGCTCGGGCAGGAGTTCTGTCAGCGTTGCGGCACCAGACTGATGCTGGTGGTGCAACCTCCGTCAATGCGCGTTGGCCCCAATGACACAACTCCCAACGAAGAACACCTGCTGGAACGTCTGACGATTCTGGAGAACACACTGGAGCGTCTGGCAGAGCGGCTCGAGCAGGGATTGAAGTTACTGTTGCGACAGTCCGAAACGGCTTACACGAATCATGCTTTGGTGAAGAGCCTGGTTGAAATGCTGAACGAATGCGGCGTCGTGGATAATGATCGGCTGGAATCCATGTGGCGCGCAGAATGTGCCAAGCTGGACGAAAAATCCCCGGAATCCTCCGCTTCGACGATTTCCCCGAAGAAGACGCGGAAGGCCAAGCGAAAGGCCAGCGCCGGCGGTTAAGCCGAGAGCCGCGGCGCGGCTACGCTTTGAAAGTGCACGATGCCCGGCTATAATCAGCGACTTTGTGCTTCACCCCCTGACGTAGGCTGTGCGATCCGGAGGGCTCTGTGATGCGGATCGAACTGGACAAGTTGGAAAAACAAGGCGGTAAGTTCGCGCAGGTTTACGAAGCTAACGAGCTGCCGCTCGAAGACGCGGAAGTCAGACTGGTTGGGCCGGCTGAGGTTCGCGGGCGAATCCGCCGGGCTGGGAAAGAAGTTGAGCTTCAGGGCAAGCTGCACACGAAACTCGAGGCGGTGTGCGGTCGTTGCTTGCGACCGGTTGAATTACCGATTACCACGGAATTCAACGAAAGGTTCGTTCGCACAGTCAGTTGGGCCGCCGAAGAGCAGCACGAGTTGCAGGCCGAAGATTTGAACCTCGCGGTCTTCGACGGTGAGGGAATAGAACTGGACGATCTGGTGCGCGAAGAGCTACTTCTGGCTTTACCTGTTAATGTGTTGTGTCGCGAGGATTGCAAAGGACTATGTCCGGTGTGCGGAATCGATAGAAACTTGAGCGATTGCCAGTGTGAGAACGATGGAGTCGATTCACGCTGGGAGAAACTGAAAGAGTTGCAAATGTAGTTTCGTACCTGGTTCTTTGTGCTTTGTACTTTGAATACGGCTCAGACCTGATTGGCAGTTTCAAAGTACGAAGCTCAAAGTACAAAGTACGAAGAACGTGGATTTCAAATTTGAAATGTGAGATTTGAAATCTGAAACTAAGATTGTGGAGTAATCATGCCAAATCCAAAACGTCGTCACTCAAAATCGCGTCGCGGCAAGCGCCGGGCGCACGATGCGCTGCGGACGCCGCAAACCGTCGCCTGTCCAAATTGTCAGGAACCACGGATGCAGCATCGCGTCTGTCCTAAATGCGGCTATTACAAAGGCCGCGAAATAGTTCACGTCGAGCAAGCTGCCTGACCATTAGGTAAGCACGCCGTTTAGGCGCCGCACTTGTGCGGCGTGCGGCAGGCCAGGTCCTGCCCTCTAAACCGCATTTTTTGAACGAGAGTATTGAATGTCGAAAATCAATTCGGGCATTCTTGGCACGGGCCATTCCTATCCGGAAGGTATTCTGACAAATGCCGACCTGGAGCGGATCGTCGACACTTCGGATGAGTGGATAACGACGCGGACCGGAATCAAGCAGCGGCGGAAAGCCGGCCCCGATGAATACACCTCGCAATTTGCCGTGCGAGCATCGCGCGAGGCTATCGAGCGCGCAGGCATCGATCCTACTGAGATCGATCTGATACTTTGCGCCACGGTAACCCCGGATCAAATCCTACCGTCGACGGCCTGTCTGATTCAGGCTGAATTGGGCGCAAACAACGCCGCGGCCATGGATGTCGTCGCGGCCTGTTCCGGTTTTCTCTACGGGCTGTCCCTGGCCGACGCGATGATACGGTGCGGGCAATCAAAGTATTGCCTGGTGATCGGGGCTGAGATACTGACTCGCTACGTGGATTACACCGACCGCTCGACCTGCGTGCTGTTTGGGGATGGCGCCGGCGCCGCCGTTCTGGGCGCGGTGGAAAGTGACCGGGGAATTCTGGCCGCGAAAATTCGCTCGGACGGTCGTTACGAAGAACAATTGTACGCGCCCGGCGGGGGCACCAAGGGCGGGTTTACTGCTGAGACCATTGCGCGCGGCGATCATTTCTTCAAGATGAAGGGAAATGAGTTGTTCAAGGTAGCAGTGCGATCGATGACTGATATTTCGCGCGAGGTCCTGCAGGATGCGGGCTTAACAACCGAAGACGTCAAGCTGTTCATTCCACATCAGGCCAATCAACGCATTACGGATGCAGTTGCCAGTAAACTGAACGTCGATGAAGCAATGGTGTATTCGAATATTGCGATGCACGGCAATACATCGTCAGCCTCGATTCCGATCGGACTCGATGAGTGCGTAGAATCGGGCCGAGTTCAGAAGGGTGACGTGGTGCTGTTGGCTTCGTTTGGCGGTGGCGTGACGTGGGGCGGCGTCGTGATGCGCTGGTGATGAAAAAGACATAGGACCTATGCGACCTATTGGACCTATAGCTTTTTTATTTCCCGGCCAGGGCTCGCAGCATGCGGGCATGGGAAAAGATTTGGCCGACAACTTTCCGGCGGCCAGGCAGATCTTTGAAGAAGCGGACACGGCGTTGGGCTTTGCGCTCTCCGAACTCTGTTTCAATGGCCCAGCAGATCAGTTGCAGTTGACTGAGAATACGCAACCCGCCATCCTGACCGTTTCGATCGCGGCATTGCGGGCCCTGGAAGCCGAAGGGTTTCCGAAGGCTGACTTTGTTGCCGGTCACAGCCTGGGCGAGTATTCGGCCCTGGTTGCCGCCGGCGCGCTTTCGTTGACGGATGCGGTTAAGACAGTGCGGGCGCGCGGACGTTACATGCAGGAGGCCGTGCCGGTAGGCGTGGGCGCGATGGCCGCAATTCTCGGCGCAGAGCTGGATGTAGTCATGACTGCTTGTGAAGATGCGGCGCAGGGCCAGGTGTGCAGCGCAGCTAACATCAACTCTCCCGGCCAGGTAGTCATCGCCGGCGACACCGCGGCGAT
>DATHHW010000189.1:0-13811 GCA_035317005.1 Pyrinomonadaceae bacterium | reverse complement strand
AGGAAAGAAAGGAACGCTTCACTCAGCATCACGGTCGGAACTGTCAGCGTCGCATAAACGATCACCGGACCGAGCGTGTTGGGAACCAAATGACGAAAGATGATCTTCGTCGTCGACACTCCGGTAGCGCGCGCCGCCAGAATGAATTCCTGGTTCTTGAGCGACATCACCTGGCCGCGCACGATCCGGGCCATCGTCAGCCACGATACGGCGCCGAGCGCAAGGAACAACTGGGCCAACTGACCGGTAGGTGTTTTCGCCGGCAGCAGGGCCAGCAGCACGATCACGATAATGACGTAGGGCAGAGAGTAGAGCACATCGACAACTCGCATCATCAGATCGTCGATGCGCCCGCCAAGGTATCCGGCCGTCGCGCCGTACGAAACGCCGATCAAGAGCGATACCAGAGTCGCGATTAACGCCACCATTAGCGAGATTTGTCCGCCCGACAGGACCCTCGCGAGGATGTCGCGACCAGCGTTGTCGGTGCCCATCGGATGCGTCCAGGAAAACGTGCCGTCTGGTCCGCGAAAAGGTGGAAACGATTTTGTCAGCGACTGATCTTTAGGAATGACATCATAAGCATAACCAGTGGCGCTTTTGATCACTGTCGGACCAATCAGGGCGGCAACTACGATCAAAATTACGATGATCATGCCCAGGACCGCGAGTTTGTTCTTGAGCAGCCTGCGCCACGCGTCGCGCCATAAAGAAGTCCCGACAACGACCTCACCGCTGATCACTTCTCGCACGTCCTTTTCGACAAAGGCGTATTCGGGCCCGATGTGAAGATCGGACGGGTCCGGTGTTGAAGGTGGCTTGTTGTCTTCCAACGTTTCGCTTCCCGGGGGCTTGCTCCCCTATCAACTGAGATCGAAACGCAATATTGCGTTACTTCTCAGTACCTGATGCGCGGATCGATGATGCCGTACGAAATATCAACCAAAAGATTGAAACCCAAAACTGCGACTGCGATGAAAGCCACAATTCCGATGATCAGCGGCTCATCACGATTGAAACAGGCGTTAATGAAATAATTTCCCAGGCCCGGCAGGGCGAATACTCTTTCGACGACCACGGTCCCCGTGATCAGAAAGGCCAGCGCCGGACCGGAAAACGAAACGACCGGCAACAACCCGCCGCGCAGCGCATGACGAAAGACGACCTGACTTTCACTCAAGCCCTTGGCGCGCGCGGTGCGAATGTAATCGGAGCGCATTACCTCCAGCATTCCCGAACGAGTCAACCGCGCGATGTAAGCGATGTACAGAGCCGACAGGGTGAGGGCGGGCAGCACAATACTCCGGCTGGGGAACCCGTCCCACAATGCGGGCGGCAACCAAAAGAGCGTCAGTGCGAACACCAAAGCCAACAGCGGTCCCAGGACAAAGTTCGGAATCGAGATGCCCAGCATTGCCAGGGCCATGGTGGCGTAGTCGATCCAAGAGTTTTGTCGGAGCGCCGCCAGAGTTCCGGTGGTAATGCCGACCGCGAGCGCGAAAAGGTAAGCGCACAATCCCAAAGTTGCCGAGACCGGTAGAGCCCTGAGCAGAATTTGATTTACGGATTGCCCTTCGTACTTCAGCGAGTCTCCGAAATCGAACCGTGCCATGTTCCATAGTACTTTGCGATACTGAACATGCCAGGGCTTGTTCAGTCCATACTTCTCACGCAAGTTCTGCTCGATCGCCGGCGCCAGCTTCTTTTCTCCGGTGTAGAAATTTCCCGGAGCGAGACGGATCAATCCCCACGTGATAGACACAATAATGAACAGCATGGGAATGATTATGACTACGCGGCGAATGATGAAGCGAAGCATAGTTAGAAGGAAAAAGGCAAAAGGTAAAAGTAAAAAGAAAAGGCTGAATTAGATCGAGCTGTAGTTCTGACTTTTTCCTTTTGCCTTTTTACTTTTTCCTTACTCAGCCATGTTGGGAACTCCATAGTCCCACTTTGCCGGATCGCGCTCAATGTAGACCCATTTCCAGGGAAACAGGGACGCGGCGTTAGGATACATTCCCTTAATGTAAGGCTTCTTCATCCAGCGCGCGCTGGTGGTCATCAGCGGCAAAACCGGCTGGGCATCCAGCGCGAGCGCTTCGGCCTTAGCCATTAGCTCGTTACGCTTCTGAAGATCAGCGGTTGAATTTGCCTCATCGAGCAGGGCCACGTACTTCGGATCCCACCAACCAGTGCCGTTGTTGCCGGTCGCCGTATAGTACAGGCCGAGAAACGTAAACGGATCCATATAGTCGGCGCTCCACCCAGTCCTGAATATTCCCTTGTATTCAAGTTTCGCGCGCGCCGCCAGGCCCGTCTTTTGTTCCATGACTTTGATCGAAATGGTGATTCCCAGGTTTTGCTTCCATTGCGCCTGCATAAACTCGGCGAGGGGAATGTTAGCGCCGTCCGGGTTTATGTTTATCTCGATCTGATCGACGGGAAACTTCTTTGGATCAAACTTGCCTGAGCCATCTCGATACCCCGCGTCGGCCAACAGCGTCTTAGCTTTCTCGGGATCGAACGGATCGCCTTTGGGCTGGGGGTAGCCGGGAAACATACCTCCCGGAGTTATCGCCGTCAGCGGCATCTGATGTCGCCATGCGCCCACGGCTTTCTTGTCGACACTCATGTTCAGCGCCTTGCGCACGCGCACATCGTTTGTCGGCGGCTTGGTACAGTTAAACAGGTAATACTCGATGGCAGCCTCCGGTGCGTCCATGTAATCCTTATACGGAGCAATCATATCCAACCATGCCGCTTGCACATTGTGATTGAGCATCGCGTCGATCTCGCCCGCCTTATAGAGATTCATGATGGTCGAGGCCTCGACCACCGGATAAAAAATAATCCCATCGAGCTTCACATTGCCGGTGTCCCAGTACATGGGATCGCGCTTCACGATGATCCGATCATAGTGTTTCCACGCCTCGAGCTTGAACGGACCACTGGTGACGATGTTCTGCTCGAGGGTCCAGGCGCCGCCGAACTTTTCAATAGCTTTACGATTAACCACCCGAAAGAATTGATGCGGCATCATGCTGAGAAAAAACGGCGCGGGCTGGAGGAGCGAAATTCGCAGGGTGTAAGCATCCACCGCTTCCACACCGATGTCTTTAGCTTCTACCGGCACTAACGTTTTGCCGGCCAGCGCGTCCTTAAGCTTTGGGTTTAGGTCGACAATTTTCGCTCTCTTCTTTTCGTCGCTGGGTAAGACTATCCGGTCCGGAGAGTGCATAAATCTATGAAAAGGAGTATCCGCGTCCGGCGTCTTGTCCTCGGGAATAGGCGGGTATTCGGCGGCGACGGATTCCACAGGTTGAGAGCTCAAGGGTCCGCGATGTTTCGGTGGCGGGGTCTCAGCTTTTGGACCTGCGGGAACCTTGGCCGGCTGGTCTTTGCCTTCATCGAAGTCCTGAGCGAGGAGAAACTTTCCGCTGCCGGGCTCCTCGACAAAAACAGCGCCTTCGTTGTACGCCTGCGCATACTTAATGTAATAAGCCAGCGCCGCATTCCGCGAAGCGGTCTTCGGGGCTAACCCACGTTGGATTGTGTAAACAAAATCGGCCGCTGCGATTCCTTCACCGTTCGAGAAGCGCCCGTTATGACGCAGATGAAAAGTGATTTCAGAAAAGTCCTTGTTAACTTCCCAGCGTTCAGCGAGCGCAGGGATCGGCGCAGTTGTCTTGGGATCGTACTCGACCAGTCCTTCATAAAGCGCCATGTAGATGCGCGCTTCAGGTTGACCGTCCGAGATTGCCGGGTCGAGGGTCTCAGGTTCCGAGCCCGGGACATAACGCATGATGTTGTCGCGCGGTGGGTCAGTCTTGCCGAAGAAGATCCGGTTGCTGGCAGAGGCAGCGCAACCCGCACTGATGAGGCTGACCGCAAGCAGCAGCGCGGCGGCGAAGCATGACGGATGGCCGGTCATGAATTCGATCCACCGGTGAACCTGCTCTCTGGGTTTACTCAAAGTTTGCACGGCGTTTCAAAGTAGCACGCGTCCGCGGCGCGAGCAATATGTTTTGTAGCATAGACTTCAGTCTGAGGATCCTATGATCCGGTCACAGACTGAAGTCTATGCTACCTAAAGCGACAAACTAAAGTTTGTCGGACAGGACACTCAATTGTCGAAAGACTGCTTCCGTTTGCGTGCGCGCGCTTTCGAAACCTTCGGAAGTGTCGATCAGGAAATCGGCGTGCTTGATCTTCTCTTCCTGGGACATCTGTGCCGCGATTCTCCTCTCAGCCTCCTGCGGCGAAAGGCCGTCGCGTGAAATCAGACGCTCTAATTGCACCTCAGGCCGGCAATGAACCACGATCAGTTTATCAAAGCGACGATAGCCGCCGGACTCGATCATCAACGCAGCATCAACAACCGCGATGCCGCGGGAGTCTTCCGTTTCCCACCGCCGAATTTGATCGTCCTGCGCGGTTATAATGAAAGGATGCAGGATCGAATTCAGAAGCCGGCGCTTCTCTTCGTCGGAAAAAACAATCGCTCCCAACCTGGCCCGATCCAAAGCGCCATCTTCCCGCAGGATTTCGCTTCCAAACGCTCCTAACACCGCGTTTAGACCGGGTGTGCCCGGAGCCACTACTTCCCGTGCGGTTGCGTCGGCGTCTAAGATTCGGCAGCCCAGCTGAGCCAGCACGCCGAGCACGAAAGATTTTCCAACCGCAATTGATCCGGTAAGACCGACCTTCAGCATAGTTGAGAGTTCAAGCTTTAGCTTGCAGAGCACAACCCGCAAGGTTGAAGTCTAAACATTCCTGCGCCACTTTGCCGCTTGTAATGTATTTCGCATCAGCATCGCCACCGTCAGCAAGCCGACACCGCCAGGCACTGGTGTGCGCTGGCCCGCGACCAAATCTGCTTCCGCCGGATGTACGTCACCGACCAGGGTGTAGCCATGTTTTTCTATCGCTTCAATTCTCTTCCCGGCTTCGCCGCCAAAAAGATTTCGCGCTTCATTTGCGTCCGTGATCTTATTCACCCCCACGTCGATCACTACGGCGTCTGGCTTGATGTAATCGCCACGAATGAAAGCCGGGCGGCCGATGGCAGCGACGAGGATGTCGGCCTGTCGGGTAACGGCCGGAAGATCGCGCGTCCTTGAATGGCAGATAGTCACCGTGGCATGCCTCTGCAATAACAGACTGGCCACCGGCCTGCCGACGATTTGGCTGCGGCCAACCACGCAGGCGTTCGCGCCGGCGATTTCGATGTGGTTGCGATCCAGCAATTCAATGATTCCCGCCGGCGTGCAGGGAACGAATCGCGGCCGGCCCATAGCCAGCAGACCTACGTTCAGGGGATTAAACGCATCCACGTCTTTCGCCGGATCGACTGCTTCAAGGATCGCGGCCTCGTCGATCTGTTTTGGCAACGGCAACTGAATCAAAATCCCGTCAACATCTTCATGTTGATTCAAACGGGCGATGACAGTAAGCAAGTCCGCGGTGTTCGTCGCTGCCGGCAGGGTTAGCTGGGCCGATTCAATTCCGACCTCGGCACAAGCGCGAACTTTGTTCCGCACGTAAACTGCGGAGGCGTCATCCTCACCGACCAGAACGGCGGCCAGCCGGGGTTTGACGCCACGCTCAGTCAACAGCCGGCGCACTTCCACTGCAACTTCCTGCTTGATCTGATCAGCGGTGATGCGACCGTCAAGAACCTGCGCGCGTCTTTGTTCAGTGGAAACCATTGACGGTAATCGTAACATGTAACGCAAGCGGTTAGCTTGCGCTTTCAGATTGGGTGATGAGGCAGCTTGCCTGTTGCCTTCTCATTAGCACCGTGGCTTTAGCCCGGTGGATTTGGTGTGCGGCACAACCTGAAACGTTTAGACGGTTTCAGTTTCTTCGCGTCCCTGGTACACCGGGCTGAAGCCACGGTGCTAATGAGAAAGTCACGGGCATCTACAGAGTTAGCGAAATGAGCTCAACTTGAGCTGGCCACTCTAACCGTCTAATCTGTTCCTTAATTCAAATTCAACCCGATTGCTATTGCTCGAAACATGACCAAAGCCCAATCACACTTCGCTTCTTGTCTTCTGCTCTTACTCTCGATCGTGGTAATCCCGTCAGCTTGTCGCCCTCGGCGCTCGGCCAACGAGAAGCGTTACCCACTAAAAGGAAAAGTCGTGGCCGTGGACAAAACCGATCGCACCGCGACGATCGCGCACGAAGACATCGTCGGATACATGCCGGCGATGACCATGCCCTTTAAGATCAAGAATGATGCCGATCTGGAAATGGTAAAGCCCGGCGATCAGGTGACCGGAACGCTGGTCGTCGACGACCTGTCCTCCTGGGTCGAGATTACCGCGATCATCGAAGGCGGGCCCCCCGTTTCACAGACCGTGGATGTACCGGGCGAACCAAAACCTGGCACCGAGGTGCCTGACTTTGGCCTCATCAATCAGGATGGCAAACGAATTCATCTGGCACAGTATCGTGGCAAGACGCTCCTGCTGACTTTCGTCTATACCCGTTGTCCTCAACCCGATCAGTGCACCTTGATGAGTCACAACTTCGCCGCGATCGATCAGGCTTTGCAGAAACAGCCCGAGACTTACGATAGAACGCACCTGCTTACGATCAGTTTCGATCCGGACTATGATACGCCGAAAGTGCTCCGCAGTTACGGCGCATCCCATACGGAGCGCTATTCAGATGAAACTTTTCAGCACTGGGAGTTTGCGACCGGTTCGAAGGACGAAGTGAAAGGCATCGCGCAGTTTTTTGGGCTGCGTTACTATCACGACACTGAGTCGAATGATGAGCAGGTCATCCACTCTATGCGGACAGCAATCGTCGGTTCTGATGGGAAGATTGTTAAGTTGTATCGCGGAAACGAGTGGAAGCCGGAAGAGGTTCTGGGTGACTTGAAAACGCTGCTCGCTTCGAAGTAAGCAGGTGTTAGAGTACCAACTTTAGTTGGGCAGTTACTCAACAAAAACCCGACTGAAGTCGGTACTCTGAACGCTTGTTATTACTGTTCGATCACCAAATCTGACAGCGTTTATCCGGCGGCCTCACCATCGCATCACCTTCCTTGCACGCAAACGCAGAAGCAAACGTCGTCATATTCGAGAGCGGACCGTTGACGCGGAAACGTCCCAACGGATGCGGATCGGTTGCAGTTCTTAAACGCGCCGCCTCGGGTCGAATGTTTTGCGCCCACACCTGCGCCCAGCCGAGAAAGAAACGCTGCTCCGAGGTAAAACCGTTGATGTCCTTCGGCTTCGGTTTTCCCTGCAGAGACTTCTGATACGCCGCGTACGCTACCGTCAGTCCCCCGAGATCGGCCACGGATTCGCCCACAACCAGTGGCCCCTTCTGATGCAGTCCCGGCTCGACTTCATAAGAGTCGAACTGCTGGACGACGCAATTTGTGCGGGCGGTGAATTTCTTATAGTCATCCGGCGTCCACCACATGACGAGGTTGCCGTTAGCGTCGAACCGCGCGCCTTGATCGTCAAAGCCGTGGGTCATCTCATGTCCGATGACGGCGCCGATGCCGCCGTAGTTGAACGCATCGTCGGCTTTGGGATCGTAGAACGGTGGCTGCAAAATTCCGGCGGGAAAGACAATCTCGTTGAATTGCGGATTGTAGTAAGCGTTGACTGTCGGCGGCGACATGCCCCACTCAGTGCGGTCTACGGGCTTGCCGATCTTGACCAGATTGCGCCTAAAATCGAATTCGCCCGCCGAGACTGCGTTGTTGTAGTAGGGGCCCCGGCTGACTTGCAGCGCTTCATAGTCACGCCATTTGTCCGGATAGCCAATCTTGCGCACGTATGCTTCGAGTTTCCCAATCGCCTTCTGTCGCGTTTCCTGGCTCATCCAACTGAGCGTCGTGAGATCCTCGCGCAAAGCCGCGACCAGGTTCGCGACCATCATGCGCGCTCGCTCTTTCGCTTGAGGAGTAAACGTCTTAGACACATAGAGCTGTCCCAAAGCTTCGCCCAGAGCGCGGTCGGTGCTCGCGACACAACGCTTCCAACGCGGCAACATCTCAGTAGTTCCCTGCAGAAACTTACCGTTGAAGTTGAAGCTCTCCTGGACAAATTTGGAAGAGAGTGTGTTTGAGGCGGCATTGACGACATGCCATCGCAGATATGTCTTCCAATCGTCGAGGGGCGTGCTGGTCAGAAGTTTGTCGGCCGCCTTGAAGAAATCAGGCTGACCCACATTGACCTTGCCAATCTCAGGCAAACCGATGCCGCGAAAGTAGCGGCCCCAGTCAAAGTCGGGTGTCATTTCAAGCAACTGGGTCTTAATCATCGGATGATAATTTGCCTCGGGGTTGCGTCGCTGCACGCGGGTCAATGACTTCTCTGCGAGTTTTGTCTCGACGTTCATTACGGTTGCTGCTTCAGCGGCCGCGCGCTCTGGCAAGTCGCCCATCAACTCAAACGTACGCGCCACATGCTTAACGTATTCTTCGCGGGTCGCCTTCGACTTAGCATCATCATTCGTGTAGTAATCTCGATCGGGCAGACCCAATCCACCCTGTACAACCTGCGCGATAATCTGGGTCGAGTCTTTGAAGTCCTGACTGGCGCCAAAACCAAAGACCGCCGGGATGCGGTGCGCATGCAGCCGGGCGATTTCGTCTTCCAGGCCTAGTAGATCTGTGATTTGAGCAATCCGCTGGAGTTCGGGCTCGAGTGGTTTGATTCCTTCTACCTCGATCTTTTGCTCGTCCATGCACGAGCCGTAGAAATCCGCGATCCTTTGCTCGTTGCTGTTGGCGAACTTCTTCTTCATTGCCAGGCCATCAAGAATTCCGTGCAGGACATTCTGGTTCTGTTCCTCGAGCAGTTCGAAACGCCCCCAACGGGAATAAGCCGCCGGGATTGGGTTCTTATCGATCCACCCACCATTAGCGAAACGATTGAAATCCTGACAGGCGCTCGCACTGCGATCGATACTTGAAAAATCAAAACCGGCTATGACGGATTTTTGCGGAGTGTCGGCGAATACTTCGACCGAATCGGCCGCGGCGAAAGCAGCGCGGCTTTGCCGGACAGTTGTGAAAGTCAAGGCGATCACGGACAAGGAGAGGACGAATAAGAACGCACGGCGGCAGAACAGACTCATAGCAGGAACCTCCTCCGGAACTCTGGAATATTTTTAAGAGGGAACGCGCGGAATCTTAAAACTTCTGAGTTGAAAAGGCAAAAGCGGCTTGTGATTCAGTGTGGAGATCCGAGAGGTTGGTCCTGCGGACGGAGTTCTAAGAGAGGATGCGGCGCTCAAGCACGCCGAGCCGCTTATCGTGAAGTCCAAGGTCACCGCGAGCGTCGTAGAGATCGCGTATGAAGAGGTTAAACTTTTCGTCCAGCTTCTCGATTTGAGCACGGACGGCTTCCCAGATTGGCCGAGTTTCCTTGAGTCGGGCGTCGACTCTCTCCTCCAGCGACGTCAGGCGTTGAACCATTGCAACGAAGTGTTTTGCCATCGCCATCTGTTGGGTGCGAACTTCAGCAACTTCGCTGCGTAGGCCATCAACCTCGCTCCGAACGCTACCGACTTCGCTGTGGACTTCGCCGCGGAGTACGCCAACTTCGCTGCGAAGCGCAGCAAATTCAGCCATTACGCGTTGCTCGAAGGGACTCCCTCCCGGCAATTCTTTTGTGGGATCTTCGCTCACTGGGGCCATCGTAACACGTTGACGAAAAAGATCAACGTAACGATTTTTGCAAGCAGGGATTGTTAACTTTTGAGTTTTTTGATTTCTTCGGTGAGCACGGGTAGCGCCTCAAACAAGTCGCCGACAATGCCATAATCGGCGATATCAAAGATGGGAGCCTCAGGATCCTTGTTGATGGCGACAATCGTCTTCGAGTTCTTCATGCCCACCAGATGCTGAATCGCCCCGGAGATTCCCAGGGCGATATAAAGCTTCGGCGCGACCGTCTGTCCCGACGATCCGATCTGACGATCGATGGGCAGCCACTCGGCGTCGCAAATCGGACGAGAAGCAGCCAGGTCGCCACCCAAAACTTCGGCGAGCTTCTCAGCCAGGGCGATGTTGTCTTTGTTCTTGATGCCGCGGCCAACAGCAACGATCACATCTGCTTTACTTAGGTCGACTGCCTGCTTCACTTCCTGAAATGGCGCTTCCGGTTTCATGCGCACCTCGCCAACCTCGACCTGCATAGGCTCGACTGGTGCGCCGCCGCCCTTCGTTGCCTGATCAGGGCGGAATGCACCAGACTGAAACGTGACGAACAAAGGCGCCTCAGCATCGGAGGTGACATCGGCGTCGAGCTTGCCGAGGAAGATGCGACGAGTGAACGTCACCTTGCCGGCCTCAACATTCATCCGAATGCAGTCGCTGATCATTCCCTTCCCAAAACGCGCGGCTAGCTTGGGGCCGAAGTCGCGCACCAGGTAAGTGTGCGACATGACGACGTACTGTGGATCAGCAGCGCGCACTACCTGCTCCATCGCGGTGGCGTAAGCGTCGGGTGTGTAATCGGCAAGCTTCAGGTGATCGATGTAGAGCACTTTTGCGAGGTCATAACCCGCGATGTCCTGGGCCAATGATTGATTTCCTGAGCCGAGCACAACTGCCATGATGCTTTGGCCGGTTTCGCCGCCGAGCTTCTGGGCGGCCGCGATCGCTTCCAGGGAAGTCTTATTCAGCGCCCCTGATTTGTGCTCGATGAAAACTAAAATGCCGCTGCTCATGATTTGCTTTTCTTTGTGGCACAGACTTTAGTCTGTGATTTCCCTTGTCCCGATCACAGACTGAAGTCTGTGCCACTTCCTTAGATCACTCGCGCCTCTGTCCGCAGTTTCTCGGCCAGCTCGACCGCACCTTTCTTCGCGTCGCCGCCGCCGAGGAACTGGGTTTGTTTCGACTTCTGCGGCAGATAAACCTTTTCAATGCGCTGGTGTGACGGGCGATTCACAATCTCGGCATTGGGCGCGACTTCCTTAATCTCTTTTTTCTTTGCAGCCATGATGCCCTTCAGGGTCGCATAGCGAATCTGGCTGATACCTGACTGAATCGTCAGCAGCGCGGGCAGCGGCATCGTGTACCACTGATACCAGCCGCTTTCCAGTTCGCGTTTGACGCGCAGCTCATCACCGGTGGCATCAATCTCGATTACGATGGTCGCGTGCGGCAAGCCGAGTATCTCGGCGAGAATTACGCCCGTTTGGCCATAACCATAGTCATCTGATTGCAGGCCCGTCATGATTAAGTCGGCTCGCTCTTCGCGAATCGCATCAGCCAAAACACTGGCCGCGGCGAACGGTGAAAGGTGGCCGACATTGTCACCGACGACATGGATTGCGCGATCCGCTCCGCGCGCGAGAGCGTCCTTGATCACGCTCTTGGCGCGTTGCGCACCCATGGAACAGACGACAACCTCGCCCCCAACTTTCTCTTTGATGCGCAGGGCTTCTTCCAGGGCGTAGCCATCCGACTCGCTTACTTCAAACGACAGATCGGCTTCTTCAATCCAGGTTGAATCTTTGTTGATTCGCAGAATCGCGTCTTTGTTGGCGACCTGCTTCATGAGAACAAGTATCTTCATGGCTAAGTAGTGATGGTGTACTTTGAGCTTAGTACTTTGTTCCTTGACCTCTTAACAAAGGCCGAGCCCGGGACTCGAAAATTCGAAGCCCAAAGTACAAAGAATAAAGTTCATTCCGACTCTTCGTATCTCTTGAACAACAACGCCGCGTTCGTGCCGCCGAATCCGAAACTGTTTGAGAGCGCATACTGCACGTGTGCTTCGCGAGCCTGGTTGGGAACATAGTCGAGATCGCATTCCGGATCGGGAGTAACGTAATTAATCGTCGGCAAAAGCATGTTGCGGTGAATAGAAAGCACTGAGAAGACGCCCTCGACCCCGCCCGCGGCGCCCAGCAAATGGCCGGTCATCGATTTCGTCGAACTGATCGCCACTTTATAAGCGTGCTCGCCGAACGTCTTCTTGATCGCCATCGTTTCAAATTTGTCGTTGTAAGGCGTGGACGTTCCGTGCGCGTTGATATAGCCCACTTCTTCCGGCTGCACGTTGGCGTCCTTGAGGGCCTTTTGCATGACCCGGACCGCGCCCGATCCGCTGGCGTCCGGCATGGTGATGTGAAATGCGTCGCCGCTCATACCATAACCAACCACTTCGGCATAAATCTGCGCGTCACGACGGCGCGCGAATTCCAACTCTTCCAGAATCAGGATGCCCGCTCCTTCGCCGATGACAAAGCCGTCGCGCGTCAACTCAAAAGGCCTGGAGGCATGAACCGGATCGTCATTTCGCGTCGAAAGCGCGCGCAGTGCGGCAAACCCGGCGACGCTCATCGGAGTAATCGCCGACTCAGCGCCACCGCAAATCATCGCATCGGCGTCGCCACGTTGAATGATTTTGAAGCTGTCACCGATGGCGTGGGCCCCGGCTGAACACGCGGTGGCCGTGGCTGAATTAGGGCCCTTGGCGTTGTGGCGGATCGAAACTTGTCCGGAAGCGAGGTTGACGATTGCCGACGGAATAAAGAAAGGCGAAACCCGGCTGGGGCCGTCTTTCAAGAGCTTTTCATGCTCCCGTTCAATGGCCCAAAAATCTCCGATGCCGCTGCTGATGTAAGTACCGACGTTCTCGGCAACATCGTCGGTGATCTTCAGCCCACTACCCCGGACCGCCTCGTCTGAAGCCGCGACCGCGTAGTGAATGAAGGCACCCATCTTGCGGGCTTCCTTCTTTTCGATGTAGTCGAGCGGATTGAAATTCTTTACTTCGCAGGCGAACCTGGCGGCAAACCTGGCAGCATCGAACCTTTTGATGTAGTCCGCGCCACTTTGGCCTTCCAGCAGCGCAGCCCAGGTGGTCTCGACTGAGTTGCCCACAGGCGTAACCAGACCGAGACCGGTGACGACGACGCGACGATTCAAAATCAGGACTCCTTCCGTGATCGATAGGAACAAGTGGGCAAACCCGGGCCGTTTGCTCGGGCCGCCATCACCAGTTACCGATCACTTCGCCTTGTGCTGATCGATGTAAGTGTACGCGTCGCGCACGCTCTGAATCTTTTCCGCGTCCTCGTCCGGAATTTCGATGCCGAATTCTTCCTCGAAACGCATTACCAACTCGACCGTATCGAGCGAGTCGGCGCCGAGGTCATCGATGAACCGGGCATTGGGCGTAACTTCGTTTTCGTCGACGCCAAGCTCGTCCACGATAATCTGTTTTACTTTTTGCTCAATCTCTGGATCGGGCATTCGTTTTTGCTCCTCTTTGTAATGTCCGACAAACTTCAGTTTGTCGATGTTAGTTGTGTCACAGCCTTTCGGTCTGTGATCCTACAGTTCACGGACAGACTAAAGTCTGTGCCACGCTGACGACAAACCCAACGTTTGCCGGACCAGCTCTACCCGAAAACCACGTCGCGAGTAGCGCACAGACTAACCTTGTCCTCGACGTTCACGCAACGCAGGTTGCGATCAATCTGGCGCACCAGCCCACTTAAAACTTTTCCGGGTCCAATCTCAACCAAGGTTTGTACACCCTGACTGATCAAAAATTCAACTGACTGAAGCCAACGAACCGGCTGTGATACCTGACGCACCAGCGCATCGCGGGCTTCAGCCCCAAAGTTAATGGCCTTCGCGTCCACGTTGGTGATGATTGGTATCGCGAGGTCCTTGAACGGAATCCCCTGCAAATCGACCGCCAGACGCTCCTGGGCCGGCTGCATCAGAGCGCAATGAAATGGCGCGCTTACGTTCAGCTTCATCGCTCGCTTCGCGCCACGTTCCTTTAAAAGTCCAATCGCCCGATCAATCG
>DATHHW010000188.1:0-31723 GCA_035317005.1 Pyrinomonadaceae bacterium | reverse complement strand
CGATTCAGACGGCGGCACTGACGCCGCTTGGCGCAGTGGCGGGGACAACCTTCGAAGGACCCGGCGAGGGGATGGCGGGTTTCTTTGTGGGCGTCGCGCCGCCAGACACTACCCTGGCCGTTGGACCGAACCACATCGTGGCGTGGGTAAACTCCCAATACGCCGTCTTTAACAAGAGCGGCACGCCGCTGTTGCCGGGTAATGGCTTTGTCGATGGCAACACGCTATTTACCGGTATGGGTAATGTCTGCGAGACGACGAATCGGGGCGATCCGATTTTGCAGTATGACCGTTTGGCGGATCGTTGGTTCCTGAGTCAGTTTGCATTTAACACGAGCGGTAGCCCGCCTCAAAAGGTTGCTCCCTACCTTCAGTGTATTGCCGTGTCGACGACCAACAACCCACTTGGTTCCTACTTTCGCTACACCATCAGCTTCAGTTCTGTCAGTCCGAGTGGTTTCAATGACTACGGTAAGCTCGGCGTTTGGCCTGACGCTTACTACACTTCGTATAACGTTTTCGGTGGTTCACCTGCGGGCTCCAATACTGGTGCAGGCCTTTGCGCTTCTGACCGAACAAAAATGCTGGCTGGCGATGCCAGCGCCACTACGCTCTGCGCACCCATTGCTTTCTACGCGGGCGGTGCCGGTTTCCTACCTGCAGACCTGGACGGATCCACGCTTCCCACAGACCTGACGCAGGGAGGAATCTTCGCAAGATATGACTTCGGCGGATCGCTACGGTTAATGAAGCTCAAGCCGAATTTCGCGGCCAGTACCGTCACACTTACAAACGGCGTCGGCGGTGGCTCCGGCAGCTTTATCGATATACCGGTAGGTGCTACCACCGTTGCATGCAACGGTGGCGCTGGCACTTGTATCGCCCAGCCCGGCACGACCAATTTACTGGATACGCTTGCGGATCGCCTGATGTATCGCCTTGCTTATCGCAATCGCGCCGGCGTGGATAGCCTGATCGTGACTCATTCAGTCGATCCGGACGGAGCGGGTGCGCGAAGTTCTGCGCCCCGCTGGTATGAAATCCGTTCGCCGTTCTCCGCCACACCGACTCTCTTCGAGAATGCAACATACGATCCTGGTGCCTCCGGCGATCGCTGGATGGGATCGATAGCGATGGATCAGTTCGGTAACATGCTACTGGGATACAGTGTCGTTAACGCGGGCACGGGTTTGAAACCATCTATTGCGGTCGCCGGTCGCCTACTAAGCGATCCCGTGAACACGTTACAAGCGGAAAGCACGGTAATGACCGGCACTGGGTCCCAAACCGGAGGCCTCACGAGATGGGGCGACTACACCACCATGCAGATCGACCCGACGGACGATGCGACTTTTTGGTTTATCGGCCAGTATCTGGCGGCTGACGGCAGTTTCAACTGGCACACGCGTATTGCCAGCTACAAGTTCCTGACCGGGCCTGTGATTCAGCCGAACGGGGCGGCTACGATCACCTCCGAGAGTCTGAGCCCGCCTAACGGTGCGCCTGATCCAACCGAGCAGGTTACGGCAAACTTCCCGCTGAAAAACGTCGGAACTGTCTCGACGACAAACCTGGTCGCCACTCTGCAAACCTCCGGAGGTGTTACCGCGATCCCTGCGGGAGAAAACCAGAACTACGGCGTGGTTGCAGCCGGCGGCGCAACGGTTTCGAGATCATTTACGTTCCGGGCTGACGGAACTTGCGGGGCCACGATCACGGCGACGTTCCAGTTGCAGGATGGGGCGACCAATCTCGGAAACGTAACTTACAACTTCCAACTCGGGGTGGCCAACGTCACAACGCAGACATTCTCGAACGCCGGAGCGATCACTATCAACGACGTCGCCCCGGCGACGCCTTACCCCTCAAACATTACTGTCAGTGGTGCGCCAACTACGATTACCAACGTGACTGTAAAGCTGAACGGTTTTAGCCATATTTTTCCAGAAGACGTGGACGTGCTCCTGGTCAGTCCGACGGGACGCAAAATGATTGTCCTGTCGGATGCGGGCGAGGGCGGATCTTCTTCAAACGTGAACATCACGCTCGACGATGCGGCCACGTCTGCGTTACCAGCCTCAGGCGGGATCCCGACGGGGACGTACAAACCCACCAACTACAGCACTGTGCAGGACGCCTTCGTGACTCCGGCGCCGGCTGGCCCATACTTGACTCCTGCGCCGGGCGGGACTGATACGTTGACCTCGGCATTCACTGGCGCGGCTGGTGGTAACCCGAACGGCACGTGGAGCCTCTATGTGGTTGACGACCTTAGTGGCGGCACTGGCAGCTTCGCGGGCGGCTGGAGTTTGACGCTGGTTAACACGACCTACACTTGCAGCGGATCAACAACACTAAGAATCGATACCGTATCGCCAAAGGCCGGACGGACTTCAGGCAACCAATCGATCACATTGACGGGCGCCTTCTCCGGACTGTCCACGGTGACGATGGGTGGAGTGAACGCGGCGTGGACGGGCAACACGAGCACAATTACGGTCACCACTCCGGCGCACGCAGTCGGCGCAGTCCAGATCGATCTGACGCCAACTGCCGGCAGCGTCTATTCAAAGACGAATGCCTTCGCTTATTTGCCGACAGTCTTTACTGACGACACGATTTTTGCGGCGGTTACCATTGCCAAGGCCCAGCACATCATTGAACTGCGGCAGGCGGTTGACGCCATGCGTGCGGTCGCAGGGCTTACGGGCGCGCCGTGGACGGATCCCACACTTTCGCCGACCAGCACGATCATCAAGGCTGTGCACATCCAGCAATTGAGGACGTTTCTGGACGACGCGGCGACTCGGCTCGGTTATTCGACTTCGCCGTACGCTGACCCAACTTTGAGCACAGGGTTCTTGATCAAGCGCATACACATTGAAGAATTGCGCCAGCGCATCCGGGCTATCGCCGGCTGATGCGTCGAATTATTTCAACCAATGCGCAGTTGAGGATGTTCACCAGGAAAGGAAAAGGAAATGTCTAGTCATACTCTCAAAAACCACAGCTTCTCTTTGCTTCTGTTGGCCGTGCTGATGCTCGCGGCCAGCTCGGCAATCGCGCAGGATAAGATCGCGCAAGTTGCCGGAGCAAATGTGAGCCTTACGGCCACAGCCACTTCCGATCGGGTGCGGTTCGCCGCGCCGAGCGCAGTGGTGCAGTTGAGGCTGGAGGTGTACGACGGCGCTGGCCAAAAACTAGTCGATACCGACCAGCGTGGCGGCAATGTGCTCGACTGGCATTTGCACGGTGGCAATGGTGACCGTGTCGCTGACGGCACGTACCTGTTCGTGGTGACGATCAAGAATCTATCGGGGCGGCTGAGTCAAAAGCTCGGCTCAATCACTGTAAGCGCGCAATCGACTACGTTGCGTGCATCAGCCGTCACCGACCTAAACGCGCAGCAAGCGCAAGCCGTGGGACCGATCGAAGGCGGAGAAGAAGGATTGACTGTCATGCCGGCAGGAGATGCTCAACCAGTGACGGTGCTGGCAAATAATGCCGAGGAAGCTCAACTCGCGCGGACGCGCGGCGCTCTGACGTTCCGGGTTGGCGATTTCTTTTCCGGCAATGACAGTGAGCAGATGCGCCTGACGGAAGAAGGCAATCTGGGTATTGGTACTTCAGAACCGAAAGCGAAGCTCGACGTAGCGGGAACGATTCGCGCTGAGCGCTTCCTGATCGTCAAACCAAATAAGCCAGGCAACCGGGCCCAGGCTGGCGACTCAGCGCAAGTCGCGGACGCGGCGGATTCAGTCCAGACGGCCACCTCGGGCACGGGCACGCCCAACCGCATCGCCAAGTGGACCCTTGCCGACACGCTGGGTGATTCAGGGATCACGGAGACCGCCGGCGGCAACGTCGGTATTGGAACAGGAACCCCCAACGAGAAACTTGGTGTGGCGGGCAACATTTTGTTAAACAGCCCTTCGGACACCACGCTTCTTAAAGGTTTATTTTTTGGCACTTCGGATTCAACTCGCTACGCAGGAATACGACTAGCCTCAACAGGGCAAGGCCTTAACTTCGACGTGTCCAATGGCGGGAGCCAGATTACTGCGCTTAACATTCAACAAAACGGCAATGTCGGCATTGGGACGACGGCACCGAATGATACTTTGCATGTTGGTGGGAGTGGAAATTTTGGAATTCAAATAGGCAAAACATGGGGAGTAGGAATTAAGGAGTCATTTGTAAGCGGTATTGGGTCACGAATGGACTTTGTCGAATATGCTAACAGTGATACGGCAACGGCGAGGATGTCAATACTAGCTGGCAAGGTCGGCATCGGAACAACCGCGCCGAATGATACCTTGCAGGTTGGTGGGAGCGGAAATTTTGGAATTCAAATAGGCAAAACGTTTGGCGTAGGGCTTAAGTCAGTATTTGTACCGGGCGTCGGGATACGAATGGATTTGGGTGAGTATGCTAACAGCGATACTTTCACACCCAGGTTCGCAATTCTGGGCGGCAAGGTCGGAATCGGAACCACAGCGCCGAATGATACTTTGCAGGTTGGTGGGAGTGGAAATTTTGGAATTCAAATAGGCAAGACGTTTGGCGTAGGACTTAAGTCAGTATTTGTACCCGGCGTCGGCATACGAATGGATTTGGGTGAGTATGCCAACAGCGATACTTTCACACCAAGGATGGCAATTTTGCTCGGCAACGTCGGTATCGGTACGACGAATCCGCAGTCTAAGTTGGATGTGGCTGGGGACCTTGCGGTCTCAGGTAATGCCCTGATTTCAGGAAATATCGCCGCTAAGTATCAAGATGTCGCTGAGTGGGTGCCTTCACGGCAAGAGATTGCTGCCGGTACAGTCGTGATTTTGGACGTGACGCAAACCAACGCCGTGTCTCCTTCCCGCCGCGCTTATGACACGCTCATAGCGGGAGTTGTTTCGGCGCAGCCTGGCGTGCTCCTGGGACAAAGGGGCCCTGGCAAAGTGATGGTCGCGACGACGGGACGGGTTATCGTGAAAGTTGACGCAAGTAAGTACCCGATCAAGGTTGGAGATTTGCTGGTGACGAGCAGCCACCCAGGTGAGGCTATGAAGTCACGACCAATCAGAGTGGGTGGTCAATTGATTCACCGACCCGGGACGATCATCGGAAAAGCTCTAGAGCCGCTCTCAGCAGGAAAAGGCAAAATATTAGTTCTCCTAAGTCTTCAATGATTATGATGCGTGTGATTTGGAACGCTCCCGGAGACAAGAATCACACCTAACTTCGGAATTCAATGGACATTCAAACGGCTGAGGGATCCAATCGTTGACCCCGGTTCTCCCTGACGGTCGGGCTGCTGTCCACTTCCAATCGCAGTCCATCGTGCGCGGCGATGGTCTTGCCGGGCCTCAGCTCTCCAGCTTTGCTCTCAAGATCGACACCGTCCCATTCAGGATAGAGATGAGTCAGGAGCAGTTGGCGCGGCTCGGCGAGTTGCGTGAGGCGCATGGCATCGGCAAGCTCGAGATGTTTTGGCGTCGGCTTGTTGCGCCAGAAAGAGCATTCGAGAATCAAGAGGTCGACGCCGCGCGCGAACTTTGCCAGCTCTTCTGAATATCCGGTGTCCGACGTGTAGACCATCGACGTTCCATCATCGTCAGTCAGGCGAACGCCCAGGCTTTCACGAGTGTGCGGGGTGGAAAAAGTTTGAGCCCTCAGTCCCGGCAACATTTCAAAATCCGCGTTGTCTGAAACCTCATGCAGCACGATCGGAAAAGGTTGGACTAACAATCCGTAGTTGTTCGATTCGTCGATCGCCCTCAGGAGATTTCCAATTCCGTTACAGCCAAAAATCCGCAGCGGCTTTTTTCGCTCCTGGGTTTGTGGCGCCCATTTCATTCCAAACAGAAATGATGCCAAACCGCCGCAATGATCCAGGTGCAGATGACTAATCCAGATCGCGTCGAGGTTGGGCCAGTCCACGCTTTCTTCGGCCATACGATGGGCCGAATCTGCGCCGCAATCGAGCAGCACCAAACCATTTGACGTCTCCAGCCAGAAAGCTGCGGCGGCCCTTTGCGGGTGCGGCACCGAGGTGCCAGAGCCAAGAACGACGAGTTTCATGATTGATTAAGCTAACAATCGATCTTCCTGTGGTCAATTACAGTGAGTGGCACAGCGCCGTCAGGCGCGCAATGTTTATAGCTGCGAGGACTCGACATGTTTCAACTCCTTTAGGAGCGAAACAAACATCCCGCTCCTGACGGAGCTACGATCGTGTTGGGTGCCTGAGCTATAAATATCTCGCTCCTCTGGAGCGAAGGCCCGCGCGCCTATCGATCGTTTCGGTTTTTCTTCCATCCGCGCTTGTTCTGAGATCAAGTTATCGCGTATTCTGACGCGCTCTAATCCTGAACCTTGGTTGGACTCAACAAATCAGCACTCAGCATGAGTATCAAATCGGACAAGTGGATTCGGCGCATGGCGCAAGAGCACGCGATGATTGAGCCTTTCGAGCCTCATCAGGTGAAGGAGATTGACGGCCGGCGCGTGGTCTCGTATGGCACTTCCAGCTACGGCTATGACGTGCGGTGTGCTGATGAATTCAAACTCTTCACTAACGTGTACAGTGCGATTGTGGATCCGAAGAAGTTTGACGATAAGAGCTTCGTCGACATGAAGGCCGATCACGTCATCATTCCACCGAATAGTTTTGCCCTCGCGCGCACGGTGGAATACTTTCGCATCCCGCGAAACGTCATGACGATCTGTCTGGGAAAGAGCACCTATGCCAGGTGTGGAATTATCGTCAACGTCACGCCGTTCGAGCCCGAGTGGGAAGGATTCGTGACGTTGGAATTCTCTAACACGACGCCAATGCCCGCCAAAATCTACGCCAACGAAGGTGTCGCCCAGGTCCTGTTTTTCGAGGCCGATGAAGTCTGTGAAGTCTCCTACAAGGACCGCGGCGGAAAGTATCAGGGCCAGAAAGGCGTGACTCCCCCGAAGCTTTAACTAACTACTAGCTGCTGCCGGTTCTCATGAGCAACACATGGAAGAGAAGGAATGTCTGAGCTTCAAGAGGCTTGACCCCAAAGCGACGTTGCCGACGCGTGGGAGTGCGTCTGCGGCGGGACTCGACCTTTATTCGATTGAAGCGGTTAGTTTGCAGCCTGGAGAACGCCGATTGATCAAGACGGGTCTTGCGGTCGACATACCTGAGGGTTACTACGGGCGCCTTGCGCCGCGATCCGGATTAGCCACACAGAAGGGGATTGATGTTCTCGCCGGGGTCATCGATGCCGACTATCGTGGTGAAATAGGCTGTCTTCTCTACAACGCCGGAGAAGAATTAGTAGACTTGCCGCCGCAGACCAGAATCTGTCAATTGATCATCGAGAAGATAATTACGCCAGATGCGGTCTGGGTTGAGAGCCTTGCCGAAACTAGTCGAGGCGGTGGGGGCTTTGGTTCCACTGATGGAAGCTCGACGTGAAGCGCTTCTCATTTTGAGCGCCGTTCTTAACTGTCATTGGTAGTTAAATTCATTAATTGGGCCAGAGGCACATAGAGTACCAACTTCAGTTGGGTTCTTTCTCGCTCAAGACAAAAGCCCGACTGAAGTCGGTAGTCTGAACACCCGTTAACGAAAATCCACAATTCTTCGACCACAGGTGTAGAGAGTACCAACTTTAGTTGGGTCGTTCTTGCTCAAGACAAAAGCCCGACTGAAGTCGGTACTCTGAACACCGCTTACTCGAAGTAAGGGTGCACTGCCGGGAAGAGATGGAGATTAGATTGAAATCGAGACTTCACGTTCTCAGTATCGTGGTGTTGTTCTTCCTCGGTGGTGCGCTACAGGTGTCGAGCCAGAGCCGCAAGGTCGATCCTGAATTCATCTCGTTCTGGGTCAAGTTCAAAGCGGCCGTGGCGCGCAACGACGGGGCGGCCGTAGCCGATATGACCAGACTCCCTTTCATGCTCGATAACAAAGACCTCGATCGGACCGCCTTCATCAAGCAATACAGTTCACTCTTTACTCCGAAGATGCGCCGTTGCTTCGCTCGCGCCAGGCCTTCGAGGGACCATGCGTCGATGGAGATCTTTTGCGGTCAGCAGATTTTTCTTTTCGCGAAGGTTGATGGAGTCTACAAGTTCACTGAAATTGGCGTGAACGATTAAGAGCCCGTTCGCAGACCGAAGAAGTTGGGCAAGGTAGTCGCCTAATTGGTTTCGTGCTTCTTTCCAATTGGACAAGAACGATCCACGAAATCACACGAACAAAACTAGTTAAGCTTCGTGAATCGTTTTATCTGACAAAAATCTCTCTCAAGGATGTGAGCGGGATTAGTCCCGTTGCATTGCTTTTCGCAAAGCATTGGGGACGCGGTCCTTGTCTTCGGCGAAAATCTTGAAGCCCCCGCCATACCGAGTGGATTTAATCGCGACGTATGGTTTGCCGTTACTGAGATCAATCGCCAGGATCGCTTCTTCAATCGTGCACTGATGCGCCATGCAACCGCGCGCAATCATGACGTCGCCATCCCGCTCAATCGGCATCTCTGTCTGTAGACGACTGGTGAAGGACGTATAGTTCGCGCTCAGCAGCTCGCGCAGCCGCGCTTTCAAACCGGGCTCGCCTTTTAGGAGCGCACTGGGATACTTGCCCACATAGCGGGCCAGATCGGCTGTGCTTGAGTCTGGGGCGCTTGATTGTCCGGGAAGTATCTCTATCTTCAGCGCAAAACTTCCGCGCCACGCATCGCCCATGCTGCTTTCGCTAACCCCAATGCGATAGTCGCCGCTCTCGTCGATGTTATCGTCAAAGATCACTCCGCCGGGCGCGCCCTCTTGTTTGCCGGAAGGAAATGTCACCATACCGCGCGTGGCGCCGCGGGCGCTGATCTCGACGCGCATGTGCTGGCCCGCTTTGGCGCGCAACACGAACTCGGCCCCGTCGTTCATGCCGCGAAGATAGCCCGTCGCGCGCGCCACGGTGGCGCCGCGCGCGAAGGTCACGCGTTGCGGGCCTCTCTGAGCGCGCACCGATGAAATCGAGCAAACGGCCACAATCATCGCCGCCACGGAGAGGTTGAATATTCTTGTTTTGTGGTTCATGACTTCGCTTCCTTAAGAGCGTTCGCCCGCCCGCTTTTGTCGTTGTCGGTAAAACTTATCGATGTAACGCTTCATGCCGACCTGCGTCCAACTCATCCCGTGTTTCTCGGCTTCCTTTTTCGCCTCGACTGCACTCCAACCATCGCGCGTAATGCGATAGCAGGCGATGATGGTGCCGGTGCGATCTTCACCATGGCGGCAGTGGACAAACACTGGTTGGTTTTCCATCGTATTGATGATGTCGAGCACCTGCTGAACTTCTTTATCTTTCGGCGCGGAGAATTCGGGCAAGGAAATATTGTAATAGCGGAGTCCCAGCGTTCGCGCTTCTGCTTCTTCGGCGCGCGTGTTTTCGTCTTTGCCGCGCAAGTTCAGGATTGTCTTGATGCCAATCTTCTTGAGCGTTTGCAGGCCGCCGGCCCTTGGTTGCGCGCCACGATAGATCTGAGAGTTGACCTGGTGAAAATTTGGCAGCTCGGCATAGCGAGCTTCAGTTTGAGCGAGCGCATCAAAGGCCAGCGCGGCCATCAACACGCTCGCCACAAAGACGATTCCGGGTTTCAGGTTTATCAAACGTGCAACGCTATTTCTTACTGATCACCACCCGCTGGATCGTCGGCGGCAGTTCGCGCCATTCGCTTTGCGCAAACCCTGCGTTGCGAAACATAGTCTCGAGTTCAGCATAGGTGTAAGCATCGCCGCCCGGCGTCCCCCCGAGCATCATCAGGCTGAAAGCCGCGGCTTGCGGCGGGGATACTCGATCGGGATTGGGAATAAACTCCAGCGTGACGGCACGCCCGCCATCGGCTAATGCGCCGTGGACCTTGCGCAACAACAACTCACAAGTCGGCGGATCGAAGTGGTGAAGGAAGTTAGTCAACAGGACTATGTCATAGCCGGTGCCATAATCAACATCAAAGGCACTGCCGGCTTTTGTATGATAACGGTCCGACACACCGGCGGCTTGCGCATTTTCCGTTGCTACCTCCAGCACGTTGGCCCAATCAACGGCGGTGACCTCCGCCTGTGAGTTCCGCTTCGCGAACGCCAGTCCGTACAGACCATGCCCGGCTGCAAGGTCCAGGATTCTTAACTTCTCGTTGGCGTTCGGATCCACCATCGGAGCCAGGAGCTGCGCCGGCAAAGCCATCATCGGCGCCATCGCGCGCGCGAACTTCACCCAGACCGGATGGTCAGGAGCGATCGTGGCTTCTTCAGAAATGGAACCACCCTTACGCACAACTGCGGTCAGGTCCTTGAAATTGTCAGTCAGCATCGGTGACAGCATGAATTCGATCACCGTGCCCATGTAGGCAGGGGAATTCTTGTCGAGAAACATCGCCGAGTCAGCGGTTAACCCGTACTTGTCATCCTGTTTAGTCAGGAATCCAATGATGACCAGATAGTCGCAGAGGATTCGCGTGCCTCGCTGAGATGCGCCACAGGTCCGGGCGATGTCATTTGCGGTGGTGTTCCCAGCCGCGATTGCGCTGAACAAGCTGAGTTCGATTGCGGCTTTGATTGCCTCGGTTCGTTGGTGCGCGTTGATCGTATCGAATAAGAGCGCGGGAGTTGGTTGATTTGCGGTTTGCGTTTCAGGCGCCATGACTTGTTCGGTTCCCTTCTCAGAATGAATGGTTCTGCCAGGCAAGAAACTGATCGCGCAAGCAGAAACCGGATTATGTGCGGAAAAGCCTACCGAAGATGGAGGGAAAAGTCTAACCAGCCTTCTCAGAGTGAGGATTGAAAGATTAGTTAAGGTTCAACGTCGCCGGTTGCGCGAGACCTTCGATGGATAAAACCAGACCTCGCGGCGAAGATACCGGAGTTTTCTCAGGCGAGAGGAAAACGATGAAGCCTTGCCGCCGGCCTTCATTATGGGTGAGTGGATTTTTCAAATTCAGTTCGTAGGCGCGAAACTCCTGCTCGAATGTTTTGCGTGATGAAGGGTTGTAAAGCGATACGCCGTTCGCTTTTAGAATTCGAGCAATGGCTTGCCTGGTGGACACTGCTTTCCATTTCGTACCGGCGGAGTCAGTCAGCCGAAAACGAATTTTCTTCAGTTCGATGGCCTCACCGCTGTTGTGGCTGATCTCGACCCGCACCGGAAGCAGGCCAGCCAGATGTAGGTTTGCCTCAAATAATTCCTGACTCTCTTCGTCAGTTAGCATTGGCGCTGCCCGGAAGGAGATCGAGCCCAGGTTGGTAGAGGCAACCGTAGCCGGCATCGGCGGGAGAGCTGCTACAGGTTTCACATGAAAGAGGGAACCACCGCACGAACTGGTGAACAGCAGGGTGAGAGCAAACGCAGCCGTAATCCAGGCAAAGCAGAACCGCTGACTACCTGGCACAGGATTTCGTTTTGCTTTGCTGGTCACCATCGCGCGAATCTTGCACGTCCGGCGATTATCTGTCAATCGGCGGCAGGATTGCGCTATGGGGTAGACGGCGAGCGTCAGCGCTTCTTTATGATTGACTTGCGACGAACTCTGATCGGCGCCCTGGCCGAAAGTAGGTCCTTATGACGATGGTTCAGAATGTAGCATAGCCCCTGGTGGGTCAGTCCCAACATCCTCGCGGCACGCGTAACGCTGCCGCCGGCTTTCTCCAGAGCGATCCTGATGAGCTCACTCTCACGCTTGTGCACTTCCTGTTCAAACGAGCCAGGAATTAGATTCTCGCTTTTGCCGGTAGCCACATTCGCCATTGCCAGCCGAGCGCATGAGCGAAGCCGCCTCATGATTTCCAAACTGAACTGGTCCCCGAGCTTATGGTCGGCTTCCTGGTAGAAGGCGCCAATCTCATTCGGTGAGAGAAAATTCTTGACCTCTTCCAGAGTGGTCAGAACTATTTCTCCGGAGAGTTGAGAATTGCCCGTCGTTTCAGCAACATGAGCCGCGCGTTTCAAAATACCTAAAGCCGACTGGTAGCGTCCCATGCGGGCCAGGGCGATGCCTTGCGCTTCCAGGGCCTCCGCCAACAGTGAATGTTCGCCTCCGCCTTCAAAAGTTGAAGCGGCCGAGAAAGCAATCTTCTCAGCTTCAACGTAACGATCCTGGGCCAGGAAAACTCGCGCGCGCGTTTCGTTAACTTGCGCAGCCGTCCCCACGTCTCCAATTTCAGTGAATACAGCTCGGGACCGATCCAAATGCTCAATAGCTTCCCCATAGCGACCCAACGCACGGAAGATGTTGCCCGTGTTGTTTTCAACGCGGGCCAGGTAGCGCTTGTGATTAGCCTGTTCGAAATGAATTCCTGCAGCGGCATTCTCAATCAGGGCGCGATCAAGGTTTTCGGATCCACCCGACCTCTCATAAGCAATCGCCTTCTGCATGTGAAACCTTCCGACGACGGCTGGGTCCTCCACACCATCAAGCAAAGGAGCTGCTTTTTCCAAAAGGGAGAGGGCTTCAGCAAACGCGTTTGAAGAAATTTCGACGGTGGTGGCGTTCACCAGGATCCGATGTTGCAGCCAAGGACTCTTCGCGCGGCCCAGGGCCTCTTGAAACCAGACGCGAGCTTCGTCCATCGCGCCTTCGCGCCAGTAACAGATTGCGAGATCACATTGGGCTCGGGCAATCTTGTCAGGTTCGTCAAGGCCCTCGAAGAGCCGAATGCTCTCACTAATTAAGTCCTTGGCAAACTCCTGAGCGCCGGCAACCTGGCCGGAACTGCCCAGCCATCCCGACAGGGCGCCTACCGTTCCCAGCACATCGGCCTGTTCCGTGGCGTTCAAGCCGTCTAGCGGAGGGCGCTTGCCGATTCCACGCCAGAAGTCGCCGAGGGCCTCGCTTGCGGCCTCATAATCCCCATAATCCTGTAGTTGCTTTGCGATTTCGCATTTCACGCTGACCGCCAAATTCGCAGTGGCTTCAGCGCGGGAAGATTTCGTCACGATTTTGGTTTCCATTTGAACCTCTTCTAAGTGATTAAGGTAAAACTAGCAATAATAATTGCTAGCAGTGCTATTATGCCGCCGCTTCAAACCACTACGGCGTTCGCTGGCGTCTTGATTCGGTGACCGCCTGCATAAGAAGGAAAGTCAAAAATGTCAAAACTTAAGCAATTTGCTGGTATCTGTCTGCTAGTCGTGTCAATTGCCGCCGTTGGCCGGGCAGATGGGGGTGTGACACAGGGTCCTGCCTTGCCGTCTCCGCCACCGCCACCGCCACCCGCAGAATGCACGACGAATTGCACCAGCAGCCAAGGAACTCTTCCGGCGCCGGACGCTACAGTTGACATAGTCGACATGGCGAATGTGTTGGTCACCTGGCTCGTTGAATCGATTCTATAGTCTGGGGTTCAGCGCCCGACAACTAGTCCCACAATCGTCCGCGGCTGGCGCGGAATACCATAAGTGTATGCAGTCGCCGCTCGAATCGAAGCCAGCCCGGCCTTAACAGGCTCGCATCGTACATCTAGTTGAGTATTCAAAGCAATAGGGAGCTTAGGAACAGACCCTTGAAGCTTTGCTAACCGCCTCCAACCCACGATGGGGCGTTTCTCTGATTGAGGCGGCAGGTAAGAACCTCGCTTGAGCGCTAGTGGAACAGCGGCCGAACCCGGCAGCGTTTTCTAAGGCGTCGACGCTGGAATTCCGTCAGGAGCAATATCTATCCGGGCGCCCAAATGATGTAACTGAGTTGCGTCGACCATATTCAGACCTTTTTCGCGCACGGTCTTGAAGCTGGGCAGGATGTCGTCTACCGGGGCCTGCATGACGCCCTTGCTCCGCTTGTAACCAGTGAAATCGAGATAGAGATGCTTGCGCATGAAACGATCAGGAACTCCGGCGAAACGGTATAGCGGGTATTTGATACCGTCGCCAAAGAGCTTGCGTCCAAGCAGGTAGTAATAAAGCGGTACGCCGAGCGAGAACTTCATCGAAGCGTTCGTTTTGCCATGCCAGAACTGCAAGTTGTATTTCCAGCAGGTATAAAAGAACTCCCACTGAAGGTCAGTCATCTCGATAAGCTTGGCACTATCCTTCTGCTGCATCCGCGTATTCTCGAGCGGAACGAAGAACGTCGGCACGAAGGTGCCTTTAGCGTCGCGCAGATCGTAAAGCAGGTTGAGCGACTCTCTGGTGTCCGCATCGGTCTCTCCCGGCAATCCGATGATGAAAGTGCAGAAGGGGAACCAGTTGTGCTTATTGAGGGTTTCCATGCCCTTGAGCACCACGTCGCGCCACTGATGGGCCTTGTAAGGATAAGCTTTGCCCTTCATGAAGATATCGAAGAGGCGCGGGCTGCCGGTTTCCAGACCGATGATTGGATCAGTCATGCGATGATCGGGATCAGTCGACTCTTTATGTTGCACATGCGAATAGGGCACAATCAAAGGGGTAAGCCGCTCAACCACAGTTGGATCCTTAACCACCGGCGCCATCGTAATATGGGACGTCTGCAGGGTTTCAATTCCGGGGACGCTCTTGACGTTCTTTAGCATAGTTTCGAGCGCTGGAATATTTGTTTCGAAGTTCGCTCCCTGCTCATAGAGGAACATGTCTTCGGTCGCAAGCAGGATTTCCGTCGCGCCTTCGCCGGCGTTGACGCGCACGCTCTCGATGATATGCTCCAGCGGAAACGACCGACCCACTTTTGTTGCCGGCCCGCAGAACTGACAACCTCGCCCGCACCCGCGGGTGATTTCAACCACGCCAAAGGTCGACCGATGCCGGACCACTGGGATTTCTTCCACGGTCGGCTGCATGCTCTTGGGCACTTTGATGATGCGCTCAAGCGTGGGATCACCGGCCATCATTCGTTTGAAGAGATCGCTGAAAACTCGTTCAATCTCGCCATCAATCAGGTAATCGACGTTGAATTCGTCCAGACGATTCGCCCGTTCCAGTTGCCACGCTCCCGGACCGCCAATGACTATCTTGGGTTTGAACTTCTTGATAACCGGATGTTTGACGATTTTCAAAAATTCAGCAGCATTTATGGGGATCAAATTCTTACCGGCGATTTTTGAATAAACATCGGTGGCGTATGAGATACCCAGTGGATTATGGGCGTGAATGGCCACCACTTTGGTTTCAGGTCCGACAAATTTCTCGAGATTTTCGAGATAGCAAACGACCACTTCCTCTTCCGAGTAATCTCGAAGGAGTAGGGTCTCGACCATTCTTAAGCCATTTGGCACATACTTCGCCCGTCCATCCGGCCACGACTCATTAATCAGCGTGTCGGGATTCATCCATTTATGGCCGTACTTCGCCGGAATAGTCGCCGATAACATCTGTTGCCAGATGCTGTGGTGCCACTCACTCGCCTCACTTGATGACGCAGTCAAAACGATTTTAGGTGAACCCAATGAGAGCCTCCCGCTAAGCCACTGAAATGAAAGTCCTGCAAAAGGAATCAGGCAAACTCGCGCATCGTACTATCGGGGCGGATTCTAGCACCTGTGACGCTGCCTGCCAAGCTTAATATCCAAGGTTTCGAGCTGTTCGATATCCGAGGGTTCGAGCTATTCGGCTCTCAGATATGTACGCTCCCACACACATGTGATATAGTCCGCACGTATCTGACGAAGCTGACTTGATAATTTGGCTAGCGCTTCGTAATTGCATCACACTTATTCCCGTCGCTTTAAGGGGCTGTGTGCGAGTATGAGTTTCGAGTAAATGCTCGGACGCATGTGCCAGGACCAGGAAATCGGAAGAATGAAAATTTTATTGTACAACCCGGATAATGGTGTGACTAAGAACTTCATGCCTCACCTTTGGATGTTTCTGCTTAAGGGGCTTACACCTGCTGGCCATGAAGTCTTGCTGATTGATGGCAATGCAAAGCCAATGAACGATCAGGAGTTGGTGCGCTTTATTCAGGAGGAGAAAATCGGTTTAGTTGGCATCGGTTCAATGACCCGCATGATTCAGAAAGCCTATCGAGTGGCTGATGTGGTGCGCGCCGCCGGGGTGCCGGTGGTGATGGGCGGGCCGCACGTAACCGAACTACCAGATGAAGCTCTGGGAAGAGATGGGGGACCAAGGCATGCCGACGCGGTGGCTCTGGGCGAAGCTGATGAGACCTGGCCTAAGATCGTCGAGGATGCTGCGCGTGGCCAGCTTAAGGATGTTTACGAGCCAGTCGATGAGTCAGGTAAGGAACAAAAACCGAGTCTGCAACCTTATCCGGTTATCCCCTGGGACACGATCGATCTCGAACAGTTCAATTTCATTCCCAAGGTCTTTCGTCGTTTCACCGAAAAATATGGCTCGGGAGTCAGCTACTTCAATACGATTCCGGTAGAGTCGGGGCGCGGCTGTCCCTATGGCTGCGAGTTCTGCACCGTGACCGGATTTTTCGGTGACTCGATTCGTTTTCGCTCCAATGAAAGCGTCGTCAACGAGCTCTTGTTGCTGAAACAGCGTGCACAGAGGGATCGCGGCAAAATTACCATTTTCTTCATCGATGACAATTTTGCGATCAATATTAAGCGCACAAAGTCTCTGCTGCGAGATATCATTGCCGCTGATGCACAACTGCCCTGGATCGCGCAGATCAGCGCTAACCTGCTTCGTGATGAAGAATTGGTGGATCTGATGGCCGACGCAGGCTGTAAATGGGTATTCATCGGGATGGAATCGATCGATCCGACGAGTCTGGCCGGCGTGGCCAAGAGCTTTAACAAACCTGGCGAATACGCCGCAGTCCTCAATCGTCTCGCGCAACGCAAAATCTACGCGATTACTTCCTTCATCTTCGGTTTGGACAACGACACGCCCGGCGTGGCTGACCGTACCCTCGAGCAGATCGCGAGTTGGCCACCGGGAATGCCGGTTTTCAGTCCGCTCGTTCCGTTACCAGGAACTCCGACCTATAAAAAGCTCGGAGCTGAAGGGCGCCTGACGCGACCAAAGCACTGGATGCATTTCGAGCACAACAAAATGGCCCACACGCCTCTCAAAATTTCTATTGACGAGGCCCAGATCGAACTCGATAGAGCATGGACTACGTCCTACAGCCCGAAGAATAACGAGCGCGCGATTGACTGGTTTAAGGGAGAGTCGATCGACGATCAGATCATGCTCTTGATCATGCGTATGTTTTTCCGCGGCATATATTTCCCACAAAGGAATGCGCGAGTCTGGACCCGGCTGATTGCCCAAAACCATCGGCCCATTCTGCGGCTCGTCAAAGAGGGTTACGACAAGTATCGGGAAGGACGAAGAAGCGCTTCTACGGTACCAGCCGAGATCAGCTAGCCAAAAGTCTTAGGACGATCTTACCCGCAGGACAAACGTGCGAGGTATTTTCTGTAGGTCGGTGCGTATCTCAAGCAGTTGCCAAATGCGCCGATCGATCAATTGCTCGACAGCTTCGCTCTGTCCGAATCCAATCTCAAATACAAAATAACCGCCTGGTCGCAGAAACGGCGGCGCTTCCAGCAGCAGGCGGCGAATGACCGACAGACCATCGGGGCCACCTGCCAACGCGGCGCGCGGTTCGTAGTCCACTTCGCGCTGCAGGTTCTTCATTTCGTCGTCGTCGATGTACGGCGGGTTAGAAACGATCAAGCTAAAAGATCCCGTTGCAGCCAGGGCCGAGAAACAATCCGACTCAAGTACCTCCAAACGATCCGCTACGCCGTGACGTTCGGCGTTTCGTTGCGTGACCTGCAAGGCGGCCGATGATATGTCGGTGGCCACGGCGCGGGCCGCCGGTAGTTCGTGAAGTATTGAGATCGCGATGCAGCCTGAACCGGTGCCGATGTCTGCCAGGTACGGCTCCAGGTCGTTGCGCAAGAGTTCGAGGGTCGTCTCAATGATGAGTTCAGTTTCTGGCCGTGGAATCAACACCGCCGGCGTAACTTCAAACCCCAGCTTGTAGAATTCCTGTTGCCCGGTAAGGTACTGCAAAGGCTCGCCGCCGGCCCGGCGTGCAATCAGAGATCGAAAGGCTTCGCACTCGTCGTCATTGAGCGCGTCCGCGGCATGCGCAATGACAAAGCTTCGATCACGACCAATCACGTGGGCTAACAGCGAACCCGCTTCCCGGCGCGGTTCCGCAACTGCGCCTTCACTCAACTGTTGTGCGCCTTCCATCACCGCGCTTCCAATC
The DNA here is from genome assembly GCA_035317005.1 of Pyrinomonadaceae bacterium. Lineage (GTDB taxonomy): Bacteria > Acidobacteriota > Blastocatellia > Pyrinomonadales > Pyrinomonadaceae > UBA11740. Next base: position 13,583 of record DATHHW010000188.1, on the reverse strand, counting down.
GAAATACTAGACGGCTTCTTGATCACAACGTTTATTCTATATTACGCTTCGTATCGAATCGTAAGAGCAGTGGCCCAAGTTGTCGAAGCGCCGGTCTCGCGGGAATGACCAAATTTGGAAATCCTCGCGAGCACCGCCATTCGCCGGAAGAAGACCCCGATTGAGACTTTACTTCGACTAGCACGAAGCGAGTCTCGTTTCTTCCCGTACGGACGACGGCACCTCCGGGCCCCAAAGGGTTCGGAGGTCTCGGCAGTTCCGAAGGGTCGAGGTTCAACAATTTTTGACCCAAAGGAGAAGTACTCCTAACACATGAGTGCACTCGCCAAAAGTCTTCTTCTCTTTGCGCTGAACTGGCTCGACGCGCAACTTACTCTATTCTGGGTTCATTCAAACATCGCCAGCGAAGGCAATGGCCTGATGAGCCAGCTACTCAAGGTTGGCGACGCTCCTTTCCTGGTGGTCAAGTTGGCTATCGGGGCTTTCGCTGCCTATACGCTATATCGCTGCGCGCATCTCCCCCTGGCTCGCCGAGGCATGCAACTGGTGCTGACAATCTACGCTGCTTTGATGGTCGCCCACGCCGCTACCGGCATGTCCGCTCTGGGCTGGTCTGAACCGCTGGCGATGATTACCTACGTCACCAACGTACCCTACGCGCTGATCATTCTGTTGTCCTGAGCCACACCCTGTTTGGCAAAGCTCGTCACGCCGCCCTCTTTCTGCAAATCAATTGTGTCCTATCCAGATTCCGGGAACCGGGACGACCCCTCGCGCGTTTTGCAAATGCTGGTAACGCAACCGTAAACTAAGGACGGCGCATCTCAGTCAACGCTTTTTTGATTGAAGGAGAATTAATATATGTACAGAATTTCAGGACGTCAGATTCTGGTGATCGCATTGGGGTCCGCACTCTTTGCCGCGATCGCTGTCGCGGGATTCCAACAACTGTCAGGACATTTTCAGCCCTTTGGATCGGCTGCCATCGCGACACCGGCGAACATAACCGATCCTTCATTAGCTACGGACGAGCAGAACAATATCGAGGTTTATAAAGCCACTTCGCCCGGGGTTGTGTATATCCAATCTACAACCATCGTGCGCGATTTCTTTGGAATGTTCTCGCAACCCGTCGAAGGCGCCGGTTCGGGTTCGGTTATTGACGAGCAGGGAGACATTCTCACCAACTATCACGTGATTGCCAACGCTGAGAAACTTACCGTCAGCTTTGGGAGCGGCAAGAACTATCCAGCGCAAGTGGTTGGTCGCGACCCCGACACGGATCTTGCCGTCATCAAATTGCTCGAGACACCAAAGGAACCCTTGACGATTGTCCAGATGGGAGATTCCGACAAGTTGATCGTGGGACAGAAAGTCCTGGCGATCGGAAACCCGTTCGGTCTGGATAGAACGTTGACCACGGGAGTCATCAGCGGTTTGCAGCGACCGATACGGGCCCAGAACGGAAGACAGATTGAAGGCGCGATTCAAACTGACGCTTCAATCAATCCGGGAAATTCAGGCGGACCATTGCTGGATTCCCACGGCCGCATGATTGGGATCAATTCGCAGATCGAATCGCCCTCGGGTGCTTCGGCAGGCGTCGGATTCGCTATCCCGGTGAGTATCGCCAAGCGGATCGTTCCGCAACTGGTGCGCAATGGTTCGATCCGGCGCCCCGACCTTGGGATCCGTTCGCGCGACGTGGAGGCGATGAGCAGTCAGGCGCAGTTGCCGGTCACGTACGGAGTGATCATCTGGAGTGCGCAACCTGGCGGTGCGGCAGCCAATGCCGGACTTCGTGGTTTGATCCAGACCGAAGACGGCGACGTTGAGCTGGGCGACATCATTGTGGGGATTGATGGAGCTAAGGTTAATAACTACGACGATCTTTACAAGATGCTGGACAAGCATCAGATTGGCGATACAACAAATGTGGAAATAATTCGCCGCGGGAAGCGCATGAGTGTGCCCGTGCGTCTGACCGAACCCCCACCCGCAAACCGTCGTGGTTATCGGGAATAATCCAGGTTACCAGACCTGAAAGAAAGAGCGCGCGTCGCGAAAGCGGCGCGCGTTTCTTATTAGTGACGTGCTTTATTTGTACCTGGTGCTCAACCCGGAGGCCAGGTCATTTCGCGGCCGCCCAGCACGTGGACATGAAGGTGGAAAACTGATTGGCCGGCGCCGCTCCCGGTGTTGATGACTGTGCGATAGCCACCGCTCTCAGACAATCCATGCTCGTAAGCGACGCGCGCCGAAATGCGCAGCAGGTGACCAAGCAGGGACTCGTCTTTCTGCGCCGCATCATCGAGGGATTCCATATGTTCGCGGGGAATGACGAGCACGTGCGTCGGCGCTTGCGGATTGACATCGCGAATGACGACGCAACGATTGTCTTGATAAATTACGTCGGCCGCAGCGGTGCCCGCCAGAATCTTACAAAAGAGGCAATCGGTCTCATTCATGGGCCAGATAATACCACAGACCTTCTCTTCGACTCAGTTGGGTTCACAAAGGGAGGCGTCTTATTTTGAGAGAGTGCTGCTCTCCAGGTAAAACGATCCACGAAAATTCACGAAGCGAAAATGATTTTCATTCGTGTGGTTTCGTGTGATTTCGTGGATCGTTCTTGTCTCAGCCGGAAAAACACGAAACCAAACCGAGACATTAGTCTAAAAAAGTGGAGTTCAAGTCCGGCTCCGCGCAACCTGAAGCTCTCAACTCAACTCCGTCATGCCGCGGCGGCCTCATCGTCCTGAGACTGAAGTGGTGAGGTGACTGATTCGCGCAAGCGTTCAATATCAGCACCGACTTCCTTCAGCTTGGTTTCAATCCTTTCGTAGCCGCGGTCGATGTGATAGACGCGGTCGATGAGGGTCTCGCCTTCCGCCACCAGACCGGCGAGCACCAAAGAGGCCGAGGCCCGCAAATCGGAAGCTTGCACGCGCGCGCCGACGAGCTTGCTGGGACCGTCGACAGTCGCTTTGTCGTGGCTGATCTGGATTCGCGCGCCCATGCGCTGAAGTTCCGAGGCATGCATAAAGCGGTTTTCGAAAATGGTTTCGGCAATCACCGATCGGCCGTTGGCCTGAGTCATCAGGGTCATGTATTGCGCCTGCATGTCCGTCGGAAAGTGCGGATAGGGCTCGGTGGTCAGATCGCTCGCATGCAATCCGCGCGGACCACAACGCACGTGCAGCGTGCTTTGGTTAACTTCTTCAATCTCCACTCCGACTTCGCGCAGCTTGCTAATGATCCGATTACAATGCTCGGGGTTACAGTCCCTGATTTCCAGCTCGCCCTTGGTGATCGCTCCGGCCACGATGAACGTTCCGGTTTCAATTCGATCTGGAATGATGGTGTGCTGCGCGCCACCGAGTCCTTCGACGCCTTCGATCTGAATCGTGGGCGTGCCCGCGCCTCGCACGCGCGCGCCCATCTTATTAAGAAGTTCCGCCAGGTCTTTCACTTCAGGCTCGCGCGCGGCGTTGTTGATCGTCGTCTTACCGCGAGCCAGGGTTGCCGCCATCATCAAGTTCTCAGTTCCAGTCACCGAAATCTTATCGAAGCTTATTTCTGCGCCGACTAATCCGTCCTGTGGCGCCCGGGCGACGACGTCGCCGGCCTCGAGAAAGACTTCCGCGCCGAGTTTCGTGAATCCCGCAAGATGCAAATCGATTGGGCGAGCGCCGATAGCGCATCCGCCCGGAAGTGAAACCCGCGCTTTACCGAAACGAGCGAGCAAAGGGCCCAGTGCCAGTACCGAAGCCCGCATGGTCTTAACCAGTTCGTAAGGCGCCGCCATGATTTCGATATGCGCGGCGGAAATTTTGTGCGTGCGCAGTTCGGGCGTTAGCACGTGCGCGCCGATGTCTTCGAGCAAACGCCGCTGCGTGATGATGTCGCGAACGTATGGGATGTTGTGGAGCGTGATCGTTTCAGGTGTGAGGATCGCCGCGGCCATGCACGGTAAAGCAGAGTTCTTCGCGCCACTGATCGAGACGCGACCCTTGATGGCGTTGCCGCCCCGGATGCGAAATTTTTCCACCAAGGAAGATTAACGGAAAATGAAGCAGGTTTACCAGTCTGAAAGACTGGCAGGCTGTGCCTTGGCAACTCGGCAAGGGCGCCTAAGGAGCGAGGCACAGAAGAGCGATCCAGAATTCACACGAAACGGTACGAAACAGAGGCCTTGCTTCGTGTTATTTCGGGTGAATTCGTGGATCGCTTTTTCTGTTGTTATCGGCCACTGACGCTTCCAGACAACGATGTTCAAAGCAACGGATGCGTCGCGCACTGTAGCGATCAAACAAGGCCACGTGTGATTTCGCTTACTATTTCGGCGAGTCCTTTAGTGGCGTCAACGTGCAGTTGAGCAAGCCGATAACTCGGTTGACGCGACTGGTGAAGTTTTTGCGCGGTCCCACGATTCGGGGCCAGCGGTCGGATCGTTTTCGCGTTGGCCGTGATTCGTTCCCAACATAGTTCGAAAGGCGCGTCGAGCCACACACTCAAACAATCATGCTGAGCTACCAGGGTGCGATTGGCTTCGATGGTCCAAGCCCCGCCACCGAGCGCAATCACGCGTGGGTCGTTATTTTCGAGCACGTCGGCCAACGCACGTGTTTCGACGCTACGAAATGAAGGTTCGCCGTCTTGTGCGATGATCTCGGCAGGCGTTCGACCCTCGCGTTCAGTAACAAACGAATCGAGATCGATCATTGTGCAGTTCATTTGACGGGCCAGGGTCTTAGCCACGGTGGTCTTTCCGCAACCCATGAAACCAACGATGACGATACGACGATTCATATTTTGGAGCGCCCGGGGGCCCGGCGAGGCGCAACCTCGCCGCAAAGTTAAACTTCGTTCCGGAAAGGCAGAGCCTTTCCGCACATCAGGCGGCATAGCCGCGACCACGAATTGTGTCTTGGTTTCGCTAGCGGTGTTCAGAGTACCGACTTTAGTCGGGTTCTTTCGAACCCAGAAAAGCCCAACTAAAGTTGGTACTCTAACGCCCGCAAAATTAGGATGCTTCCTACCGCGAGATCATCTCTTGACCACAGTTTCGAGCAACTCAAAGAAACCCGGAAACGAGACCCCAACGCATTCCTCGTCGCTGATTTCCGTTTCGCCTTCAGCCAACAAAGCCGCGACCGCAAACGCCATGGCGATGCGATGATCGCCGTGCGGATCAACCTTCGCACCGCGCAACGCGACTGGACCAGCGACCCGAAAACCGTCATCGAACTCTTTCACGTCCGCGCCCATCGCGCGCAGGTTCAGCGCCGTCGTGGCAATCCGATCAGACTCTTTCACTCGCAGCTCTGCAGCGTCGCGGATTTCTATGCCGCCTTCGATTTGTGAGCCGACCACTGCCAGCAGCGGCAACTCGTCAATCAACTGCGGCACTGCCAACCCCCGGATTGTCATCCGAGAGTCGGACTCTGGCGACAGTTGCTTTCGCGATCCCCGGACTCGAATTGATCCTACAGGTTCATGGTTATCATCATGAGTTCCGGTGATTTCGACATCCAGTCCCATGGTTCGCAGTTGATCGAGGAAGAGCACGCGCGTTGGATTCACGCCGACGTCGCTCACCTCCAGAGACGATCCGGGAAGCAGCGCCGCCGCGGCGATGAAGTATGCCGCCGAAGAAACATCACCGGGTATCACGACGTTGCGGGCGCTGAGACGAGCCGGGCCGTTAACCGCGGCAAAGCGGGCGTTCTCCTTATGCGCTGCCTTGCCGGTTTCGATCTGAGCACCAAAACTGCTTAACATCCGTTCAGTATGATCGCGCGTGGTTTGGTTCTCGATGACTTCCGTCCGCCCTTTGGCGCTCAGACCGGCCAGCAGGATGCATGACTTTACCTGCGCGCTGGCAACCAGTAGTTCATAGCTGATCGGATTCAAGTTTCTGTGGCCCTGAATCAGCAGCGGCGCCCGGCCGTCGCGGGTGGAAATGTTCGCGCCCATCATCTGGAGCGGTTCAATGATTCGCTGCATCGGACGCGAGCGCAACGAGTCGTCGCCGGTCAGTGTCGAGGTGAAATTCTGCGCGGCCAGAATTCCCGCGAGCAAACGCATCGTCGTGCCGCTGTTGCCACAATCGAGCGGCGCTTTCGGATCGCGCAATCCGTTAATTCCAACGCCTGTGATCAAAAGATCTTCGTTTTCTTTTTCGATCAGAACGCCCAGCGCATTCAGACACGCCAACGTGGCCGCGCAGTCCGCACTGGTGGAAAAATTCCTGATTGACGAAGTGCCTTGCGCCAGCGCCGCCATCATGGCCGCGCGATGCGAGATGGATTTGTCGCCAGGCATCGCCATCCGCCCCCGAATTGTTTTTGCGCTATGAATGATCACGGGCGAATCTTAACCTCTGGGACGCAATGCGCGAAGTTCAGAGTTCAGCCTTTCAGGCTGTTAGTTTGAAATGCGGCACGCTAAAGCGTGAATTCTAAACAGCAACTTCTTGACATGCGACCAGCGGCCATGTTACACGTCCGTCTTCCGTTTGCTACTAGATAGCAGCAGCCAAACCGCGATTCCCGGGCGAGAAAGGCCGCGCTTTTTTGTGACCGAACAAACGACTCGACTCGTTTTGCCCAGCCACATTGAGGCGGTTGGTGAGACCGCTGCCGCAGTGACGGATTTCGTCAAGTCGTGCGGTTTCGACGAACAGACCGCGTTTGGTGTCGACATGGCTCTGCGCGAAGCTGTTACCAATGCGGTGGTGCACGGTAACCAGGAAGACGAGACGAAGTCAGTTGAGGTAATCTTTAGCTGCCTGGGAAATGCGCTGGAGATCCAAATCAGGGATCAAGGCGAGGGATTCGATCCGGCCAGTGTGCCCGATCCAACCCAGCCGGCGAACATTTTGAAGACCTCGGGCCGCGGCATCTTCCTAATGCGTAGTTTTATGGACGAAGTCGAATGGTTCGCGCGGCCCGAAGGTGGCACAACGGTACGAATGGTGAAACGACTTTAGATTTTTGATTTGCGATTCCTAAATAGGAGAGGCCTCGATCATGGCAGAACTTAATATCCGCGAGCGACAGGATGGCGACGTAACGGTGCTCGACATGGATGGCCGCATCACGATCGGCGAAGGAAGCGTGGCTCTGCGTAGCGCTATTCGTCGCTTGCTGGAAGAAGGAAAGAAAAATATCCTGCTCAACCTGTCAGGTGTGGGCTATATCGATTCGAGCGGCATCGGCGAGTTGGTGTCCAGTTACACCGCGATCAATAAAGAAGGCGGACAACTCAAGCTGCTCAGCCTGACAGAGAAGCTCCGAGACTTGCTGACGATCACCAAGTTGTTGACGGTCTTTGACGCGTACGACACCGAAGCGGACGCCCTCAGCAATTTCAAATAACCAGCCGCGTGACAGACATCGAACTTAAGCACGCTGGTACCCGTATAAACTGACTGACCGCAAACGCAGGAGGCTTTTTGTAATGGCTCAGCTTAATATCAAACAGCGCCAGGCCGGTGATGTGGCGATTCTTGATCTCGACGGAGAGGTTCGCATCGGCGACAGCGCGACGGCATTGCGCGGCGCGATTAGAGGTTTGATTGCCGGTGGTAACCAGAAGATTCTCTTGAATCTGGCGGGAGTTAAGTACATCGATTCGAGCGGCATTGGCGAACTGATTGCTAACTACACCACGGCGGGACGCGGCGGTGGCCAGTTGAAACTGCTAAATCTAACCGAGAAGGTTCAGGATCTGCTGGTGATCACTAAGCTGCTTACCGTCTTCGATGTCTACGAGGAAGAGGCAGAAGCCTTGAGCAGTTTCAAATAGCCGGCGCTGCGGAAATCTTCCGCACGTCCGAGTATCTGCATGGCAACGGCCCAGTAAATTCGCTGGGCCGTTTGCGTGTCTTCGCCGCGGGGCAACTGACATTATTTTAACGTGAGCCGCACTAAATTCGATCAGGCCGCCGGTGAGTCGCTGGCGCAAGCCATTCGCGATATCGAGAAAGACAGCGATGCCGAGATCGTCATCGCCGTGCGCGGACGCTCGGGCTCATACCGTCATGCCGATTATCTATGCGGAGCGATCGTCGCGCTGGCAGGTCTCATCTTCGTTCTGTTCTCACCTTTTGAATTCCACACCTACTGGGTCCCGTTTGACGTAGTGGTTTTATTCATCGCTGGCGCCTTTGTGTCTTCGCGCACCGATGCGATCAGGCGGGCGCTCACTTCAAAGGGTTTTCGCGCGAAGGCCGCTCGGACGGGCGCCGCCGCCATGTTTTATGAGGCCGGCATCGCCAACACTTCGGCCGAGAACGGTCTGCTGATTTACCTTTCGCTGCTCGAACGGCGGCTCGAAGTGATCGCCGATCGAGGCATCCTGAAAGCCGTGCCGGCTTTGAAATGGAACAATTCAGTATTCGAACTGAAGCGGATCGGGAGAAAGCCTGAACCTGAAAGCCTGATTAAGGCCGTGCGTGACCTTGGCCGTTTACTCGCGGAGCACATGCCCGCGACCGGCGAGAACCCGAACGAGTTACCGGATGGTCCGCGCATTGAACTGTAATGAACTTCAACCGTCACGTGCGAACATTGCGCAAAGCCGCGCTGATCGGGGGGGTGGCTATCCTTGGCCTCTGGTTCGCCTCGGATGCGATGGCGCGTGTTGGCGGGGGCGGATCTTATGGCGGCGGAGGAGGCAGTGGCGGTGGTGGCGGCGGTGGTGCGGGAGCGCTGGTCTATCTGCTGGTTAGATTTCTGCTCTGGTTGACGATCGAGCATCCGGTTATTGGTATTCCGATCGACATTATTGTCATCGGCGCGGTGATTTATTGGTTCGCGCGCCCGTCGAAGAGCGTGAATCTGGATTCGTCTCGGATTCTCGCGCCGGATCCCGTCGCTACCGCTGTCCAGCAACAAGGCTTCCAACGTGAGTTCAATCAACTCCGACGCTTCGATCCCAACTTCTCAGAGATCATTTTCACGGATTTTTGTTATGCGCTTTATGGACGGGCTCACGATGCGCGCGGGCGTGGCCCGAGAGAATTGGATTTGCTCTCGCCTTACTTGAGCGACCAGGCGCGAGCCTCGCTCCAGCAACTAAATCCGCCCAACCTGAAATCCGTTGAGGGGATCATCGTCGGGGCGATGCAGGTCGTAGGCGTACAAGGCCTGGCTACGCCGGTTGTCACAGTCGCTATCGAGTTTGACGCGAACTATACCGAAATCACTGACAAGCAGATGAGCTATTACGTCCGCGAGCGCTGGGTGCTGGAACGCAAGCGCGACGTGCTCTCTCCGACCCCTGAGCACGCGACTGCGTTGCACTGCCCGCGTTGTGGCGCGGCCCTGCAGAAAGACACCGTCGGCGCCTGCGCGTTCTGCGGCACTAAGGTCGAGAGCGGCGAGTTCCAATGGTACGTCCGCGGCATTACCACTTTGCACCGCGAAGCGAAAGGACCGCTGTTAACTTCCGACGTGCCGGAAGTGGGAACGAATTACCCGACCGTTACGCAGCCCAACTTTCCGGCGGTGCGCACTGCTTTTGAACAGAATAATCCGTCATTCTCCTGGGCGGATTTCCAGGCGCGCGCGCGTTTGATTTTCAACGAGCTGCAGGAAGCGTGGTCGACGCTCAATTGGGAACGTGCCCGGCCGCACGAGACAGATAACATCTTCCAGATGCATCGATATTGGATCGATGCGTATCAACGGCAGGGCTTACGCAATGCATTGGACAAGTACCAGCTTACCGCGATGCAGCCAACCAAAATAAAGGTCGACGCTTTCTATAACGCGATCACGCTGCGGATTTTTGCTGAAGGGTACGATTACACGGTGGATAAAAGCGGACGGGTGGTGGCGGGCTCTAACAAGAACCTGCGCCGCTGGAGCGAATACTGGACCTTCATTCGTAACAGCAAATCCAAACCCGCGCCGGCGCGGGCTGACCTGAACTGCCCGAATTGCGGTGCGCCTTTGAAAATAAGTGCCACGGGTATTTGTGAGTTTTGCGGGGGCAAGATCACTTCCGGAGAATTCGATTGGGTGCTTTCGAAGATCGAACAGGATGAAAGTTACGCCGGCTAGATCGAGGATTCCCGGCTGAAACCACGAAAGTCGTTCGTCATTTGCCTGAGATCGCTGGTTGGCCCGCTGTTTCCAATCGCCCTTAACACAGTTTGTCTCAGATAGCGAGGGCTTCTGGTCCAACGTTTGCTGCGCCGTTCCTGTTACAACTCAGAAGGCTTGACGCTTCCCAATACGGCTTGCTAGACTCGACTCAGTTCAAGTTCAAGGGACAAACCCGAACACATCTCGCATAGAGTTTTTTGTCAGTAAGCCGTCATCAGCATGCGTCTTGCCAGGTGCTCGTAAAAACTAGTCGGAGGGGATTATGGTAGGCTTCAAGGTCGGCCAGAAAGTTGTTTATCCAAACCACGGTATCGGCACAATCGAACAGATCGAACAGAAGCAAATCGGAGCGGTAGCGCTGCCGTTTTACACTCTTCGACTGGCCGCAACCAATTCGTTGGTCCTGGTTCCAGTGTCAAATGCCAGTGAAGTTGGCTTGCGTCGTCCGATTTCTTCGGCCGAATGCGACACACTCTTTACGGCCTTGTCTGGCGACTTTGCCACGCCTGCTAACGATTGGAAGGATCGTTTCAAGGATTTCTCCGATAAGATGCGCACCGGCAATATCTTTGAAGTGGCCGAGGTGCTCAAACATCTCCAATATCTTAGCCAGGTCAAACCTCTATCATTTCGCGAACAGCGGATGCTTGAGCGATCTCGCTACCTCGTGGTGTCGGAACTCGCCGCAGTTTGCCGCCAACCCGAATGCAACATCGAACCCCGCGTCGATCACGCACTCGAGCAATCTCGCGCACGGCACGATCGCCGAGCCCACGGGTCCGCTCGGGCCGCCGCCGCCGCAGGCAGCAACTGAAGCCCAGGAATCAATTAATCTAGGATCTCGTGTTGCGACCGCCCGCCTGATGAGCTGGGTGGTGGACGTGATAGGATGTGGGCATAATCTGCTCCCGCTTTATTTGTTCGAATAGACGATGGATGACCCTGCTAGTTATTTCCTGGCCTCGTTGATTGATTCGGCCCAGCACTCAAACACTCTGCTGATAATCGTGGCAAAGCTTGGCGCGGTACTCCTTTTCGTCGGCGCCAACGGGTTCTTTGTCGGAGCTGAATTCGCGCTCGTCTCCGTGCGTCGACCGCGGCTCGAAGCTCGCGCGGCTGCCGGCAGTGGCCGTGCGCAAGCCGCCATGCGATTGCTGGCTGATCCAACTTCCTTCATCTCGGCCACCCAACTCGGCATCACCATCGCCTCGCTGGCGCTTGGTTGGATTGGAGAGCCAACCATCGCTTCAATGCTTGATCCGATTGCTTCGCGCATTGCCTCGGCGGGCAGAGCAGGCTATATCGCCCACATATTGGCGATTATTATCGCTTTTGCCGCGATCACTTTTCTGCACATTGTGCTGGGCGAGTTGATGCCCAAGATGTTTGCGCTGGAACGTGCCGAGGGTCTCGCTTTGGTGGCGGCGCGACCTCTGGAGATATTCGCCAAGGTTTTTCAGTGGCCGCTCTGGGTCTTCAACCGCACCGGAGCCAAGCTGGGCCGGTTGATTGGACTGAAGTCATCTTTGCAACACGCAGCGGTATACAGCGAAGCCGAGTTGCGTCAGTTAGTAGATATCTCTCGCGAGAGCGGCCATCTCCGCGCTGAAGAGCGCCGCCTGATTCACCGCGTCTTTGAATTCTCAGACACTTTGGTGCGTGAAGCGATGGTGCCCCGTCCGGCGATCGCGGCGATATCGGCCGACTGCTCGCTCGAGCAGATCACCCAGGCGTTTCAGCAACATCGTTATTCGCGCCTGCCCGTCTACCAGGGATCGCTGGACAACGTCGTGGGCTTCATTCACAGCAAGGACTTAATACCTTACCTTTTGCGGCCTCAGGATTTTCGGCTCGAATATGTGTTGCAATCCCCGATGTATGTAGTCGACACGGCTCGGCTGGAAGACGTGCTGCGTCAGATGCAAAAAGCAAAAACTCACTTTGGGTTTGTAGTTGACGAGCACGGCGGCGTCGAAGGCATCATCACGCTCGAAGATTTGCTGGAAGAGATTGTCGGCGACATCTCAGACGAGCATGATGAAGAAGTAAACGAGCAGATTTCTCCGATTGACGATCGCACTTATCTGCTGGACGGGTCGCTGGCGGTGCGCGATCTCAATCGTCGCTTGAAGACCTCTCTACCCGAGTCCGAGGCCTACACCACGATCGGCGGATTTCTCATGACGGTGGCCGGCCACGTTCTCCAGCCTGGTGAAGTCATTGAACACGACGGACTGCGCTTTCATATCGAGAAAGTTGAGCGGCGGCGTTTGCTGCGAGTGCGGCTGGAATTACCGGCGAAGAGGGTGGCGCAGACTTCAGAGACCGCCATAGATGCTGCGAAGGCGGGCGGTTGAAAAAGGATTTAAGTGGCGACTTTGCGGATGGAGACAGAAAAAGCGATCCACGAATTCAAGTCGTTACAGAACCGCGAGCGGTAGCAACCGGATGTGAGCACTCAACTGCAGCCTAAAGGTCACTTCCTCCAGAAATTGTAAATCGCAGGTTGAGTGTAGCATCCGATCGCTACCGCTCGCGGTTCTGTAACAACTTGATTCGTGGATCGCTTTTCACCATTACCCACCTCTGCCGAGCGAGGCAAAGCAGTTTCTCAGCTACCGCTAAGACTGCGCGGCGCGGAAGAGATTGCTACTAAAGCGGTGCCTCGAATCCAACCACGCTTTCTCCAGAACAAAGCCGCTCTGCGAGCCCATCTTTGCGAGTTCGTCCCTGTCAAACTTGTACGAGTGTTCCATGAGCATCCACTCACCAGCCGCGAAATCAACCGACATATCCAGGTTGCGAATAGTGACCGACTGCGACCGCAGGCTTTCCAGATAGACTTCGACACAGCCGGCCTCTTCGTTATATACCGATCTTAAACCGAACGCCCACAGATCGAAATTCCCGCCCAGTTCCCGATTGACTCGCGCCAGTTCGTTTACGATGAACGCCCGCGTTACTCCCAGCGCATCATTGTAAGCTGCCTCGAGCATCGCGCGATCCTTCTTCAGATCAGCGCCTAAGAGCAGTGCGTCGCCGGGGCGCATCATGCGGCGAATCGCGCGCAGAAAAGTTAGCGCCTCGCCCTTCTCAAAATTTCCAATGTTCGAACCCAGAAACAACATCAGCGCCGGGCCGGTAGGAAGTGGCTGCATAGCAGCCAGACCTTCGAGGTAGTCGGCGGCATAGGCTTCGATCCGCAACGCAGGATAAGCGGCGAGTAGGGCATGCGAGCTTTTCTCCAGGGCGGACGCCGAAATGTCGACCGGAATGAAGAGCAGGTCGGTCCGACGGAGCAACAACGCTTCGATAATCTTTCGTGTTTTGTCGGCGCTGCCGCTACCAAGTTCGATTAATGTCCTACAGTTCGGCAGGCTCGCTACGATTTCCTCCGCGTGCGTGGTGAGGATCTCGTTCTCAGCCCTGGTCGGGTAATACTCGTCGACCTGACAAATGGCGTCA
>DATHHW010000187.1:0-8622 GCA_035317005.1 Pyrinomonadaceae bacterium | reverse complement strand
ATGAAAGTCAACGCCGATATATATTGTCTCCATAGCGCCTCCTTTCAGTCTCATGTCGCTGAGAGCACTGACCGTGAGTCTAGCACTCACGGTAGGAGGCGCTTGCTTCATAACATCAGTACCACCCGCGTGAGCGGGTGGATCATAGAGTCCCACCTGCCAAGGTGAGTGTCTGCCCCACCCGCTCATGCAGGTGGTACTGACTTCACGCTCTGGGCCGACATCAATTCACGGGAGGAATTCCTGAACGACGAGAACCAAGATAGGGAACCGAGCGCCTTCCTGCGGCTCTTACGCAAGGTCGTGGATGTGAAAGCCGAAGAAGTTCGAGCGCTCGGGCTCGGTTTCATCTATTACTTCCTCATTCTTTCCAGTTATTACGTGATTCGTCCGATCCGTGACGACTTTGGCGCCGCGGGCGGCATCGAGAACCTGCCGTGGATGTTCACGGGCACGCTGGTCACGATGTTAATTGCGAACGCGCTGTTCGCCGCCCTGGTCGCCAGGTTTTCCCGCAGACGCTTTATCCCGATCGCCTATCGATTCCTGATTGCCAACCTGCTGATGTTTTTTGTGCTTCTGTTGACGATTTCGAAAGGCCAACAGGTGTGGGTTGGCCGCGCTTTTTTTGTCTGGACCAGTGTCTTCAATCTTTTTGTGCTATCGGTGTTCTGGGCTTTCATGGTGGATGTGTTCAGCACGGATCAGGGGAAGCGCTTGTTCGGCTTTATCAGCGTCGGTGGGACGCTGGGCGCGATAGTTGGGGCAGCGATTACTGCGACTTTGGTGCAGAAGGTTGGCACCCTGAATCTCCTTCTCATCTCAGCGGTCCTGGTCGAGCTTAGCGCCCAATGCGTTCGCCTCTTCCCGAAAACAATCGCCGGCCCGGGTGTCCCGATCAAAAAAAGTGATGTTGCTGAATCGCCGGTCGGCGGAGGGATTTGGGCAGGAATTGTGCACAACGTCAGTTCACCTTACCTGCTGGGCATCAGCGCCTACATGCTGCTTTATGCGCTCACGTCGACGCTGCTGTATTTTCAACAAGTCGGCATTGCCGCCAGCGCTTATCCCGATCGCTCGGCGCGGACGGCCTTCTTTGCTCAGATCGATTTGTTGGTAAACATCCTGACTGTGCTGGTGCAGGCGTTCCTCACTGGACGCCTCCTTAAGTGGTTCGGGGTTGGGGTTACTTTGGCGATCCTGCCCGCTTTGAGCATCGTGGGGTTTACTACAATGGGCCTTGTGCCGACGCTTGCGGTGCTGGTGGTTTTTCTGACTCTGCGCCGGGCGGGAAACTTCGCTATCGCCCGGCCGGCGCGCGAAACTCTTTTCACTGTAGTCAGCAGGGAAGACAAATATAAGGCCAAGAACTTTATTGACACTGTTGTCTATCGCGCCGGCGATCAGATCGGCGCATGGACATCCAAGGCTCTGACCTCGTCAGGGTTGGCCCTGACAGGAGTTTCATGGGTCGCGTTGCCAATTGCCGCCGGATGGCTCTTCGCCAGTCTCTGGCTGGGAAGAAAGCAAATCGCGATGGCCCGCGAGACACAACCTAAGGAAAGCGGCTTTGCCGCCTGATGTGCGGAAAGGCTATGCCTTTCCGGGCGCCGTCTTCAAATAGACCGGGGCTACGCCTCGGTATAGAGGCACAGCCTTATAAGAAAGATGGAACAGGGTCGGAAGCCAAAGGCTTTCCGCACATCAGGCGGCTGGGCCGCGAATCTCTCCGCACATCAGGTCAGCCAGAGTCTGGACGGCCGCCTTTATTTCTTTTCCGGAAACAGCATCACCTCGACATACGCGTTCGTGTTGAGATAGGTCTTGGCAGACCTTGTCGATCTTGTTGTAAAGCTCCGGAACGTGCCAGAGAGCAGCCACAGGATCGCGCCGTCTCTTCTGAGCAGCTTCCTCAAAGCGATCCCCACAGCGCCGAATCTAGAATTTCCTTGGCCATGGCTGTCATTCTACCACCGGTCTGACGTTCCTATTCAATTCTTAGTCAACTCTCATATCCATGTGCCTTCGCCGGCCACGCAACGATGAACAGCAGCGTCCCGATCAACGTGGCGATAATTAATCCGACGAAGCCGGCGTCCCAGCCGTAACGTTGCACCAACGCGCCCAGACCCCAGCCGGAAAGCACTGTGCTCGCATAACCGAAGATGCTCGTCAATCCGATCGCGGTGGCGGCGGCCCGCTTGGTTGCGAGGTTAGCGGCCGCGACCGCGAGCAGGCATTGCGGCCCATAGACGAAGAAGCCCGCCGCGCCCAGCAACGCCGTGGTCAGCAGTTCGGACTGCAAATGAAGTTTCCAGAAGAAAAACACGGACACGCCCGCCAGCGCCATATAGACAACGCAAGCGCGGATGGCGCGGCCGCCGAGGAATCGATCGGTGATCCAACCACCGGCGATCGCGCCCAAAGCCCCGCAGAATTCAAACGCCGCCACCATCCAGCCCGCATGAGTGATCTGCACATGCTTGGCTTCCGTCAGCATTGTTGGTCCCCAATCGAGCACCGCATAGCGGACGATGTAGACGAAGAAGTTAGCGAGCGAGACGATCCAGATGTACTTGTTCAGAAAGACGCGCTTGATGACAAAGTCTCTGAACTCTGCGCGAGACTCGTGCGTTTGAGAGTGGCTCTGCGTGCCCTCGACCTCAGGCAAACCCACGGATGAGGGCGTATCGGGAAGCGTAAACCAGATGAAGACGACGCAGACGAAGGCGATGGCTGCGGGGACAAAGAAAGCCAGCCGCCAGTTGATTACGACCAGGTAACCGCAAAGAATGACGATCAGCCCGCCGCCGATGGAATGCGAGATGTTCCAGATTGACATTCTGCTAGCCAGTTGCTTTGGCGGAAACCAATGCGCGAGAAGACGCGCGCACGGCGGAAAGCCCATCCCCTGAAACCAGCCGTTAGCCATCCAGATCAATCCGAGCGTTACCACCGCTGAATTGAAACCGAAGAGAACGTTCATCAACGCCGAAGCCCCCAGGCCGAACGCCATGAAAGCCCGGGCGTTGGCGCGGTCGCCGAAGAATCCGTTAGCAAACTTCGAGACGCCATAGAGCAATCCATGCAGAGTGAGGAACAGACCCAACTGAGTTTTTTTGAAGCCGAGACTGCTTTGCATCACCGGCATTGCGATACTGAGGTTCTTGCGCACGAAGTAGAAGGTCGCGTAGCCGATGATCGAACTTAGCAGAACGCGTTTCTGCCAGTAGCGATATTGCTTCGCTACTTCCTGCGGATCAGTTGACGCGATTGGTATGGCAGTGGCAGGTGCAAAGATCCTGAGCACGCGACCAAGAGCCGGTGGTTGAGCGATTGATTCGGCGACGATGCCGGTTTCGATTGGGTCAGCCAAGCGCGGTTGTCTCCCAGAAGCGCACGGAGTTTATCGCGCGCGTTTCGTAACGCAAAGTTTTTCAACTGCTGGTAGCGGTGCTTTGCGGCTTTGCCGCAGCACATGGCGGTAAGCCTCCGGCTTACCGTTGGCCGAAACAAAGTCTTTAAGAGGCTATGCCTCTGCATCGAAAACGGAGGCGGAGCCTCGGTAGAAAATAACAGACTGCCGGAAAGCCGGAGGCTTTCCGCTATGTGCTGCGGCAAAGCCGCCAAATGCCTTCTTGATTAATCCTGCATTAGAACTGAGAATGACTGTCCGCATGAGTCTCAATCCTGATCAAATCAGTGCCTACGATCGCGACGGCTTCGTCGTAGTGGAAGATTTTGTTGATGCTGAAAACTGCGATCGTTTACGCGCGCAGGCCGAAAAACTCGTGCGCGATTTTGATCCGCGAGGCGTGATGTCAATTTTTTCGACTCACGAGCAAACGCGCACCAGCGACGATTATTTTCTTGAGTCAGGTGACAAGATTCGTTTCTTCTTCGAAGAGAACGCTTTCCATCCCGACGGCACGCTCCGCCAAAGCAAAGAGCGATCGATCAATAAGATCGGCCATGCTCTGCACGACCTCGATCCGGTCTTTGATCAGTTTTCGCGGACGCCCGAAATCAAACAACTTGTTTCCGATCTTGGCATCGTCGATCCGTTGCTGCTCCAGTCAATGTACATCTTCAAGCAGCCGCGGATCGGCGGCGAAGTCACCTGCCATCATGACGCAACTTTTCTCTACACCGAGCCTTTGCGTCTGGTCGGGCTGTGGTTCGCGCTCGAGGATGCGACGATTGATAACGGATGCCTGTGGGCAATTCCCGGTGGGCACAAGCTGGGACTGAAATCACGTTTCGTGCGCGCCGAGGGCGGCGGCACGCGCTTCGAGGTAATCGATGGAACGCCATGGCCAGAAGATCAGGTGCAGCCGCTCGAAGTGAAGAAGGGAACTGTGATTGTCTTGCATGGACTGGTGCCACACCTGAGCCGCGAGAATCGATCAGCAAAGTCGCGGCATGCCTACACGGTGCATGTCATCGATGCTAATTCCGAATATCCGGCGAGTAATTGGTTGCAGCGATCAGCGGAGTTGCCGCTGAGAGGATTTTGATCTCGCCTGTCTGACTCAGCATCAAAGTAAACGACCGCGGGAGCTAATGGGACATCCATCGAAATCACGACATGCTTACACGCTGCACGTGATCGATGCATAGTCGGACTATCCCGCGAATAAGTGGTTGCAGCGCTCGGTGGAGATGCCACTGCGTGGGTTTCGATAGTCTCAGATTGGCGCGGATTCTCTAGGCTGGCGGCGGAAAGCCGGCGAAAGCCTTCAATTCATCCATCGAACCATTGAATCGGTCCAAATCGACAAAGTTCTGCGGGGGATTGGTGACTCCCGGCACGTTGCCCTTTTCCGTGTGTTGCCAGATTGAGAAGCGTGGAAACGCACTGGGAAAATTCGGCTGCGGAGCATTAGTAAAATGGGCAATCCAAAGTGGATGATCCTGGAACCGTGGAGAATTACCGAGGGTGTCTCGCCAAAACGGAGTGAATGTATAGATCATTACTTGCCGGTTCAACGCCCCTTCAACCATATCTATCCACTGTGCGACTTTGTCGAGGATCGTGTTGGCACTAGCTCCGTCAGCAGCTTCCACATCAATCACTGGCGGCAAGTCGCCTGGGCCAAGCGAATCGACGAGTGATACGAACAGGTTTGCTGCCGCAGTCACGTTCCGCGTTGGCCGCAAGAAATAGTAGGCGCCGCGGAAGACACCAGCAGCTTTCATACGCGCGAAATTGTCGACGAACTTTGGATCCACTTTGTTTCCCGGAGGCTTATCATCTATCGCTCTGGCGAATGCGAAAGATATTCCCGCCACCTTGGCCCGCGCCCAATCAACCTGCTGAAATTTCGAAACGTCTATGCCTTTTGGCATGTCTGCAATCGCTACCATTTGTGTAACCTCCTAGAGACGATTTGCTGCTGTGAGCGAATCATCCATCTGGATTTGAATACAGGTGCGAGCGGGCGGTTTGAAGCCGCCGCTTGCACACCCACAAATTGCGAAAACCTGTGACGGGATCAGATCACGGTCCCGTCAATATCTCGTAAGAAGTAACCGGATGCACCTCCCATGGAGTTGCGCGCCAGTTACAATTCTTGTCTCCGAAATTGGCGCAAACCGGCTGATTGGGGCGAGTGCTTTGGGCCGCATTTTCGTGTATGAAGTCATACAGCATCCAGCCTGAAAACTTAACCCGCTGGCCCTTGAGCTGAGTTTCGATGAGTTGCCGCATGGCGTCGTAGTTGCTGTCATCGAAGTTAAACTTCTTTTCCCACCGCGGCGTGAATTCGACAACCACGTACTTGGTCTGGTCTCCGGCCTCCGATGGGTCAGCGACAATATTGATGTGAACGTCTCGCAGATCCGTTCGACCACCTGGTTTTTTGCTCGTGCAGTTACAGTTCTCCGGCATCCCGCCGGGATCCACACTGGCCACGAAGCCGGTTACCGAAACCTGCTTGCTGGGTGAGAACTTCCCTTTGTTGTTGGCTGGATTCCTAATATCCGCCACCGTGAGGGTCTGCGGATTTGTAACTTTAATGCCGCGATTCTTTTGCACGTCAAGCATGATGTGTTTTGCGTCCTTTGCGGTTCCGCAAGCCGGACAGCCTCGATAGGGTGTTCCTTGCGAACAAGTCGTTGGCTTTGACTTGGGCTTTGTCTTGGCCGACTCAGGCGGCACAAAACAAGTTACTGCGGCTACCAAAAGTGTGATTTGAAAAAGCGTCTTCATCCTGAAAGCCTCCTTTAGGTGTTGGTTAGGTATTGGTCTCTCTTTCGGGTTTAGCTCTTTGGCGAGCTTTTCTTTGCTCGCGGTTTGCGTTCGCTGGCACGGGTCCCGCCGAGTTGTTCGTACTGCGTCGAATCGGCGCCGAATTGCGCGCGCGCGCCGCTGCGGCCACGCACGACCAGGTCCTGAATTGCTCTCGCCTGGCTATTCGTGTCATTGACGCTTGCAGTCAGTTGAGTTCGTAAATCCTCGGTG
Source organism: Pyrinomonadaceae bacterium (assembly GCA_035317005.1). Classification (GTDB taxonomy): domain Bacteria; phylum Acidobacteriota; class Blastocatellia; order Pyrinomonadales; family Pyrinomonadaceae; genus UBA11740. The sequence continues at coordinate 2,159 of DATHHW010000187.1, read as the reverse complement.
TGGGAGCGCGTCGTCTTGAACGTCGCCAACATCGTCTGAAAACCTTCCCGGGTGACGTCACCGAGCGACAACTTATCATTGTCATTCCAGACACGAAGCAACCGTTCGGCATCTGCCACTATGTCATCAAAAGATCTGCTTTTGGCCATTTCCAATTCTCCTTTGCTTTTATTCTCAGGAACTTTCTCCTTGATAAATGTGCACCGCTGCTCGATGCGCACCGCCCAATCCTCTGGGGCTTCCTCTGCGACCTCCGCGTCGCTGCGGTGAGTGTATTTGAGCTTCTAGTCACGGCAGAGGCGCCGAGGACGCCGAGACTACGCAGAGAAAAGCGAAGTCCAGGACACTACCCAATTTGTGCTGCGCCCTCATTATTTATGGCCAGATGGCCCGAAACATTTCATAGGCTGCCAAAGGTGTTGGCGGCGTCGCCATGAATTATGGCCTTTAGGCGGTCAATGAGAGCTGTGTCTTCGTCAGTCACGGCTAGCTAGCCGTAAACAACGGCGCACTAACCAACAATAATGGCTGATAAGCCAAATACAATGGCTCATAGGCCATAAGTGAGAGCAAGCCAGCCAATTATTTGTGCCAGGTCGCCGAAGTTTACGGCCGGCGCGGAAAGCGGAAATTGTGGAGCGCGGCGACTTGTCGTCGCTTTCATAGGTCGCGACTTGTCGCGACCAGAGAAAACACTCTACAGGATCGCGGCGCGGCAGCCGCGCCGGGGTGCGGCCGCTTTGGTATGCGGCGGCTTTTTTCAGGCGGCTCTGAGGAATGTGAGGGGTATAATGCGCACACAACGAAGTCAGACCACGCAGTGTGGTCTAATACAGTAGTTCGACGGCTAATTAATCAAAACGGGAAATGGACAATCCAAGGTCACCCTACCAACTTGAACAAGAGAACCTAGCGTTGCGGGACTCGCTAAGACGAGAGAAGCTTAAAAAGGCTGACGAACTCCTCGCTCATCGCTTGGTTTATTCTGCGATTATCGGTGTTATTCTCTTCTTGATTCTCGTCGCCGTACTGGAGGGAGCAAACTACTGGGTGCAGTGGGCCTGTTTCATAGGGTTTTCCGTCGCAGCGCTTTTGATTCTTGGACAAATCTCGCTTCATTACAAACGTGACAAAGAAGACGCGGAGAAATGACTACCGGTCAATTCAAGTTAGGAAGGCAATTCGCAATGGACGCTAAAACGCAACTTACTCAAGCGCTCAGACTCTTACGGAACCAAACCCGCAAGGGCCATGTACAACCGGCTTTCATCGGCCAATTTAATCTTATTCTCGTCCGCATTCATGAAACGCTTGGCCTCGACTTGCGTGCTCTTACTCATGAATTCGGTGATCGTCGGATTCAACCGCCAGGCTTGCGAGAGCCTTATGACCGTCGACCCATAACTGTCACCGAATATGAACAATTCCTGGTTGAAGGCGACACGTTTCGGACTGCTGTTAATGAAGCTATCCGGCGGTTAGATACCTACGTTCCGCCAAAAGCGCAGATCGGATTCGTGCAGTCACGTTTGGATCATGCGCGAAATGTTTAGACGGCCGTCGAACAAATCGTTGGACGCGAGCCGCGGGAGCGTGTTTCGCATGAAGCTTTTGTAAATCACAGTTGGCCCTACCGCGCGGCCGCGTCAACTCAGACGTTCGACATCTTCCGTACGTACAAGGAGCTTGAATTATGACTTGGCGAAAAGTAACCATCGCAGCGGAACAGAATATTTCTGCGGAACCTCTCGCGGAAATTACGAATGGCTTTTCCGCTCTCTTAGGTCAGAGGACGCCTCCGTCAGGGACTGGCTTATTTACCCAGAAGCGAAATAGCCAAGATCTCTCGTTCACTGTCTACTTTTCTCCGGCGTGTATTGATTACTGTCCGGCGTTTCTTGAACAGATTCAAGCAGAGGCTTGTGACGAGCCTACTGCTTCAGATGTGCACCTGTTATTGGGTAATCCCGATGCTGGCGATTTGCTCAATGGATGACGCTTTCTACGAAAAACGATGTCGAACAAATCGGGTATGAAAGACGAAGTCAAGCATAGACATCTCCTAACCGCCAAAGTCGAATGACTTCGGAGGGCTATTTACGACACGCCGGCTGGCGGTGCAAGTTGAGTCACCGAGTTGCTTACAAGTAACCGAACCG
>DATHHW010000186.1:0-2864 GCA_035317005.1 Pyrinomonadaceae bacterium | reverse complement strand
GCACGAGTCGTTGCGCACCAGCTTCTCGGTGATTGACTCGCGGGCTGCCCAACTTATCTCTGAGCCGCAGCCTTTCCCCTTGCCTGTCACCGATCTCGCTCAGCTCGGTGCTACTGAGCGCGAGCAAATGGTGCAGCGCCTCGCTACTGAAGAGGCGAACTTGCCTTTCGATCTGAGAATAGCGCCGCTGTTCCGTGCGCGTCTGTTGCAACTGACTGAGCAAGAGCAGGTGTTGCTAGTGACGATGCATCACATTGTCAGCGACGGGTGGTCAATGGGCGTCCTCATCCGGGAGGTGGCTGCACTCTACACAGCCTTCTCTGAAGGGAAAGCATCGACGCTGCCAGAGTTGCCGGTGCAGTACGGCGACTATGCAGTTTGGCAGCGCGAGCGGTTGCAAGGAGAAGTGCTGGAAGAGCAACTGGGTTACTGGCGCGAACAGTTGCAGGGAGCCTCAGCCGTGCTGGAGTTGCCCACCGATAGAAGCAGACCAGCGTTGCAGAGCTATCGCGGAGGAACAGTGAAAGTTGAGATCGGAGAGGAGACCACGCGGGAGGTCAACGAGTTAAGCCGGCGCGAAGGCGTGACTTTGTTTATGCAGTTATTAACCGCCTGGTATGTGTTGCTGTGGCGCTACACGGGACAAGCAGATGTGGTGGTGGGGACACCCATAGCGAATCGCAACCGGGCCGAGACGGAAGGGTTGATTGGGTTCTTCGTTAATACCCTGGCGCTGCGGGTGAAGCTGAGCGGAAATCCGACCTACCAGGAGTTGCTGGGGCGAGTGCGAGAAGTGTGTCTGGGGGCTTACGCGCACCAGGATGTGCCGTTCGAGAAGATAGTTGAAGAGTTGCAGCCGGAGCGAGAGTTGAGCCACACGCCGGTGTTTCAGGTAATGATGATATTGCAGAATGCGCCGGTGGCAGGTTTGAAGTTGCCAGGATTAAAGCTGAGCCAGATTGAGCGCGAGAACACGACGGCAAAGTTTGATCTGACACTGTCATTATCGGAGGAAGGGAAAGAAGTTGGGGGTTGGCTGGAATACAACGCGGACCTCTTTGACGAGGCTACAGTCGCCCGCATGGCCGGACATTTTAAGACGTTGGTGGCAGATATTGTGGCCGATCCGGAGCGGCGCATCGCAGACCTGGCGCTGATGAGCGAGGGTGAGCGGCGGCAAATACTCCACCGGTGGAACGATACCAGCCGGGAGTACCAGGCGCGCTGCATCCATGAACTATTTCAGGAGCAAGCCGAGCGTACGCCCGCTGCTACGGCGCTGGTGTATGAAGAAGAGCAATTGAACTATCGCGAGTTGAACCGCAGAGCCAATCAACTCGCCCACTACCTGCAAGGAGTGGGAGTGGGTCCCGAGACGCTGGTGGGCATCTGCATGGAGCGCTCGGTGGAGATGATCGTCTCGTTGCTGGCGGTCCTCAAGGCGGGTGCAGCCTACCTGCCTCTGGATCCGGAATACCCGCAGGAGCGATTGTCGTTCATGTTGGAGGATGCACGCGTTGCCGTCGTGTTGACCCGGCGAAGCCTAACGAGCCGACTGCCTGACTATCAAGGTCCGGTTCTGGACCTTGACACTGAGTGGGACAGAATTGAAGCACAACCGGCGGAGAATCCAGTTTCCAGCGCGACGCCGGAAAACCTCGCATATGTAATTTACACCTCCGGCTCTACGGGACGGCCCAAGGGCGTGCTCGGCACCCATCGCGCCTGTATCAACCGCTTTGAATGGATGTGGGAATGCTACCCCTTCGCGCGTAATGAGGTCTGCTGCCAGAAGACTTCGCTCAGTTTTGCGGATTCGATTTGGGAGATATTCGGGCCCTTGTTGCAGGGTGTGCCGGTGGTGCTGATTCCTGACGACGTGACTAAAGACCCGCCCCGGTTACTGGAAACTCTGGCCAAACGAGAGGTGACGCGCATCGTGCTGGTGCCTTCGCTGCTGCGTGCGATTCTGGATACTGCCGCAGAGGTGCCTGTACCACGGCTGCGTTACTGGGTGAGCAGCGGTGAGGCGCTTAGCGCCGAATTGGCCGAACGCTTCAGAGAGCGCCTGGGTGAGCGATGTTTGATCAACTTGTATGGCTGCTCCGAAGTGTGCGCCGACGTCACTTATTACGAGTTGCCGGAACACCTGGGAGAGCGCCGCGTGCCCATCGGTCAACCGATAGCTAACACCCAGGCTTTCATCCTTGACGCATATAAACAACCGGTGCCCGAGGGCGTGAGCGGCGAAATCTATATCGGCGGGGCGGAGCTGGCGCGCGGATATCTGAACCGCCCAGACCTGACGGCGGAGAAGTTTGTGCCGCATCCATTTAGCGCCGCGCCCGGAGCCCTGCTCTACCGCACCGGTGATCTCGGACGTTACCTTGCCGACGGAAACATCGAGTACTTCGGTCGCAGCGACTATCAGGTGAAGTTACGCGGTCAGCGCATCGAGTTGGGCGAGATTGAAACGGTGCTCAATGAACATCCGGCTGTGAGCAGCTGCGTCGTAAAGCTGGGGGAGGTGGTGAGAGCGGATGGGCGAGACGGTGACGCCCGTTTGGTGGCTTACGTGGTGGCCGATGAAGCGCTTGGAGGACGGCCGGCGGAGTTGCACCGCTACCTGCAGGAGCGTGTGCCGGAGCACATGATTCCCGCTCACTTCCTCATGTTGGAGGCGTTGCCGCTCACGCCTAGCGGCAAGGTTGACCGGCGGGCGCTGCCCGCGTTCGACCCGACCGTGGCGGCGGCGGTGGTCGGATACGTCGCGCCACGCAGTCCGGTGGAAGAACTGATCGCCAGCATTTGGTCGGAGGTGCTGGGGGTGCGGAGTGTGGGTGTTCAGGACAACTTCTTCGAGT
>DATHHW010000185.1:0-2668 GCA_035317005.1 Pyrinomonadaceae bacterium | reverse complement strand
AACCACCGAAGGCGTCGTCCGCGCGCCCTCGCTGTTCTCCAAAACGACGGGGTCTCCGCCTTCCATCGTCGCCATGCACGAGTTTGTCGTGCCCAAATCAATTCCTAAAACTTTAGCCATTTATGTACAGTCCTCCGAACGCTTCTAGCAGCGACTATTCCAAATCGTCGAAATGAATCTTAAGTGACACTCTCACAATGAATTGGCTCGTAAATCAAAATAACAGTCTTTTGATAAGAACGCGTCAAATTGACGCGAAATTTGCGATTCCGAGCGGGTCGCTGCGCCAGCTCGTCGCCCTGCTTGGTATAGCCTCTGCTCAGTCAGTTAATGATGAACCCCGTTCGTCCGCAGGCAAGAAACGAAACAGCGGACGTCCTCTTCAAGTGCCAGCACTGCGCCAGCCCGCTCGTCGTCAACGCGGCAGCGGTTGGAATGACCCTAAACTGCCAGCGGTGCGGAAAGCCGACGCTTGTTCCAACGGTGCCGGCGAGCGCGAGCCCGGCAGCGCCGCAGGAGCTGACCGATCTGCAGCGCAAGTTGAAAGAAAACGAATCGCAACGCACCGAAGTGACCGGGTACATCAACCAACTTAGTATTCAGCTCCATCGCTGGAAACTGCGCTTGCAAACATTGAACGAGCGCAAGACCGAGTTGGAAGAAGAGTTACGCAAACCCACTTAGTCGGCGGTATCGGCGTATCGCCGATGAATTATCGAAACATCGGCTGGAAGCCGACGCCAACCTTCACTACCGTTTGGAGGTGCGGCAATATCACGATCTTCTTCGCCTCGTCCTGGAGCAAGGGGTAGCGCGCAGCGATCGAACTGGAACCGGCACACTGTCGATCTTCGGAGCACAGGCGCGATTCGATTTGCGTGAGCGTTTTCCCCTTCTGACGACCAAGAAGCTCCATCTCAAATCTATCATCTACGAGCTGCTTTGGTTTTTGCACGGCGAGACCAACGTTCGCTACCTGAATGAGCATGGCGTCACCATCTGGGACGAATGGGCGGGTGAAAACGGAGATCTCGGCCGGGTTTACGGAGCACAATGGCGTGATTGGCGCGGAGCGAATGGAATCCGCGTCGATCAGATCGACAAAGTGATTTCGGAGATTAAAGAAAATCCATCGAGCCGTCGCTTGATTGTCAGTGCGTGGAACCCGGCCGAAATCGACGAAATGGCGTTACCGCCATGTCACGTGCTTTTCCAATTCTACGTCAACGACGGCGAGCTCAGCTGTCAGCTTTATCAGCGTAGCGCCGACTTATTTCTCGGCGTGCCTTTCAACATTGCGAGCTACTCGTTGCTTACAATGATGATTGCGCAAGTGTGCGGCCTTCGGGCGGGGGACTTCGTCCATACTTTCGGCGACCTCCATCTTTACCAGAATCACCTGGAACAGGCCCGCGAGCAGCTCGACCGCGAGTGCCGGCCCCTGCCGCGCATGCAAGTAAATCCGGCAATTACCCGACTCGAGGACTTTGGCTTTGAAGATTTTACTCTCCTCGACTACAACCCGCACCCGTCGATCAAGGCGACGATTGCGGTCTAAACCACCTCGCAATTTTCGTCGCTGAGACTTTTCCCGCTCATCTGGGTTAAAGTAGATGTGAGAACCCTTCGGGCATTTTCGATCTTGTTGCTATCGCTCGCATCAGTGAGCGCACAGGATGGAAATCCCTTTCGGGTCGAGATCGATCTTCAACAACAGACCGCCTTTCTGATTCGCGGGCGCGGTCTGGTTCTCGAATCGCCAATCTCGAGCGGCCGGTACGGGCATCTTACGCAAACCGGCTCGTTTAAGGTCCTCGAAAAAGAGGTAAATCATTACTCAAGCATCTACGGCAAGATCGTGGACGCGAATGGCAAGACCGTTGTGACCGACGCTGATGTCGACATGAAAGTTCCGCGCGGTGGTAAATTTATTCCCGCGCCCATGCGCTACTTCATGCGCTTCCATGAAGCTGATGGAATGCACGCGGGATATCTCCCCGGTTATCCGGCGTCGCATGGGTGTGTCCGGATGCCGGAGCAATTGGCGATTGCGTTCTTCCGTGCAGTCGATATCGGAACGCCGGTCACAGTTTTCGGGAGAACGCCTCGAACAAATGAATACTCCCCATATGGCCTGCCACCGAATCGAAGAATGCAGCCCTGGTTTGGCCGACCAGTGGATCCCAGATTTCAACCGCAATACGATCCACGTTATCTAGATCCTTGGTGGCGTTGATTTCGATTCAGCCTCAAGACGTCAGTCTCCCTTTCAAAGGGCACGCGTCGTAACCGAATCGGAGAAGCGCCGGGCACACTTCATTTGGCAGCTTCCTTCGGCTGCTCTGGTTTCCAAACCGGCCCGCTTTTTGCAGAGACGGGCACTTCTTATTCCGCCGCGCGGATCGGACAGATTCGTTCCGGGCGAACAAATCGCCTAGTTCCGAAGAGGCATCACCCTACCGGGCTGATGCAAGCACGCTCTCGCGAAGCGAGACTCCGTCGATCCGGACCAGCATCCGCAGGCAAAGCTACTCAGTGATTGGTGCTGGCTGTTTTTGGTCCGCGCTCCAGCTGAATCAGATCGGCTAAAATGTTGGTCGTTTCGTCTCGTTCCGGATCGATCACAGGCTCCTTCGTGTCCTCGTCTTGACCGCCGAATACGTCATTA
>DATHHW010000184.1:0-5199 GCA_035317005.1 Pyrinomonadaceae bacterium | reverse complement strand
TCAACCTGGGTGCGTTTCTCTCGCCGTTCGTTACCGGATTTCTGGGCCAGAGCGCCTGGTTTAAGAGCTTCATTACTTCGATCGGCCTCAATCCGGCACATAGTTGGCACTGGGGATTCGCAGCGGCGGGCGTCGGCATGACGATTGGAGTGATCCAGTACGTGCTGGGCGGCAGCCGGTTGCGCGAGGCTGGTGTCAAACCAACAAGACCTGCGGACCAGCCGGTGGGCGTTTCGAAACAGAGTCTGGACGCGATCACGGCAGTCCTGGCCGTTGTCGGTGCTTTGCTGGGCGCGGCATTTGGTTATCGCTTCGATTCGGGCTTTATTTCGATTCCGTTTTGGACGGTGTGCGGCTACTTCGTCGGTTACCTTGGAGGCACGACCCGGCTTTTGAAAGGCGACGAGCTAATGCGGGTGCTAGTCATCTTTATTCTGGTGCTTTTCTCGATCATATTTTGGATGACATACGAACAGGCCGGCTCGAGTATGACATTGTTTGCGGATCGACTAACTCGAAACGAGATTTTTGGCTGGGCGTTTCCTTCCAGTTGGTTCCAGTCGGTGCCGGCAATCTTTGTAATCATGCTGGCCCCGGTCTTTGCGTTCATCTGGCAGCGCATGGGTGACCGGCAGCCCTCGAGTTCAGCAAAGTTTGCCTTCGGGTTGTTCTTTGCGGGGATTGCATTCGTCGTGATCACCTTTGCTGCGAGCCTGACGGGAGCAGGACGCGTCTCGCCCCTCTGGTTAGTGCTGGTGTATTTCATTCAAACTGTCGGCGAGATGTGCCTGAGCCCGGTCGGCTTGAGCACGATTACCAAGCTGTCACCTACCAGAATGGTTGGCCTGATGATGGGAGTCTGGTTCCTGTCAATCTCGGTCGGTAGTTATATCGCCGGAAGAACCACGCAACTTTTCAAAGCCGGAACCCCGGAAGTGTTGACGCGCGCCTTTGGCATCTTCGCCGGTATCAGTCTGGCGGCAGCGTTGCTGCTTGCTTTACTCACGCCACTGATTAAGAAGATGACTCCGGCGCCGGAGAAAGCATAGTTTTCAGGAGAGCATACTTAGTGCGAAAACAAATCATACTCGCAGTCGGTCTATTGGTTCTGGTGCTGGCTCCTTCGCTCAGAGCCCAGGACAAGCCGCTTACCATCGACGACATTTACGATCCGGTCAGGAGAGTCAACTTCAGCGGCACTCCATCGAATCCCCGTTGGTTGAAAGACGGTGTCTCCTACATCGTCGCCAGCAAAGATCGAACCGCTTTCCCGCGTTTGCTCAAGGTCAATGCCATTACGGGCAAGTCAGAGCCTTTTTACAACGCCGCGAAGATGGAAGCCGCGTTTGATGCCCTATCCGGCATCAGCAAAGAGACCGCGAAGCGTCTGGCTAATCAAACTACGTATCAGATGAATCCGGACGAAACGGGCGTGCTGATCAATCAAGCCAACGATCTCTTCTATTACGAATTCGGCAGCGATCGCGCCATGCGCCTGACGCACAATCCCGAGGAAGAAGTTGGCGAGAGCTTCAGCCCCGATGGCCGCATGATCAGTTTTATTCGGAACAACAATCTCTACGTGGAAGACATTGCGTCGCAGCGTGAGCATGCGCTGACTCGTGATGGCAATCCCAAGCTGCTGAATGGCCGCCTGGATTGGGTCTATCAGGAGGAACTCTACGGCCGCGGCAACTTTGGCGCGTACTGGTGGAGTCCGGACTCGACGCGCATAGCGTTCCTGCAACTCGACGAACATCCGGTGCCCAATTTCGTCGTCGTCGATCACATTCCTTACGATCAAAATGTAGAAGACACTCCTTATCCAAAGACCGGCGATCCCAATCCGATCGTGAAGCTCGGCGTGGTAAACGCCGCGGGCGGTGATGTGCGTTGGGTAGATACCTACAAATATCCCGCCGATGATCGCCTGATCGTGCGTGTCGGATGGGCGCCCGACGGGAAGAAGGTTCTCTATCAAGCCCAGAACCGCGAACAGACTTTCCTGGATCTGAATTCCGCCAATCCTGACGACGGCAAGTCGTCGACCATATTTCGCGAAACCACAAAGGCGTGGGTCGAGGTCGTCGATGAAGGTTTACGTTATCTGAAAGACGGTTCGTTTCTTTGGCTCAGCGATCGCAGTGGCTGGCGGCACATCTATCATTACGGCGCTGACGGCAAGCTGATCAAGCAAGTCACCAACGGCGACTGGGACGTGCGCTCTCTTGAAGAGATCGACGAAGGGAAGGGAACAGTTTACTTCAGCAGCAGCGAGCACAGCTTCATCGCGAATCACGAATACTCGATCAAACTCGACGGCTCGGGTCTTAACCGGCTTACGATGATGGAAGGGAATCATCGCGCATCGTTCAATTCAACGGCCACTCACTTTATCGATTCATGGAACGACGTGAACACGCCGACGCAAGTGAAGCTGTACGACTCGGCGGGCAAGCTCGTGCGCGCGATTGACGAGAACAAAGTCGACGCCTTGAAGCAATACAAGCTGGGCAAGGTCGAGTTCGTGAACGTGAAGACACGCGACGGCTTCACGATGGAAGCGATGATGATCAAGCCGCCCGACTTTGACGAGTCGAAAAAATATCCTGTCTGGTCTTATACCTATAGCGGTCCGCAGTCGCAATCGGTGCGTAACGCCTGGGGCGGCACGCGTTACATGTGGCATCAGATGCTGGCGCAGAAGGGCTACATCATCTGGATCTGCGACAACCGGACGGCCAGCAACAAGGGCGTGAACTCTGCGTGGCCGCTTTACAAGAACTTTGGTGAACTTGAGTTACGCGATCTAGAGGACGGATATGCATGGTTGAAAGGCCAGCCTTACGTGGATGGCTCGCGGATAGGTCTTTGGGGCTGGAGTTACGGGGGGTTCATGACGAGCTACGCGTTAACGCACAGCCAGACATTCAAGGTCGGTATTGCCGGCGGCACGGTGTCAGACTTTCGCAACTATGATTCGATCTACACCGAGCGCTATATGCAGACGCCGCAGAACAACCCGGAAGGTTACAGGAAGAGCTCACCTGTTAATTTCGCAAAAGACCTGCACGGAAAGCTGCTCCTGATTCATGGCGCCATCGACGACAACGTGCACATGGCGAACACGATTCAGTTTCTCTATGAACTGCAGAAGTCAGGGAAGCAGGTGCAGTTGATGCTCTATCCCAAGTCTCGGCACGGCGTCACCGATCCGGTTTTGGTGAAGCACATGCAGCAGATGATGACGGATTTTATTCTGGGGAATTTGTAGTGACAAGAATGTAAAGTTGATTTACCCTTCTGTCATCCTAACCCAGAGGGGCACTGCCTATGACTAAGCCCACTAAACCCACCGTCTTTATCAGCTATAGCCACAAGGATGAAGTCTGGAAGGACTGACGTCTCAGCTTGGCGTACTCAGCGAACATGGTCTTCTTAGTTTTTGGGATGACCGTCAAATAGGGGCAGGCGAGGATTGGGCCTAAAAAAAGACCTTGTGGTCCCGGGCCGAAAGTCGTCCTAGTCGGCCTGTGGCGAATCAAGACGTAGATTGAGTCCTTTAGAGATGAAACCCAAGACGCGCGTCTATCTTCGCTGACATTTGGGACACCAGTAAGTCGATCTGCCACCGTGCGCAATCCGCCGAATGCGCGCGCCGCACTTAACGCAAGGCTCACCTTCGCGTTCGTATACCTGCCAGAATCGTTCGAACGCCTCGCCGTAAGAAAAGCCGTTTGAATGTTCCAGGTTGACTCGGGACGTTGAGCTGTCTGAGATGGCTTCGGTAAGGACGTCGAGAATCGCCTGATGCAAACGTTCGACTCGGCGGGTTGAAAGTGTCGCGGCGGTCTTGAATGGATTTACTCCCGCGCGGAACAGGGCTTCAGCGGCGTAGATGTTTCCCAGACCGAGGACCCTCGTTTGATCCAACAGCAACGTTTTCAGTGTGCGGCGTGAACGGGCCAGGGTTTCTTTCAGATAAGCCGAACTGAAATCTTCACCGAAAGGCTCGGGCGCAAGCTCACTGATTCCTTTCGTCTTACTCAGACGCGTTGGTGTTACCAACTTCATCACCCCGAACTGTCGCTGATCGCAGAAGACCAGACGCCGATCATTGTCGAGATAGAAAACTGCGTGGGCGTGTTTCGGCAATAGGTCGTCAGGGGACAGAGAGACGAACTTGCCGGTCATGCGGAGATGTACGGCTAAGACAAGCCCTTGCTGACGCGCGGGCCTCTGACTCTCGCGCGCTCGCGCGTCAGAAGCCCGACCGTCAGGGAGAGCCCCGTTCTTATTAAGCTCGATCAGAATGTATTTCCCCCGACGCGAGACGCCGGTAATTGTCGAACCGTTCAGCTTGCGTTTGAATAAAGAAGGTGAAGCGGGAGCAATTAGTTTTGGAAGTCTAATCTCGCTCGCCACGATGCGACGGCCCACGACAACTGAGCGCAGGGCGCGCACGACGTGCTCGACTTCAGGCAGCTCTGGCATGCGAAGAAGTTTGTCGTTAAGTTTACATCCGAGTCAACTCGGCCATGTGAAAGGTGGTATTTGACTGCGAGAGAAAGATGTCGAATCAGGTTTAGGTAGGACAAGCAAGCCCTCTCCCCAACCCTATCCCAAAAGGGAGAGGGAGTGAGTTCGCTCTGCACGCTTTGAATTCTCAAAAAGAGAGAAATCGTCTCAGGTTAGAACACTCTGAGCAGCAACAGAATGATCACGATCACGAGCAGCAAACCCAATCCGCCGCTCGGTCCATAGCCCCAGTTCCGGCTGTACGGCCAAGCCGGCGCCGCGCCCAAAAGCAAAATAATTAGAATTATTAACAGGATCAATCCCATGACTTAGTCCTCCTCGTTTTGAGTCTTGAGGGCCCGTCGAGGCTCTGTTTCAAGAGCCTCGTTGCTTACAGTAGATTTGATTTGGCAAAGAGTGTGCCGTGGGGAAGGAAAAGATACTGGCTTTGCGCCTTAGCGCCTTTGCGCGACTTCCCGATCTATCTAAGAACAGAATCACGCAAAGGCGCTAAGGCGCAAAGGGAGGCTTAATCAAGTCTGTGTCTACTTAGGTTTCGAACCAATGATCTCTTCGGTCTCACTCCGGATCTTCTCGACCAACCCCGGCTGGCGCGCTTCGATGTTCAGGCGCAGCAGTGGTTCGGTGTTTGACGGACGTATGTTGAAGCGCCAGTCATTG
>DATHHW010000183.1:0-6277 GCA_035317005.1 Pyrinomonadaceae bacterium | reverse complement strand
GCCGAGATCGGATGGGTGATGCGTAACCCTTTCATCTGGGTCGAGCCGTATCGAATCAAAGCCGATCCTGCCTTCTACGTCTTTGGCCAGACGCCGGCCCAGGCTAATAAGGGCACACTGCCCGATAGCGACTTCGCCTTCTATGCCGGCGATGATCTCAGTCAGACAAACGACTTCGTGACCGGCCTTCAGCCCGGAGACCTCACCAAGTACATGTCTGTGCCCTGGCAGGCGGACTTCAACGAGTGCTCGACCCAGACGGTCGACGTCACGTACGAGAAATGGAACGTGATCTATCCCGGCAGCGACAACGACAAGTTGATGGGGCGGGAGCAGAGGATTTGGGAGACCCTCTGGTGGCCGGCCCACCGTCCGATGCAGACTAACGAGCTGGTGGTACCTGGTGACTATAGTTCGTTCAAGTGGCTCGACTGGACACCGGGCGTGCCGCAGACAAACGCCGGCGATCTGAAGATGGTGACTGAGTGGTGGCGGCTGAGCATTGTGAAGCGCAACCCGACGGGAGACATCCAGCCCAGCACTCTGGGGACTCCCGATGTGCCGCCTTACGTTAGTGTCGAGCGCACGAAACGAACTTAGAGAAGAAAGAGGAGACAACATGAGCAAGAATCCGTTTGTTGGAAGTTGGACCTATCGAAGTTTTAATAACGATCCTGACTTGAGCACCGACATAAGTACACTGGTGTTCGGCGAAGGGACGATCGAGATCACAGCGCCATCTACCGAAAAGCTGGGCGGCACAATCGGTGGCAGCCTCGGGCCCCCTCCCGCGGGCAATTGGTTACTCAATCTGCGTGGATCAATCGGCTACGGTTCTCCCGGTCAGGTAAGGTTCCAGGGCGTCGGGGTTGTCAACGGAGAAGAATGGATCTACGACTATATCGGCTGGCTCGTGCCTGTCTGGCCAAACAGCACTGACTTGCTGGAGCGGCAGGCGATCGTCGGCTCAGTTGTTCGGACCGTCCCACACCACGGTACTAATGATAATGGCACCATGAGTAGCACCATCCACCCGGCAGGTGTGGTCGCTTCGTTCTACGCTGTGCGAGTAGGATAGGGCCTCCGGATGACACCCTCGACTTTTGACGTTGCTATCGTCGGCGGTGGACCCGGCGGGACCGCCACTGCTCTTTCGCTTCGCGCTCACGCACCTTCGTTGTCTGTCGTCGTAATTGAAGCGTCGCACTACGAGGTTCCGCGGATCGGCGAAACGCTGCCGCCTCCGGTCCGGCCGATCCTCGAGCATCTCGGCGTATGGCAGGCTTTCCAAAAACAGGAACACCGGAAAGTACATGGCACCACTGCGGTGTGGGGCAGCGCCGCGCCTCTCGACAACGACTTCATTTTCATGCCGAGCAGTACCGGCTGGCACGTCGACCGCGCCGCGTTCGATGCCATGCTTGCACGAGCAGCCGAAAGGGCGGGCGTGACTCTCGTCCTCGACAGTCGGGTTCACGATATCGACCGCGCGCGCAACGAATGGCGCCTGACCGTCTCGACCGGCAGCCCCGTGTCGGCGCGCTTCATCGTCGATGCGACCGGCGGCACCGCCGCTGTGGCCCGTCGCTTTGGCGCTCGTTTTGACGAAGCCGACCGGCTTATCGGGATCGCCCGCTTCTTCGAAAGCGGCGGCGATGATCCTCGCACTCTGGTGGAATCCTTCGAAGACGGCTGGTGGTACACCGCGGGGCTTCCCGACGGGCGGCGTATCATAGCGTGCATGACTGACGCCGACCTTGCTCGCCGCTTGAGACTTCGCGAAACTGAAGAGTGGAGTCGAAGGCTCGACGCCATGCCGAACGTTGGCGCAATGGCGCGGGGGAGTAACCCGTGCAGTCCTCTTATGGTTCGCGCTGCGGCATCACGCCGATTGGAGCCCGCGGCTGGCGCAAACTGGCTGGCTGTTGGCGACTCCGCCTCTCGCTTCGATCCGCTTTCATCCCAGGGCATCGTCAAAGCGCTGCGGTCCGGGATATTCGGATCCTATGCGCTGAGCGATCTGCTCACACGAGATGACGACTCAGGGTTGGATCGATATCGCCGGTATGTGATGGAAGAATTCAAAAGCTACGCTGAGGTTCGCACGAAATACTATCGCGAGGAGCAGCGCTGGCCGCAGAGCGAATTTTGGCGCCGCCGGCATCTGATAACTGGCGAGACTCCGGCAGACCTCGAATCCTTGAGCATTCCTAAAACTGTGTTAGTGCGAAACAGCACCTCACCAGGGCAACCATCTCATTAACACCTCGCTGAAGCGACGGTGATGAGATGCAGCGCTAAAGCGCGCCCTAAGGCTTAAGCGTGCGCGAGGTCGGCACTACCGCCTGCTGCGGATAGTAGATTGGTTGCTGGGGATCGCGGTGCCAGTCATACTCCGCTTGCTTTGCCGCCGTCTCTGCTACCGCTCGGCCCGCCAGCCGATCAACCAGATGAAAAGCCATGTCGGTACCGGACGAGACACCCGCCGAGGTAACGTAATGGCCGGCATCGACCCAGCGCGAGACGTTGTCCCAGAGTACGCGTGGCCCATACTGTGTCACCCATGCGAACGCCTGGTGGTTAGTCGCGGCGTGCTTGCCGTCAAGCACCCCGGCATGTGCAAGGACGGCAGCGCCGGTGCACACGGAAGTCATTAGCTTGACTCGCTTGTCCATCGCCTTAACCCAACCAACGAGAGCGTTCACAGTTTTGCTATCGTTCTCGTCAAGCAATGGCGCCGTGTCGCCGCCCGGAATCATTAACAGGTCAAAAGGCTGCGCGAGGGCGTCGTCGCGGAACATGTCGGGCGCGACGCGTGGGCCGTTTGCGCTTTTGAGGGGCGCCGGAGCGGTTGCCTTGCCGGCTGGTTTCACCTCGTTTGAGATCAACAGAATCTCGAAGGGATAAGGCGGAGGACTCTGATAGTCGGTACCAATAAACCGTGAGATGGCGAAAGCTTCGGTAAAGCCCCACACATCGATTGGCTCGAATCCTTCATAGACCAGAATGCCGACGCGGATGGTAGGTGGAAACGGAGTGTTTGTAGTGGTCATAGAGTTTATCCCTGGTCCAGTGTTCTGAGTCGAAAGTTATAAACAGAAATCCTGCCGGCGCCGCAGAGCGGCGAAATATTCATAGACACGTTACTGAAAAGGACTGCCACGCTCCAGAGGAGCGAAATGTGCTTTTCGGCTACCAAATGTTTCGCTCCCACGGAGCTTGAAAGTTGTTCTGTTCCGTCGCGGTCTATAAACATTTGGTCCCGCTGGGACCGAAGTCAACCGCGACCAAAAATACTGACTGGTTCGTTAGACGAACTTGAGAGTCAGGATGTCACGCGCCGCAAACAGGTAACTGAATGTGCCACTACCGAGAATCAGAAATTAAGCTTCACCGCGAACTGAATCAGTCGCGGATTGTTACTCGTCGAAATAATTCGACCGAAGTCGCCTGGACTGCCAATAATCCGTCCACTGTTCGGATCGATAGAAGTCGCCGGGACAGCGCTAAGGTTGCTGATCGGATTTGCAAAGTTTACCTGATTGAAAAGATTGAAAAACTCGGCACGCAACTCAAGGTTCTTCGATTCACCGATTGCGAAACGCTTGATTACCGAGAAGTCAACGTTCGTCTGTCCTGGCCCGCGTAGAACATTGCGACCGACGTTGCCGAAGTCGGTTCCGGTCGCGCCCGCGGTGGCCGTTCCGTTTGAACTCGGAATCACCTGGCCCGTCAATACAATCGGCCGAACAAACGCGAGCGGATTGAAAAAATATCCGGCAGGGATATTGCTGGTGGCAGTGCTGGTCGTTGCGCCTGGCGCCCAACTTGGCCGCACCAGCGCATTGTTCCCCCCGCTCAACCCGTAGAACGAACCCGCGCCGCCGTCGATTATGTCTATCGGCAAGCCCGACATCGCCGTGACTATTCCCGCCACCTGCCAATTGGAGAAGAGCAACCGTCCCGCAGTTGATCGGGCTGCAAAAGCCGGACGTGGTAATTCCCACAGATAGCTCAAAACAAAACGATGCGTGCGGTCAAAGTCGGATACGCCACGATTGGCGCGGTTATCAAGCTGGTTACCGGCGATATTGATCGTATCCCGGACTTCTCCCGCGCTGTCACTACCGCCGGAAGCATTGTCGATCGACCTGGCATAAGTATATGACGCGAGGAATTGCAGTCCTTTAGACAGACGCCGAGTCAAACTCATTTGTAGTGAATTGTAAGTTGATTGCGCCGTGGACTGAATCTGAAGAAAGCTACCTACTTCGACGCCTTGAAATGGCGCTCGCAGCGCGAGGTTCGTTGCGGCGGGCGTGTTGGTGGTAATTGCCTGACTTGTGACGGCGTTGATGATGGGATGCTGTGGACTGGCCAGTCTTGCCTGATTGATGGCGAGGTCGCGGATCAGATTGAGTCCGCGTGTGCCAACGTAGGTTACTTCGAACAATAGATCTCTGGCCAATGTGTATTGAACGCCGGCATTGTACTGATGGAAGTAAGCCGTGCGCATGCCGCGGTCAAATATTTGACCCGCCAGGGCGACGCCCTTCACGAAAGCCGGAAATTGATCCTGCGCTGGCAGAGGAAAGAAAGGATCCGCTAACGGGACCGTAGCGCCGGTTGGGCTGCGACGAATGGCGTATGTCGGCGGAGAGTTCATCGAGATGCCTACGTAGGCTGTGGAGGGCCGCGAATAAAAGACGCCATAGCCGCCGCGCGCGACCAATCGTCCTGACTCAAGTGGTGACCAGGCAAAGCCGACGCGCGGGGCAAAGTTATTTGGATCGACGCTGGTCAGGACACGCTTGCTGACATTTGGCACATCCGGCAAGTCGTATTGAGGGATTACATTTCCGGCCTGCACGAATCCGCCGATGGGAGGGCCGACAGGGTTACCGTTGGAGTCCACCTCCATTCTCGGTTTATAGAGTGCCGGATCAAAAGTCGACAGCGCGCCGCGCGTTTCATAAGGGGGCAGATCCAACTCGTAACGCAAACCGAGATTGAGGATTAGCTTCGGCGAAATCTTCCAATCATCCTGGAGAAAGAAGCTGTAGTCAGTTGCGCGCAGAATCCGAGTGTTGATGCCGTCTGCGTACACTGAGTTGTTAGCCACACCGAGCAGAAAATTGTTGAAGCTCTGGAAGGTTATTGTGCCGCGCCGGTTATTATTCGCCCCGAGATCATTCCGGTAGTAGATCACCTGCGCGCCGGTGCGAATGCTGTGCCGGCCACGGGTGATCGAGAGAACATCAACCAGCGTGGTTGAAGACTCGACATTCTGTGTGTCGACGTTCGTACCGGCATTTCCAATTGCCACCGCGTTCGTTCCGGTTGGTCCGATACGAATAAGCCCCAGCCCCGGATACGTGTTGGCGTTAGCTCGCTTGATGCCAAGGTCCGAGTCCTTTACGGGGTTTTGCCCGGACATGTCGCCACGGATAAAACTGTAGCCGGCGCGCGCTTCGTTGATGGTTCGTGGGCCGAAGACGTGAACGTCCTGAAACGAGAGCAGCCGGTTGTCTTGCTTTTGATCCGCACCAAACCCGGGGACATTCGCTCCACCGCCGCCACCCCCACCGCCATTGGGAAGCGCGAGGAACTGCGGCGCGTTCGAGAAGAAAAACCTCACCGACAGCCAGTTCCTTTCATTGATCCGGTAGTCAACGTTTGTGTTGAATTGATCCTCACGATAAGAGGAGATGGCCGAGCCCGAGTAATGACCGTCAGCCAGCGGTGTGGGGATCAGGAATTGACCATTGGATAGCTTCGCGTTCAAGAGAGCGAGCGCCACCGGGTTGATTGAAGTGGCGGGCGGCGTGGTCGGCGACAACCGGGGCCGGAACGTCGTGAGCAGATTCTGTGGCGAACGATCGTCAGTGAGACCGGGCGCGATTAAGACACTGGACGTGAGGCTGTTAGGCGATGCGCCGTTGTGTTCTCGCGTGCCCTGATACGAGATAAAGAAAAACAACCTATCGGCCTTGATTGGCCCGCCGAGCAACCCGCCAAAAACATTGCGCCCTAACGTTGGCCGGCTAACACCTGCTGCTTTCAAGAAGGGATTATTGGCATTGAGCGCACTGTTGCGGAAATATTCATAGACTGCGCCGTGAAAATTGTTACTACCGCTTTTCGTAACTGCCTGAACATTGCCGCCGCCGCCGCGTCCAAACATTGCGGCGTAGAGTGAGGTCTGGACCTTGAATTCCAGAATGCTCTCTGGCGCCGGCACGGCCACGCTCGCCGCGGCGTTCGTGGCCAGATTGTT
>DATHHW010000182.1:0-26105 GCA_035317005.1 Pyrinomonadaceae bacterium | reverse complement strand
TAATGAAAAAGAGAATCGGCCCGTTAGTCGCAGTAATCGCCGCCGCCCTGCTTTTGAGTGTAGTGCTGGTCTCGGCGCAACAGCCGGAACCGCCGCCGCCAAGATCCCAACAGCAGCAGCCACCACCACCGCCGCCGCGGGACCCGTTTGGCGACGCGATGTTTCCTCCGGAGATGGTGATGCAGCATCAGCGAGAACTGGGGCTGACTGATGACCAGAAGACGTTCATGCGTGGCGAGATCAATCGCACGACGACGCGCTTCAACGAATTGCAGTGGCAACTGCAGGATGCCATGGAAGCACTGCATGAAACGATGAAAGCGAATTCGGTAAACGAGCAGTTGGCGCTCTCTCAGCTCGACAAGGTTTTGGACGGTGAGCGTGAGGTTAAGCGCGCGCACATGGAACTGGCAATTCGTATTAAGAACAAACTAACGCCCGAGCAACAGGCGAAGCTGCAATCGATGCGCCCGAAGGGACCAGGACCAGATGGACCCGAACGAGGTAGGCCAAGTGGACCAGATGGGCCGGAACGAGGACCGGGTCGCAGGCCTGGCGGGCCTGGAGGACCTCCGCCAGGAGCAGGATCAAGACCGCCGGCTCAACCGCCGGAAGGACTGTTTCCTCCCGAACCATTCTTAGTTCGATAATCGGAAATTAACTTTCGCCCCGGAGGCGAAATCAGGAAGGCAGGCCCGAGCTAAGCAGCTTTGGCCTGCCTTCTCCATATCAAATACACCGGGATTCCGGTCAGCACCAAGAGATAACCGATGCCGGCGGTCGCCGGAGTGAGATAAGCCAGGTCAAGCACCAACAACATCGCAATCGCGATATAGATGACCGGCACTATCGGATAACCGAACGTGCGATACGGTCTTTCGAGGTTGGGCGCTTTACGGCGCATCACGAATACCGCTCCGACCATCAGCGCATAAAAAATGAGATCTGCGGAGATCACATAATCGAGTAGTTGGCCGTACACGTTTCCGTACTTGAACGCTCCCGTTTTCGCGTCGACCGTCACCGTTCGCGGCAGCGTCAGCAAACAAGTCCAGATACCCTGGGCGATTAACGCCGCCACTGGGACATGACGTGAACTCAGGCTTCCGGCGCTCTTGAAGAAGAGACCATCGCGGGCCATCGCGTAGTAAATTCGCGCTCCTGCCAGAATCAAACCGTTGTTGCATCCGAAGGTTGCGATCATAATCGCGATCGCCATCACGACCATTCCCGGATGACCGAATACTGCCTTCATAGTTTCCGTGGCCACCGTGTTCGGCGGATTTCGTAAAGCCGGAAACGCGGACCACGGCAGCGTGACGACATAAGCCAGATTGGCGAGCAGGTAGAGCGCGACCACAGTGCCACAGCCGATCAGCAGGGCGCGTGGCAGATTGCGTCCCGGCTCTTTGATCTCGCTGCCGGTGAACGTGACGTTGTTCCAGGCTGATTGAGCGAACAATGGACCCACCATCGCCAGCCCAAGCAGCATCACCAGCCACAGTCCACTCGTCTTTGCGACTCCGGGCTGCACTGAGCTCGGATCCCAACCCGCATTGGCCCACGGGTTCCACCATGAAGCAGCGTTAGCCGCGCTGGCGGCGTTTCGGCCCAGCCAGAGACCAACCAGAATCAAGCCGATGAGCGCGGCCGTCTTGGTGAAGGTGAAAGTGTTTTGAATGAGCTTGCCCGTCTTGAGACCGCGCGTGTTGGTGAAAGTGAGAAAGAGTATGAGCAGGATAGCGACGAGTTGATTCGTCGAAAGAGTGATCGCGTAGCTGCCCAAGTGGATGGGCGGAATAATGTAGATGCTGTCGGAAACGCGATCAGTGAGCACCCCCATGAAGTTGGCGAAAGCGACCGCCACTGCCGCAATCGTGCCCGTCTGCACGACGAAGAACAGAGACCAGCCGAAGAGAAAACCGGTTGCGGGACCATAGGCCTCACGCAGAAAAACGTATTGGCCGCCGGCGCGGGGCAGCATCGCGGCCAGCTCAGCACAGCAAAGCGCGCCCGTAATCGTCAGCACTCCGGCGATCGCCCAGGCGGCCAAAAGCCATCCGGGCGCGCCCACCAGCGCCGCGGACTTTGCGGAGACAATGAAGATGCCCGAGCCGATCATTGACCCGATTACGATCATCGTCGCATCGAGCAGACTGAGGCCGCGGACCAGCCCTATAGGTTCACCAGATGTCTGACCGGCGGAGTCCATGAGCAGTTATCCCTTCGTTGACTTTGTCGAAGAGCTTTTAGTGCAGCTTTGAAACGCGCGGACAATATGCCAATGAGTGCGAAAGATCAATAATAAAAGAAAGCAAGCGGTCTCCTGTTTTGAGAGATTTCCCCCTCCAGGCAAGACGATCCACGAAATCACACGAAGCGAACGGCTTTTGTTCGTCTCTTTCGTGTGATTTCGTGGATCGTTCTTCTCCGCGCGAAAAAAGCACGAAACCAAAATGGGAATGCGCGGTATTCGCTATCGGGCCGCACAGGAGCCCTCCCTGCCGTTTACTTTCCGCAACTAAACGGCACCGCCAGCGTGTTGGCAACCTCAGGTCCGCGAGGGAGTTCTAAGCAATCTCGTCGACTGATCATCGCGTGATATACTCCGAATCGAAATATGGCTGAGTTTATTGTTCGTTTAGGAACGCCGGCGGGCGAGATTGTGACACGCACGGTCGAGGCGATGGCCGCGCCCGAAGCGCGCGCGCGACTCGAGCGCGAAGGCTTCAAGGTGTTTGCGGTCACGCCGCCAAAAGCTGAAGGCCTGACCTCGTTCACGAAGACCGGGAAGACGGCCCGGGCCCGGGTCAAACCCAACGACTTTCTCCTCTTCAATCAGCAGCTCGCGGCCCTGCTGCGCGCGGGCATTCCGATTCTGCAGGCGATCACAATGTTGCGCAAGCGAGCCACGTCGGTGCGTCTGCGCGCGGTGCTGGAAGAAGTCGAAACGGCAATTCGTGGCGGCTCGGCTCTCTCGCACGCTTTCGCTGCGCAGGGCGCGATCTTCCCGCGGATTTACACGGCTTCGATTTTAGCCGGCGAGCGTTCGGGCGCGCTGGACGAAGTGCTTTCACGATATGTGAGCTACATGCGGAGGTCGGTTGGTTTGCGCAGAAAGATTCGCGGCGCGCTCGCGTATCCCGCGTTTCTGCTGGTGGCTTGTCTGGGTATGGTGATCTTTCTGACGACCTTTGTGGTGCCGAGGATGTCCGATTTGTTCGCCGGCTTTGGCAACGATCTGCCGACCGTAACCCAGATTGTTTTGGGACTTTCTAACTGGATAACCGGCAATGCGCTTTGGTTTGCCCCACTGGTCATCGTGAGCGCGGTCGTCATTTTTATTTGGTCGCGGACGCCGGGTGGCCGTCTGATGATTGACGCTTTTCTGCTGCGGCTGCCGCTGGCCGGGAAACTTTTGACGCAGATGTCGACGGCCCAGGCGGCGCGCTCGCTGGCGACACTTTTGGCGGGCGGCATCACGCTGGTCGAGTCCTGGGAGATCGCGGCCGAATCGATCACGAACCTGGAATTGCGGCGCCGTAGCTCAGCGATATTGCCGTTGATTCGCGAGGGTCGATCATTCACAGAAAGTCTGGAGACGGCAAATTGGATGCCCGAGTTAGCCATCGACATGATCGGCATCGGCGAACGCTCAGGCAGCTTGCGCGAGATGCTGGACGAGGTGGCGACCTTCTACGACGCTGAATCAGAGGTGCGATTAGAGCAGTTGACGACCACGCTTGAGCCTGCGATCCTTGTGGTGATGGGAGGCGTCGTGGTGGTTATTCTGCTGGCAATCTATCTGCCCATCATCCAGTCGATTTCGCACGGGCCAATGATGAATCATTAACGTGTAGCGCAAGTTGCTAACTTGCGTCGGTTTTAGTCGATTAAGGAACGCAAGTTAACAACTTGCGCTACAAGAATGAAGCAATTCACTGAAGAACAGGTTGAGGCGCCATTGCCCGCGGCGACTGAGCCTCCGGAAATACAACAAGCCAAAGAATTGGCGAGTCGTTACCGGCTACCCTTCGTCAATCTGTTGCCTCAAGAGGGCGAATCGCCCATCGACTATTCGTTGCTCAGCGAGCTTCCGGTCGACCTGATGGTGCGGCATCAATTCGTGCCGTTGCGGCGCGAAAACGGAAAATTGCACATCGCTATGGCCGATCCAACCGATTTGGATCTGCTGGACGACTTGTCCGGAGCCTTGCGCATGCGTCTGGTGCCGCACGTAGCCACCGCTGGCGCGATCGACGTCGTGTTGCGCAAAGGCGACGCCACGCAGCGCGTCTTGCAGGAAGCCGCGTCCGGTTTTCGTATTTCGCTGGTGCGCGAAACAGAGGCGGGCGAGGAAGTCCTCGATCTGGACCGTTTGGCGACCGACAGCGAGATGTCGCCGATCATCAAACTGGTCGACACGATCATCTATAACGCGATGGAGTCGCGCGCCTCTGATATTCACATCGAAACGCGCGACACAGAGGTGCAGGTAAAGTACCGCATCGACGGGGCGTTATATCAGAAAGTCGACCCGATAGATCTTGCTTATCACCAAACGTTAATCTCCCGCATCAAGGTCATGTCCGAACTCGACATCGCCGAACGCCGCGTGCCGCAGGATGGCCGCTTTCGCGTGCGCTACAAAGGACGCAATGTTGATTTTCGCGTTTCGATCATGCCCACCGTGCACGGCGAAGACGCGGTGATTCGTATCCTCGACAAAGAACAGATCAACGAAGAGTTTAAGAATCTGGATCTGAACGTAGTCGGATTCGATCCGGACGATCTCAGAAAGTTTCGTCGCTACATCGCTGAGCCTTACGGCATGGTGCTGGTCACCGGTCCGACCGGTTCGGGCAAAACTACTACGCTGTATGCCGCGCTCAATGAAATCCGAAACGAAGAAGATAAGATCATCACGATCGAAGACCCGGTCGAATACCAGTTGCATGGCATCACGCAGATTCCGGTCAACGAGAAAAAGGGTTTGACCTTCGCGCGCGGGTTGCGTTCAATTCTGCGCCACGACCCGGACAAGATCATGGTCGGTGAGATTCGTGACGAAGAGACGGCGCAGATCGCGATTCAGTCCGCCCTGACCGGACACCTCGTGTTCACCACCGTTCACGCGAACAATGTCATCGACGTCATTGGCCGTTTTCTGAACATGGGTGTCGAGCCCTACAACTTTGTTTCGTCCTTGAATTGCGTGCTCGCTCAGCGTCTGATCCGGGTGCTGTGTCCGGTTTGCCGTCGGGCTTTTCATCCTTCTGAAACTGAGTTGCTTGAGTCCGGCCTGCGACCGGAAGAGCACAGCGGCGGTGTCTTTTATGGAAACGTGGGTTGCGACTCATGTAATCACACCGGCTATCGTGGCCGCACGGCGATTCATGAGTTGCTCGATCTCAGCGACAACATCCGCGAAATGATCGTCGAGCGCCGGCCTGGTTCCGAGGTGAGGCGCGCCGCCGAGGCCGAAGGCCTGACCAGTTTGCGCGAATCGGCGCTGAAGAAGGTCTTCTCGGGCGTTTCGACGCTGCATGAGATCAATCGCGTCACCTTTGTCGAGGAAGTTAATTTAGCCGGCCGGCGTTAGGATCGGAGCCAGGTTTAGAGTTCAAGCGGCGTTGACCCGACTTTTGGGTGCGTGTCATAGGAGGTAACATGAAATTTGACCTTACTCTCACGACGGTCTTAGTCTTCATAGTACCTGGTATCGTTCTGCTCATCGGAACCCCGCAGGTCCTCATATCAAGAGTTGATCGATGGAGCATTCTGAAACATCCACAAAACCCAACAGATGCTGTGCTGTTGTTTTCCGCAGTGTTCATGTGTGGCGCGTTGGTTGATGCCGCACGGACCGTTACCATTCAACCATTGGTCACTTTGGCTTCAAAGAAGATTTTGAAGACTGAGCTACCGCAGGATTACTTCAAATCGATAAATAAGGATTCAATCGGAGTTTTTGAGCTAATCATTGATAGGGCATACGAATATTCTAGATTGAACCAGAACCTAACGCTGGCGCTTGTGATAGTCACTAGTCTCAGGATGGTTCAGGGCATTTGTTCGCTCCCTATCCTCTTGACACTAGCTTTGGCCCTTGGTTGGTTTGTGGTCTGTATACGCTCCCAACGAGACGTCAACAGAGCGTTAGCCGGGTTCGTAGTCGCTCATCCAAAGGAGTAAAACAATGTGCCAAGGTCTCCCGTGTTTAGGGGTAAAGGTTCGCCTTCGAATTGACGTAAACGATGGTGAGAGAATCATTCCGGCCAACACGCTCTGTGTTGTGCGGGAGGAGGATTTGAGCGCCCGGGAACTCTTGGTGGAGGTTCCAAGCGGTAACGTCGCACTCATGATACGCGTCAGCGAAGATGATGTGGAGGTTGCCGAGGAACGTTAAAGCCAGTTCAAGTTTTTAGCTTGCGCGTTGGCAACCAGCAACCTGAAGGTTGAACTCTAAACGCGGATTGCGTTAGGAACAGCGTGCTTTTCAGGGTAAGATACATTCCAGTCTCAGTCTCCTGCCCCCTTAAAATAGACCTGCTTTTCTGTTAGACTGCTTGAGTTTTTGGCATTGCGGAACTGGTCCCGCCTGTTTGCGTGTAATGAGCACGCCCGAGTTTTTCGGGCAACTTTCAGGGTCGTTCGTTCCGAGAGGGTTCAATTATGAAATCAAGAAACCGTTGGCATTCGATTGTCGCGCTCGTCATCGTCACCTGCTTGCTGGCTGTGCCGGTTAGCGCTTTTGGGAAAAAGGGAAAAGACAACTTCACTCAAGGGATGAAGTACGAGCAGGCGCAGCAATGGGAGAAAGCTGCGCAGGAGTTCACGCTGGCCCTCGCGGCTGATCCGTCGAACGCCGAATATCAACTTCACTATCGCCGCGCGATTTTCAACGCCTCGCAAATGTTTATGCAGCAGGGGCGGTCGTTGGCCGAGCAGCGCGACTATGTCGGAGCTTACAACTCGTTTCGCCAGGCCTTCGGTTACGATCCAGTCAACCAGCTTGCGGTTTCGGAAATGGAACGGATGATTCGGCTTCAGGAAGTGAAAGACGGGAAAACACCTTCGCAAGGAGGAGGCGACGGGACCTCGAAAGCACAGTCTGACGGTGCGGGAAGTCCGGCCGCGCGTTCGACCGCGCCACTCCAGGAATCATCGGTAACGACAAAACCTGAACCGGTGCGCGTGGTCACCTGGAACGGCGAGCTGAAGCAATTCATCCGCAAGATGGCGGACGAGCTGAACCTTAACGTGATCTTTGATCGCCAGTCTTTCGCGACGCCGCGAAATATCGATGTCAGCCTGCGGGACGTGACGACGGCGAAGGCGATGGATTACATCTTCCTGCAGGAAAACCTGTTCTTTCAAAAGCTGGATCGGCGCACGATCCTGGTGGCCGATCAATCTCGACGCCAGCAATACCAGCAACTGGTCGTGCGCACCTTCTATATCGCAAACTCGGATCCGGACAAGGCGAAAGCTCTGATTACTCAGGCCCTGCCGGCATCGGTCGGACGGCCCCAGTCGATCGTGGTTTCCGACAAGGACACTAACAGTTTGACGGTGCGCGACACGGCTGAAAACGTAAAGCTGATCGGCGATCTGTTGCAAAGCATCGATAAGGATCGCGCCGAAGTCGTCATGGATGTAAACATCTATGAAGTCAGCCACTCGTCGTTGCTGCAGGTCGGAAATCAAATGGGAGCCGGGACATTCAATCTGGGCGGGTCGCCGGGGTTGGCGGTACTGACTTCGAACGGCGCGACGGGCTCGAACCAAACCGGCGTCAATCTGGGCAGCATCATCGGCCTGAGTCCGACCGCGGCAGCGGCGGCGTTGGTTATCCCGCCCTCGGTGCTCACCATGTTCCAGAGTAAGAATAACTCCCGACTGCTCGCTTCTACCCAGATTCACGCGTTCAATAACGAAGAGTCCACGGCCCGCATCGGCCAGCGAGTGCCGGTGCAGACGGCCCAGGCCTATCCGTTTGGGGTTCAGACTGGAACTCCAAACACCAACACAGGAAATAATTTCCCGACCGGCGGCTTTCCGGTAATCAATTATGAACCTACCGGACTGACTCTGAACTTTACGCCGCAGGTCTTTCCCAATCTTGACGTGCAGGTCAAGATGAAAATTAATTCCAAAGATGTTTCCGGCGAGAGCACCCTGACGCCAACATTCACCGAGCGGGAGATTACGGGAACTGCACGCGTACAAAACAACCGCACCATGATGCTGGCGAGCGTAACTACAGATGTGCAGGGAACTGGACGCCAGGGACTGCCGATCCTTAGCGGGCTTCCTATCCTGGGACGGTTCTTCACTTCGCCCACCAAGAACAACCGGCAAGTGGACATCGTCATCGCGGTGACCCCGCGCGTGCTGCGCGCTCCAGCCGTGACGCCACGCGACGAAGAGATGCGGCCGAGCGGCACGCTGACCTCTCCGACCACCGGGTCAATTGCTACGTTGATGCAGGAAACCGAACGCGAAGAGGCGGACATCGCGGCTCGCAGGGTGCCGAAGGATGGCCCGCCGCAATTGCCCAGCATTCCGGTGACTTATGAGCCCGCAGCCGTCTCGGTCGCCGCCGATCAGTCAAACACGAATGCCAGTAAGACGACTGACACCGGCGTCGCCCAGGTCGTGGCGGTTTCTCAGACCAACAACGCAACACCAACCCAGACCGCGGCGTTAATTGCGCCGTCCAAATCAGACGGAGTTGCCGGTGGATCGACTGATGCGGCAATGCCTCAGCCCAAAGCACCGGCGGTCACCTCTTCAGGAGAGCCGCGGGCGTCGCAGAAGATGGATGTAGCCAGCGCGCTCAAGAGCATCGTGTCGCCAACCACTGGAGTGTCCGGAACCGCTGCCGCTGCTAAGCAGGATGTCACCCTGAGCCCGGTAGTCGAAGAGCTTGCACCCAAGAGCGAGAAGACCGACGCGAGCGTAACGTCCAGTGAATCAGCCGCAGGCCTGGTTGCTTTGAGTCTCTCTCCCGATCAAAGCGAGATGCGCATTGGTGAAAAACGGCAAATCGCACTGGCGGTAAGAACAGGCGAGAAACTTGGGCTAGCCGTGTTGACCCTGCGTTTCGATCCACACGTGGTCAAAATCAACTCTGTTACCGCGGGCGGTCTCTTCGCTAATGCGAAGAGCGCGCCAACTTTGACCCAGTCAATAGATCAGAATGGCATGCTGCTGGTTTCTTTGACTCCGGCCGCCGGCTCACCGCTTAGCGGCGAAGGCGCCTTGCTCAACATTGAATTCGAAGCGATCGCCGCCGGTGACAGTTCACTGGCCTTTGACCTGGCGAACGTGCACCTGGTGGCCAGCGATGGGCGTAATATCCTGCTTCAGGTTGAGCCGGTTAAGTTGACGGTGAAGTAGTGACGAACAAAGCAGAAAGCAGAAGTCAGAAGTCAGAAGTCAGAAGTCGGAAGGATTCGCTCTTCCCAGCTTCTGCCAACGGCTTCTTGCCTTCTGATTCATCAGGCTTCTCGCTGATCGAGCTGGTGATCACGATCACGGTGCTTGCTATCCTGACTCTCGGAACAGTTCCCCTCGTCCAGGTAGCCGCCCAGCGACAGAAAGAACAGGAACTGCGCGAAGCCTTGCGCACCATGCGCGAAGCGATCGATCAGTTTCATCGCGAGGCTTTGGCCGGCGCGCAGCTTCAGATTAATCAACAGCAGAGGCCGCCAAACAACAATAACAATAACAACAATAACAACAATAATAATCCCATCCTCAATGACCCGCGCGTACGTGTGGGTATCACCGATCAGACGATCTTTACCGCTGATAATCCTGATCGCTTCCCGCCAGATCTAGAAACACTCGTTAAGGGAGTGGATGTCATTCCGCTTGCCTCGACCTTGCAGCCGTTGGGCGGTGGTGGATTAAATGGTACTAAGGGGCCGCTTGAGCAGAACGACTCGCTAATTCCCAAGACGAAGGTTTACCTCCGCTCGATTCCGGTAGATCCGATGACCGGCAAAGCAGAGTGGGATGTTCGCTCTTGCTACGATCTTTCAGATTCAACGTCCACGGGCGGTGAAAATGTTTTCGATGTTCACTCGAAGTCTAAGGGGACAGCGCTGAACGGAAAAGAGAAGTACAGTGAGTGGTAAGACAATTTCGGATTTCGGATTTCGGATTTCGAATTTGAAATCCGTTCCGGCCAATCCGCAATCCGCAATCCGCAATTCGCAATCGAGAGGCTTTACTCTGCTCGAACTGATGATCGTTATTTCGATCATCATCATCCTGGCGTCCATAGCGTTGCCGCAATATCAAAAGACCATCATGCACGCTCGCGAGACCGTCTTACACGACGACCTTTTCAAAATGCGCTCACTGCTCGACCAATACGCGGCTGACAAAGGGAAACTACCGCAATCGCTGGATGATCTGGTCACCGAGCATTACCTGCGCGAAGTTCCCAAAGATCCGATCACCGACGAAAAGGATTGGACCGTAGTGACCGGCGACGATCCTTATTCAACTGAGGGCGCGAGCGGAGTTACTGACGTGCACAGTTCATCGGGCGACACGTCCACCGAAGGCACGCCATACAGTGAATGGTGACCAGTAGACCGTTTGGCCTTAATACTTGGTTTTCCACTTGTCATTTTTCTTCGTGTCGGTTCGTGTGATTTCGTGGATCATTCCCATTCCTCAGCCAAGCGAACGATCCACGAAATCACACGAAGCAACACGAAGTAGATCCAGCAGATGGCAAACGAGAAATGACAAATGGAAATGATTAAGAGTGACTGATGCCGGCGAATCCCCTCGACAAACTTCTCAAACCTCGTTTCCCCCCCTGTGCGGTCGGTATCGATAGTGGCGCCGCTGCGGTGGTGCAACTCGAACGGGCCCGCGGCGGATTCCTCGTCAAACGTGCGGCCTCGGTGAACCTGCCGTCGGGTTTGGTGCGCGCCAGCTTCGATGAAACCAATATCGACGACCCGGCAGAGTTAATCAGAGCTCTCTCAGATCTACTCGCCGGGGCCGGCCTGCTACGCCAGCGCAAATGGTCGGTGACCTTGCCGGAAACTTCTACGCGCGCCGCTGTCCTGGCGCTCGAGGGCAAGCCGAGTTCACGCCGCGAGTTGGAAGAAGTGCTCGAGTGGAAAATCGAACGCAGCTTTGGCGCACCCTTGTCTGAACTACGCGTGTCCCGTGAGCAGTTGGCGCCCGACTCTCAAAGGCAGTCGCGTTACCTGGTCACGGCCGTTCGGGTTTCGGTCCTGGCCGAATATGAAGCAGTGTTCGGCGCCCTGGGATGGCAAGCCGGGTTGATCCTGCCGCGCCACGCGGGCGAAGAGCAATGGTTACGTAATGGCCAACAGGGCGATGGCCTGCTGCTGACGGCCCACGCCGAGGGGTTCACGGCAGTGCTGATGCGCAACAACCAGCCGATCACTTTGCGGGCAGTTTTTTGCGAGGCCGAGGAGTGTGACGATGAACTTCACCGGGTGCTATTGTTCTACCGCGAACGCTCGGGATCTAATGGACAAGGCGATCACGCTTCCGTCGATCGATTATTGGTGGTCGGCGATTGGTTGGACAAACAACGGGTTGTCGCTATTGCGCACGAGACGTTGGGGGTTAACCTGAAACCGCTGAATGCCGTGGATGTGGGCCTGGTTATTCCCGCGGGCGAAGTAGCCTTCGATACCATTGCCGCGCCGGCGGGGTTGGCGCGGCTGGCCTGGTGAAGAAGAATATGGGACCTATAGGGCCTATTTCTGTTTGAAACATTAGTCTCCGGGGCAACGTAAAACCGGAGCAATTGCAACGATGAGCGCAGCGATTTCTATAGCAAAACCCAGCGTCCTGGCTGATGGCGAGCTGGTTCAGAATGCCCTCGCCGGACGCGAGACGTCTTTTGAAGAACTGGTGCGCCGGTATCAACGGCCGATCGCGGCCTACGTGTATCGCATGGTGGGCGACTATGATGCGGCGCTGGATTTGACGCAGGAAGTCTTCATCAAGGTTTACAACTCGCTGCAACGCTATCGCCCCGAGTTCAAGTTCTCTACCTGGATCTACAAGATTGCGCACAACGCCGCGATCGATCACCTGCGCCGCCACGCCGTGCGCGAGCACTCTCTGACTACCGGAATTGACGGCGAGCGCCGGGAGATTTCCATCGAGAGTCGCCGGCTGACACCGGAGCAGGAAAGCGAAAAAAAGGAACAACGTTCCGAAATCGAATCCGTGGTGCAATTGCTGCCGTCTCCTTATCGTGAACTGATCGTGCTGAGACATTCGCAGGATTTGAGCTACGACGAAATTGCCGAAGTCACAGGTCTCCCGCTCGGTACTGTTAAGAATCGTCTGTTCCGCGCACGTGAAGCGATGCGTGACCACCTACTCCAGCGGGGTATCACCAGTCCTTAGGATGTCCGACAAACTTCAGTTTGTCGTCCAGTTCCGAGATTGCGTCGTTCGGAGAAACGACAAACTGAAGTTCGTCGGACATCGGACAGATCGAAGACTCTATGAACGCCCCAACCATTGAAGAGCAGGGATGCCAGCTCGAAGACGTGGCCGCTTATCTCGACGGCGAGTTGGGTGGCGTCGCCCTGGAGACTTTCGAGGCGCACTTAAGCCTGTGCCCGGATTGTGCTACGGAGTTGAGATCTCAGCGTCAACTGCTTTGCACTTTGGACTTCGCCTTTGGCGAATCGCGTTCTTTCGAGTTGCCCCATAACTTTACCCGAGTGGTGGCCGCACATGCCGAAAATGATTTGAGTGGAATGCGCAAGAGCAGCGAGCGCCGGCGCGCGGTCCAGGTGTGTGCGATTCTGGCGCTGGTTTCTTTTGCCTTGCTGGGCGCCGCTTCGCGAACGCTGGTCTTTGATCCGGTTCGATCTTTTTTCCGGGGCACCGGCAGCCTGGTCAATCTTTTGTGGCAGACCGTCTACGATGCGGGCACTGGCATCGCAGTCATAGTTCGCGTCGTCGGGCGCGCGATTGTATTCGGTCCGCACGGCCTGGGACTGTTCCTGACACTTGCTTTCATCATCTCGATTTCTCTGTTGCCTCTGCTAATCGCCAGATACCATCGCGCACAAATCATTGAATAGGAGTCCGACAATTCTATTCAAATGATTGCGAACCAGTTCTCAGAAGAGACTCAATTCAGCGCTTGCCCGGCGCAAATCCTCTGCAAAACAATCGCCTTACTCGCGGCGTTGCTGGTCTGGATGATTGTGGCCCACGCTCAGGTGGCGCCTGACGAACATCCCGGCGACCCGCAGGCAAAGGTGATCGATGGCGTGGTGAATAGCACCGTTTTCGGCCTCGGACAGTCCATCAGAATTACCGGTTCAGTTAAGGAAGGCGCGATAGCGTTCGGCGGCGACGTGATTGTCGAAGGCTCGGTCGACGGGGACGTAGCGGCCATCGGCGGTTCAGTGATTCAGCGCGAGGGCTCGCGAATTGGTGGCGATGTGATCGTGCTGGGTGGCATTTATCATCATGGCAAAGCTGCGCCCGGACGCGATCCGAAAAGCGTTACGATCATGTATGCCGGTTATGAAGAAGAGTTACGGCAAGTCATGCGCGATCCGTTTAGTCTTTTGCGTCCGCAATTGAGCGCGGCGTTTTTTGGGACTCGGTTGCTCGCCGTTCTGGTATGGTTCATCATTTCGCTGGCCCTGACTGCGGTGATGCCGAACACGGTGAGCAGAGCGGTTGCTCGTTTGCAGTTGAACAGTTTACGCGTTGGGACCATTGCTTTGATTGGATCGATCGTGATTGGCCTGGGTGTGCCGCTGCTGTTGCTGGTGTTGCCGTCGATTATTGGCGCGCCGATCTTGATCATGGCGCTGCTTCTCGTTTTGGTTTCCAGCTTGTTTGGCCGCGTCGTGATCTTTGCGGCGACTGGAAATTGGCTGCGCCGACGTTTTTTTCCACGGGTGCAATTAGATTCGGTAGCTCTGCTGCTGGGCGTGACGTTCTGGGTTACGCTTGAGTCTCTGCCCTACGTTTGGCCGTTCGTGATCGCCGGTTTGATTGCCGTCAGTTTGGGCCTGGCTCTAACGGCTCGCTATCGCATCAGTTGGAAAAAGCCGCGGCCTTCCGATGTTTGATGGCCGCGGAGTAAATTGCATGTGCAGGATTGGTAGTGGCTTGTGCCTTCATTCGCAGAATGGACAGATGACGCGTTGGTCGCTGCTGCCGGTGCTGGCGAGGAAGCGGCGTTTGAGCAATTGTTCGAACGTCACCGCCGTCAGGTGGCCCGCATCGCCGGCCGCTTTTTCCCTCAACGCGAACAGATAGAAGAGATCATCCAGGACAGCTTTACCAAGGCCTACTTTGCGCTCAACACCTATCACGGCACGCACGAGGCATCTTTCAGAGCCTGGCTGACTCAGATTGCGGTCAACACCTGCTACGATCAACTGCGGCGCGCGCGTCGCCGGCCGGAGCATAACGTTGAAGATTTTGACGATCATGAAGCACATGAATTTGCCGGACAGTTGCGCGGCGCTCGAAGCGATGTCGAA
The DNA here is from genome assembly GCA_035317005.1 of Pyrinomonadaceae bacterium. Taxonomy (GTDB): domain Bacteria; phylum Acidobacteriota; class Blastocatellia; order Pyrinomonadales; family Pyrinomonadaceae; genus UBA11740. The sequence continues at coordinate 11,565 of DATHHW010000182.1, read as the reverse complement.
AGCGCCCTGGTCTCGCGCGATCTGGCCGTGAAACTTCTGGCGCGACTCAGCGCCGATGATAGGTTGGTCCTGACGCTGCTGGATGTCGAAGGTTTTTCGGTCGCTGAGATTGCGGAAATGACCAACTGGTCAGTGTCGAAAGTTAAGGTGCGCGCGCATCGGGCTCGCGCTCATTTGCGCCGGGTGGTGCAGCGGTTCTTATAGCCCTTCCCGGCGTGGTTTCAATATGACCGCAACGAAGAATTCTTGTAACTTCTAAGGCCTCTATGCCGTCTTTGTTGAGGAAGGCGCGGAAACATCAGGCCGCGGGATTTCAAAATGTTTAGAGCAAATCGGCAGAATGAAGAACAATCCGACCGCGCGGGCCGTTTTGTATTGCTCGCCTCGGCCCGCAATGACGACGAGGCTGAGGCGGCCGCATCTTCACCGTTTCTGTATACGCGACTGCGCGCCCGGATATCGGAAGAGGAGCGCCGCCGAGCGGAGTCGGGTAGTTGGCTGTCTTTGCTTTTCGTGGCGCGGCGCGCGATCCCGGCGATGGCTTTGGTCGCCATAATGGCTGCGATACTGACGGTATGGTCGATGCAGCCCAGTGCTCCAGCGGCAGGGTATGGACTGGAGGACGAAGCACTGACTGACACGCGAGACCCGGGAGTTGAACAGACGATACTTACCCGGAACGCTTTGTCGCGTGATGAAGTATTCAGCATCGTAGTTGATCGTAATGCACGTTGATCCAGCGATCGAGAGAGGCGATAGATGACTTTGACGGGCCGCACAACTCTGAAGATCTGGTTGGTGTTGTTGGTGGTATTCGTGCTCGGTAGCGTGACTGGCGCGGCGCTGACCGGACTTTATCGATCGCGCGCCGGTAGCGGCAGTACTGAAGCGCGTGAGCGCGCCATGCACGAGCGTTTTGAAAAAATGCGCACTGAATTAAGCCTGACTGATCAGCAGACCACTTCTGTCCGTACCATCCTCGACGAAACGCGCACTGAGTATCGAGCCCTGCGCACCGAATTAAGACCACGCTTTGAAGAACCACGAATGAAAGCGCGGGCACGAATTCGCGCGTTGCTGACGCCGGAACAGCAAAAGAAGTTTGACGCGCTGGTGGTGCAGCAGGACGCGCAACACGACGAAGAACAGAAATCGCGTCGTTGAATAGGTTTGTGTCTCGACTGGCTGGTTCGACATCCAATCTATCGGTCCCAAATACAGGAATTTGGAGCTTAGGTTCCAAACTTTTGCAACTATCAGGCTTTGTGAGGCGTAGATAATGCATAACTTCCGAACTGCTAGTGAGAGAAACTTCGTGAAAAGACTATCGATATTCATGTTGACGGTTGTATCCGTGCTGAGCTTGAGCCTTAGCTCCCTCGGTCAAACTCCGGCCGCGTCTCCGACGGCTCCCGCAATCGTTGGCGTGATCGGCGAGGTTAAGAACCTGGACACCGCCAGCAACCAGATAATTGTCCGGGCCGACAGCGGCGTGCTCTATACCGTCAATCTCAGTGAAAAAACGAAGTACAAGCGGTCGGCGCCTGGCGCAAAGACGCTGGAGAGCGCAACGCCGATAACTCTGGCCGAGGTGGGTTCGGGCGATCGAGTGTGGGCCTACGGCAGGGTTTCAGAGCAACAGAAAACAGTGCCCGCGCAAATGCTCGTGGTGATGAGCAAAGCAGATCTGGCGAAGAAGCAGGAACAGGAACGTGCCGAGTGGCGCCGCCGTGGAGTCAGTGGCATCGTTGCTTCGCTGAATCCATCGACACAGGAAATAACAGTTTCGAGCCGCTCGCTGATGGGGACTCCCCAGGCGGTAATCATCCCCGTGACCGACAAGGTAATGATGCGCCGCTATCCTCCGGATACGATTCCTAAGTACAGCGACGCCAAGCCCAGCAAGTTTGCAGAAGTCAAAGTTGGCGATCAGATGCGTGCCCTGGGTGACAAGACCGCGGACGGTACTCATTTGACTGCCGAGGAAGTTGTGTTCGGCACGTTTAAGATCGCCGGTGGAACTGTAACCGCGATTGACGCGGCGACTAATCAAATCAAGATTACTGAACTGCAAACAAAGAAACCCCTGACGATTATTCTTAAACCAGAGTCCGTGATTCGCCGTTTGCCGGAAGGCGGCGGTATGTTCGGTGGTGGTGGTGGCATGGGACCGGGCGGACCGGGCGCTGCCAACGGCGCGCCGGCAGGCGCGGCGGCAAAGGGTCAGGTTCAGGGACAAGGCCAGGCACAACAGCGCCCGCAAGGCGCTGGTCCTGGTGGGCCACAGGGTGGCGGACCAGGCAGAGGCGGCGCCGGCATGAACATGGCGGATATGCTCGAGAGGTTGCCGACCATTTCGATCAATGAATTGAAAGTTGGCGACACGATTATTATGTCGAGCTTGCAGGGCTCAGATCCAACTCAACTGACTGCAATCTCGCTGGTCGCAGGCATCGAGCCACTCTTGACGATGATGGCCGCCAGGCAACAGACCGGTGGTCAGGCTGGGCGACCTCAAGGTGTTGATCTCAACGGTAGCTTTGGTGGCATGTTTGGTGGCGTCGGCGTGCCGTAAACTAACCCTCTGATCTCGCAGTTTTGACGTCAGAGACAACCGCGTACAGCGAAGGATTCCATCCAGGTCGCCCGCGGTTGATTTCTTAATAAGAAGAGTTCAATGATGAAAATCAGAAGATTACTAACCTGTCTGGCGTCAGTTGTGCTGATTGTTGCCTTCTCGACCGCGAGCTTTGCACAAGGTAGAGCAAATCTGCGTGGTCAAATCAGCGATGAATTTGGCGCTTCAGTTGTGGGTGCGACGGTAACCTTAACCGATGCTTCCGGTGCACAGAAAACGGCCACGACAAACGCGGACGGCCTCTATAGCTTCAACGGATTGGCGCCGGGCAAATACAAGGTTCATGCCAACGCTGCGGGATTCGCGACCTCTGAAGATACCGAAGTAGACGTGACTACCGCGCGTCGCGATCCCCTCAACATTAGTTTGAAAATTGCGGCGATTGAATCGCAAGTCAAGGTGAATGCCGACGCGGCAATTAGCACTGACTCTTCAAACAATGCCAACCAGACAGTGATCTCCGGAAAAGACCTCGACGCCTTACCCGACGATCCTGATGAACTGGCGGCGGCGCTGCAGGCGCTCGCCGGCCCTACCATTGGGCCGAACGGCGGACAGATTTTCATCGATGGATTCTCGGGTGGAAACATGCCGCCAAAGGAATCCATCCGCGAGATTCGCATTAACCAGAACCCGTTTGCCGCGGAAAACGATCAGCCTTCCGGCAGTATTAATATTTTCACCAGACCGGGGACTGACAAGTTCCGCGGTGGCCTCAATCTGAACTTCAATGACGAGAGTTTGAACTCGCGTAACCCGTTTGCGATAAGTTCGAGCAAGCGGACGCCCTATCAAGTGCGGCAGTTTGGCGGTAGTTTCAGCGGCCCATTAAAGGCTCACAAGGCGTCATTCTTTCTCGAAGCAAATCGCAACGAGACCGATGACAACGAAATCGTTCGCGCCACGATCCTGGATCCGTCATTGAACTTCGTCCAGCTTGGTGAGGGCTTTTTGGTGCCTCGCCGCTTCACGAATTTCAGCCCGCGCGTTGACTATGCGATCAATCCGAAGAACACCCTCGTCTCCCGGTATAGCTACAACCATAACGTAACCCGAAACAACGGTGTCGGCGGCTTTTCCTTAACCGAACGCGGTTACAATAACGCTTTTACCAACCAGGTTTTCCAGGTGACTGAAACCGCCGTGCTCAATGCGACCACCCTCAATGAAACGCGCTTTCAGTATTCTCATAATAAATTTGAGAGCCTGGGCGATAGCACGAAGCCGGTCCTGAACGTAAGCGGTTCCTTCATTGGCGGCGGCTCGCAGACTGGGCACGCAATCAACACCTCGAACCGATGGGAGCTGCAGAACTTTACACAGATTCAGCATGGCAACCACACGATCAAGTTTGGCGGCCGTATCCGTGACATCAAAATTGAAGACATCAATCCAAATAATTTTGGCGGCCAATGGATATTCACCGGCGGCACGACGGGACTGACCAGCCTTCAGCGCTATCAAAGAACGCTTCAATTAATGAGGCAAGGTGGTTTAAGCGCTGCTCAGATTCGCGCGCAAGGTGGAGGCGCGGCCCAGTTCAGTATTAATACGGGCAGCCCGTTGGCTACTGTCAGCCAGTTCGATATCGAACCTTACGTCCAGGACGATTGGCGTTATCGTCCTAACCTGACTTTTAGTTTCGGTCTGCGCTATGAAATACAGAACAACGCGGGCAGCAAGTTCGACTTTGCGCCCCGGTTTGCACTCGCGTGGTCGCCTGGTGCGGCTAATGCGACCAAACCGCCGAAAACTGTAATTCGGGCGGGTACGGGCATCTTTTACAATCGCTTTAGCGAAAACCAGACGCTCACAAGCAGACGTTTCAACGGCGTCACTGAACAAACGTTTAGCATCAGCGAACCTTTCAGAAGCTTGCCGCCGACAGTTGCAGAGCAAGCTGATCCTTCGGTAGCGGCCGTTTACAATCTGCTTAATTCGTTTCGCTGCGCAGATGGGAGCGTCACGCCTGATTGCCCAACCACGGTCCCTTCGGTGGTAGGCGTCCCGGCCACCCAGCAAACCACTTGGCGTGTCCTGCCGCAAATCCGAATTCCAACGGTTTATGTGGTCGGCGGACAGTTTGAGCATCAACTGCCGCATAACACCACCGTGACCGTTGGCACTTACGGCGTGCGCATTCTGCACGTGATTCGCGCGCGCGATATCAACGCGCCGATACCCGGCTCAATCACGACGACCAACCCGAGCGGTGTTCGTCCGAATCCGGGCCTGGGTGAAATCTATCAAATTGAAGGCACCGGCAAACTTCATCAGGAACAGATGTTCATCAGCCTGAACAGCCGGCTAACCCCTCAAATCTCGTTTCAGGGTAGTTACTTCCTGAGCAAGAGCAGCGGTGATGCGGATGGCCAGGGCGGCCAACTCTTTCCCAGAGACTCTTATGATCTGGCGGGCGAGTTTGGCCGCAGCACGGGCGACGTCCGCCATCGCGTTTCTATATTTGGCACTTACACCTCAAAGCTATGGAAGCTGGTCTTCAATCCTTTTATCGTTGCGAGCTCCGGACCACCCTTCAACATTACCACTGGAATTGATTCGAATCTGGATCGAACGTTCACGGATCGGCCGAGCTTTGCAGGTGCTGGCGCGAATTGCTCCAGCCCTTTTATCAAGTGTACGCGCTTCGGTAACTTCAACCTGCTGCCAACAGCGGGCGAGCAAATTATTCCGCGCAACCTCGGAAAAGGTCCCGGCTCGTTCAGCCTGAACTTGCGCGTCAGCCGTACGTTCGGGTTTGGTGACCTTCACAAAGCGGCGGCAGCAGCCGGTCAGAGCGGGCAGAAGACGGCGACCACTGGTGGAGACAAGCGAGGTTCCGGTGGAGACAAGCGAGGTCCAGGCGGTCCAACGATTATTGCCGGCGGCGGCGGCGGTGGTGAAATGAGAGGCGGCGGTGGCATGGGAATGAGTGGCTTTGGCGGCGGCGGCGGATCCGCTGAGAAGAAATACACCCTGAACGTAGGCCTGTTCTTTCAGAACATTTTGAACAATGTGAATCTGTCAACGCCGATCGGGAGTCTGTCTTCGCCGCTGTTTGGCCAATCGCAGAGTATCGCGGGGGGATTTGGTGGATTTGGCGGTGGCGGCGGCGGCAACTCGGGCAATCGCAAGATATCTTTTAGCATGCGACTTAATTTCTGAACCCTGGCCGCATCGGGAGCATAGTTTACCCCTCTCGTCTATATTTTTTTGAGGAATTTTTGGTTAAGAGATATATACCAACCCTTGTCATCGTCTTGAGCCGAGCCGCAATCGTCCCCAGACCCGGATTGGGTATTTGGGTGCTTTCGCTTTAACTCCAGTAGTTAATGCGATCTCAAGCTACTTCGTGAAACCGAAAACACCGCGCCCTCGAACTGGCGGCGTCCGACGAGCAGAAGTACACGCTGATGCCGGACCGGACGTCCAGAACACTTCAGAACTTAATTTCTGAACCTTCGCAGCGTCGGGGCGTATAAGAGAGGGACCCCAGTCTCAATCTTACATCTCGGAAGGAAGCCCGCCATGAAGAGATTTGCACCGACGCTTGTTTTACTCCTGATGAGTTCTGCCGGCATGGCCCAGGGGCCTGAGGCGGCAAAGTCCAACGGCGCTCCGACAGCTGCGTCCAACACAATTCCGGCGCCCCCGACTATCACCGCTAACACCACACCGGTTGAACTGGCGCGTGCAGCGCTGACGGCGCAGGGCGGCGACAAATTCAAAAATCTTAAAAGTATGATGCTGATCGGTTCAGCCGATCTCTATGCACCCTCCAGCACCCAGTCGATTCCGGGGAAGTTTGTGATCGTCACGACCGGCGACAAGGTCCGCATTGAAATTGACGCGAGGCCGATATTCAACTTCAAACAGATCTACGATGGCCAACAGTCGTACAGCTCGATGCCAGGCGTGCAAATGCCACCGCCTAGCAAGTTCGGTCTGCCGGTGCTTGCGAAATTCGATCAACCCGGCTACACGGTTTCGGCTTTGCCTGACAAGAAGAAACTGCGCGGCTTTCGTATAGTCGATGCCGAAGGCAACACCACGGACTTTTACATCGACCCAGCCACCGCACGAGTGATGCAGTACCTGACTCCTTACCAGGGGTACACTTTTGGAACCGAGAACTCGAAGTTTAGGGAAGTCGAAGGCGTGCTCATACCCGTCAACTTTTCGCAGCGGCTGGAAATGCAGCAGGGGGCCTTCTTTGCCGAATACAAAGTTAAAGAGGTTAAGCTCAATCAGCCCATTGGTGACGACGTGTTCACAATGCAATAAGTGATCGAGAAGCCCAGCAGTAATGAAGCAGGCCGCCCTTTCTATTATGAAGGCGGCCTTCTTTTCGTTGTTCAGAAGTGAATTGTTTCGCAGCGGGCTTTAAGGTTTAGCCCTGCCTCACGTCTACTTTGAGGAGTCGAGAAATGGTGGATGGGAGGTCATCGACCTGCTCCGGCTTTCTCAGGAATGCATCGACGCCGGCGCGCCAGGCTTCAGTCTCACAATCATTGCCCGAAAGCATTACGATGGGCGTGCGACGGCGATGGGTCATTTTGCGGGTACGCTTGACCAGGTCCAAACCACTCAATCCCGGAAGCTCGTTATCAACCAGAAGCAGATCAACACGCTCGTCGCTGGTAAGTTTTCTGAGCGCGCTGTCGCCGTCCTCACAAAGGTCAATTTGCCATCCTTCGACGGACAACATTTCATTGATCAGGTTGGCAATAGGCTGGTTGTCTTCAGCATGCAGAATGGAGATCTGATTTGAGCCCGGGTCGCGATGGACCGGGATGTATTTGATCTTCCTCGGCTTGGAAAAAATATGGCGCCGCCGCTTTCGCACGGCCGTTCGGGTCTTGAGCAATTCTTTATGCCGGCTGTTGATTAAGGAGATAAGGCTCTGATGATGCCTGAAGCCAAGCAATCGTGCGGCGCGGGTGACCGAACCATTGGAGTCTCTGAGGGCGCGTTCGATGAGCAGTCGCTCGCAGTCGAGGATCTTTTCTTTGAATGAAAAGCCTTCCCATGAATGTTCTGCTTCCGGATCGGCTTCAGAATCCCCTAACGCTTCGATCACCTTTCGGGCGCACAAGATCAACCTCTTACCCACCGACGGGTCCTGTGAGCGTTGCAGCAGATCTGTTGCAGCTTGATAGATCGAAACCAGCTCCGTGGCCGATGTCTGTTCCCCCATCTCTTCGATAATGCTCAAGTGCGCGCGTCCTGCCCCCTCCATATCACCGGCGGTCTCAGCAACTTCGATCGCGCGTTGGAGCAGTACCCGCGAGCGCGCATGATTGCCCAGACGTGCCAGCGCCATTCCCTGGGTAGTCAATGCTTCGGCCAGCAGCGCCTGCTCGTCACCCTTCTCGAGAGTCTGCACCGCCGAGCGCGCGAACCGTTCCGCGTCGCGGACACGACCTTCGGCAAGAAGGGTGCGGGCTCGTGTATCGTCAACGCGAGCAACATTGATGGAATCGTTGATGTTGAACAACAGGTTGCGCGCGCGATCAAGGTGTTCGTGCGCCTTGTCAAACTTGCCAATTGTGAGGAATAAAAAGGCCAGATTGTTCTCCGTGCACGCTCCATAGCGAGCGTGACCTGCTTGCCCAAAGTGAAAGCCCGCAGCGGCAAACTCGATTAAGGCCAGGTCAGTGTAATCATCGTGAGGTTCTCCTGTCCCGAGTTTTCTATATAGAAGAGCAAATTGACTGTGGAATGCCCCTTTAAGAGCGTGGTCGGTACTACTTTCTAATAAAGGAGCGGCCTGATTGTAAAAGCGCAACGCCTCGTTCAGCTGTCGTGCTTCCACTTCGACTAGGCCCGCCCGTATGAGAATTACTGCCTTTAGATCGTTATCGGCTTCGCGGGCGGAAGCCAGCGCGTTCCTAAGATGTACTCGTGCTTCATCAAATGCGCCTTCCCGCCAATAACAAAGAGCGAGATCACTCCAAGCCTCAGCCACCATCGTCGATTGTCCAAGTTCTTGAAACAGCTCAACGCTTCTGGTGATCAGATTCTTTGCCGTTTCCTGGCTGCCCTCGGTTTGGTGCGCACCTTCAAGCCATCCGGCTAATGCACCAACTCTGAGCAAGACATGGGCGGTCGTGTCTGGGTCAAGGCCCTCTAGGTTTGGATCTCCGAGTCTCCCGGACCAAAAATCACTTAGAGCTTCGCATGCCGCGTCGTATTCGCCACCCTTCTCAAGCTGTTTGGCTAGACGGCAGCAGAGCACGGCCCGCTCTGCCAACGTAAGATCGCGACTTTGTGCTTGAAGTACTGCTAGCTGAGACTGTAAGTTCATGTGAGGCATTCCTTTCTGTATACTTGATAAAAAGATTGCGTCTGTATGAGCGGATTGTTACCTTCCGACTTATCTGAAACATGCTTTGGCTTGTCAGTTTCAAGAAAGAGCATTTACACGTCCAACGAGTTAAGGAGAAAAAGATGAAGATCCTAAGAAAACTAGGTGCCACCGTCGTCTTGACGTCCGTCTTGGCGGTGTCCGCCGTTGCCGGCGAGATACCAACGCCTCCTTGCGCCAATCCGGCACCCGGGCAAATAGAGACACCGCCTTGTTCGGCTGCTCCCGGTGACAGCGAGACACCGACTCTGACGTCAACGTCCGGGGATATGGGTACGCCCACGGTGGCGAACGACGAAACTTTGTTTTCGAAAATTGCGGCAGATTTACTTCTGAATCTCCTGCCGCTTTTCTAGTTAGTACTGCTTAGTTAAGTACTGCTCAATCAAATAAAGCTCGCTCTGCCAATAATCACCCACTGGCAGAACGTTATAAGCGTGTGCGAGGCTAACGATTCTCAAAGAGCGAAAAACTGCGACCGAAACAATGCTTGACGGGAGGGCCCCGACCGTTGCGTAGCTTAACCTCGACTTTGGCTGATTGCAAGCACTTATTCACATTGCTGTAAGGCTTTGAATGCCAGTAAGTTCTATCCAATTGCAAGCGTCGCCGCAGACGAGTTCACCGGAGACTTTAGAGGGATCATCTTAGTTTGTGGCTATCCGAGACTTCGGTTCGACGTGCGAGTCCTAGTGAAGTCTCATATGAATAAACTTAAGAACAGTCAGCCCTAAACGGATCTCATTCTCTGAAGTCTGCAACGCGGGCCTCGATGGTGTTCAGCGTTGTTCGCGGCTTCAAGTTTTCATTGCCGAAGCTTCGAGGTGAAGCCGACGCTGCCGATATCGTTGGGAGAGGATTGTCGGTGAAGGTCCAACGGATATTCGTAACGTTGCGATCGTAGTCACCCGAGGCTCCATCGCCGCCGGTCGTTGGCGCCCACGTGAGAATCACCGCTCTACCGAATGCGGGAGATGAAGCTCACGCTACCGGTGCCGCTGACTGCGACATTGCCGCTAACACTCCAGCGAATGTTTGTGACCGCGCGATCATAGCCCGCCGGGGCATAGCCCAATGTCGCGTTGCCACCACCACTCACAGGCGAATAGTTCCAGGTCGCGCCGCTGTCATTCGAGAATTCGATGGTCGCGGACCAGGGAGACGAAATCGAAGCCGAGCCAAGCTTGTAGTCAAGGTTAACGAAAACTCTTCGTGAGAGATCTGTGTCTGTTGGGTTGGGATCAGTGATCACGAGGCTCCGGGCAGGAATAGTGCCGGTGTTCGTGAACGTCACAGTGTAAGTCAGTTCAATGCCGGGTTCCTGGTCGCCCAAAGGTGTCACATCCTTTTGGAGGCCGACGCTCGGCGCACCACCCTCGCCGAGCTGAAAATCGCCGAAGGCCGAAAGACCAGTCGCCTGAGTGCTGGTGGAAGTGCGTGTCCCTACAGCGGGGTAAGTCCAGACAGCCGGCACGAAATTGCCTACTACAAGCGCGTTGGTATCTGCACCTGCGTCGACATCGCCAGAGACAAAGTTGAACGTCGCACTGTAGGTCGTGAAGACTATTCCGCTGTTGGTCAAAGTCCAGTAACGGTTGACGCTCCTGGAAGGAATTATCGTCGAGTTGGTAAGGTTAGGATGATCTCCCGAAGTCGTGCTAACCGTAAGATCTCCAGCGTTGGTAACACTCGCGAACGAAACGTTCACCGGCGTGTAGTTGCTGGCGTCGCCCACCTCGAAAGTCATCGCGGTCGCACCGGTTGCCGCATACTTCTGCAAATTTCCAAACACATAGCCGCTGGTGCGCGATACGGTGCCCGTGGAACTGACGATGACTCTGCTGGACCCGGTAGTAATGTTCCCGCTGCTGAGGGTGAGAGTTCCATTGACGGTTGCGTTGCCGCTCAGAGTTACGCCGCTGGAGTTGTTGATCTTAAGTCCGCCGAAGGTGACCGCACCGGTGCCTTGGGCCGCTGCTCCGGCGAATTCGACCGTAAGGTTGGTCAATGTCTTATTTGTAATCGCGTACTGATTAGCAAAATCCGCAGAGCCTGTAGCGCGAGTTACCTGAACCGTCCCGCTTCCGGTTAGAGTGCCTCCGCCGCTGATTACGACGGCCGCAGTCGGCGAGAAGATGACGTTCAGGTTTTGCGTGAAGGTTCCGCCGACGCTGAAACTCGTGCTGGCTGATACGGGCGAGGCTGTGTTGGAAATTGTCAGGTTGTTATAGGTGTTGCCGGCAGCGAGCGGAGAGAGGACCGTGACTGATTGTGAACCAGTGCCGTTATATTCGACGGTGCTTCCGGCTGTTATGAATCCGCTGCCGGAATTAAAGGTGGCGGTGCCAGTGAGTGTGCCCGCTATACCAATCGTCCCGCTGTTGGCGAGGGTGACGTTATTGGCCGCGCGTACTCCGCTGATTGTCAGGTTGTTGTAGTTGAAGGCGGGAACGGTTTGCGCACCGGAGCCGTTGAAATCGATTGTGTTTCCGGTAATCGTGAATGTGTTTGTGCCGGGAGCGAAGGTACCCGCAATACCGACCGTGCCGCTATTTGCCAG
>DATHHW010000181.1:0-131197 GCA_035317005.1 Pyrinomonadaceae bacterium | reverse complement strand
GAAAGTCAACGCCGATATATATTGTCTCCATAGCGCCTCCTTTCAGTCTCATGTCGCTGAGAGCACTGACCGTGAGTCTAGCACTCACGGTAGGAGGCGCTTGCTTCATAACATCAGTACCGCGAGCGGTAGCGACCGGGTCTCAACTCATGCGACGGTCGAGATCGCGAAGACCATAACCCGGTCGCTACCGCTCGCGGTACTGACTCCCTTTGGCAACCTCTCGGTGTCAATGCGTCAATTCCAACTGTTGATGCTTACTTGTCGACTATGTCTTTCCTGAGCGTCGTGATAATCGCGAGCAGTTCATCCTTCTCTGCCTTCGGCACGTTGAATTTGTCGAGCGACTCTACCAGGTGCTTTGCCGACGCGTCCCAGTCATCGCCGGTGATCCCGAGGCCGTGATGCGACGTCTTCATATCGCGCCCGGTGTAGTTACACGGGCCGCCGGCGGCAGCGCACAACTGATCGATCACGTGCATTCGGATCCTCTTGAGCGAATCCTCGCTGTGCCCGAGAAAGAACTTCGTAAGCCGTTTGTCGGCCACCAGGCGGCCCACGAAATCGTCAACGACCGCCGCGATTGCGTCGTATCCGCCGAGCCGGGCGTAAAGCGACTTTTTCTCCTGCGCGCCGGTGGTGGCCACCGATGCCTTCATCGACGCTCGCGGCGCTTGCGCTGCGGCGACAACTGCCAACGTGCTCATCAAACAAAAAGCTAAAGCGATCTTCTTAATGCTGGACATGACTTTCGGACTCCTCCTTCTTATGTGCGACAAATGGCTGCGCCATTCGAGTTTGCTGGTTTGGATTCGAGACTGCATGATCTGACTCTATTACGAATCGCGTTTCGAATTTGGATTTAGACGGTGCAAGTTTTCATCAATGAAAGAAACAGTTTGGTTCTTCGTGATTTTTCGTGTGATTTGTGGATCTCCTGCTGGGGACAAAGACTCGATCCACGAATTCACACGAAGCAGCACGAAAAGAACTTCTGTAAAGTCAATCGAGAGACATCACGGTCTTAAAACCTTCTCAAAGATCGCCGCTTGCTACAGCAAGAGGTTTCGGTGCCCTCACTTGCTATGAACTCGGGCTACTCAGATAGATCGCGCCCGTGGGAACAGCCGATCCTTTTTTGGGTTCCAGGGTAATTGCGACGACCGCGCCGTCCATTGCCTCCGGAGGCATTTGTTCCGGAAGCATTGCGTGTCCTGAGGCGTCCACCGTGAAAATCCTTCCGGCCATGGGCGAATGACCCTTGGGAATAAACCAAAGTTCATAAGCCTTCTCAGCGGGTGTTGCCGGCAGTCCTTCCGCCATCAGTATCGCGCGGCCGGTCTTCGGATCGTAGACGAAAGTACCGCGTGCGCTCTGTGCCGTTTGACTGCCCGCCAATTCCATCTTCTTCGCGGTCGGCGAATTGAGCAGAGCCAGCGCGTCGCGTTGGCGATCGAGCACACTACGATCGCGCACCAGCTCATGCTGCTGAGTGTTGACCTGACGCGAGAGCTGCGCAATCTCTTGACGCATTCTTACATCGCGGCGCCAAAGCACAATGACGCCTGTCAGCAAGGCAACAAAAGCGATCGCCGCCGCCAGTCTTAGCCCAATGGTCCAGATGTTCCTCGTCGCGCGAGGCTGTAGTGGCACGACCCTGGCGGAAGGCGCAGAGGGCGACTGAGCCTCCTCTCTTTGCGCGCTAACACTGGAGAGAATCCGGTTGCGAACTTCAGCGCTCGGCTCCGCCGGTGTTGCGGCGTGCGCCAACAATGCCGCACCATCGCGCAGCTCGATCATCTCGGCGCGACAATCCGCGCACGTGCCCAGATGTTCTTCGAGAACGCGCGCCTCCGACGCGTCGAGCGCATCCAGCGCATGCAATGCCAGCAGCTCCTGGTATTCCTGATGCTCCATTAGATTAAGTCGCGTGTCTGTCCCAGTAATTCCCGCAATTTGATCACTCCCGAACGCATGCGCGTCTTGACCGTCCCCAGAGGATCGCCCAGACGAGCAGCGATCTCAACCTGGGTCAAACCTTCAAAGTAAGCCAGGAAAAGCGTCCTTCTCTGTTCGTCGGGCAGTTGGGCCAGCGCCTCTCTAACGATGGCGCTGGTCTCGGATTTCAAAGCGTCGAGGGCGGCGTCCGAGACGTCGTCACGCGGTGTTTGCGCTGCTCCCTCGGCTAACCTTGCGCGCGATCCGGCAGACCGCAAACGATCCAACGCGCGGCTGCGGGCGATGGTTACCAGCCAGGTAAAAGCCCGTCCACGCGCTTCGTCAAAATCGGCTGCTCGCCGCCAAACCTGCAAAAAAACTTCCTGCAAAACGTCTTCCGCCTCGGCGCGGTCATGCAATATACGAAGGATGAGGCCAAACAGGATTAGACGATATCGATCGTATATGGCGGCCAGCGCGGCTTCGTCTTTGCGCGCCACCGCGTGCAAAAGATCGTTGTCGGAATATTGTGAAGGTTCGGCTTGCACTTGCGAGGAACTCGGCGTCAGTCAGTTAGTGCGATGTCGCAACTACCGGACTCAGTCTCACCGAAGCTCCGTCACGATTAGCGCGGACGCGGATTCTGCGGTGACCTTTCCCGTCCGTGCCTGAGGCATAGGTGATTGTGTAAGCAGTGCGCATCTGCGCCACCACCTCGTCGTAGGCTTTCTGCAAATCTTCCAAACGCTTGATTGGATAAAACACACCACCTGAAACTGTGGCCAGCTTTTGCCCTTCTTCGGCGGCGCGTGTCGTGATCGTCAGATACCGTGTGCGCATTGGATCGACGGTGATCGAAGGCCGCGGAACGCTCCCTTCAGGAATCAATCCTGAAGGCACATAAAGCGGATAAATCAACGCGCCCGATTCGATCGTCGCTTCCAGGATCGCGGGAAAAGGAATGAACGATTTGTTGTCGTCACCGTCTGACAAGATCACTACGGCTGTGCGTTCGCCGCGCAGGGGCTTCAGCGTATCAACCAGGGTGTAGGCGAGCGCGTCATACAATGCGGTCGCGCCGCCAGCGTCGATCTCATCCAGCTTCTGGGAAAGCAGACCACGATCAGTCGAAAAGGCGGAGATCATCTTAATGTCGTCGCGAAAGCTGATAATCGAGATTCGATCCTGCGGACTGGCAGTGCTCAGAAAATCACGCGCCGCCTTACGAATGAAGTCGATTCGTTCTTCGACGCTGCCGGAAACGTCGAGCAGGAGCACCAGGTTAAAAGGCTCGGTCGCGGGGGTTACGTCCACTACTTTCCGTTCGCTCCCGTCTTCGAAAACGGCAAAGTCGGATCCGCGCATGCCGGGAATCGCACGCCCGTTCCGATCGGTCACGCTGGCGTTAACTCGCATCAGTTGCGGTGCAACCGAGGTAGCGATTTCGCCCGGCGGCCCCAGATTGACCAGAGAAGGTTCGTTGCGCGGCGGCGGCAGCGTCCTGGCAAAATCACCAAACATGCGCGGACTGACTTTGCGAATCGCGTCCTTGAGCGGGCCATCGCCGCTGCGCACTATCGCGCGCGCGGCTTCAGTGAGCGGGCGCTCGCGCAAATCGTTCGGCGCCATGGTCGGATCGACATTCAGCAGAATCACGCCGCGCTGCGTAGTGAAGTTCAACTGCACCAGTTCCTGCTTTTCCGGCGGCTTCCCGGTGCCATCGTCGGGTTTGTTGGTGGTTTCGTTTGCCGCGGCTTTGTTATCGGCTCCGTTATTAGTTTCGTCCGGGCCTGGGGTCGGCTTTTTCTTTTCCTTCTTCCTTTTGGCGTCTGGTCCCAACGCCCCTGAAATCGAAAATGCACCGGCGCGCCCCTCTTTGATCGGCGGCAGTTCAACGTCGCTGAGAAACCGCGGGCGGCTGGATTGCCAAAGGAATTTGAATTTAAGCGCGTCCAAAGGCACGTCCGCATGAATCGTCCCAGTATTCGTGAGCACGTCGGCGACTTCAAAATCTCCAATCACGTCGACCATGCCGGTTTCAGTTTCAACCTTTACCCGCGCACGCTTCGGAACATGCACCGTCAAGTCGATTCGGTCACGCCGTTCACGCACGGTGATCTCGTTGCCGGAAACGTTGACGTCCGCGGGTTGCACCGAAGCGCCCGACGAAGTCGCCTGCAGACTTGCTTTGCTTTTCTCGTCATCTGAGGTGACGACCGAAACGCGGCCGTTGCGATTCTTGATCGTCAAGAGCGCTCTGCCGGTGTTCAAATCCTTTTCATAAGCCTGTGCCTGCGCCCTGGGATTTGAACGGAAAGGGACGAAGGATGATAACAAAGAAACCGCAATCAGAAGGGAAGTCTGTATCGTGATTTGGCGATAGGTCCGCCGCGGAACTAGTGAACCAGAAAACATTGCGTCTGATCTTGCCTGTGCCGTAAGCCGGTGGTCAAGTTAGAAGTGGAAGGTTGATTTCCTTTACGGCTTCAGTATTACCCTCGCACCTTTGCGTGAAATGTATTTTCGCAGCTTAGTTTCAGGCAAAGGCGCAAATCAATACCAAAGGCGCAAAGGAGTTCTGCTAGAATGGCCGCGAAACTTCGCATGACCAATCGCCAGTTTAATTCATTTTCCGACTTCTGGCCGTATTACCTTGGCGAGCACAGCAAACCGGCCACGCGTGTGCTGCATTGTCTGGGCACGCTGACCGCTCTCAGTTTTGTGATCGCGCTGATTGTGATGGGGAAGTGGTGGCTGTTTCCGCTGGCGCTCGTGCCTGGTTACGCCTTTGCCTGGGCGGCGCATTTTTTGATCGAGAAGAACCGGCCGGCCACTTTCCAGCATCCGCTGTGGTCGTTCATGGGTGATTGGAAAATGCTGGCGTTGATGCTGACGGGCAGATTGCGATCATAGCCGAGCGGGTCAGAAGCCCGACCGTGAGGGAGGGCTCGGTTTAGGATTGAGCGCGCTTCGCGAGCTGTGCGGACGGGACGTCCGCGCTCCCAGCAACAGGATGAGAGAAACCAAAGCCCAGCGCCAAGCCCGCACCTTACAGATCATCAAGCTGCTCAAGCGCGCGCATCCCGACGCGCACTGCGCGCTGAATCACTCAAACGCATTCGAACTGCTGATCGCCACGATCCTTTCGGCACAGTGCACCGACGAACGCGTTAACATTGTCACCGCCGATCTCTTTCGCAAATACCGCAAGCCCGCCGACTATCTGAAAGTCCCGGCTACTGAGCTGCAACAGGACATTCACACCACCGGGTTTTTTCGCAACAAGACAAAGTCAATTCAGGGCGCTTGTAAAATGCTGATGGAAGAATTTGGCGGGCAAGTGCCGCAGACCATGGACGAGTTGTTGAAGCTTCCCGGCGTCGCGCGCAAGACGGGAAACGTCGTGCTCGGCGTCGCTTTCGGCATTGCCGCAGGAATAGTGGTGGACACGCACGTCAGCCGCTTGTCGCAAAGGCTTCGCCTGACGAAGCAGAAGGATCCGGGCAAGATCGAACAGGAGTTAATGGAGTTGATGCCTCGCAAAGACTGGATCATCTTTTCACACCTGCTGATCTTTCACGGCCGCAGAGTCTGCAAAGCGCGCCGGCCCTTGTGCGAAGAATGCGTGGTTGAGAAGTTGTGCCCGTCGTCGATTTTGAAGACGGGGAAGGTGCCGAAGTAGGAGCGTTGATCTAATTTAGTGTAGCGAGTCACAAATCCGGCAAGCCTGTTCGCCAGATTCATTATTGAAAAAAGCTTTAGCTATTTCGTGTTTGTTCATGTGATTTAGTGGATCGTTTCCTGTGGGCAAAAGACTCGATCCACGAAATCACACGAAGCCGCACGAAAAAAAACTTCAGCAAAAATTTATTGAGAAACACTGAACCTCGAATCTCGCTATTCCTTCACCGGCTCAAAGCTAATCAAGTCGACTTCTTCTAATGGATGACCCGGCGCTGTCTTGCCCCTGACTCTGACCGTGAATGAATACTTCTTCTTCAATTCGAATTGCTCAGGCTTATCGGTAGAGATCCGCAGACGTTGAATTCGTGAAGGGTCTTTTTCGTCAACGTTGTCCGTAACGACGATGTGATCGCCGAGGCACGGTTTACACATCGCCTTGGGCGGGCAGGGCGGACATTTGTACGTTTGGATCACCAAGGCAACTACGATGAACTCACCTTTGATGGAATCGTTTCTTTTCAGCTCGCTGAACGTTAACCTTGGAGGCGGCGTCTGGGTCGTGTCTTGAAAAGCGTAAACTGTCGGCGCTTGAGGGAACGAAGGCGCGCACACCAAACAGGCGGCGGTGATTAAGATGGTTAGCGTGTTCCTCATCAGGATCCTTCCCCTCTATCTTATGATATCGGATACTATTCGCCGCACACTTTCTTTGCGGTAGGGGCTTACTTTGAATTAGCGGTGTTCAGAGCACCGACTTCAGTCGGGCTTTTATTGAGGCGAGAAAGGCCCAACTGAAGTAGCGTCTGTCGCCCAAACATTATTCCCGAACTCTCAATAGGGTCAGTTGGAACTTCTGCGATTCAAGATTGAAGCAAGAGGGACTCTTCGTGCGGTTTCGTGTGATTTCGTGGATCGAATCTTTACCCGCGAAGGACGATCCACGAACTCACACGAAAAGTCACGAAACACAAAAGCACCTTCCGTAGCTTCTTTTACTTACGAACGAGACCGGGACCTGAGTCGGTTGATCTGAGAGCTATGCGTGTTGAATGAGATTGACTTCTCGCCAAGCCGCCAAGTGACAAATCAATGCGGCATCAGAAACCCAACCTCACCCGCAGAGAGATTGTTCGGTTTCCGCCATTGCCGCCACCGTCTGGTCCGAAGAAGAACGTCTGAGGAGAACCGTTCGATTTCAGAAAATAAGGCGAGGACATGTTTCCGACCGGGTTGCCGCGATTGGTGTGGTTCAAAACATTGCCTGCCTGAAGCGAAAACGATAATGAGTAGGGTCTTTGAATCTGTGGTTTGGCCGGCGGCTTTTGGCTGCCGGCGACGGTCACCACATTTCCGTTCGCAGCGGCGGGAGGAGGCGCTTTGGCTGGAATAGCCCGGCCAAACTTTATCACCTTTGCCAGGCCGAAGTTGACTGTGTAGAAGGCCGGTCCCTGCCCAAAGTTTCGCGGAATGATCCGCTGACCCAGCACCGGATTCGGATCAAAGGCGCCCAGCGGCGTCACGATCACACCGGGTTTATTAAGGTCGGTGGCAAAGGCCGGGCGCTCACTGAAGAAAGTATCGCCGTTGGTGTCGTGTCCAATGGTGATGTTAAAGGGCGCGCCGGAGCTGGCGACGATAAAAGTATTCACACTAAATCCGGATTTTGTTTGATAACTTCCACCACCAAAGAACCGGTGCCGGATATCGTACGAGGCCCTTCCCCATTCATTACTAAAGTCATAGGGATCAAAAGAAGAACCGCTGGTGCCGGCGTCGGTGTTCCGATTCTTATTCAGGGAATAGTTGGTCCAGAAATCCACTTTGGCAATTTTCCCATTGACACTGATGCCGAGAGAGTCAAACCTGAGTTTCCCGTTCGATTGATACTCAAGAATGTTCCCGGCGCTTTGGCCCAGTGGCCGCACGCCGCTGGTGGGCAGCGCTGCATTAAAGGTTCCGGCCAATGGGGCGTTGATATTTACGGTGCGCAACGCGCGCAACGACTCTGCATGTGAATAAGTGACGCTCAATCTTAAAGTTTTTGATAGCTGACGCTCCACACTTAATGACGAGCGCAAAGTGTAACCCGGGGCAAGGTCTGATCCGAGGGCACGTCGCGTTTGCGGCTGCTTAAAAGTGTCGAGTAGCGCGATCGCGGGTACGGCCGGAAACAGATCGAGCACCGAAGGATCAGTGACCACGAATTGCTGTTGATTGAGGCCATTGAATCTGTGCGCCTGAAGAATCAGATCCTCGTAAATTCGGTTGTAGAAAATACCGATGCCGCCGCGCACGACGGTCTTGGACTGGCCGGGCGGCGGGGCCGGCTTTGGCGCGGTTGATTTCGCCGCCGCTGCGTCTTTACTGTTAGTTGCGGGTGGTGTCTTTTTCTTGCTCCCAAACGAAGGGGACCAGGCGAAGCCGATACGCGGCGCAAAGTTCAAATTGCTATGAATGTTGTTCTGGTTCTCGTAACGCAGACCCGGTGAGATAGTGAGATTTGGGCGCAGCTTCCAATCATCCTGCACGTAAAGGCTAATGTCGCTTTGATTGACGTCGGCCTCGGGATTACCACCGGCGATCGAGAATTGCGTCGCGCCGCCCCCCAGACTTCTGATCTGCGCCGCGGTTAGTTTCTGTTTCTGGAACACGAGGGTGCGCCGGTAGCGCTCGAGGCTGCTGATCTCAATGGTCGCCCCGCCCGGAATAATCTGGTCGTTAGCATCAAGGCTCGGCCCCGTACCGCCAGCGAAGGTATACGTGCCGCCGAAATTGGACGGCGAGATACTCTTGATCCGCACGTTCCTGAGACGACCGCCGATTTTGACAAAGTGTTGTCCGTGCGACCACGAGGTGAAGTTTTGCAACTCGACGCGGTCTTGGTGGTTCGACGCAGAGCCGACCTGGGAGCCGCCGCCAAAAAATGATTCCGCTACGTTGAGCGCCGGCAGAGCCGTCGTGGCCTGCTGGCGAAAAATGCCGTGGCTGATCTGTAGACGAGTTTCATTGATTGTCTTTTCATTGATGATCGCCGTCTCTGTCAGTTGCAGCGTGAAGTTCTTGCGGGTCGCGCGATACGCTCGCGACGGCAGCGAGAACCCGCCCACACCCTGCGGATTCTGAGAGAACTGGCCGTAGTCAAAATTCCCGACGAGCGTGTGCTTCTTATTGATTTTCAGATCGCCGCGCTGACTGACATAAAAATTCTTTTGCGGGGTTACCAGCGTTTGGTTGAATAGCGCCGGTTTCAATGTGGCCGGATCGAGAATCGTCGCGTTGATGATCGAATTGCCTTCACTCGCGTAACGCCCAAAATAGAAGGCGAACGAAGCGCGCTTCGGTTTAATTGGCCCGGTTAGGTTTCCATTCAGAGCGCGTGACTGATACGGCGCGCGCCGCGTCGCATAAGGGTTTCGCGAGTTGAGACTCTCATCATTGAAGTTAAAGTTGATCCCACCGTGGAATTTGTCGGAACCGGGTTGCGTAAAAATCTCTATTCCACCCCAGCCCGGATATTCATTCTCAGCCGAGTAGGGATTCTGGTTGATGCGAACTTCCCTGATCGCTTCCTTGGGCGGGACCTTCCCGTTCGAGAATCCATCGACCGTTACCTGCGGAGGGTTGTCGCCCTGAGTTGGTCCGGCCATCGCGTTCAGTGCCGCCGCCAGCGCATCGGGATCATCGGGCAGAGCCTCCAGCTCGCGGCCGCGCAGAACGGTGGCGTCCCCATTTCGATCCGAGTCGGTGCTGATTCCCTTATTATCCACCGTGACCGACTGTTCCATGGCCTCGATGCTCAACTGCAAATCAAGCGTCGTGGTTGCGCCAGGCTTTACCATCACCTTCTTCTCTTCGCGCACCGTGAAGCCAACGGCTGAGACCTTCAAATCGTAATTGCCCGGCGGCAGGGTTCGGAATTCATAGTTGCCCGACGAGTTGGTGGTCGCCGTTCGCTCTTTGCCCTGGGCGTCTTTGGCGACTACGGTGGCGTTTACGACCAGGCCTTCGAGTTGGTCGGTGACTGTGCCCTTGATGGCGCCCGGGCCCGGTTGAGAAAAAGCGGCCGGCGCGAAAGCGGTCAGCAAAAGACCGCACGCCAAAAGGGCGGGGAAAATGCGGTGCATGGGAGTTAGTGACATAAATCCTTCAGACGTTTCAGAGAATTTGAGCTGACCGCTTTGGCCAGGTTAGTTTGGTTGAACTGAGACGACTAAGGTTCCCTACCGTTACACGTTGATCGAAAGGCAGGGTTGCAATAATTCCCCGGGCGAGACTGGCGATATATTAGCAGGAAAGAGCGGTTCTGGGTCAGAGAAAATCAGGCGGAAATCTGGGGGATGTGCAGCCACTTCGAAGAACGACCGCCAGATTTTATGCGAGATTATCTCGGAAATCACTCGTTAACCAGTCGCAACGCCTCTTCTCTTAGATCCGCGCTTAGATAGAAGTTGTGCGCTTCCAATTGAGCTAACAATGTCCGGAGAGATGGAATCATTGATTGTTGTTTTGCAAGAACCAGCGCGCCAACAGTTCCGATGATTCTGAGTCCCATCTGTTTCGCTACGGCTCGGGCTTGTCGATCGTCCAGAAGGACTCGCCAATGTTTTTCGTAACCCAAGGCTATTGCCTCGGCCTCTCCCTGATCGATGAGTAACTTGAGGGACATCATGAGCGCGTCGTTGGCGGGACTCTCGACTTTGAGCCAGGCGAGCGACACGCCAAACTCGCGGGCAACTTCAGGTGGGATAACGACGGGTTCGAAGAGTTCGGAAAGAAGATCAAGCCGGTCGATGCGCTCAAGTCCAATTAAGCAGGTACTGTCAGCGACTATCGGCTCCTTCACACGCCGATCTCCTCGCGCAAGTCGTCGGCGGAGTAGTTGAGAACGGGAACGCGGTGCTGACCCAGGACATCGATGAAGCCGCGTTTAGAAAAACCGGCGAGTTGCGCTGCCTGGCCGAGCGATAGTTTTCCTACTTCAAACAACTTGATGGCTAGGAGCAACTTGATTTCATCCTCGGATATATTGACGGGCAGATCTACTTTTAGTTCGGTTGTGCTCATTTTTGTCTCCTTCAGTTAGACCCTGCTTACCGAAGTACCAATTTTCCTACGAAAATCAATCGGCGCAACATCCGGCCCAACCAGACCAAAGCCCCGATTCTTAACAGCGTCCGTCGAAGCAGCGGAAACATCGAGCCGGCAACTTGTTTATAGAACCAAATATCGGCCCGACGTTTGTTGAAGCGCTCCAAGATTTTTCGGTAACTCTCAACTAGGTCCCCGATCATTACATCGCGCTCTTCGCGTTTAAGAAACAGATAGAGAACGTACTCAGCATTAAGCGGAGGTCGAGGCGGAGTTGATTTCCCGGTATCGCTAGAACTGCTACGCCGGTGCTTTATGGACAAGAGAGGGTCTTCATTTTTGGCGAAATCGACCATATGAACATAGTCAGCAGGAGAACCGGGGGACGATTCGCCCCATGTGCCTTCGCCCCAAAACTCCAGTTCCTTATAGGCAGGTGCCATCTCTACCTCTGAGACCAGTTTTGAGTCGGAATGCGATTCGATAACGCTGTAGACAACTCCAAAATCGTTTTTTCTTTCGCTAACGGCCGATCGAATGCGTTTCTCGGGTACCGCGCCAACGCGCCGAGTCCACTTCGATAGGATATTCCTCTATCAGCGTTTGTTTGCCTATCATGCGAGCCCTCCGATTGGCACCGCATTCATGAGTCGCTGCCGAGCAGCTTGAACTTCTTGCAGGAGGGACTGAGCAGAACCCTTGACTCGATAATGCCTTTTGGCGCGCCCTCCGCGTTCCGCGGTTGGTTCCCCAACCCATGATTGAACGAGCCCTTTTTCCTCCAGTCTTGAGAGCGTCGTGTAGAGGGAGCCAATAGTGATCGAGCGATTCGTCGCTTCTTCCAGGGCTTCACGAATGGTCACACCGTAGGCGTTTTCGCCCTGACTGAGGATCGCCAGAAGAACCAGTTCCTCAAATTCTCCAATGTAAGTACGCGTCGCACTCTTCGTTTCATCGACCTCCCGTTCCTGCAGTGTGGCCACCGCAACGTCGGCAAGCTTATTAAGTTTCGTCATTCCGCGATCCTTTCTGTGTCGGTATTTGTACTGCAATGTAGGACAAACTGTCAAGCCGGTTCAAACTAGAGTTGGCAAAGCCAGTCTTATTGAACTAGTGGCTGTAGCGTTTACTGAATGATTCGTTTGGAAGGAATGCCGGGACTTGTAATCACCTATACACAGGATAAGTCGGTCTGCGAGGAACGGTGGGCCGCAATTTCTTCAACGCATCCGCCAGGCCAAGTTCTCAAGGGCGGCAATATCAAATTCCAAGCTTCTCACGAGCTTCCTCGAATGGAATTCCGGTTTGGTGTTCCTTTGCCTCCAGGAGCCGGCGCTTCATGTTCTCGCTCTTCAAGAGGTACGCAGTCTCTTTTTCAGACTCGATCTCGCGCCACAATTCAATGGGCACAATCACCGCCGTCGGATTACCACTCTCGTCTGAAACGTACTGTATTTCCGGCATTGCCTAATCCTCCACGCAATTCATTACGAAGGCCGGGTGATGGTCAATAATTCGAAACCTGTAGTCACGGAATCAAACAGCACTTCGCCTCAGCGAGGTGCCGATGAGAGTCTCTCGATCCAACTCGTCTCGTTACCGATTTGGACTCGCTTGCGACGCCGGCATCCCCTTCATCGGAATCGGCAGTTTCCCGTCCGCGCCGCTGGTCAGCGCAATGAACGCATGATCCGTGCGGATCGAATCGAACACGGCATCGACGCGCGCTTCCATCATCTCTTTCTCGCGCACGGCCTGATAGCGTTCGTACTGGAAGAAGTGACGGCGCAGCAGGCTGAGCGCTTTCTCACGCTGTCCGTTCTGGGCATAGATCGCCGCGAGATTGTAAGAAGCGGGCATCAGTTTGACGTTATCGCGAGCAATCTTCAGCGCCTCTTCCTTTTTGCCGTTCGCGGCCATGAACACCGCGGCGAAGACGAGGTTATATGGATCCAGGGGATCGAGCGCCAGCGCCTGTTGCGTGTACTCGTTACCCTTAACCGGATCGCCTTCGGAATTCCAATAGACGGCCAGGTTGCGATACGCGAGGGCCAAAGGATATTCGGCGATGGCTTGCTCCATCAACGCCAATCCTTTTTTGAACTCGCCATCGTGAATCGTCATCTTGCCCAGGCCGTGCAACGCGACCGAGCGTGTCAACGAATCAGCCGGCATGTTCAGAATGGCTTCGAAAACTGTACGCGCCTTCTTCCAGTCACCGATGTTGTGGCGATAGTTTTCACCCATGAAGCGCAGCGGAACCGGATCGGCCGGGTCCATCAGGTGCGCGCGCGTGTACCACTTGTCAGCGGCGATGTAGCGGCCGCTGTTCTCAGCCATCAGCCCGAGCTTCATCGTACGTTGAATCCGCGCGCTCAGGCGTGGCTCGAGATTTGGCGCCGCCGGTATGGCAGCGACTTCGACGCCGAGCTTCTTCAATTCCCTGGCGGCATCCTTTGCCTTTTTCGGGAACATGCATTTCTGATCGACCACCGCCTTATAAAGTTTGATCGCGCCTTCGTTGTCGCCGGCTTTCACCTTGCGGCCCGCTTCATTTATCTGTTCAGTAAGCGCGGTCTCACGCTGTTTCATTTCGCTGTCGACGACCTTCTCCACATCAGCGACTTTGAGCTTGCCGTTTGCGTTTTCGACTTTCTTGACGGGAGTACCATCCGGAGTGGCCAGCACTGCCACCGGTAGCTTTGAATCGCCGACGAGCTTGTCTGCGTTCGGGATCTTCGTGTCCGCCACTGACATGGCGACGCATTGCGAGGAATAAGTTAGAAGGGTGCGCGATTGTTTCAAGCTCGAATTGTTTATCTCGTTCTGAGAAGCCGGAAACCAATAAAGAACGAGGCCGCTCGCCGGCGCGTCCTTAGCCTTATAAACTTTCCAGGGCACCGGATAAGTGGGAGCAGCCGAACCGCCGCCGCCGCTATTGGACATGCCGCCGCCGCCGCCGCCGCCGCCTCCGCCGCAAGTGGCCCACGACGTTTGAATGAAAAAGAGTGCGAGGAGAGCAACAGCGATTGAACGAGCAAATTTGGTTTTCATGGCGGGTGATTATAGCAAGGCATCAACCTGCCCGGAAGCCCAAACCCTGCATCTCGGCCTGAGCAAGAACGATCCACGAAGTCACACGAACGAAACGAGTGGGCTCTAAGGTTCGTGCAATGAATAAGCCTGTTTGATTTTCGATTGCTTCAGTGCTGCGTCCGCGAGGGCCTAAATGTTTATAGAGCCGAGAGCCCAAGGAAGTCTTAAGCTCCGAACGAGCGAATCACTCGGCTTTGCTGAAAGGCACACTGCGCTCCTCCGGAGCTAAACGATTCCTTCACGGATGTGAGCTATAAACATTTGGCCGTTCTGCGGCCAGGAGACGAGTCTGGGGGTATTCGAAACCGCAAAGGGCGCAAAGGTTGCCGCAAAGTAACGCAAAGGAAAACCCTCTGCGATCTTTGCGAAGACTTTTGCGCCCCTCGCGTTTAATAGACCGCTGGTTAGAAACTCAGTCTTTGTAGAACTTCGCTTACCAACTACAGCCGTACGACTTCAACGCAGTTTCCTGTTGAGCCGCTGCCTGCTTGCAAGCCGAGGCGAGCGTTCCTTTGGTGGCCGGGTTCTCAGCCAATTTCTTCCAGGAGGCGCGCCACTGAGCTATGGCCGATTTGTATTGAGCGCGCGCGGCTTCCGGCACCTTGCTGGAAACGCACGCGTCGTACTTAGCGATGAAATCATCGCATTCCGGGACGCCAATCTTTTCGCCGGCTGGTACGGTCGCCGGAGTCGACGCGGCCGTGGTCTTGTTGGAATTGCCGGCCGCCGTGTTGCTGTTATTCATGTTGTCAGTCTTACTGCATCCGATCAGAATAGCAGTGCATAGGACGGCCAGAATCAATAAAGTGTTACGTAACATCGGGGTACTCCTTCAAAGTTCAGCAAGGAATGCTTGAACTATAACGGGAAAGGGATTGAAAAGCGGCGACATGATACACGAGAAACCGGAAATTAACAGCCGGATTGGCTCACGTAGCCCTGCGATTGTTCACAAGTCGAAGTTCATCCACGATGCACATATTCGCCAGATAGACGCAGATCTCGGCATTTTTTTGCGGAGTGGATTGGTTGACTTGCGGCGCCGGACCTCGTAGTTAGCCTGAGAACTCATCGATCCGACGATCTTTCCCGCAATCGTCGAGACTTATGCGACATAGCAAGCGAAGTTTGAGCTTGCCTATGGTAAGACCTCGAAACATAATAGGCCCGCCTGAGAAGACACACTATGCCCGTTGCAACCATTCGCAGCCCCAAGCGAAGGCCACGTTCACAACCATCGAGAGCGGATTGGTTTCGATACTACGCCGATTTCTCGACCGAATTCGTTGAAGACATTATTTCCCACTTGGATCTAAGTCCGGGCGCTACCTTGCTAGATCCATGGCTTGGTGGAGGGACTACCGCTGAAATTGCGACGGCACAAGGTCTCCGTTTTAAGGGGTACGACATCAACCCGGTGATGCTGCTCGTCTCGCGGGCGCGAACTATTGCGACCAGTTCTGCCACTCAAATCCCGAACGTGATGGACTCAATAACGCGTTCATACAAGAAGAACATAAAAAACGTGATGGAGTCCGGTGCTAAAACCGATCCGTTAGAACAGTGGCTGCAGCCTGCTTCGGCTCGCGCGTTCCGTGTCTTAGAACGTTCCGTCGAAACCAGGTTATGCCCGCAAGAAGTAACGTCACCAACTCCCTTATGGAGGCGAACTGGTCAGGCCTCGCCGATGTTGGCCTTGTTCTACGTTGGGTTGTTTAGAACGCTGCGGCATTTCATATGGGCTTTCGAGAGCTCGAATCCGACTTGGGTTAAGGTCGTCAACGAAGGCAAACGAATCCAACTGTCGCCAGACAGAATTCTCAACCGTTTTCATAAAGAGATTAGGCGCCTGTCAGAGTCGATGACAGCAGAACTCGAAGTAATTCCGCCGAGCACCAATCGTAGTTGTGTGATTAATCGCGCTTCGTCATTACAGCTTCCTGTCGCTTCGGGTTCAATTGATGCAGCGGTATCATCACCGCCCTATTGCACGAGGATCGATTACGTTCGAGCTACATTGCCGGAACTCGCGGTGATTGGGCATCCAAATGGCAAGATTATTCGGCGACTGAGAGAACGAATGATAGGCACGCCAACCATTGACGAGTGTGACGAGTATGAAACCGAAGACTGGGGGACAACCTGCTCGCGTTTCCTTTCAGCCGTTGAGCGTCATGCATCCAAGGCGTCTGCTACTTATTATCTGAAATATTATCACCAATATTTTGCCTCAATCTTCGCATCGCTGAAAGAGATCGATCGAGTACTCAAACCAAGTGGTCAATGTGTCCTGGTGGTGCAGGATTCATATTATAAGGATAAAAAGAATAACGTACCGCGGATGTTCATTGAGATGGCCGCTCACTATGGTTGGTCCCTCGATAAGAAAAAACCTTTTCGCGTGAACCAAACTCTCGCGGGTGTGAACCCTGATGTTAAAGCATACCGTACGACCTTTCATGCGACAGAGTGGGCTCTTGTGTTTTCTAAGTAGGCGCAGCTCACGATAGTACGCGCCAGGCCATTCCAAACAAGATGGTAGCAAAGCGTAAGAAACGCAGTGTCCGAAGCGCAGGGAAGCCTAAGCCTGTGCCTGGTCTTACCAAGATAGTCTATCTTTTTGGGGCCGGCGCAACTCAGGCTGAAGTCAGCTATGATGGACCCGGGAACGTTAGCGTGTTGATGCGCGATACGGATGATTTCGGAGATGGTATCGCAACAGGTGTCCTAAAGCGGCTCGGTGCGGAGGGTGACGCATTCAAGACCGATAAGGGAATCGATATCGAGAAATTAATCAGCCTACTCGCAGCCAGCGGAGTAGAAGAGCATCTTCGATTAGCAGAGAGAATGAGGCAGCATTACTTTGAGGAGATTTGTGCGCGGATCGTCACTTCGGTTCCAATCGAGCACCCCACACTCGCGACCGCTTTGCTCGAAATGCACCGTAACCCGTCATTTCAGAAGGGCGTCGAGCTGCTTAGTGGGGTCTTGACGACCAATCATGATGGACTACTTCAGGCTGCATTTAAGGAAACTTTTAGCGCTATTGACCTTGGTTTTCCTTTCCTTTCTACTGACATTTCAGTGTCAAATGGTCAGCCGGTTCCGTTGCTGCTTCAATTACACGGTTCGTTCACTTGGACATTCGGCGCACCACTTAACGTGACGATGCTAAATAAATCCTCGACCTATTGTCGCGATGCTTCTTGGATTCCACCCACGGTTCTTAAGGAAACGAAACTATACCCATTCAATAAGCTGACGGCTCTGGCCTACGAATTATTGTCAAAACACTGCGATGTGCTGAGAGTGATTGGTTCCTCTTTGACACAGAACGATTGGAACATCTTGTCGCTAATATTCAACGCTCAAAGGCACAACATGTTCTTGGGAAGGAGCCCATTCATAATTCAACTGATCATGCCGCAGAGAGACGGAGTGGCAATCGAGGAAAGCTCGGCATATCTAAAGAATATGATGCCTATGAGTTCGCTCAGAGATGGCGACTTCAGCCCATACGAGAAATGGACCAAAGACAATCCACCTGTGAATGAAGACGAGGCGAATCCATTCTTCTATTGGCTCAAACAAAAGATCAATTTTCATCAGAATAAGAAGGATTTCGGCAGTAGTCCCCTGGGCGATACGATGGCCAGAGTATCGGGAGGAGTAGCATGAAAGCAAAGAGAAGAGTTGAAGAATGGCTAGTCGAGGATTTGGTAAAGAATCAAACCCAGATAACGTTCCCGGATTTTCAACGGGAAAGGAAGCTTTGGTCCGCCCCCCAAAAAGCTCTCCTAATCGACTCGATTCTAAAAGACATCGATATACCAAAGCTATATTTCAATAAGAACGACAAGGCCGAGTTTGAAGTCGTCGATGGTCAACAGAGACTTTGGGCAATTTGGGATTATTTCAATGATGAATATTCTTGCGAGGTAAACGGAGAAGAATTGTATTTCTCGGATCTTGAGAAACCTCCGAAGGATCGTATCAAGAACACAATTAAGAACTACAAATTACAGATTACCGTTTTCGAACAAGCGGACGAGGATTACTTGCGGCAGCTTTTCGTAAGGTTGCAATGGGGACTACTGCTAAATACTGGAGAAAAACTCAACGCAGCCTCGGGTGAAATGAAAGAATTTGTTTTTCATCAACTGGCTAAGCGCAACTTTATCCAGGAACTCGGACTCCCCAAGACCCGTGCTCGTTACGCCCGCGAAACGCTGTGCGCGCAAATATGTATAAATTCCTTCTCGCGAGAGCAACTCAACGGTCGTTTCGCCCGTACGCGATATGACGACCTCCTCCATTTCTTTCAAGAGTTTGAGCACCCAAAAGGAAAAGACCGGACATTCTTTGAGCGGCAAACGACAAAGATCACGAGGATCGTCGATCAGCTATGGCAGGCTTTTGGAAGCGATGCTACGACCCTTTCAAACAGGTCCTACCTTTTGTCAGTCTATATCCTTTTTGAGGAGCTAGGTGGAAAAGACGGAAAAATCTCCGCAAAGCAAAAAGAGGAATTCGCTGAGTTCGTGCTCACGCTCTGGAAACTTCTGAAGGAAGAATCCGCGAAAGGGTTCAACCGAACCGACGAAGAACTTTATAAATTTCAAACATATCTTAGTAGCGCGCCGGGAGAGAGATACCAAATCGAGAAACGGTACAATCAACTGAAGGAATACTACTCTCACTTCAAGAAAACCGGTAAGATCAAAGGACACTAACGAAAGCCACTGTTCGAATATCTATTTCTTTATTCTTACATAGCCACGCATCGATGAAATATCTCGACGAACGTGAAGGGCTTTAGTCATTCGTAAATCATCGCTCTTTCGATAATCATCCTCGGTTTCGAAAACGACATAGCCGTTAGCATCGAATAGGGCCCCTGGAAATTCGGTGAGTAAATGGTACCAACCCCCATCCTTTCGGTAAAGCGCGTGCTTTGCTCCTACGCCCCATTTTCTGCTTAATATCTTTGCTGTAACTTTCTTCGCCCATATGCGTCCTCCTAACTCTTCGCGCTCAAGAATTCATCCGGCTCGACAATCTTCCCAGCGATTGCTGAAGCAGCAACCACATACGGTGAAGCGAGGTACAACTTTCCGGGGCCGCTGCGGCCGGGGAAGTTTCGGTTCTGGGCGCTGACGGTTACGGTTTCCGCGGTCTTTGAAGCGCCGGGGCCGGCGTTGATGCAGGCGCCGCAGCTTGGATCGATCAGTTCGGCGCCGGCTGCGGTGAAGATTTCGATATAACCTTTTTCGCGCGCGTATTGTTTGATCTTCTGAGAGCCGAATTGCAGGTAAAGATGAACGCCGGGCGCCACGCGCTTGCCTCTCGACAGCGCATTCTGCAAGACGGTCGCGTACATGTCCATGTCGGCCATTTTCCCGCCGGTGCATGAACCCCCGTAAGCGGCGTCGATGCGCACTTCCTCCGCCAGCTCGTCGATGGGAATTCCGTTGCGCGGATCGCCGGGCAGCGCAACCATTGGACGCACGTCGTTCAGATCAATTTCAAAAGTAGCCGCGTATTCGGCATCGGGATCGCTGTAGACAAATCCTTTGCGTACTTCTTCCGGATCGAGTCCGCGCATCTTCACGATGTACTGCAGCGTGAATTCATCGGGTTCGATGATGCCGGTAAAGCCGCCCGCTTCCACTGACATGTTCGTAAGCGTGGCGCGTTCGTCCATCGACCAGTTCGCCAGATCTTCGCCCGCAAACTCAAGGACCTTGCCGATGCCTTTGCTTGTCTTCATGTATTCACTGGCGAGGATGAAAAGCATCACATCTTTCGCGGCGACGTCCGCGCGCTTGCGGCCTTTCAAAACATACCGCATGGTTTCCGGCACGCGAATGCGAATGTCTTTCGCGTACCAGGCGTTCGCCATATCGGTTGAGCCAACACCGAAAGCGAAGCATCCGAGCACGCCGGCCATGCATGTATGCGAGTCCGTGCCGATCACGATCTGTCCGGGCAGGGCGAGGTCTTCGACGACCGCGTTGTGACAGATCGCTTCCGAACCGCCTTCGGGATTCTCGCCGTATAGTTTGATCCCCTGACTGCGCGTGAAACTCTCCTGCGTCGTTGCCAGGCCGTCGGCCTTTTCCAGCAAACCCATCTCGCGATGCTTTGGCGACATCACTTTATTAAGGAAAGTCAGGTGATCGCGGAAAGCAAAAACAGATTCGGGTTCAGTCACTCGCGCGTCGGCACCGAGGGCTTGTTTGAAAAGGGATTCAGCCATGGGCGTCACGTACTCGTGCGAGAAGCGCACGTCCGCGACTGCGAACAGAGCATCGCCTGGCTTCACGGCTGCGACGCCGATCTGTCCGGCTTTGACGAAGGCATGACGCGCAATAATCTTCTCGACGATATTCATTGGCCGTGGCGAAGCGGATGCGACTGCCTTCTGGATCACATTCTGAAACATTTGGTCGTCGGCTTCGGCCCGGCTGACCTGACCAACCTCCACCAATTGACTCATCAGTGACTGGGTTTCGACCGGCGGCGGCGACACTTCTCCAGCCAATCTCGCCTTGTTGTAATTAAAGAGCCCGCCATGTTCGACAATCGATTGCGAAATTGGATCGAGGCCGTTGGTGAACTCGGCCAGCCCAATCTCTTCACCGCGCCGAATGCGTTCGATCAAGCCAAAGTCAGTTGACGTTAAGAGGCCAATGTTCTGCGAATTCTGGCCGTAGATTTTTTCGATGCTCTGAGCGATTACGAGTTGAATACCCGACCACTTTTCGGCATAGGGCGCGGTTTCTCGCGATGAACCGCAACCTTTGGATAGGCCTGAGACAACCACCGCAAAGCCGCCGTTCTTCACTTCGTCTTTCTTGACTGCGCCTTCGCGCATGCCGACATAAACGTACTGACCCAAAGTCTCGTCGTAATAAAAGCAGACCCATCCCGGCGTAATCTCATCGGTCGAGATATTGTTCATCAAAGGCAGATTGTCATTCATCAGCCGCTGCGCCAGCTCGTCTTCGATCGTTCTCGCTTCGTCGCCGGTGGCTTCGAGTTGTTGTCGGATTAAAGAAGTGTCTTCAGTCAGGAATAGTATGCGGCCATTGAACCGGATGTTATCTGGTCTCTTTGCAAACTCCGAACTGGTCATTGAATTGTTCCTTATGATTAGCGTGCTACAGTTTTGATTCCGCTCTAATTATAAGCCGGAAATGCGAAGAAGTCGCTCGGACAGATGATTGTACGAGCGACCTTCAGGTGGGGTGAGTCTGCGAATGCTAGAACTCCAACTTCGCGGACAGCGTCACCGTCCTGCTGCCGCCGGGATAATAGTTGGCCCCGAAGCTGCTGCCGGCAATTCCCCAGGGGCTTCTCGCGGAATTCGTGTACGACTGTCCGAAAGTTGGATTCGCACTAAGCGAGGCGGAAGGAGCGAATCGGGTTCCCAGACTCGCGTCGTTCCCGGAGGGCGCCGCGAAGTTTGGATGATTGAAAATATTTGCCGCCTCAGCGCCCACGGTTAGTCTGACGTTTTCGGTGAAACTAAACCGGCGCCGCAACGCCAGATTGAACTGCGCCAACCCAAAGCCGCGCAGGCTGTTACGGCCCAGCGTTCCCTGCCGCAAGTCTTGCGGCACATTGAAAGCCGCCGCGTTGATTCTTCTGCCTCCGGCAGCAGCAGCGTCATTCAAATAGAGCGGCGCGCCCGCGATCAAATCAGGTCTGAGATAGAGAGACCCGAAACTCGTAGGTACGCCGTAGACGATGTTGACCGGGCCCGCCGAACGAACGTTGAAGACGGACTCAACGCTCCACTTGCGCGTAAGCAGATTGCCGAAGCCCGAAGCAAACAGTGCCGGAGCCTCGTAAGATGCAAAGCCGCCGAGCGTGTGACGAACATCGAAATCGGAGGGACCACGCTCGATCGCAGAATCGATGCTTCTAAACAACGCGCGCGCGGCGGAATCCTGAGAAGAGTCATCGATTGATCTTCCCCAGGTGTAACTGACCGTCGCGAAAAATCGTTTTGATAGTCGCCGGTTGAATTGAAGCTGCAACGAGCGATAGTCGGACGAGGCTCCGTTTGTGGTGATCCTTAGGAAATCGAAATTCGCATTCCGGTTCAGCAGGGTGCTGCTCAGCAGCAAACGCTTTCCCGCGTTGGCGACGTAAGCCGCCGAAATGCTTTGCCTGGAACCAAGCGAGCGTTGCACCGAAGCGCTCCACTCGATCGTGTAAGGCAACTTCAGTCGCGGATCGAAAGCCGAGAAGGGCACGGTCACCGCCGTCGAATTCACGGTAGTTGCCCCGGCGAACGAAAACGGCACGTTCAATTGCGATTGTCCGTTGAGAAATGGATACGAGTCGGCATAGGCATCTCCGGCGGCGGCGTTGCCGAGGTCGTATCGGATTCCGAAGCTGCCGCGAATGACCAGGCCGTCGTCATGCAACGGCTGATAAGCGATGCCAACTCGCGGGGCAAAGTTTCCATGAGTAGTCTTCCACAAAGGTGCGCCTCGAGGAGCGAGGGCGAGCCGCGCCGGATCGTCAACTTGATTGACGGCGAGGGCGTCCGTTTGATCTGACGCGCTCGGGGCCGGACTTACTTCCCAGCGCAAACCGTAGGTAAGCGTCAACTTTGAAGTGATTCTCCATTCATCCTGAGAGTACGCAGCGAGGTCATTGAACACCGGCCGTTGCGATTGCGAGCGAGTGAACAAGTTGATGCGCCCGGCATTGCCTGTCAGTGCCTGGGTCACGCCATCAAAAAGGGCGCTTTGATCCTGCCGGCGCAAGCCGATGATCGGAAAAATTCTCCGGTAGTCTGCGCCAATCTTAATCGTATGATTACCCAAGACCTTCGTCACCGAACCCAACGAGTTGAATTGCCGCTGGGTGTTGGTGACTCCACTGCCATTCACAAGCTGCGTGCCCCTCGCGTTCAGGTCGGCGCTGAATAAGGCGTTGTCGGCCGATGGCTGAGTGAAAACAGAAGTCAGAGGAAGAATTGCTCCGCCGAAAGTATCAAGCCGGTAAGAACTCCGCGAGGTGAAACGGCTGTAGTTGGCTTTCAACTCGATCACAACAGTCGGCGACATCGTGTACGCCACAGTACCGGTGATGGTTTGCGCGCGGTTGGAAACGTGGTTGAGAGTGTTAAGCGAAAATCCGCCCGCCCCTCGTTCATCCGCACTCGAGTTGGTGATGTTGAAGTAACCGGACAGCGACAATTCGTTGCTCGGCCGGGCGTCGATGCGCAGACTTCCGTTGTCATGGCGGCCCGCGTTCGCGAAGCTGGAGGCAAACTCCGCGAACTCGTCCGGCCGCTCGGGACGGTTTGGCAACGGATAGAGATTCAGCACTGGTTGAATGTTCAGAGGCGCAGCTCGTCGCGCGGTCAGCGACGGAACGTCAGTTAGCGCCACGACGGGCTGACGCAGGCGAAATCCTTCATACGAAGAAAAGAAGAACCAACGATCGCGTTGAATCGGTCCGCCTAGTGTGCCGCCAAAGTCACCCAGCCGGTGACGCGGCTTCAAGAGCCCACGACTGTTGGCGAACCAGTCGTTGGCGTCTAGCGTTTCGTGATTGAAGAAGTAGAACGAGGAGCCATGAAAGGCGTTGGTCCCGCTTTTGGTGACGATCGAAACTTGCGCGCCGGAATTTCGCCCGTACTCGGCGGAGTTTCCGTAGCTATGAATCGTAACTTCCTGCGCAGCGCTGAGCGATGCGATCGGGTTGGTTCCACCAGTGGCCGTCAAAGCCGGGGTGCTCCCAGACGCAGAAGCGCCCGGACTCTGTCCGCCCGGAGCGATTCCGAAGTTGCCACTGACGCCGTCTATTATGAAATTATTGGATGCCGGCCGCTGTCCGTTCACCGAAATATTTGCGCGGACTGATGAGACTGGATCGGCTGCTCCCGGAGAGACGCTTCCCGGGGCGAGCAAAACAAAACTCTGAAAGCTTCTACCATTCACCGGCAGATCCTGAATCGTTCGCACGGCGACATTTGCTGAAAATTCTGCCGATGACGAGTTCATAGTCGACGCGCTGGCAGTAACGTTTACCGTTCCGCTCACACCGCTTACTAAGCCGAAACTTGCCGAGCCCGCCGGCGCTGCAACTGGAACATCTACACGGCGCGGCTCAACGCCATCCGTCGCGTTTGTCTCATCGACCGCAACGAAGGAAGTGAACTGCGTCATCATGCGGTACGCGACACCGAGCTTTACGATTTCGGCTTTCAAGTCGTCGCGCATCTTGCCGGCCTGGATTCCGCTCATATCCTGACCCATCAGATCGTCGACCTTGCGGCGCGCCCACAATGTTGCCAGCACGTCGTGTCGCGTTTCCTGTTCCGGCAGCTCGACCGGGATTTCGCGGACAGAGGCCTGCCCGGACATCATTCCTCTTAATCGAATAATCCCTTTGCCGGCTCCGGCGTAACGGCCGGAGATTATTACCGGCTTGGCGCTAAAGAGATCGGGAATCGTTTTAGGGTAGACATCGGTGACTGGCAAACCGCCCCAGTCGATTGAAACATCGGTGAGCAGGGGATTGCGTATGCGTTCGTGAAAGCGTTTGGCCACTCCGGAGGTGTCGCCGTTCTGAGCGACGTATTCCACTTCGCCACGTCCGTATTCAGTGATCTTGTCGAGCAGGAATCGATTTGGCGAGCTGCCGAACCCCATCGCGAATACGCGCGCATGCGGATGCTTCTGCACTTCCGAGATTATTTCCATGTCGTCTCCAACCTGGCCATCGGTCATGAAGCAGGTGATCCGCACGTGATCCTGCGCATCAGACGGCGCGAGGGCTGCTCGAATGGCCTTCATCATTTCCGTGCCGCCATCGCCCTTTGCGTTGGCGAGGAGATGCTTTGCCTTGTTTATGTTTGCCGGGGTTGCCGGCACCGGATTGGAAAAGAGAATTTTCGTGTCGCCGGAGAAAAGAATTACGTTGAAGGTGTCCTGTGGATAGAGACCATCGAGCGCCAACATCATCGTCTCTTTGGCCTTCTCGATCGGAAAGCCGCTCATCGAGCCCGACGTGTCGAGGACGAATACCAACTCCTTCGGCATCGTGTCGGCCGCAGTCACCCGCTGGGGTGGTTGGAGAATGAAAGTAAAGAAACCGCCTTTACTGTCGCGATGGGTCAACAAGGCATCTTCGATTCCGCTCCCGGCTACGTCATACTTCAAAATAAAGTCCTTGTTGGGAATCGTCGCTTGATCTTTCAAGCGCACAATTGCTTTCTCGGAGCCCGGTTGTAACGCTACGATCTCATGAGTTGTGGATTGGAAGCCTACCAAGGGGACGCCCGCGTCGATATTCACCTCGATCGAAATATCATGACCCGCGCGCATGCCGTCAGGCATTATCGGGGGAGAGATTTGGGCGGCATCCGGCACGCGTTCATTTGCGGTTGCCTCAGCTGCCGGCGATGGTTCGGTCGTTGTTTCGGTTAAAGGTGAGGCCTCGTTCTTCGGCTCCGGCCCTGGAATGTAGCGGGGTGCGACCACCATTGGAAACGACCACTCGTAAGATCCTTCTTCATATTTAAGAGTCTCGACATAGCTAATCGTCACGATGATTTGCTGTGCGGGAAGGATGTTCGCCACCGCCTGGGTGAAAATATTAGGGCGCTGCTGATTCAGCAAGGCGGCAATCTGGCCCTTCGCCCGCGCCGCATCGTAGGTCGCTTGCGCGTCTTCGCGGCGCATGATCTTTCCTTTCACAGTGCGATTTCCGACGACTATCGTCATGTCATCGACGGCGGCGGCTTGGGGCAAGGGAAAGGTGTAGACAGCTTCTATCTTGTCCGCGAAGGGATTCTCGAATTGCTGCGTGACAATTACGCGGGCGAGAAATCCGCTGATCTCAGTCTTAACGTCTGTGTGTTTGAGAGGGCACTGGCCGGCTGGGTTTCCTTTCGCATCAATTGCGAGCAGTGCGCCTTCGGTCGCGCTGCCCTGTGCCATCACCGAATGATTGTGCGCGAGTGAACCGGCAGAGAGCAGGCACACGAAGGCCAACAGAGTCGATCCCAGGAGAGGGTTGCGCTTCATAACTTCCTCCGTTAAGAGCAGACTACAACCTGGCGCAGTCCGAAACTCTTTGACTACGCGAGATGATTTAGTTTTCAGCTAAGGGAGACGAGAGTGAACCGCAAGAGCTACAACGCAGGGTCGATATCAAGAACTTGAACCTGCGTACATGTTCATGGATGCGGCCTGAGTTACACGGGGTGCCTTAACCGGAGATTAAATTTATCAAGATCGCCTGGCGCCCGGTTCAAATGAGAATGGCAAATTTGAAATGACAAATGGAAAATGAGTCTTTCTACGGCGCCGGCGTAGTCAGCAGGTAAACCGCAAACGAAGCCAGCCAGTGCTCGCCTTCATAATTACCACTCGCCACATGCGGCAGCGTGACTTTCGCGTGCGCCAGCGCCGACCGGGCCAGAACACTGCGCGCCCGATCGGTTTGCGGCAAGGCAGACGCGATGCTGCGCATGCACCAGGCGCGGCTGAGATTGAGGCCATCGAGGTGGACCAGTTTGGGATCGGTGCGGTCGGTGACGATCGCCGGTTGCAGGAGCGCCTTCGGCTCGCCCCTGATCGTGCCCGGCAGAAAGCGTCGAAACCAAACGGCGAATTCTGTCTGGCTCATGACGCGGCGCATCAGGTCGGCTTCGATCAAGGCCGGTGAGAAGAAGTCTTCGCCTCCAGGTTCCCACGCGGCCGGGTAGTTTCTGTCGCGGGCGTAATAAGTGCGGCTGCGTTCGACGATCAGTGCCGCCAACTTCTGGTTCCCGAAGGCGCGCGCATAGTCGAGCGCGAAGGCCAGACCGAACGCCGTGTTCGGGTGCACGCCGGTGCGAATCGGATAAGTTTGCTTGGGCAGAAAGCTCAGATACTTTTCCGCCAAAGCGTCCGCTAATGGCTGCAGATTTTGTGACCAACGCCGGCCGTCTTCGTCATTCCAACCGTGCAGCTCCTCGGCGAGCTTCAGCAGCCAGGCCCAACCGTAAGTGCGTTCGAACGAAGCGCGATTTGCCTGGCCCAGGTACGCGACTTCACCGGAAATATTTTTGGCAGCCAGATTTGCGTTGAGCGCCGCGCGAATTTCGCGCGCTTCGGGCATATCCGGAAACAAACGCAGCAGATGAACCAGCATCCAGTGCCCGTGCACCGACGAATGCCAGTCAAAACAGCCATAAAACGACCCATGCATCGCGCGCGGGCTGCGCACGTCGTCCGCGTCGTTATTAACATGATCGAGTTTGTTTGGATACTCTTTGCGGACGCACTTCAGGGCGAGACTGGCGAAGTGGGATGCTTCGGGTTGAGTCAGCGAAAGTTGATCCTGCTTATTCCCTGGCTGTCCCAGAGCGATGGATGGCAAAGCGAAAACCAAGAAGATGAAGACAATGTTTGACGTTGACTTGGGCATCGGTTTCTCGACTTTGACTTCAGGGTTGCTTCGGATCGAATTCAGAGGGATCGCCTTGCGCTGCTCTTTCATGTTCAAGCAAAGCTTCGAGTTCGGGGAGCACCAACAGATCCTTGGTCCTGCCGGCAAAGCGTTTTGCCGCAATCAGCTTTTCCAAAGAGAGGACGCGGAATTGATAGCCGAAGACTTCGATGTCATCTGAGTGCTGGAAACAATCGGAATACCAGCCGACGCCTTGAACCTCACCAAGGATATCGATTTTGCCGATGTCAGTATCAAAAGTGAAGTTGAGACCATGCCGAAGTGTCTCTTCATCGAGAATGAACGGGATATTATGGGGAGCACCGCGCAGAGTCGCATTGACTGAACGCAGTGCTCGAACTAGACGGGTCAGGTTCTCTGTGTCTCTGGCGTAACAAATGTCTACGTCAAAAGTTGCCTGGGACGATCCGCGCGCCCCGGCTGCTACACCACCAACGACGACGCAGGCTACCCCAAAGTCAGCGAATAGCTTCAGACCCAGCGCGATCTCGGCCATGGCGTTTTGACAAAACTACGGCTTTTCTCAATTGTGTGATTGCCGCCTGGAAATCGTCGAGCTGCTTGATTCTTTGTTCCGGCGTAAGACGTAAATTGCTGACCGTCAGAGATAGATCAATGCCGAAGTCTCGCGCGGCAGCTGCGGCAGTCCCCGGCTTGGGATCGATCAGCGCCATCTCTCTTTCGTTATAGATGACCTTGTCCATTGCCCAAAGTCTAACAGAATTCGTACACTGAGTTAAGGCTCGTACAAGCGTTCTTAAGAGAACTAAGCGAGTTAGACAAAACTGATACAAGTAATGACGTCTTCTAACGCTCTTCGATTCTCGATAATCATCCCCGCTTACAACGAAGAACAATATCTCCCGCGCCTGCTGGATTCTATAGACGTAGCCCGAGCTAATTATTCCGGCGGAGCAGCGGAAGTAGAAGTCATCGTCGCCGATAACGATTCCAACGATCGCACCGCTGAGATTGCGTCAGCGCGTGGTGCACGAGTCGTCGGAGTTGAAAAGCGCCGCATCGCCGCTGTCCGCAACGGCGGCGGCCACTCTGCTCGGGGCGAAATCGTTTGCTTTATCGATGCCGACTCAGCCGTGCATCCGCAAACCTTCAACGCGATTGAAAGCACGATCGCCAGCGGCCGTTATGTCGGCGGTTCCACCGGACTGACGCTGGAACGAAAGTCGTTTGGCCTGGTGGTTACTTACTATCTATGCGCGCCTCTGGCCTGGCTGAGCGGAATGGATTCTGGTGTGGTTTTCTGTCGTCGCGAAGACTTTGAAGCCGTAGGCGGCTATGACGAGGGCTATATGTATGCAGAAGATCTGCTCTTTCTGATGGCCCTGCGGCGGCTGGGAAAGACGCGCGGCCAACGTCTGACGCGATTGTCCATGGTTCGCGCGCTGGGGTGCACGCGCAAGTTCGATCAGTTTGGCGACTGGCATTACTTCGGCATGCTGGGACACGCGATCAAGAGTTTGTTTACCGGGAACTGGCACGACGAGAAGCTGGCCGATCGCTACTGGTATAAATCAGGGCGCTAGTTCTCGATCGGAATAGTTTTCCTTCCGCTTTGCGCAAACTCGCTGTAGAATCTCGCTCACCGCATCCTATGAAAACCGTAGCCGAACAAAGCTGCAAAGGCATCAAGCTTAAAGACTCGGATCTTCACGAGCGACTGTGCCGCGCGCGCACGTATATCGACGAGTGCTATGACCTGCCGCTGGACCTGACCGAAATCTCAAAGCAAGCCTGTCTGTCGCGTTATCATTTCCTGCGTCTGTTTCGCGACACGTTCGAAACCACGCCGCACCAGTACCTGATCCAGCGACGAATTGAGAAGGCCAAAGAACTGCTTTGTTCGGAGAGATTCAGCGTGACTGATGTCTGCTTTGAAGTCGGTTTCCAGAGTCTCGGATCCTTCAGCACGCTTTTCCGCCGCTGCGTCGGCGACGCGCCCAACAACTATCGGGAGCGTCAAAAGCAATCCCTGCGCAAGGTGCCGGGATGCTTTATTCTCATGTTCGGGCTCAAACCGGGCGCTTGAGAGCGCGATACGGAACCGCTCGCGGTAGCGAGCGGGTGGCCGTTGCCAATGAAGCCCGCTGGCTACCGCAAGCGGTGCCGTACCTTTAGCAATTTTCGAGAAGCCAGTTTCCGGCAAACCTCCTATGCTCCATCGTAAATCTGACGGAGGAGACGAGAATCATGATTACGAAAATGTCGCACGTGCTGATCTGGGTCAAGAACCAGCAGGAGGCGCTCGAGTTCTATCGAGACAAGTTGGGATTTGAGGTCGATACCGATGCCATGATCGGAGAGGACTTTCGCTGGCTTACCATGCGAATCAAACATCAACCTGGCTTTGAACTTATTTTGATGGAGCCCAAAGCGGGAATGCTCCTGGATGAAGAATCCGCCGCTCAGTTGCGGTCACTGATCGACAAAGGCGTGCTCGGCGGCGGTGTCTTTGACGCGGACGACATCTACAAAACTTACGACGAGCTAAAAGCGCGCGGCGTCGAATTCAAGGGGCCCCCCAGCGTACAGTCATGGGGCACGGCCACGGTAATGAAAGACAACTCGGGTAGTTGGTTCAGTTTGAGTCAGGAGAAAGAAGAGCAAGTCTCCTGACTTCAACCATCACTCTCAGAAGGAGAATCTTCGATGACCAAACAACTCGTGCTCGGCTCGGCTCTTGGTGCGATCGTTCTGTTTGTCTGGAGCTTTATCGCCTGGACGTTTATTCCGTGGCCGGGCGAGCCGGTGCGGAGTTTCACGAACGAAGACGCGGTCGGGCAGGCGATCAGCGCGAATGCTCCGCGTTCCGGCAACTATCTTTTGCCGAACATGCCAAAGCGAACACCGGGCATGACAGATCAGCAATACGCCGCGGCTGAGAAAGCAATGGCCGATCGTTGGGCGCGCGGTCCGATCATGTTCGCGGCTGTGCGTCTGGAGCCGTTCGATAGATTCGCAGCGGCGCTGGTGATCCAGTTTTTCACTCAACTTGTCTTAGCCCTGCTCGCGACTCTGCTGTTGCTGCAAACCAGCGGTCTTTCCCGCGCGGGTCGTATTGCTTTCGTTGTGGTGATCGGTGTGATCATTTTTGTCGGCGGGCATGTCGATGAGTGGAACTGGTGGAGCTTTAGCAACGCCTACATGTTGATGCAGTTTGGCGCCATCGTGATCGGCTGGGTACTCGCCGCGCTGGTGATTTCGACATTCGTGCGCGGCAAGGCAGCAACTGCCTAGCAGGGTGCTGAAAACAGCAAAATCGCCACAGAGACACGGAGTCACAGAGCGGGGGCAGGATCAAAACCCATCAGAAATGGCAACAAATTCTTACTCTCTTTGTTCTCATCTTTTCTCTGTGTCTCCGTGTCTCTGTGGCTACATTGGTTTTTCATCAGCCTGCTAGGCTACATAATCACGGAAGGACTTTATGGCTAAGACTGCAACCAGAACGGCAAAGAAATCGATCTACAGCGT
Source organism: Pyrinomonadaceae bacterium (assembly GCA_035317005.1). GTDB lineage: Bacteria > Acidobacteriota > Blastocatellia > Pyrinomonadales > Pyrinomonadaceae > UBA11740. The sequence goes on along the minus strand of DATHHW010000181.1, from coordinate 100,414 downwards.
GCATCCCGCCGTGTCGATGACGCAGAAGTGGATCGCTGAACTTAAACAGAAGACGGGTCGCTCGCTCGATGAATGGCTGAAGTTAATTAAGAAGGAAGGCCCGCCGACTGAACCAGAACGCCGCGATTGGCTCAAGTCGAAATTCAGTTTAGGGACCAACTCTGCCTGGTGGTTGGCAGAACGTTCAGTGGGAAAAGGCGAAGAGGTTGGCGATCCCGATCATTACCTGCAGGCCGCTGAGAAGTATGTGGAAGGAATGTTTTTGGGCAAGAAGGAAGCTCTGCGGCCCTTCTATGACGCGCTACTCAAACTGGGATTGAATATCGGCAACGAGGCGAAGGCTTGTCCGTGCCAGACGATCGTTCCGCTGTATCGCAATCATGTCTTTGCGCAAATCAAACCCACCACGCAGACGCGCATCGACTTTGGCCTGGCGCTGGGCAATCTGAAAACACCAAAGCGGCTGATCGACACCGGCGGCTATGCAAAAAAAGATCGCATCACACATCGTTTTGAAATAACTTCGCTGAAAGATATCGACGACGACGTGAAGCGCTGGTTGAAAGTAGCGTATGATCGGGATGCTTAGTCTTCCGGTGTCAGAAGCCCGACCGTAAGGGAGGGCCCGGTTGGTTAGCTGCCCTCCTTTACGGTCGGGCTTCTGACACGCCTATCTTAATGAGCAGGAGTTCCAACAATTGGCCACATCAATCAAGCCGCGCATGAGCGACGAAGCCGTCGAATCCAAGACAGGCAAAACGTGGAGCCGCTGGTTCAAACATCTCGATGCCGCCGGCGGCAAAAAGATGACGCATCAGGAAATCGCGGCGCACCTGAGCGAAAAGCACGGCGTTCGTCCCTGGTGGACGCAGATGGTCGCGGTCACCTATGAACAGGCGCGCGGTCTGCGCGACAAACATGAAAAGCCGCAAGGCTTCGAGATCAGCGTTAGCCGCACGATTGCCGCGCCGGTTGGTAAGGCATTCAAAGCATGGACAGTGGAAAAGACTCGCCGGCAATGGCTGCCCGCGAATCTCGAAATCCGCAAGGCGACCACGAACAAGTCTTTGCGCATCACCTGGGAAGACGGCAAGACCAGCCTCGCGGTTGCCTTCCTGGCGAAGGGCGCCGATAAATCTCAAGTCGTCGCCCAGCACGGCAAGTTGCCGGATGCGAAGTCGGCAGCGAAGATGAAAAAGTTTTGGGCAGAGGCGCTTGATCGAGTGAAGGCTTTGCTTGAGTGAGTCACATGGGACTGGTTGATGTTTAGACGCGGGCTACCGCCCGCCGTTCTTTTCGATCTTAATCCGGCGGGCAGGAGCCCGCCGCTAAACTTTGAGCGGGACTAATTTATGCGCGCTTCCATCCGCTACCCCTGTGCTTTTCTGGTTCCAGCCGTAATCATTGCGATTACGCACTTCGCGTCTCTTTCCATAACTCAGCAGGCGCAAATCCTGCCCGCCCAGCAATACGAACTCCTCATCCTGCACGGCAAACTCATTGATGGTTCTGGCCGGAAAGCGCGAATAGCCGATGTCGGGATTCGCGGCGATCGAATCATCTTCGTCGGCGACGCGCGCAAAGCGAACGCAACTGCCGCGCGCACGATCGATGCGACCGGTCTGGTTGTCGCGCCGGGCTTCATCGATGCTCATACGCATACGTTGGGCGATCTTTCCGATCCGAATAAGAGGAGCAACGAAGCATATCTGATGCAGGGTGTCACCACTGTCGTCACCGGCAACGATGGCGGCAGCGTTCTGAATATTGGCGAAACACTGCGCAAGTGGGACGAACAGGGCATCGGCACCAATGCGATCCTGCTCGCCGGACACGGCACAATTCGCGGGCGCGTTCTCGGGCCGACGGATGCGCAGCCAAACGCGGCGCAGCTTGAAGAGATGAAGCAACTCGTCGCGCGCGGCATGGATGAAGGCGCATTTGGATTGTCGACGGGCCTCTATTATGCGCCGGGCAGTTACGCGAAGACTGACGAAGTAATCGAATTGTCGAAAGTCGCGGCCGCCAAAGGCGGAGTCTATGACACGCACATGCGCGACGAGAGCTCTTACTCGATCGGTCTGCTCGGCTCGATAAAAGAAACGATTCGCATCGGGCGCGAAGCGAAGATTCCGGTGCACATCTCGCACATCAAAGCGCTGGGGCCGGAAGTTTGGGGGCAGAGCAAGCAGGCAATTGACTTAATCAAGAAGGCGCGCGCCGAAGGAATCGATGCCACCGCCTGCCAGTATCCTTACGATGCTTCGGGTACGAGCCTGCAGGCTTCGTTGGTTCCGCGTTGGGCGGAAGTCGGTGGCCGCACCGAGCTGCTCAAACGCATCGACGATCCGCAAATCCGTCCGCGCTTGCTCGCCGAAATGGAAGACAACCTGAAGCGGCGCGGCGGGGCCGATTCGCTGCTGGTCACCGACGCGCGCGATCGCAAACTCGTCGGTAAAAGGCTCAACGAGATCGCGAAAGAGATGAGTAATCCACCGGTCGAAGCGGCGCTCGAATTGATTAAGCAGGGCAACATCGGCGTCGCCTCCTTCAACATGAACGAGAAAGATATCGGCCGCTTCATGAAACAGAAATTCATGATGACCTGTTCGGACGGCTCGACCGGACATCCACGCAAGTACGGCACCTTTCCGCGCAAACTGCGCGAGTATGTCTACAACCGCAAGCTCATCAGTCTGCCGTTTGCCGTCCGCAACTCAAGCGCGCTCACCGCTGAGACCTTTCGCATTCCTGAACGTGGTTTGATACGCGAAGGTTACTTTGCCGACGTGATTGTTTTCGACGAAAAAACGATTGCGGATCGAGCGACCTATGAACAGCCGGAATTGTTTTCAGTAGGGATGAAGTACGTGATCGTGAATGGAAAAGTCGCGGTTGATAGCGGCGCTTATACAGGCGTGCTCGCCGGCCGGGCGCTGCATAAACAAACGCAGAACCGCTAGCGGTGTTTAGAGTACCAACTTTAGTTGGGTTCTTTCTCGCTTATAAAAAAGATACAAGCCCGACTGAAGTCGGTACTCTGAACACCGTTTATCAAGTAGCCCATTACCCTCTTAATCAAACCATTGTCTCGCCGACCGCCTCTGTAGTAACTTAAGCGCGCTCTTGAACTTCTCTCCCAGACTTTTAACCCGATGAAGGAGATTTAATGATGAAAGCCAGAACGATTTTTGCGGCGATTGTTTTGCTCGGCACGGCGGCAATCGCCGGAGCAATTCCTGACCAACCCAACATGCAGGCAGCACGTGGAAACCTGATGACCGCAAAGAGTGAATTGCAAAGGGCGACTGCGGACAAGGGCGGGCATCGTGCTAAGGCGATCGGTTTAGTGAACAGCGCGATTGCTGAAGTCAACGCGGGCATCGCCTTCGATCGCCGGCACAATCACCCCAGCGCCATTACGCCCGAAACATTGTTCGCCGGCGTTCCTGATCAGCCGCATATGCAGAATGCTTTGAACGCCCTGGAGAACGCCAAAGATAATCTCAATCGCGCGACGGCTGACAAAGGCGGGCATCGCGCGAGGGCCCTCGACTATGTCGGGGACGCAATCAGCGAAGTTAAGAAAGGCATCGACGCCGGACGAAACTGAAACTCCCTGGTTTACTCCTGGTTTGAGGCTGATTTCGCAGCCAGAGTAGTGGGTCAGTTTGAAAAGTTCTGATTGCGTCGGGCTACTTGTTACTGGGAACGCGGGCGCCCTCGCCCGCAAAACCTGGCGAGCAGACTCAGATCTTTCCCACAATGACCTCGAAGGAAAACGCGTTCGCGCTTCGCGCTCAATGCGGACGAGGGCGCCCGCGTTCCCAGTAACAGATGGGTTCTTAACCTCAAACTGACGCACTATCCTCCGCCAGAGACAGAGATGACTTTGATCTGTCTCTGGCTTATCTTTCCTTTATGAAAGCAGTCATCTTCGAACAACACGGCGGGCCTGAGGTCCTAAAGTTCACCGAGGTAGCCGATCCGCAAATCAAGGCCAACGAAGTTTTGATCGAAGTGCGCGCCTGCGCGCTGAACCATCTCGACGTGTGGGTGCGTGGCGGCTTGCCGGGGATCAAGATCCCTCTGCCGCACATTCTGGGCAACGACGTTGCCGGTGTCGTGCGCGAAGTTGGCGAGTTGGTCACGTGGGTCAAGACCGGCGACGAAGTGATGATCCAGCCCGGCGTGTCGTGCGGTCATTGCTACGAGTGTCTCTCCGGCCGCGACAACATGTGCATCGAGTACGACATTATTGGCAGTGTGCGCGATGGCGGCTATGCGGAACTTCTGTCCGTGCCGGGCGTCAACGTGATTCCAAAGCCCGGGAATTTGAGTTGGCCCGAAGCCGCTGCGCTGCCGCTGGTGACTCTGACTGCGTGGCATATGTTGGTAACCCAGGCGCGGCTGCAACCCGGGGAAGATGTACTGATTCACGCAGCCGGCAGCGGCGTCGGTTCGCTGGGAATTCAAATCGCGAAACTGTTCGGCGCGCGCGTGATTGCTACGGCAAGTTCAGACGAGAAGCTGGCCAAAGCGCGCGAGCTGGGCGCTGATGAAATAGTTAATTACACGCGCGACGATTGGCCGAAGGAAGTTAAGCGCCTGACTGATCGGCGCGGCGTCGACGTCGTCTTTGAACATACTGGTGAAGTCACCTGGCCCGGGTCGCTTGTGTCTTTGAAAAAGGGCGGGCGGTTAGTGACGTGTGGGGCGACCAGCGGCTTTGACGCGCGCACAGACCTGCGCCAGGTTTTCTATCGTCATCTGACCATTCTCGGTTCAATGATGGGATCGAAAGCGGAACTGCTCGCGGCCATGAAGTTCATCGCAACCGGTCAGATTCGCGCGGTTGTCGATCGCACGCTGCCGCTGGCTGATGCGCGAACAGCTCATGAGTTGATGGAAGATCGCGCGCAGTTCGGGAAACTGGTGTTGGTGCCTGATTGATGTGTTAGAAGCCCGACCGCGAGGGAGGGCTGGACTTGTTAGGATCGACGCTTGGAAAACCAAGCCTCGGAAGCTATCATTGTCGCCCGAGCCTGTTTCGGGTACTTTACTCCGGAGGGATAAACAGGTGATAAAGCAGGAGCCAGACGCTAAGGAACTAGATTTCCTCAAGGAACTTGAGAAACACGTAAACAAGTGGGTCGCTATCACCGGCTACGGTAGCGAAGATGAGAGCATTGTGGCCTGCGGTGATAGTATTATCGAGGCGAGAGAGAAGGCCGAATCTCAGGGTTTCAAAGACACGACCTTCTTCAAAGTCCCACCCTCGAACAAGCTATTTGTGCCCCTGGTTCCGATGTAAGAATGATCTCGACTTAATCTCAAACCTTCCACGAAACCGCTTAAAGCTTATTTCATAGTTATCGAAGAAACCGGATTGGCCTAAGATCTGATACGGCAACTTTGAGTCAATAAACGCCGCTTCTATCTCGATCCATTCAGAAAAGCCCTGAATCTGAAATCGGATCGGATGAATATGGCCGACTAGTGAGTTCCCGCCGACACCGAAATACTCTCGCTTTGCGTCTGAATCCGCCAGGGTAATTCCGAGATCGTCAGCAACGTCACGATCGAACAAGCAATCTGTCGCGCCAGTGTCTACCAAACCAACCACATCGGTTTTATTTGCTCCAAAAGCAAGCCGAACTTTAAGCAACGGGAGCCGGATGTAATCCCGCCCAGAGCCTGAGGTGTCGCGGAGATATCGATACTTAAATTTCATGGGCTTCCTTTCTTTGAAGATCGGTTAGACCAATAGCCCAACCAGAGTTGCGTTGACCTGTTGCTTGAAGATCAATGCTGGCTCGGGAACAAGGAGTTCGGCGTTCGCCATCGCAAAGACGAGGTAATCGAGCATTGCGACGACCTTAGGCTCCGCAGCAAGTTCAACCAATTCGCGCCAAAACGGATGCTGTGTGTTGTAGACCACGCGGATCGTCCGTCCCTCTTGTCGCCCAACTTGGTAAAACGGTCCCTCTCCGTAGTCGCCCTCCTCAAAAACCACCTTCATCCCTGAAATCGTCCTTAAATCAGTAACGTGAGTGGCTCCTTTTCCTCTTTGGCTTGCGCCTCGTGCGGGGGTTCCCCTTTTCGCTCTGCCGGGCCGCTGCTCAACCAAAGTCTTCGGCTTAGGAATCAAGGTCGCACGTCGCGTAATGTTGCTTTCGGCGAGACTATGATCGATTTTCCGACGCGTCACATGCGCCCGCGCGCGACCCTCGCGGCCAGCTTGCGTAATGAGGCCTTGCGTTGCCTGCCTCAGCCTATCAAGAAAGCTCTGAGAAGGATGAATCGACATTTTCTTGACGTCGGTGTGGAAGACTGAGTCGAGAGAGCCATCGAACAAGATCTCGGCCCGAAAGTGGGAGAAGTCCGGGTGCTTCTTGTAGAAATCAAAGGTATAGGCGTCAATGATCTCTCTATTGTTACGGAGCAAATAAAAACCCGAGTTCTGAGCAATAATACCCCGTTCAGCGTTTCCCGCCTGACCTAGGTCAGGAAGTTCGACCGCTCGCAGCACGACGCTGCCCCCGCCTTCGACCTCAATTTCAGTTTCGAGAACGAGCGAAGTGTTGGGATCCGAGAGCATCAGCGGATCTATTGGTTCAACGGCTTTGCCGTTCACCGTTATCTTTCGATCAGCTTTAAGAAACTTCCGGAATACTTGACCGATTTTCTTGCGCAGGGTGCTCGCAAAGGTTGTTACGTTCTTGTTGCTGATTCGATCAGTCTTCGAGAGTTGAATCCGGGTGCCTCGTAGAGGCAAGTCGTTAATCTCAAGAACGTCAGTCTGGATCCATTTCCGAAATTGGTCGTGCTCCGCGATGTCGTCAAGGTCAAACCCTCCATATATGAGGTTACCATCGAGTTCTCTAGTGTAGACCTCAACCCGTCTGGAGAGTCCGATAGAAGCGGTAACGAGGCCCAAACCGAATTTGCCGAGGTCGCCGGTCTCGCGTTGCGTGTCGGAACCTAGTCGCAACGCCTCATCAAGCGTGTCCTCGTCCATTCCGAGTCCGTCGTCTTCGATGACGATACGGAAATCTCCTTTTTCTTCGGAGATTGTTATTTCGATGTTGGCCGCCTGCGCATCGACGCAATTGTCGAGCAGATCCATTACGGACGAATAACTGTCGTAACCTAGCTCGCGCAGCGCTTCGATTGTCCTTGTGGCGTTTGGTGGATTGGGTCGAATGAATCGAGCGGGTACAGTGGAACTTGCAGAAACAGATATAGACGTACTCATTTTTGTCTCCTTTGCTTCGATAGTAAACCTACCAAAGCTCTAAGAACGTTAAAGTCGTGACTCAACTAAACGCTGAATCGCAATGCGGTGATATTAGGCTGATTAGGTTTTCAGGTCAAGCATGGCGAGAGGGAAACTTCACGAACTAAACGCACGCTTCAAAGACTCACACCACTAACGTTGCCCTCCCTGACGGTCGGGCTTCTGACACGACTCACTTCCCCGAGTAATCCTCAATCTTAAATCGCTTTTGCAGCGCGGCCATCATCGCGGGCTCGATGTCGAAGTTCGAGCCGCCGATCACTTTCTTGTTCGCATCCGTCGTCACCCAATCGACGACTTTCGGCGCGTTGGTGCGTAAAGAGTCTGAGTCTTCCTTAGTCAACGGCTTGCCGTCCTTGCGTGAGAATATCCAGATGTGCGTGTAGTGCCCGTCGCGAACGAATTTAAGGTCGCGCTCGAATTGCGTTGCCGGAGTCGCCTCAGGCCGGTAGGTTGAGTTGTCGGGCGTCTCGTCTTTGGAAGAGGACCGCCGACAGCCGCTGAACGAGATGCTCATGGCGAGGGCCAGGATAATCGCGGGACCGAGCTTGAATAGCTTCTTCATTTTCGTCGTTTTCAGTTCTCCGTGTTCTCCGTGTCTCCGTGGTGGGTCTACTTCGTGGGCAGGAATTTACCACGGAGACACGGAGAACACTGAAAAAAACTCAAACAGAATACTACCGAAGCGAAAACCTGAGGGACGCCCGCGCTCGCAGCATCACGGCGAGTTGTTGTCGTCGCCGCTGTCCTTATCGGGGTCATCGTGCTTTTCCTCGGGCGGTGGCTCGCTCTTCTGATCGCGTATGTGTAACACGAAACAGTCGTCGTCCTTATATACCCGATCGAACCAGCCGCTGCGCAGGGCGTTGTCAAGAAAACCGTCGTGATCCTTGGTGTTGTCGCTGAAAATCCAGCGCGTGCCAAACCGATCGCGAATCAACGGGCCCGGATCTTCCTCTTCCCCGGTCGTGATTCGATCATAGAGCCGCGACAGGTCTGCGTTCTTATCAAGTAGATAAGTCGGATCCAGGCCCGACGTGTAGACGTGGGTCGGATCGTAATAGAACAAGCGCGGAAAGTCGTCCCAGTCGGTGTTGAAAACCATCTGGCCAGCGGGAATATTCGCCCGCATCCAGTCGGCGCCTTTCGCGTAATAGTCGCGCGGATCGCTTTCGCGAATGTCCTTCGCGGTGCGGTAGACGTTCGCAAACAATGCGATCCCCAGCGCGGCGGCGACAAAACCTACCTTGATCGTTCTCCAGGTTTCCTCGTGCTTAATCTCTTTCGCCGTGGCCGCCGTTTCCTGCCGATCGAGAAAAGGCTGTAAGTCCTCCATCACGTAGTCGGGCAGGTGTGTAAATACCGCGCGGCCGCGCCAGAAATTCTCCAGCGTGAAAGCGACGAACAGAATTGCGAATGGCGGAAAGTATTCCGCAAAGCGTTTCCAGCGCGCGGTCATCAGCAACAGCAGCGTGGACAAAATAAGAAAGTACATTGGCCGTTGCGCGCGTTTGCGATCGCTGCCGTCAAGGGCGAGGTAACCAATCAACATCGCGACCAGCGCCACATAACAGTTGACCAGGAACTCGCGGGTGTCGTAGGGATACCACTCCTGCCCAACCTTGGTCGCAAAGTCGTTGGCGGTGATCTTCACCCGGGCGTGCTCGTAAAAAAGATACAGATTGTGGGGGAAATATGGATTGACGATCAGTCCCAACACCGATCCCAGTACGATCCACGCCAACGGCTGCCATTCGAAGCGTTCCTCAGTCCAGCCAATCACCAGCGTCCATACCACCCCAGCGACGATCAGCAGCACGAACATGTCGTAAGTCAGCGCAAACACAAACGCCAACGGCAGAAGTTGCCAGAATTTTCTTTCGAACAAAAGATAAGTACCGATGGCCAGGAAAATGATCGCGAACGGCGGCGCCTTCGTCATGTTCATCCGGTATAAGAAAGGCGCCGAGCAGGCGAGCAGCGCCAGCAGCCAGATCAGCCGATAACGGATTTCATAACGCACGACCAGCCAGTAACAGGAAAAGACGGCCAGGCTGGCGAACAGAATTGCGGCGACCTTCGCCCCCGTTTGTAAATCGCGAAACCAGGTAAACGGAATCAGGATGATGTGAAACAGCAGGTGATGATCGACGTATTCGCGGGGACTAAGCGTGGTCAGCGGCAGCCAGGGAAAGGCGGGAGGAAAATGCCCGGCGCGCAGGTTGTCCCAGAGCAGACGGGCCCACTTGATGTGGTAATAACCATCAAAGTCGCCGCAGCAAATTGCCGTAGTGGAATATTGAAGCCACCAGAAGACGACGGCGATGGCGATAGCGCCGGCCAGCAGATCGGCCGTGCGCACCGCTGAGTCGGATTTGATCCACTTTGCAGCGCGGGGTTTCTTACTGGCTTCGTTGTCGATTGGTGATTCCTGGATCTCTTCCATGCGCAAATGAAGAATGCCGGAAGGAAACAAACAAATCAACTGATTTTTAGATGGGGCACAGACTTTAGTCCGTGATTGAGTCTTGGGCTGCCTCGGATCACAGACTGAAGTATCTGCTACTTAAGAGATCACCTGATTTGAAATCTGAAATCTGAAATTTGAGATGTGAGATTTGGGATCTGAGATCGGAGAATTCAGCTCAGCAACTCGTTCATCAATTGCAGCAACTCTGACGGGTCGATCGGCTTGGTGAGATGCGCATTAAATCCGGATTGCAGCGCGCGGCCTCGATCGTCGTACTCGGAGTAACCAGTGACCGCGATTATCGGAATGCCCTGATATTCGGCGCGGCGCCGCAGCGACTCGGCCAATTCGTAACCATTCATTTCGGGCATGCCAATATCAGAGATGATGACATCAAAGGCCCTTTCATTCGCCAGCCGCAGCGCCGCCGGAGCTGAATCTGCCGTGGCTACCTCGTAACCAGCGTGCTTGAGGAGGAGGCCGATCATTTCGGTCACGTCGGGGACGTCATCGACCACCAGCACGCTACGCTTAAGCCTGCCCGAACTCGCTTTACGCTGGCGAACTTTTCCCGGGACAGTCGCTTTCGTCGGGCCGCGCCCGAAAGCTTGATTCGGATTCAGCGGGGCGGTCCAATGAACCGGCGCCGGCGAATTTCCAAGACCGTACAGCGCGCTCTCACTGACACGGGCGCGGGTCGGATGTTGCTTGAGCATCTCTTTCAAGAGTTTCGTGAACGTTTGCCAATGGGGAATACCAACGTGAAGGGCAGCGCTTCCATTCGTCGGGCCTTCCGTCCCACGTAAAAGGGGCTGTGGATAACTCAGGGGGCCACTAATCTAACCCAAAGAGAGTGATTGTGTCCACGTCCCAAAGGACTCTTGGCCTCCTATTTCGAAAGACATCCTGGCTAGGCAAACATCCTTGAAAGCACGTGCGGCGAAACTGGTTTTGTGTGGGCGACTTCGCATAGATTTCTGCATCGTGATGGTCCAGCGAAAAGAAAAAACAGAACCCCAGATCCTCACCCAAGGTTCCGCGGACCGTCGTAAATCGCATCACGATTGAATAAAGCGGCGAAGCTTAGAATCATGCAGTCCTTCCTTCAACGGACATGGCAATTCTCCTCAAGAATTCCTCAACTCTCGCCCCTTAGTCTGCCAGGCATGAGGCAAACTAATCAGGTAGATCGCATTCAAGTCCGCCAGGATGATGATGGTGACTACTGGATAGTTATCACAGCGGAAACCGGGTCGGTCGGAATCTCGCTGTCGTCCAATCACCAACTCAATCCTAACCGAGTCAAGCTGGAGGCTTGGGCGGAAGACCAGTTGCGCCGAGCTGAACAAGGGAAGGAATCCGTTGGTTCCGGATCAGGAGCGTGAAGATCGAAATTTATTATCAGCTAAGCGCGGACTGTTGCATTCAACTCGTATGGGATGGGTAACGGAATCGCCGCCTCCGTGATTCACCGACCATTTGGGGGCGGGCCACATTTCGCGTGATATTCTTACCAGCCATGGCTCGGCAAATGGACACGCGATTCCGGCTAATTGGTTTGTTGCCGCTGACTTTCTTTTTGGCCCAGACGATCCACTACTGGCATGCGGGCGGGATGGGTAACTTGTGGTGGATGTGCAATGTCGGAAACCTGCTGCTCGCCATCGGTCTCTTCCTCAATCATCGCGAACTGATCAGGGCAGCGGCGATCTGGACCATCCCCGGTCTGGGAATCTGGATTCGCTACGTTCTGTTTGAATATGATTTCGTGGTTTCATCCGCGCTCGCGCATGTAGGCGGAATCATCGTGGGCTTGATGGTGCTGCGCCGAGTGCGGATGGATCGGATCGCCTGGGTTTATGCTTTTGTCTGGTATCTGTTCATGCAACTCGTATCGCGTCTGGTGACCGATCCCCGGTTGAACGTTAACGTGGCGCATCGCATCCAAACCGGCTGGCAGCATGCGTTCAGCAGTTACTGGAGATTCTGGGTGGTGATGACGGCGCTGGTGGGTTTTTGTTTGTGGGCTATAGGAATAGGGCTTTCGAGGATCTGGCCCGCGCAGGTGGCGGAGGAGCTTGCGGCAGAGACTAGTGGCACAGACTTCAGTCTGTGATCTCTATTTTGATATGCAGATTTACGGCTCGCCAAAAAGCATCACAGACGAAGTCTGTGCCACTTACTTAAGCACCGCCGCTTGGGGACTCAAAAGCAACAAGTGCCAGCGCGAAAAAGTTTTGATCAGTTCGCTGCGAACACTGACGTACGCAGTTTCTATGTAAAGCCTTTCAGGCGCCGGCCATTCCAGGCGCACGATCGGATTGAACGACACTGGCAGCGAGGCGGAGGTCGGCGCACTCGGTGCCGTCGCGCCCGTCTTGTTTGGTGATTCCACGGGCTTACTCTTCCCGGGCGCGGATTTCTCGTCGAAGGTGGCGGATGCCGTCAGCAGTCGCTCGCGCAGCTCAATGCGCGCCTGCGTCGGCGCTTTGCTGGCCGCGTCGTAAATCCCGATATCAGCGCCGAAGGCGGTTGCGACTTTGGAAGAGTCGGGCGACCAGACGGGCGGCGCTTCGGCCAGCGCATCATCCAGCAGACGCTCGTCACCATCCAGCGAGATTAGGCGCGGCCGGCCGGCCGGCGTTTTGAATTCTTTATCGCGGGCTTGCCACTCACTTTCCTTACACGCCAGCGCGACCAGCGCATGCGTGTCCGGCGCCCAGGCGAGCGCAAAATAGATCAGGCCATCGCGAGTCGTTAGCGGCTTCAGATCATAGCCGTCACGATTGCACAGATAGACCTGCTCAGTATTGAAGACCGCCAGCGGCGCAAACGCCGGCGCCACGGTGGGACTAGGCGCAGGCAAATCGGGCGAGGCGGAAGGGAGAATGGGCGCGAATTGCTCGACGGGGGTCGGACTCGGTTCGGCCTGCAAACTTTTGCGACCGACAAAAGCGATGAAGCTGCTGTCGGCTGACCAGGCGACCGCATCCTGAAAGACAACCGCGAGATTCGGGGGCGTGACATTGCGCAGAAAATTTCCGTCCGCGGAATAGAGATCGATGCGAAACGTCTGCGTCGGTTCGTCCGCGGTGCCGTAAAGCGCGAGCGCTCGCTGACCATCCGGCGACCGCACCGTCCGCAACAGCGCATCATCCTGGCGGTGTGTGTCAAAGTCCTGCTGGATCGCCGGGATAACGGTCTTCGTTTCGTCAGCTATGAGTCCGGCCGGGGGTTGGACGTCCGCCTGAAAAGTAAAAGCCAATCTCCGCGCCGGAACGTCCCGCAACTGTCGCGGCCGCACACCTTGCGACTCGCTGTTGCTGCGGCAGGCAATGCTGAACAAGAGCAGCACCACACTGAGCAAAGAAACAATCATCGACGAGTTGGGAGAAAGAGGGCGAGAAGAACGGACGCGCCCGGGGATCGAGCGCGGGCGAATTTGCGACGAAGAATTTTTGGCGATGCTCAAGCCTGCAAACATCCGAGGGCGATCTTAGGAATGGCCGGCTAAAGCTGTCAACACGGCCGTGGTGGTTTGGTTTTAGAATTCAAGCTGATTTTGCCATGAGGTCAGTACCGGGAGCGGTAGCGACCGGGTTTCAAACGCCACCAACGAATCGAGATCGAAAAAGCGACCCGGTCGCTACCGCTCCCGGTACTGACCTCATGGCAATCAGCAACCTAAAGATTGAACTCTGAACTGTCAATTCACGCAGAGGCATCAGCAGCCAACCGGTTGTGCCGTCGGTCAGAACTTCGCTGGCCAGCCCCACGTCAAGCGCGAACAGCGCGCGAATCGTGCTTCGTGGCGACAGGTGATCTTCGTCTGACGCGTCATCGTCCACGCAGTTGTGTTCCAGGGCGCGCGCCAGCCGGCGTGGCAGCGGTTCCCAGCCTGGTGTTTCTTTGATGAACTGGCGCGCGGCCATCATGCCCACCAGATCGCACGAGAGTTCTTCGGCGCGCTGTCCCTGGATGCGCAACCCCGTGCGCACGGCCGCGCGCCGCGCAATCGCGCGAAACAACGGCCGCAAAGAATCCGCCTGACCGCTGGCGATATGGGTGAGTTCATGCGCCAACACGCTAATCATGGCTTCGTCGGATCGCAGACCTGCCAGAAAGATAGTGCCAAACTCGATCGTGCGCGGCTCGCGCAAAAGCACGGATGCGTTGTCCCGTGAATCAACATCGGGCCTGACCCGCCGGACAGCTTCAACGCGCGCGGTGGCCGCATTGATTCGAGACCGCGCGATCGCCGTGCCATAAAGATCGTATTCCTTTGCCAACTGGACGATGGAGCCGGCCACCAGTCTCCTGGTTGCGGGCAGCACGCGCTCGGCACGCCGCAGACCGGCCACGGCGTCGGGATGGCCCACGGGCAAAGACGGTCGGGCCTGCATCTCGTCAATCGGCATGCTGCCGAACGGATCGCGTGTTCGTTCAGTACAGGTTTGACCGATAGCCCGTTCGACCAGCCGGCGATCTGCCGGAGTGAACGCCTCGCGCGCGGCCGATGAATGCGCGCCAGTTCTTGAAACCCGCCGGTGCTGCGCGAATGACAAAGGCGCCAACATCAACTGAGCGAGGAGAAAGATCGCAAGCAAAGACAAGCATTGAAGTTTGGGTGTGACCGGGTGCCGACCATGAAAGCTCAGGTTGAGCTTGTTGACGACGGAAGGATTGCGGCCGTGGGTTCGTCTTGCGGCTTTGCCGCAGCACAGTGCGGTAAGGCTCTGCCTTACCGTAGTTGCTTTATTTGAGAGAAGGAGGCTACGCCTCTGACTGCCGTAGGGGAGGCGGAGCCTTGCCCAAAAAGGCTGTGCCCGAAAAGGCAAAGCCTTTCCGCATTGGTGAGCAGCAAAGCTGCTAAGCGGTTCTTGTCTCCTCTTACCTATGACGCCACTCCGGCTTTCGCTTTTCCATAAATGAACGCACGCCCTCGTGTGCGTCTTCAGTTTTCATCAGCTCGTGCAAATAGAGATTCTCGACTTCGGACAGCACTGATTGAAAGCTGTTTGGTGCTCCCAGATCAAGTGCGGCGCGTGTCATGGCCAATGCCGCCGCGGAAAGATCCCGCAACTTGGCCAGCACAATCATTAACTTCGCCTCGAGTTCCGCGGCCGGCACTAAATAATTCACCAGACCCAGGCGCAAGGCCTCGGCCGCGTCGATCATGTCGCCCAACATGATTAATTCGCGCGCGCGTTTTTCCCCGATGATGCGCGGCAGAAGGATCGCCGCCACCGGTGGAAAGACACCGAGCTTGATCTCCGGTTGTCCAAAGCGGGCCCGCTCGCTGGCAATCACGATATCGCACGCGGCCACCAACTCGCACCCACCGCCCAGCGCCGGCCCATCCACTACAGCGATCACGGGCCGCGAGATTTGTGCCAGCAAACGAAACACGGAATGAAACGAGTCGAGCATCTGGAAGACAGTTTCGGGCATGTGCTCTTCCACGGCCACGCCGGCGCTAAAGGCCCTGGTGTCAGGCGCCGCGTCGAAAACAATCGCGGCGAGATCGCGATGTGGCAGACACTCGTTCAGCGCGTCGCCGATCTCGCGCATCATCGCGATGTTGAAGACGTTGAGCGGTGGCCGCGCGAAAGTAATTCGCGCGACGCGGTCGTCGATCTTGAACCTGAGATGCTGAAATTCGTTTGGCATTCGGTCTGTTCAGTTTGCCGATGATGGATTGACGACAGTAATTCCATCGTAACGCTTGAAGTCGTCCGTGTTGAAAGTGAGCAGGTGCGTTATTCGGTGCGTGTTCATCGCCGCGCTGCGACGAGCGTCATAAACCTGTTTGCCGGACACTCTATACCGGACGACTAGTTGCTCCCACTCACTAAAGATTGAGTCTGTGTCTGGCAACAATACCAGAACGCTCTTGAAGGACTCGATTCGTCGCACGGTTTCATTGATCGATATTCCCAAGCCGTTATTAACCTCGGGACGCGTCGCGACACACCAAAACTCGATGAGATTCTGCGGAGTGATGACGAGTATTTCGCGCTGACGAAGCAAGAGTTTGATTGAGTTTGCCGCCTCTGACTCCATCGGGTGGGATTTCTGGACACTACGCAGCAACACGTTAGTGTCCAACAGATAGCTCATAGCATTTCGTCTTCTCTGGTGTAAATACTTTCGCGACTGACGGCATAATCAGAGAGGGGTGGGCCATCAACAGAAAACTCCTCTAGAAATTCTTCCCAAAGTCGCGCGCTCTCTTCAGGCGCTAACTTGGAAGCTGGGGGCGCGCTTAAAACCAATTTCTCAAGTTCGCGATTGACGAACTCCTCGGTGGACAGGCCCTCGGCGTCAGCTCGTGCCTTGAGTTCTTCTTCGAGATCGGGCTTTAGCGTAACAGTCATAGTAAGCCAATTCTAACACTGTCTGGTGAAGCTGTCGCCACGCGGATCGGGTCGTAAGACTGCCTTGCTGTCGGAGAAAAAGACGTGCCAACTGTGCTAATCGCTTTCGCCATCAAGCTGCTTCTACTCTCGCCAATGAACGCTGGTCCAGTATTGCGGGTCAAAGAGCCGGGCGTCGAGGGTGGGATTGGCGCGCATCTCAGAATATTCTTCCGTGGTGCGAACCTGTCCGTCGACTTTGAAGATGACCTCCGGCGCCATCCACCCGCCGCCGAGCCGCTGGTACTTGTTGAATTGCGTCTCCTGCGTTTGCGCTCCGTCCTTCCCCGTCGGTCGCAGCATGCGGACAAAATACAATTGCTTCTGGTCGATCCAGAACTGCGCCGAATGCAGGTCGTCCTGCTTTGCTCCCACCACATAGACGGGTCTGCCTTGCCACGTATCTTCGCGCAGAATCGAAAGATCAAACTTGAGACCCTTGAGCGTCTCCAGGACATCCGCCGCCGGCAGTTTGTAGATGTCAAAGCCGAGAATCATCAGCGGATGAACGAAGGGCCGGGTGCTTTCCTGCTTGCCATCTTTGAAGGAGAAGATCTTTCGATCCGTGAAGAGGATGCCGTTGCCGTCCTTGATCGGGGTGAAGTCGATGCGCAGAGAACCGGGCACGGAGAGGGCCTCGTACCACGTCGAGATTTTCTTGGTGCCGTCTTTGTCATAGTCCGTCGTCTTCTGCACGAAGGTCGCCGTCTGATACCAGGACTTGCCGTACTTCTTCTGCATGGCAGTAACCAGTTCTTCGGTGGTTCTTATTTTGGCAGCGTAAGTGGCCGGCGCCATTACGATAATTAGGCAACATATCGAAATGAAGTAGTGCATACTTTGGGGTAACCTCAAATGACATTTTGCGGATTGACGACCATGATTTCGGAGAAGCGTTTGAAATCGTTTGTGTTGAAGGTAAGGAGATGGGTAACACCGTGCACGAGCATCGCGGCAACAAGGCGAGCGTCGTGAGCTTGTTTGCCGGCCACGCGATGATGAACCACCAGTCGCTCCCACTCCGTAAGAATACGTCAGTATCGGCGAGCACTACGAAGAGATACTTGAGATTTTCTAACTCTACCTTCGCTCGATCGACGCTCCAGCCTAAGCCGTTGTTAGCTATGGGACGTGTGGCCACAGCCCAAAATTCGATAAGATTCTGCGGGAAAATAGAAAGTGTTTCGCCCTGGCTCCGAAGCGCAAGCAATCCGTCGTTGACGACCGGCTGGGCCGCGTGTCCGTCGTCAATGCTGCGCAGCAGGACATTGGTATCGACCGCAAAACTCACAATTGGGCATCTTCTCTCTCGCGATAAATGCTTTCACGGCCGATTGCTTCATCTGATAGCGGTGGGTGTGCAGGCCTCTCGGTATGCACCCATTCAAGGAAAGCTTTTTTCCACTCCTCTGGAGTTGCGGTCAAAGCGAAACTCGCATCGCCATTCGTCGCCTCTTTTTCCAGGACATTGAGAATATAGTTCTCAACCGACAAACCGCGCGCTTTGGCTTCAGCGATGATTCTCTCTTCAACTTCCGGCTTGAGTTCGAGAGTGACGGTCATGGCAGAGTGATTCTAGCACGGTATAACAGAGCTGTCGCCGTTCGTTGATTCGACGCGGATCACCAGCCCTGGCAGAATCATCGGGACTCTAACTTCTTAAGAACTTCTATCGCCGACTCTCTCATTACATGCGTTTCAGGGGCTTCCTCAATGAACCGTTTAAGATATCCGACCGCCTCAAGGAATCTGCTCTTATCGCCCGTCTGAAAGAGCGCAAGGCCAAGTCCTGCTAAGCCATCCAGGTCGTTAGGATCACGAATAAGTATTCGGCGGTATTGCTCAACCGCTAAATCGGTGTTCTTCGAATCCAGCAACATGCGCGCCGCATCCAACTCGGCTTTTGATCGCTTACCAGGATCATCCTCAACGTCTATGTATTCCTGGAACGCCGTCAATGCTGCGGTTGCCTGTGAAGGGTCAACGATAGTTACAAGGAGACGCATGGCTTCGGCACGAACGCTCAACGCTGAGTACTTATTTCCCGTTTGGCGGCGCCGGTCGTTCTCATCCACCGGAATCGGCTCAACCTTGATCGTTTCTACAGCCTTGGTAGCAGCGTCCGCCGCACCTCTGAAGTCTTTGCGAGCGGCCTCCATGGCAGCTTGTTTTCTGGCTTCGTCTCTAATTAACCCGACTGCTGAGTTGTAGCTCTCGACGCCTCTTGCCTTTAGCGCCACCGCCTTATTGACCAGGAGCGGAGCCTCCTGAGGAATCGCCGCCAGACCTTCGTCGTAAAGTCTGATCGCCTCACTGTAATCTTTGCTCGTTAGCGCCTGATTGCCTTCGAGAAATGTTCGGCCTACTATTTCAAAGGGCGACTCCACACGCGGGGCCACAGCCGCGGTCAAAGCTTTAGCGGCACTGAGGGCTTCCTCCAAGGTCAGACGTTGCCCATCCCCTGACTCAAGCACAATCTCATATTCAATTTCGCGTCCAGCCCTTACATTTGCCACGACATTCGGTTTAGCATTTGGCGAGCTGACGGCGAGGACATACGTTCCCACATAAGGAAGTCCGGCAAAGATAACCGTGCCCTCACGATCGGTCCTGGCGGTGTAACGTCCCGCGACGTCGGTGCGGAATGCATCCACCACCGCTCCTTCCAAGGGAACGGTTGTCCCATTCTTCTGTTTGAATAGCACCCGGCTTCGCAGTGACCCGACCTGGGCGGAAACGGCTAAGCTGCCGAGCAGTAACAGGATTACCGGGTAGGTGATATGAATGCGCTTGTGTTTCACAGCAGTCTTGGATTCCTCCTAATACGGATCAGTTTGCCGCTCGCTATTCATCATCGGAATCTTCACGCCCTTTTCGCGCGCAGTCTCAACCGCTTCTTCATAGCCAGCATCAACGTGCCGCGCGATGCCTGTCCCCGGATCGTTTGTCAGCACGCGGTTCAGACGCTTTGATGCTTCGTCCGTCCCGTCAGCGACCGAAACCTGCCCGGCATGAAGCGAATAGCCAATCCCGACGCCGCCGCCATGATGAAACGAAACCCAACTGGCGCCGCTCGCGGTGTTCAAGAGCGCATTGAGGATAGGCCAGTCAGCAACTGCGTCGGATCCGTCTTTCATGTTTTCGGTTTCGCGAAAAGGCGAGGCGACCGATCCGGTATCGAGATGATCGCGGCCGATCGCAATCGGCGCTTTCAGATCGCCGCGCCGAACGAGTTCGTTGATTGCTTCGCCCATCTCGGCGCGTTCGCCGTAGCCAAGCCAGCAGATGCGCGCGGGCAGTCCCTGAAAGTGCACGCGGTCGCGCGCCAGACGCAGCCAACGATTTAAAGTTTCGTCTTCAGGAAAGAGTTCCAGCGCGAGATCGTCGGTCTTGCGGATGTCTTCGGCCTCACCGGATAACGCGACCCAGCGAAACGGTCCCTTGCCTTCGCAGAACAGCGGGCGAATGTATTCAGGCACGAATCCGGGAATCTCGAAGGCGTCTTTGACTCCGGCGTCGAAGGCCATCTTGCGAATGTTGTTGCCGTAATCAAACGCGATCGCGCCGGCTCGTTTCAGAGCGAGCATCGCTTCGACATGAATTGCCATTGATTCCATTGCGCGTTCGGTGTACGCGCGAGGATCGTTGCGGCGTAATTCAGCCGCCTCTTCGAGAGTCAGCTCGGCGGGGATATAACCGTTCAAAGGATCATGTGCGCTCGTCTGATCCGTGACCGCGTCGATCTTAATTCCGCGACGAACAATCTCGGGAAGCAACTCCGCGCAATTACCAACCAAACCGACTGAGATAGGTTTCTTCCGTTCGCGCGCGTCGTCACAGATGTCGAGCGCTTCATCCAGCGTCAACGCCAGCCGATCGCAATAGCCGTTGAGCACACGGCGTTCGATCCGCGCGGGATCGACGTCAATGCCGAGAAACACCGCGCCGTTGAGGGTCGCCGCCAGCGGCTGCGCGCCACCCATGCCGCCCAGACCACCCGACAGCAAAAGCCGGCCGTCCAGGTTGCCGCCGAAATGCCGGTCGGCCATCGAAGCGAAAGTCTCGAACGTCCCCTGCACGATGCCCTGCGTGCCGATATAGATCCAGCTTCCGGCAGTCATCTGGCCGTACATCATCAGACCCTTGCGTTCGAGCTCATGAAAGTGATCCCAGTTGGCCCACGCGCCAACCAGATTCGAATTAGCAATCAAAACGCGAGGCGCATAGTCGTGAGTGCGAAAAATTCCCACCGGCTTTCCTGACTGCACCAGCAGAGTCTCATCGTTTTCCAGCTCCTGGAGAGAGCGCAGGATCGCATCGAATGATTCCCAGTTGCGTGCAGCTTTGCCGGCGCCTCCATAGACGACCAAATCCTCGGGCCGTTCGGCGACGTCGGGATCGAGATTGTTCATCAGGCAACGCAGTGCCGCCTCCTGATGCCAGCCTTTGCAGTTGAGTTTTGCGCCCCGGGGCGCGCGAATAGTCCTCGCGGTCATAGGAACAGCATCTTACCTGATCGATTGTACATTTTCATGCGGATTAGCTTTTCGAAGCGTGGGCTAAGCAGGCGATCTGTCCTGGCGTTGAAATCTTGCCGCGGGAACTTGCCTGCGCTACTGTATAATCAGTTTTTTAGAAAGGGTTGACGAAAATGAGGGCAGTTAAATTTCATCGCGCAGGCGCAGGTTTCATCCGTTCCTTGGCGTTCTCACTTTCTTTCTTACTGGTATTCGGGCAATTGCTCGCCTTTGCCGGGCAGCGTAATCCAAAGCAGAAAGCCCCTGCGTTGTCCGACGACCAACGCATCGCTCATGTGCTCTCGCGCCTGACATTTGGAGCGCGACCCGGCGATTTCGAACGGGTCAAGGCCATGGGTGTTGACGCCTTCATCAATCAACAGCTTGATCCGGATTCGCTGGACGCCGGCGCGGTGATTGCCAGGCTCAAAAAGTTGCCGACACTAGGAATGGCTACGCCCGTGATCATTGAACAGTACACGCCGCCGAAACCCGCGCCGGTTGCGTCCCCCGTTCCGGCCAAGTCTCCTGACAATTCGACTGCACCGGCGCAGAAACTAATCGCGCAGAATCCGCCGAATCCCTTGGGCCAGGTTTCGCAGATAGCCAATCCCAACCTGTCCGTGATGCAGAACGATATGCAGATGGAGGCGAAGAAGGAAGAAGCGGGCAGAATGTCCGCGCTTCCGGACAACGTGAAAGCGCCGGACGCGATGGCGAAGCCCGGCGAGTCGCAAAACCACTCCGTCACTCCAAAACCCACCCCACCTCCAAAAAACCCGCAGATGGTTGTGACTGAGTTGCAGCGGGCGAAGCTGCTGCGGGCGGTCTACAGCGAACGCCAGTTGTACGAGATGATGGTCGACTTCTGGGAAAACCATTTCAGCATCTTCGCAAACAAGGATGACGATCGATATTTATTGACCGGCTACGATCGCGAAACGATTCGCCCGTTTGCTATGGGACGATTTCGCGACTTGCTCGGCGCCACGGCCCACTCGCCGGCGATGCTGTTCTATCTGGACAACTGGCGGTCCAGCGTGCCACGGCCTTATGCCGCTACCAAAGATAAACCTGCCGGTGTCGACGGCGGCCTCAACGAAAACTACGCGCGCGAGTTGATGGAGTTGCACACGTTGGGCGTCGATGGCGGCTATACGCAGACGGATGTGCAGGAGATCGCGCGTTGCTTCACTGGCTGGACGATTCAAAAGCCGAATGAACAGGGCTTGTTTCTGTACCGGCCGGGACTGCACGACGACGGTGAGAAAGTTGTTCTCGGTCATAGGATTCTTCCCGGCGGCGGTCCCGCTGACGGCGAGCGCGTGCTCGATATTTTGGCGACGCATCCGGCCACGGCACGTTTCATTGCGACTAAGCTCGCGCGGCGCTTCATAAGCGACGAGCCGCCACAGTCGGTCATCGATCGCGGTGCGGCGGTGTTTCTGAAGACTGACGGATCGATTCGAGAGACCCTGCGAGCGATCGTCACCTCGCCCGAGTTCTTCTCCACTAAAGTCTATCGGGCCAAGATGCGCTCACCTTTTGAGTATGCAGCCGCGGCGATGCGCGCTCTGAACGCCGAGACCGATGGCGACCGGCCAGTACTCGATGCCATCGGGCGCATGGGCCAACCGGTTTTTGGGCGCATCACTCCGGATGGTTATGCCGACCGAGCTGACCAGTGGCTTTCCAGCGGCGCCATGATCGCGCGTTTCAACTTTGCCAGCGCCCTGGCCACCAATCGCTTGAAGGGAACGAAGATAGACGTGGCGCGACTTCTGTCCGGCGTTGATGAAGCAAAGAAAGACTCTGTCGCCGCGAAATTCATTCGCTTGACGGTTTTCGGTGATCTTTCCAAGGGCACTCGGACGGTTCTGGAAAAGACTTTGCAGTCGGAAGCGGCGGCGAGTCCGGCAGCGCCCGCGACTAGTCCGAGCGCCAACGTTGCAGTTGGATATGATGCCAACGCGGCGGTTAAGCCACCGGCGCCAGCGGCGCTTTACATCACGGAATTAGTCACTCTCTTGATCGGTTCGCCGGAGTTTCAGCAGCGATAAATGCGCGCCTCACCGTCGCCTAAAAACGCACACTCTTTTCTAGATGGTTTTTCCCCCTCTCCCTTTGGGAGAGGGTCGGGGAGAGGGCCTGGGTCTCGAAACCAAACGCGGCGCCCTTTGTCGCCGCAATCCCTCTCCCAAAAGGAAAGGGGGTCTTGCCCCGATCTCCTCCGGAAGCTCGTCCACTTCCTTGTCTGTACGCTTGTTACTCTTCAACCCATCACAGTTTTAGGTCAGCGCGAAGACCAGCCTGCGCGCAGCGCCACGGTAACTGTCAATTTCAACCCAGGCCGTCCGGCAAATCGTTTCACTCCCGCGCACGCATTGGGCGCGGCGGTTGACGGTCACGACAAAGGCGTCATCGACCTGCAATTGACCGCCCCCAATATCCAAACGATGTTATCGGCCGGCTTCAAGTCTCTGGGTTATCGTCTGCGCACAGAGCTTGCCAATGATGCCTGGCATTGGAATCCCGAGGGCAAGTGGAGCGACGCCAGCAATCGGCAAGGCTACTGGACGTCTGACAACAGATCGACCCGGCCAATTCAACTCTCGTACGGTTACCGTCTGCCTCGCAGAGGCAACACTATTGACCAGGCCAACGACGACGGCTATTCGCGGCTTGACGACGGTGACAGGCAAAGCTTCTGGAAGAGCAATCCTTATCTGGACCGGGCGTTCACGAATGAGAGCAATTCACTTCACCCGCAGTGGGTTGTGATCGAGTTCAACCAGCCTGAGTCCGTCAACGCGATTCGCCTGGCCTGGGCAGAGCCGTTCGCGACGCGCTATCAAATTCAATACGGAAACTTTGACGACGTAAGCGACATCGCTTTGAATCCGCCGGGCATGTGGCGGAACTTTCCCCGCGGACTGATTAGTGATGGGCATGGAGGTGAAGTATCGTTGCTGCTTTCCCCGTCACCGATCAAGACTCGCTGGCTGCGCATCCTGATGACCGAGTCTTCACAAACTCCCGAATCGGGCAATGCCGCAAACGATCCTCGCGATCGGGTTGGTTTTGCCTTGCGGGAAGTTTACATAGGCGTCATTAACAGCAAGGGTGAGTTTCGCGATCGCATTCGTCACGGCGCCGATCGTCGCGGTCAAACAATTGTCCATGTGTCATCGACCGATTCGTGGCATCGTGAATCAGATCTGGATGAAGGGGTGGAACAGCCGGGGTTTGATCGAATTTTCCAGGACGGTTTGACGAATGGCCGGGCCGTGCTCTGGCCGACCGGGCTGCTTTACGACGAGCCGGAGAACGCGGCGAACGAGATTCGTTACCTGCGCGAGCGTGGCTACAAATTCGATCAAGTGGAGCTGGGAGAAGAACCCGACGGACAGTACGTCACCCCGGAAGATTTTGCCGCGCTCTATCTTCAGTGGGCCGAAGCGATTCATCGCGTTGACCCGAAATTGAAACTGGGTGGTCCGAGTTTTCAGGAGATCATGCCCGCCGATCCGACCAGCAGGATTCGTCTGGCCAACAGTGCGTGGCTGGCCCGGTTTCTCGATTATCTGAAACGCCGTGGCCGCTCGTCAGACTATGCGTTCTTTTCGTTTGAGTGGTATCCGTTCGATGAGGTCTGCGAGCCGTCGGCGCCGCAACTTGCCAGCGCGCCCGGGTTGCTCGCGGACGCGCTACATGACATGGAGCAGCGTGGGTTGTCGCGTCAGATACCCTGGATCATTTCTGAGTATGGCTACTCGGCATTCGCCACGCGAGCGGAAATCGGCCTCGAAGGCGCTCTGCTGAATGCGGACATTGTGGGAAAGTTTCTCACGCTCGGCGGCGATCAGGCATTTCTGTTTGGTTACACGCCGGGTTACGTCGATCGGGATTTTCCCTGCACCGCCGGCAACAACATGCTGTTTTCAATGGACGATGATGGAAACATTAAGCATCGCTTCGCAACTTATTTCGGCGCCCGTCTGGTGACGCAGGAGTGGTTGCAGCCGGGGGATGAGTTTCACGAGATCTATCCGGCGACTTCGAACATTCACAACGCAGATGGCGAAGAATTGATCACCGCCTATGCCGTTCATCGTCCTGACGGGCAGTGGTCTTTGCTGCTGATCAATAAGGATCCAAGGCGTGCTTATGAAACGCGGCTGCGCTTTCGTAATGCAACTGGCGCTGTTGGAGGTTTTGACGGACAGGTTGAAATATTTCAATACTCGAGCAAACAGTACGTGCTTGGCGGTCCGGCAGCCAATCCTTACCCTGTTCGCGCAGAGGAGCCCGAGCATAGAGTCATGCAGTCATTCCTTCAGAAACTTACGCCCATTTCTCTGCCGCCGTATTCGCTAACCGTGATTCGCGGCGGGCTCAGTCCGCTTTCGATTAAGTGATGCGTTTGTCATGAGGTGCCAAATGAAAAAGACAAAACCGGTGGTAATTCCGATCGAAAACGGCAAGGCCGAGTTAGTAGTACAAGATGCTGAGAGCTACCAGGAGCTGCTGGTGAGAGATCGACTAGAGACGATCGAGGGGATTAAGAGCGGATTGGAAAGCACAAAATACCGACGTGGGAAACCGGCGACGGAGTTTTTTCGCGAGTTCTTTGCCGAGAAAGGCATCCCTGAACACGAATGACGGACTAGGTGATCGTATGGCCGATGCGTTTACGCCGCCAATGCCGAAAGCTTCACCTCTCGGATCAACCGTTTGGCAAGCGCGTCCGCGGTGACATCCAGATCGTAATCCATTTGCAGACCCAGCCAAAACTGAGGTGACATGCGAAAATAGCGGCCAAGTCGCAGAGCTGTGTCCGCTGTCACGCTCCGCTTCGCTGTCACAATCTCATTGATTCGCCTTGCCGAAACACCAAGATCCAATGCCAGCCGATTCTGCGTTAAAGCCATTGGCTTAAGGAATTCTTCCAAGAGCACTTCACCAGGATGGACGGGCCTGAGTTGTTTCTTAGACATGGCCTTCATGATAATCGACAATTTCCGCTTTGTCAGCATTGCCATCCTTCCATTCAAAAGCAAATCCGCCATTGATCGTTAATTCGAATACTGTACTGACCAGCGCGACCGCCAGACAGTTTCTCTAGCCGGTTGGCAGGCGGCACGCGTAAATCTTGCAGAGTGACGGCACGGTTGAGCATTCGCAGTTTTCGTAATGCCACTTGTTGAATGTCTGATGGGAGTTTCCGGGACCGTTCACGATTGAAGATTTTCTCGGCTTCCTTGGACTTGAACGATCTGATCATATGTTTACCTCCGAGGAGCTATTACAACGCAGGGCTACTCGGTAAAAAAGGAACTTCTTTGCAACTTCGCGGAAATTCCGATTAGACAGTCCTAATCGGTCGTCGGCCAGGTCGCTTGGCATCTTCTCGGAGCGGTAGGTCAATAAGATTGGCAAGATCGTTGATTGCTTTGCGCACGAATTTCGTCGTGTCACTTGAATACTTAAGTGGTCCATCCGGCGTTCGTTCGGGAAAGCACTGGGCAACGACTTCTCGGGCGGACATCCTCTTAACTTGGACAAGAACAAGCCAAAAAAAGTTCATCAACCCCCCAACTCGCCCTCGCGAATCGCCTTCGCCACAGCTTCGATCTCCGCCGACATTGCTCGATCATTGGTGAGTCGCGTGACGTGGCGGCGGACGATCTCGTAAGCCTGCTTGACACCGCGGCCGGGTTGCAGCGGCGCGCGGTATTCCAAACCTTCGGCAGCCGTAATCAACTCGATCGCGGTAATAAGTTCCGCATTGTCGACGATTGAGCGTAGCTTGGTCGCCCCGGTCATTCCCATCGAGACGTGATCTTCTTTGCCGCCATCGGTGGGCACGTTATCGATGCTCGCCGGGTGGGCCAGGACCTTCGCTTCGTTCAAAAGCGCCGCCGCCACGATCTGCATCATCATGAAACCTGAGGCAGCGCCGGGATGCGAAGTCAAAAACGGCGGCAGGCCTTCATTCGAATCAGGATTCACCAGCCGATCGATGCGGCGCTCGGTGATGCTCATTAGATCCGTCATGGCGATGGCCGCATAGTCGAACGCCAGCGCCAGCGGCGCGCCGTGAAAATTGCCTCCTGAAAGAACTTCGCCTGTCTCAGCAAACACCAGCGGATTGTCGGTCGCGCTGCCGGTTTCAATCTCGACAGTCTCGCGCGCGTGCCGGAGCGCGCCCCGAATTGCGCCGTGCACCTGCGGCATGCACCTGAGCGAATAAGCGTCCTGCACGCGCGGATCGTTTTCCAGATGCGATTGTCGAATCTGACTGTCGCGCAGCAGCTCGCGTAAATGCGCGGCGACTTCGATCTGGCCCGGGTGCGGGCGGGCGGCGTGGATACGTTCATCGAAAGCGACCGGCGTTCCGCGTACTGCTTCCAGAGTCATCGCGCCGGCCACATCCGCCAGGAACACAACTCTTTCGGCTCGACGCAACGCCAGACCACCGACGGCGACCATTGCTTGCGTACCGTTCAGGAGGGCGATGCCTTCCTTTACTTCGAGTTCGACCGGTTCGATTTCGGCGCGATTCAAAGCTTCCCGGCCCGGCAATCTTTCGCCACGATAAAAAGCTTCGCCTTCGCCGATGACGGTCAACGCCAGATGCGCGAGAGGCGCGAGATCTCCGCTCGCTCCAACCGAACCTTTTTCTGGAATCACGGGTGTGACCCCGCGCTCGAGCATGGCGATTAGAGTTTCAATCAGGACCGGCCGGCAGCCGCTGAACCCTTCGGCGAGAACGTTGGCGCGCAGCAGCAGCATGGCGCGGGCTTCGGCTTCAGAGAGCGGGGAACCGAGTCCGCAAGAGTGACTACGGACGAGGTTTAGTTGCAGTTCGCGCAGTTGCGAGCGTTCGATGTGGACATCTGAGAGTTTGCCAAAGCCGGTGTTGACGCCATAGACGGTGCGGCCTTCAGCTACGATCTGCTCAACGACTTGGCGCGATTGCTCGACGCGGTTGCGGGCCGCCGCAGACAGCGACACCTGTTCCGCGCCGCGCGCGACGGCATCAACCTGCACGAGCGAAAGGTTCTGGCCGTCAAGTTCGAGCATGATGAAAAAGGAAAAAGTTAAAGGTAAAAAGGAAAAGTGAAGCACGAACCGCGGATCTTTTATTTTTTATCTTTTTACTTTTACCTTTTTACTTAATCACCCGGTCCGGAGTTTCTGAAACATGTATCCGGCGCTCGGGTGTCTGGGTAATGTCGATTTTCCTGAATTCGCCGCTGGTGCCGCCACGTAAACGTTGTCGCGCACGCTTGGCGCGTCGCACGGTCGCGCGTCCTCCCGAAGTTGCCGCCGCCCGGGTCCAACTGCTCATGCGCTGGAGTGGATGCAGAGAGAATTCGTGCCGCGGCAAGACTTCGCCGGTGGCTTTGCGCAGTCTGATGGTGCCGACGGCGAACATGAAAATCGCCGCGTTGAATACAAACCCGATGATAAAGACAAGCTTGCCGGGGACGAGTCCCACGGTGGCCCGCTGCAAAAACAATTCAAAGGTGTCGGCGGGCACGGGATGCAAATAGACCTTGAGGTTCCAGCTTAGCGCCAGCAAAAGAAAAATCCAGAGATAGTTTCGTCGCAAGCGGCGGCCAATTGCTTCCCACACGCTGATCGTAAAATGGGGTGTTAACAAATCATTAGCCAGGTGCGACGCCCATTCCTGATCCCGCGGCACGCTGTCCGGGGCCAGCATCGGCGCCAGGTAACCCGTCTCGATCACGCGCACGCGACTCGCCCAAATTTCATAGTAGCGATAGCGGCGCGCTTCCATCACCAGAAAAACTGTCACCAGAATCGAGTTGATCGGGATCACAAAGTGCGGACTAAGCGGCGAGCTGAAAGTGAACGACAGTGTCGCGCCAGCCGTTAGGACGGCCCAGTAGGTGGTGGTATCGAGCCGAGTGCGCCAGGTATTGGACCGCTGTACTTCGCCGCGATAAAAATGGGCCATCGCGGTGTTGAATTCGGCGGGGGCCATCTTCCGCTTGGGATCCGTCGACGATGCCGTTTGCCGATCCGCGGTGATGCTTTCGTGCAGCGAGGCGGAAGAGACCGGCCGCAAGCGCCCCGTGGCGCGCTCGCCGGACATTGTGATCGCGGAAGCATCGCGCACTAAACTTCCCGTCTGGCGATGCGGTGCGCGAACCGCCGGGTCAAGACTGCTGCTGTCGCTTCGAAGTTGGCCAGCACCTGGCTGGGTTAAGTCAGTGGTAGTTGCCATGACGAGGTCACAAACGGCGGGTGCGGGATGCCCGCGAAACCGCGGGCATAATAACATGGAATCGCTGTTAATTCGCGCTGATGGAAGAGAAAGTGCAGGTCCACTTTTAATCCAAGGGCGCTGTCCCTCAGTAGGATGGAATGAGTAGCTACCGAACCGCGCGCGTTAGCGACCGGATGCTACACTCAACCGACGATTTACAAATGAGTTGGCGTCGAGACCTTTAAGACGTGATTGAGTGCCGGCATCCGTCGCTACGGCTCCCGGTTCTGTAACGCATTCTTCTATGGAAGGTTGACGAGTCCGCCGCCGCATCAACACTGCCTTCACAACCGAAAAATGCGTTGCTTGACAGTGATCTTAGCGGCACCTATAGTTTGGAATCCGTTGTTTGAAGCAAATGTTTTCAGTTTCGCAAAGCGCGCGAGCGGAAGATCACGAACGTTGGATGCGCGAGTCATTGCGTGCAGCGCGTGAAGCACAGAACCGCGACGAAGTGCCCATCGGTACGTGCGTGGTGGTCGGCGAGAGACTGCTGGCCGTGGCGGGTAATCGCACGCGCACCGATTGCGACCCAACCGCTCATGCAGAGATCGTCGCGTTGCGCGAAGCTGCCCGGAAGTCCGGCAACTACCGGCTGCCGGAGGCGGTGGTTTACTCGACCATCGAGCCTTGCGCAATGTGCGCCGGGGCGCTGATCCAGGCGCGCGTGAAGCTGCTGATTTATGGCGCCACGGACGAAAAGGCCGGCGCGGTAGAATCTCATTTTCATATCTGTGATGCCAATCACCTGAACCATCGCGTGGAAGTGATCAAAGGAGTGCTGGCATCCGAGTGCCGCGAACTGATGCAGGAGTTTTTTAAGGCACGGCGAAGGTAGCATAGACTTCAGTCTGTGTGTTCGGCTTAGCTTTAGAACTAGGTGAAGGAATCACAGACTAGAGTCTGTGCTACTTGATTGCGGAGAGGTCGCATAGTGGATTAGTGCACCGGTCTCGAAAACCGGAGTGGGTTAACGCCCACCGTGGGTTCGAATCCCACCCTCTCCGCCATGACATTTCCGGTTTTTGATTGCCGATTGCCGATTGGGTCCGTTGCCAAAGCAAGTCAGTTCCCGCAGTGACCAATTGGCAATTGGCAATCGGAAATTGGCAATGCTGGAGAGGTGCAAGAGTGGTTGAATTGGCAGCACTGGAAATGCTGTGAGCGGGAAACCGTTCCGTGGGTTCGAATCCCACCCTCTCCGCCAGAAACATTTTTGATTTTCGATTGTTGATTTCCGATTGGTAATTGGCCCCAAGGATTGTCTGTCATGCAGTGGGGCAAGGCAGCGATTGGAACTGCCGGCTTATTCGGTAGTTTTCAAGCACAAGCCCCAACCCCCAAACACGATGAGCAAACCAACCATGATTTGTTTCAACGGCACATCAATCTATTCCAGCCGAATTCGCATAGCAGTTATAGTTTTGATCACGACTACGACTGTGCTGATCTCTTTTGCTGGATCAATATCTGCCCAAAAACGCCGGCCCGTAAAGCACGCGTCGATCTGTGGCGACCCAACCGCCGCATGCAAGACCAGTGCGACCTTCCAGCCGTTTGATCTGCCGTTCCGGCTCCCGGAAAACGCAGTAATCTACGACACGGATTTGTTCTACGCGGTCGTTCTAAAGAGTGTGAGCGCCCCGAATGACAACTGTGACATTTTCGTTCCTGAGAGCGATCGACTGGCCGCGCAGGTCCTGTTCCCCGACCGAAAGGTTTTCTCTTCGCGGTGTGCCGAACCGGGTGGATTGTCTTATACCAACACCAGTCCGAAAGCGCAGTTCATGGCGGTCTATGCCGGCATGACTCTCGCCGATGCCAATCGCATGTTGGCGGCAGTGAAGGCTACTGGGAAATTTCCGGGAGCAAATATTCGGCGCATGCGAACAGCCTTCAACGGAACGTAGAAAGTTTTTCTTAAGGGGACAAATATGGACGACGACAAACTGGCCATCGAAGAAGCACGGCGCGCCGGGCAACATAGCTCGGTCAAGGCGCAGGTCGAAGGGGAAGTGCAGGCTGAGATTGCTGAAAGCGCCGCCAGCACGCCAGCGCCGGAAGGCGAGCGCATTGATCAACTGGCAGGGCAGTTTCGCGCCAAAGCCGTCGACGAAGTCGTCGAGACCGAGCGTGAAGTGGGACGCGCGCGCGGCGTGGCGCGGATCTCTCAGGTTATCGATTACATCTTTTTTGTGCTCTATGCCCTGCTGGGACTGCGGTTTCTGCTGGCTTTGCTGGCGGCCCGAAGTGGCGCCGGGTTCGTGCAATTCATCGTCACGGTGACCAATCCGTTCTACGAACCTTTTCGCGGCATCGTGGCCAGCCCGCGCACCGACGGTGGCCACACCTTAATGATGCCGCTGGTAATTGCGTTCATCGTTTATATTCTGCTGCATCTCGGAATTAATGGTTTGCTGCGCATCATCGCGCACCGCAAGACTTCCGTTTAGGCGTTTGCGCGTGTCAGAAGCCCAACCGTCAGGGAGGGCACGCCCGGGCAAGGCAGCCCTCCCTAACGGTCGGGCTTCTGATACAACAATCAGGCAATCGACAATCGACAATCGACAATCGACAATCGGCAATGCTTTAATGAGTTATCAGACTTCGGGCTCCGCACAACGCTCGTCTTGTGAACCCCGCCAGGCCGGGAACGGAGCAACGGTAGCAATGACAGCGTGTGTTGCGGGTAAGTCCGGAGTCTGACTTAATTAAAGAGATCCGCGCGTTCATTCGATGGTTGTTTCTCGTTACTCCGCACCGAAAGAAGGGGAATAATGAAAGTCTTCTTTGCCACGTCAATCGCTCTGGCTTTCTCCCTCTTACCCGGAAGCGGCTCTGCTCAACAAGCTTCCAATCCGGCCTTCGATTTTCCAGCGCACACTACCCCGGAGCCGCCGGATCAGCAATGGAATCGGGTTCCGGAGAGGCCCGCGCCTGAGGATCGCGTTATCAAGAAAGGAGTGCTCGCTCCTGCCGCTCAAGATCGGACGGATTACGCAGCCTTTCTCAAGGAGAGCAATACGGGTCTAGTCAGGTTGTTGCCTTATCAACGTACCAATGAGAGGCTCGTTCGCGGCGGCGGCGCCTATTATTCGTTCAAGTACATATCCCATCAGTACGGCCGGGGCTCAGACATTCAACTACAAAGGCCATTGGTCATCACGTCGGGCTCTGTCCCGAGAAGAGTGCTGGAAGGAATTCACGACATGCTTTCCGTCGGTTTTGCCGGCGCGGACTATGGAATGCTGGCCAACCTGGGTGAGGCACCGCTCGACGAGATTAATGCCAAAGATCCACGCGCACTCTTCCTGGCAAAGTATGAACCGCCACGCTCCGACCCGGATGCGCGTTGCGAACGCCGTCGATTCGTCGTGGGCGAGAGGATTGATGGACTGGTTTATAAAAACTCGCTCCCGGTTCGAGTGGGCGCTACTTATCTGCTGCGGTCGATCAATTACAACGAGTCCGATGTCCTGGTCGCATTTCGAGTCGCGCGACAGGACGATGACGGCAGCGTCACCATCGCCTGGAAACTGCTGAAGGAATTCGCTCCCCGAAAACTGGAAAATGTAAACGTCAAAAGTAAATGTAGCGGTCCGATCATAATCAAATTACCCTAAAGAGATAATTAGCGACAACCAAATGGCCTATCAGGTAATCGCCCGCAAGTGGCGCCCGCAAAAATTCGAAGATGTAACCGGCCAGGAAATCCTGACGCAGACGTTGCGGAATTCCATTGAGCACGGACGGCTGCATCATGCTTATCTTTTCTCGGGCGCGCGCGGAGTAGGAAAGACCACGACCGCGCGTCTGGTCGCCAAAGCCCTCAATTGTCATAAGGCTGCCGGGCCGACCGGCACGCCCTGCGCCACCACGGACGAAACTGCTTGCGCCTCTTGTCGGGAAATCGCCGAAGGCCGATCGATGGACGTGCTGGAGATCGACGCGGCCTCCAATACTGGCGTAGACAACGTTCGCGATGTGATTATCGGCAGCGTGGCTATCTCGCCGGCGCGGGATCGCTATAAGGTTTTCATCATCGACGAAGTTCACATGCTTTCCGGCCCGGCCTTTAATGCTCTGCTCAAAACCGTCGAAGAACCGCCGCCGAACGTGGTCTTCATGATGGCCACCACTGAAGAGCATAAGGTGCCCGAGACGATTACCTCACGTTGCCAACTGTTTGAATTTCGCACCATCGCGACCGCGAAGATTGCCGAGCGTCTGCGCTTCATTGCGGACGCGGAAAAGATTTCCATCTCTGATGAAGCCGTGCGCGAAATCGCCCGCGCGGGCGACGGCTCGATGCGCGACGCGCAATCGGCTTTCGATCAGGTCATCAGTTTTGCCGGCGATAAGATTAAGACTGAAGATGTCGAGAAGGCCCTGGGGATTGCCGGCGCTGACGTGCTGGCCCGGGTCGTAAGCGGCATCGCGGAAAATCAACCGGCCGAGGCCCTGGCAATCGTCGATGATCTGGTAATGCGCGGTCACAACCTGCGTAACTTTTGCCGTGACGTGCTCGGTCACTTGCGGGACTTGTTGGTGGTAAAAGTGTCCGGCGATCCGAAGCTGCTCGATTCCTCTTCCGCTCAGGCCTCGACGCTGCAACAACAGGCGGCGCTCTTCTCTGAATCTGATCTGGTGCGTTTCTTCCATTCGCTGGCGGAAACTGAGGCGAGTTTGAAGGACGCTGCCAATCCGCGTTATCAGGTTGAAGTCGGCCTGGTGAAATTGATGGAGATGCGCCGGCTGGCGTCCCTGGGTGATTTGGTCGGCCGCATCACCGAACTCGAGCATGCTGTGCGCACCGGCAAAGCCCCGGCGGAAAGGAAGAGCCCGCAGTCTGCTCCTGATAGCGGGTCGAGTAAAGCGCCTGTTCGCTCGGCAGCAGCGGCCGGCGGTTCCAGCCGGAGCGCCAGCGCCGCTGCGCCCGCAGAACAAGCCGCGATAAGCGAACCGCCAGTTGCATCCAGCCCGGTCTCAGGATCCCTGATCGATCAGATCAAGTTCGCGCTCGAAAACAAGAAGCGCCGGATGCTGATCGCCGCGCTTGATGTCGCGTCGCGCGTGGAGCTGGAAGGCGACGATTTGCTAATCGAATTCGCGCCTGGGGCGAAACAGTCTCGCGACACGCTCGCCAAAGCGGAAAACACGAAAGTCTTGCGCGACGCCTGCAGCGAAGTATGCGGCCGGGACATCGGCATCCGCTTTGGAGTCAAAGACGAAACCAGTGCCGGCGACGAACCACTCTCACCGGAAGAAAAGGAACGTCGTTCAAAGACCCAGATTCAGCAAGCCGCGGCTCAGAATCCCACTGTCCAACAGGTCTTGCGCGCTTTTGGGGGCGAGATTGTTGATATCAAGATGCAGTGACCGGAGTGTCAGAAGCCCGACCGTCAGGGAGGGCCCGCGACACAAGGATGCCCTCCCTGACGGTCGGGCTTCCGACACCTCCGCTGCGTTCATGTTTGATCTGATGCTTTTGTTTCGCTAGCTCCACGCGCAACCGTGAGGAAAGCTTTCGCTGCGTGCGACAGCGTCGCTCCCTTGCGATAAATCAAATGCACGCGTCTTTCCAGACGCATCTCCTTAACCGCGAGACCCGCCAACTGTTTGCGCTCGATCTCAGTCTGCGCTGCCAGACGAGGTATCAGGGCCACGCCCAACCCTTTTTCCACCAGGCGCTTGATTGCTTCCAGGGTTGGCATCTCCATGGAGATGTTCAGCGGCGTGCGTTGCTTCTCGAAAGTCTTAACCACTTTTTCGCGATAGGGCGAGGGAACGTTGTGGGCAATGAAAGATTCGGCGCCCAGCTCGCGCACGGAAACCGTTCTTTTCGCGGCCAACGGATGATCGGGCGCGACGATTAAAGCCAATTCATCCAACGCCACCGGAACTGATTTGATCGCCGCGTCGTTCGGTTTGAAAGAGACCACGCCGATCTCTACATCGCGACCGAGAATCTCGCCCGGAATGCGACTGGCCAGGCTGCGCTTCACTTCAATCTTGATATGCGGATGCCGCGCGCGAAAGATCGGAATCAGCGGCAGCAGACACATCACCGTGTATTCGTTCGCGCCCAAAGACAGTTTCCCACGATGCAGGTCGCGCAGCTCGCGAATTGCCGAGTGAGCGTGGTGACGCAGATTCATCATCTGCTGAGCAAAGTCGAACAGCACGCGGCCGGCCGCGGTCAGCGTGCCGTCTTTCGACGACCGGTCGAATAGTGACTCGCCCAGTTCAGCCTCCAGTCGGCGAATCGCCTGGCTCACGGCCGGCTGAGTGCGGTGCAGTGCCTCGGCCGCGCGCGAAAAGCTTCTCTCCTGCGCCACGGCCAGGAAGACTTCCATTTGATTAATGTCCATCAGTGCTTACCTGGAGCGCGGACATCCCTGTCCGGCTGAGCGCAAATCGCGAAAACAATCGCTTACTTAATTTAAGGAACTGAGTACCTGCGGCGCTGGCGGACAGGATGTCCGCGCTCCATGTTATCCCCCCTCACTGTCCGGGTTATCCTATCATGAAATGCTTATCTTATCATAGGAATTATAACTTTGACTTTCAGGGGTGCGACGCGTAGGATTCCGCCTTTCCGGACCGGAAGGGGAGGGTGGAGTGTGATGACAGCCGAGCGGGTAAGAATCTTCGACACGACATTGCGCGATGGCGAGCAATCGCCGGGTTGTTCAATGGACCTGGCGGAAAAGGTGCGCCTGGCGCGGAAACTCCAAACGCTCGGGGTAGATATTATCGAGGCCGGATTCCCAATTGCCTCAGACGGTGATTTTGCAGCGGTTAAGGCGGTCGCGGCCGAGTGTCGCGAGGTAACCGTTGCTGCCCTCTGCCGCACCGCTGAGTTGGACGTCCACCGGGCGGCCGAAGCATTGCGCGGCGCGGCGCGGCCGCGCATTCATACCTTTGTCGCGACGTCGGATATTCATCTCGAGTACAAGTTGAAAAAGACCCGCGCTGAAGTAATCGAGATGACCAGGCAGTCGGTGCGCCTGGCGCGAAGATTCGTCGATGAGGTTGAGTTCTCGGCCGAGGACGCCACGCGCAGCGACGTGGACTATCTCTGCGAAGTGTTCGCAACCGCGGTGACTGAAGGGGCGACGATTCTCAACGTACCGGATACGGTGGGCTACACTCTCCCCACTGAATTTGCCCAACTCGTGCGCGCGGTGCGCGAGCGGGTGGTGGGCGATCGCGACGACGTTACGATCAGCGTGCACTGTCATAACGATCTGGGTTTGGCGGTAGCGAACAGTCTCACCGCGATTGATGCCGGCGCTCGACAGATCGAATGTACGGTCAACGGGATTGGTGAGCGCGCCGGTAATGCTTCGCTGGAAGAGATTGCCATGGCCATGCGCGTGCGCGCGGATCGGCTGCCCTTTGAAACCGGCATCGATACCACTCAACTCTATTCCACCAGTCAGTTGCTTTCACAGATTATTGGTTTTGGCGTGCAACCAAATAAAGCCATCGTCGGACGCAACGCCTTTGCGCACGAGGCCGGAATACACCAGCATGGAATGATCAGCAATCCGCTGTGTTACGAGATCATGACGCCTGAATCGGTAGGCGTGCCGGCCAACGAACTGGTGCTGGGGAAGCATTCGGGGCGGCATGCGCTCGCGTTGCGTTACGAGGATCTCGGCTATGCTCTTGATCGGAACGAGCTTGACGCAGCTTATCGACGCTTTACCGATCTGGCGGATCGCAAGAAGCGAATTTACGATCAGGATCTAATCTCTCTGTTAGTAGCCGAAACAACTGTTTCGCCGGAAGCACCGATCGCTGCTGAAGGGAATCAGTGGGCGCGGACCGTGGCCGCGTAAGTTTGGAGTGCGGTGACTTGTCTCCGCTTTCCAGTTGAAACCAAAGGAAAAGCTGCGACCATTCGCAGTACTCCAAAGACTATGCAGTTGAAAATCGTAACCCTTCCGGGTGATGGAGTTGGCCCGGAAGTTACTGAACAGGCCGTGCGTGTTTTGCAAGAGATCGCAAACATTCACGGCCACAACTTTCAGTTCGAGGAACACGACGCCGGCGGTGTGGCAATCCAGCGCTGGGGCTCGCCACTGCCCACAGTGACGCTTGACGCCTGTGTAGTCGCGGACGCAGTGCTGCTGGGCGCGGTCGGCTCGCCTGATTTCGATCACCTTACTCCTGACAAGCGACCCGAGGCGGGTCTGTTGCTGCTGCGCCGCACGCTGGGCGGCTTTGCGAATCTGCGGCCAATCAGTTCGTTTCGTGCGTTGGCTGGGGCGTCTCCGCTCCGCAGCGAGATTATTGAGGGCGCCGACATCCTATTTGTTCGCGAGCTGCTCGGGGGGCTTTATTTCGGCGAGCCGCGCGGGCTGATCTCGCAAAACGGAAGTTCATCCGCCTTCAATACGATGCGCTACACGGTCACCGAGATCGAGCGGGTCGCGCGTGTTGCCTTTGCGGCGGCGACGAAGCGTCGCCATAAACTAACTTCGGTGGACAAGGCCAACGTCCTCGAGACTTCCCAGTTGTGGCGCCAGACAGTTTCGCGGGTGGCCCTGGAATATCCCGGGGTCGAGCTTGATCATCTTTATGTCGACGCGGCGGCGATGCACATCATTACCAGCCCGAGAAGGTTCGACGTGATCCTCACTGAGAATTTGTTTGGCGACATTCTCTCCGATGAGGCGTCGGTGATTTCCGGATCGTTGGGCATGCTGGCGTCGGCGACCGTGGGCGGCGCAGTTGATCTCTATGAACCCGTCCATGGATCAGCGCCGGACATTGCGGGAAAGGGTATCGCCAATCCGTTAGGGGCGATTGCCTCGGCGGCGATGCTCTTGCGCCAGACGGCCGGGCTGGAGGATGAAGCCGCTGACATCGAAGCCGCGATCAGCGCGGTGCTGGATTGCGGTTATCGCACCAGGGACATCGCGCAGGGGACCAGCGGCCACTTGATCGGCACGGCCGAAATGGGGCAACTTGTAGCGGAAGCCGTCGTTGAAATCGCCGACATGCGCCATGCTTATCATGCGGTGTGAAGGAGGGGGTGGGTCGTAGAGTGTTGGTTGCAGGCTTTGACAACCACCTCCGATTGTTCACCGGATGAACGGCAGGGATTTAGAAACAACACCCTACACGCAAAACTCTACCCTCTAATTGCTATGCCTCGCACACTCTTCGAAAAAGTTTGGGACACGCACGTCGTGCGCGCTGTGCCGAACGAACCAGCGCTGCTCTACATCGATCTTCATCTCGTGCACGAGGTCACTTCGCCGCAGGCGTTCGATGGCCTGCGCGCCGCGAACCGCCCCGTCCGCCGGCCCGATCTAACCATCGCCACCATCGATCACAACGTGCCGACTACGGATCGTAGTCAACCGATCACGGATCCAATTGCGGCAAAACAAATCGACACGTTAAGGCAGAACTGCGCTGAACACGGCATCACTCTTTTTGACATCAACTCGAGTGAACAGGGCATCGTGCATGTAATCGGACCGGAGCTGGGACTGACCCAGCCGGGCGCGACTATCGTCTGTGGCGACAGTCACACCAGCACCCACGGAGCCTTTGGGGCGCTGGCGTTTGGCATCGGCACCAGTGAAGTCGAGCACGTTCTGGCGACGCAGTGCCTGCCGCAAAACAAACCACGCACGATGCTGGTGCGCACGCACGGACTATTGTCGGAGGGTGTGACGGCGAAAGATCTCGCGCTGGGAATCATCGGACAGATTGGCACGGACGGCGCGTCGGGCCACGTGATCGAATACGCGGGCGAAACGATCCGCGCGCTGACTATGGAAGGCCGCATGACCCTCTGCAACATGAGCATTGAAGCGGGTGCCCGCGCCGGGTTGATTGCACCCGATGAGACGACGTTCGCGTATCTTGCGGGCCGGCGATACGCCCCTCGTGATCAAGAGTGGGAAGCAGCGGTCGCGTACTGGCGGACATTGTCGTCAGACAAGGATGCTCAATTTGATGGCAAAGTCGAAATAGACGCTGCCGCGATCGCTCCCTGCATTACCTGGGGCACCAGTCCCGGAATGGTTGTGCCGGTTACCGGCAGAGTTCCCGATCCTGCGGAAGTGCAAGGCGAAGCCGAGCGCCGGGCGGCCCAGCGAGCACTCGAATACATGAACCTCGAGCCGCGCACAAAAATCGCCGACGTGACAATCGATCGGGTCTTTATTGGATCATGCACTAACTCGCGTCTCGAAGACTTGCGCGCGGCCGCGCGAGTCGTCAAAGGCCACG
This sequence comes from Pyrinomonadaceae bacterium, assembly GCA_035317005.1. Classification (GTDB taxonomy): domain Bacteria; phylum Acidobacteriota; class Blastocatellia; order Pyrinomonadales; family Pyrinomonadaceae; genus UBA11740. Next base: position 61,155 of record DATHHW010000181.1, on the reverse strand, counting down.
ACGTTCACAAATCCGTGCGTGCAATGGTGGTGCCCGGTTCGCAGAACGTCAAACGCGCGGCCGAGGCCGAAGGTCTGGATCAGATTTTTCTCAAGGCCGGATTTGAATGGCGCGAAGCAGGGTGCTCGATGTGTCTGGGGATGAATGCCGACATCCTGGAACCGGGCGAGCGCTGCGCGTCAACCAGCAATCGGAACTTTGAAGGCCGACAGGGACGCGGCGGGCGCACGCACCTCGTCAGCCCGGCGATGGCGGCGGCGGCAGCGATCGCAGGGCACTTTGTTGATGTGCGGAAATGGGAATATAAGTAGCATCGGCTAGGGTGACGGCCTCTACGGTAGACCCCATGAACCAAACCAAGAAACGAATCGCTTGGGACGCGGTCAAGAATCAAGCCAACAAGAAGAAACACAAGATTAGCTTTGAAGAAGCCGCCACCGTGTTTTATGATCAACTCAGCTTGACAGTTGACGACCCGGAACACTCTGTTTATGAAAGGCGACTTCATATAATAGGCGAATCCAACAAAGGGAAACTAATTATAGTCACTTTCGTTGAGGGGTCTGATGGAATTCGAATTATCAGCGCCCAAAAGCCGACCAGACGCGAAAGAAAGCATTATGAAGAAAGATACAGTTAAGAAGAGAAGATCGATTGATTTTAGCAAAGGGATCCGCGGAAAGTACGCGGACATGGACCTTGTAATTGTTGGTGCGGCCCCGAAGCAAAAACGGATCGAGAGTAAAGCTGCTGAGGCCGTCCTCAAAAAGGTATCTCGCGTCCTAAACTCTGCTGGGCCAAACAAGCGAGATTTGGAAGCCGCTATTAACCGCGCTCGGGATTTGATCGAGTCTGCTCGCACCTTGTAATTTTCAATGGAGCCTTTTCGAATTCACACCGGCCTGGTGGCCGTTCTCGATCGACCGAACGTCGACACCGATCAGATCATTCCCAAACAGTTTCTCAAACGCGTCGAGCGTACCGGCTTTGGCGAATTTCTTTTCTATGACTGGCGCTTTCGGCCTGACGGCCAGCTCGATCCTGCCTTTCCGTTGAACGAATCGCGTTATCAAGGCGCGTCGATCTTAATCGCGGGCAAAAATTTTGGTTGCGGCTCTTCACGCGAGCATGCACCGTGGTCTCTGGCCGATTATGGTTTCCGCGCGATCATTGCGCCGTCATTCGCGGACATCTTTGCGAATAACTGTCTGAAGAACGGCCTCTTGCCCGTCACCCTCGACGACGCTGAAGTATTGGAGCTGACGCGTCGAGCTAAACAAATCGAAGACTATCGCGCGACAGTTGATCTCGAAGGCAAGACGATCAGCGACTACCATGGTTTTGCCGCGGTGTTCGAGATCGACGATTTCCAGCGATACTGTCTGCTCGAAGGGTTAGACGACATTGGGCTGACGCTTAAGCACGAGAGCGAGATCACCCGGTTCGAACAAGACCGCCCTTCGTGGATTGCAACATCGCCGGCTTGATTTTCAGCCTGACCCTGACAAAGATTCGGCTCCCACCATCGAACAAATTTCCGAATCCTCTCGTATAGACTCGCGCGGAGGTTTTCAAATCATGCGCGATCCGTGGTTGGCGGGGATTCTTAGCTTACTTATTCCGGGATTAGGGCAGATCTATAACGGGCGAGTCATTATTGGCATTATCTGGATGCTGGTCTTCGGAGTCTCGTGGATCGGATCAGTGGGCCTGTTCGGATGGGTCATTCACATTATTTCGGCGTGGTGTGCTTATTCTTACGCCAAAGATCATCCCGTGCGGAGTAGCACAGACTTCAGTCTGTGATTCAACCGCGAAACACAGACTGAAGTCGATGCTACTTTCTAGAGCTTCAGAAAGTTTTCCAGGATCGTGCGGCCGTGCGGGTGTTCTTCGTCGAATAGCTCAGGATGAAACTGCACGCCGAAAAGCGGCAGGGACGTGTGCTGCATTGCCTGGATGTCTGACACTTGATTGGTCGCGGTGCAGACGAAATCCGCCGGCAGTGATTTGACTTCATCGCAGTGCGACTCCCACACCTTGATGGTTTCCGGCAAGCCACCGAAAATTCCTTCACCAGTTTGTGAATCCACATTGACGGTACAGAAACCCCGTTCCCGGAAGGCCCCTTCATAACCTTCGCCCGGTGCGATGCGCTCAATCAACCCGACCGGAGCGCCGAAGGCGAGCGCCATCTGCTGCTGCCCGCCGCACACACCCAGAATTGGTTTTGGCGCGTTGCGAATTACATAGAAGATTCCGGCCAGTGATTCCGGCGAGTAGCGGTCCCACGGATGGCTTTGCCCGCTGAGGATAATGTGCGAAGGACTAAGCGTCTTGACGAATTCCGGAGTAATGTTGAGAAACGGCTCAGTAACGACTCGCAAGTCAGGCTCGATTTGTTGCAGCGCCGAGCGAATCTCGCGCGGGCTCGAGCCCTGGCCTTCAATCGTGTTGTCAATCAGAAGAATCATTTCAAAACTGAGATTTCAAATTTCAAAATCACTTCTCTATCTACCCCGGCGCGGGCCACCGCCCGGCGACGCGTCCGGAGGGGCCGCGTCCTTCTTAACGGCCTCTTCAATTCCCAAACAATACAACTTTCCATTGAACGCTCCAATATAGATGCGCCCATCCAGCACTGCCGGCGTCGCGTTAACGTTATCGCCAATTTTTAGTTCTGAGATTTCTTTTCCATCCGTGGCTGAAAGCAGATGGATCCATCCAGCTTTGTCCCCAAAGACCACGCGGCCATCAACCACCGGCGCGGTGCCCCAGATGGGTCCGCGCGCTTTGTACTTCCACACCACTTCGCCCTTGTCCGCGGTCAGGCAATATAAGTAATGGTTGCTGGCGCCGATGTAGATCTTGCCTTCCCATAGAATCGGGCTGGCCCAGATGCCGATGTGTTCGCCGGCTCTTCCCAAGTGAGCTCCATCAGTCGCGAAGTTCCACACCAACTCGCCGGTTTCCTGCTTATAACAACGAATTACTCCGTCTTCAGCAGCAGTGTAGACAAAACCGTTGGCGACGGCCGGGGTTGAATCTGAATCGGCGCCAATCCTGGCTTTCCAAATGAATTTGCCGTCAGCCGGATCGATACAGTAGAGATCGCCCTGCTCAGTTCCCAAATAGACGCGGCCGTCTTTGATGGTGATACTGCCTTCGACTGATCCGACCAGAACTTTGTAGACGAGTGAACCATCCGCGAGGTTCAAGCAATAGAAGTTGTGATCTTCGCCGCCAAAGTAGATGCGGTCGCCGACGGCTATGATTGAGCCGTCGACCTCGAAACCGGTTTCGTGATCCCAGATGAGCGATCCGTCCTGCGCGCTCAGACAATAGACGTGATGATCGATGCCGTTGGCGATGAGCTTGTCGCCGATCAGCACCGGCGTGGCCTTCATGCTGTCTTTGCCGCGGAACTTCCAAATCTCAGTGCCGTTATTCTTGTTAAGGCAATAGACATAGCCATCAGCGGAAGGAAAGAAAACGCGATCGTCGCGAATCGAGGGCTGGCCGGGCCACGACGTTCCACCCCAGGGATCTTTATGAAGTCGGCCGCGGATCCAATCGGTCTCAACTTCCCAGACGATCTTCAACTCGCCATCTTTCCACGGACCGGTGCCGTAGAAGTTTCGTTCCGCATTACCCAGCCACATCGGAACCGCGGTAGGCGGTTTTGGCTTTTCAACGACGGGTGGAGGAGGCGTCACGGCTTTTCCGTTACAGCCAGTTAGCAGGACGGTCGCACAGATCGTAATCATGACGCCGCCCAACAGGCAGAGACCGCAGCGGACCGAAAGATTCAACACCCGGGGATCCTCACTAAAATACTGAGACTAATAAGGACTACTTTCGCAGCCATTCACCGCTATAAATTACGTCGGCGCGTCCCGTCAACACAACTTCGCCGTCCTCTCGCCATTCGATAGGAAGGACTCCGCCCGGAGCGTGCACGTTCACCTGCCGATCCGTGAAGCCGTTAATAACACATGCGACCACGGCCGCGCAGGAACACGTGCCGGAGCTTTCCGTCTCGCCCACGCCGCGTTCCCACAGGCGCTCTTCGATGTTTTCGCGATCGCGAACGCGCACAAAGATGACGTTGGTGCGTTCGGGGAATCGCGGATGATTCTCGATCAAAGGTCCGAGGCGCCGCCAGTCGATCGCACCGAAGTCGTCGACGAAGATGCAGCAATTAGGATTGCCCATCTGTAGCGCAGTCACGTTAAGGGTTTCAATGCCGACCTCGAGGGGATAGTCAATTACGCGGTCGAGCGGCTCGTCGGTGAGCATCGGGATCGATGCGCTATCCAATCTGGGCTGGCCCAGCTCAGACTGAAACAGAAACGATCCGCCGGACCGCTCCAGCAAGTGATAGCGCTTGATGCCGCTCCGCGTTTGCAGACGCAGTAGATCCTTCGACCAAAGCCGGTGATAGAACAAGTATGAAGCAGCGCAGCGCGTGCCATTGCCTGACATGCCGGCTTCACTGCCGTCCGGATTGAAAATGCGAACCTGAAAGTCCGCGCTGTCGTCTTCCAATTTTCGTGCGATCGCAATGCCATCTGCGCCCGCGCCGTAATGACGGTTACAGATGCGCCGCGCAAAGGCTCCCAGGTCGTCGACTTTGTCGAGTTGGTCGGCTTCGAAGACTATGTAGTCGTTGCCGTATCCGTGGAATTTGGTGAAACGAGGGGACATCGAAGTCTTCTAGAGCGGGTCTGGCCGAAGGCTTTCCGAAACATTGCCTCAACGGCAGTGGCACAATGACCACGTCAACTTCCTTCATACTCAGGGTTGGATTCTTTGATTAGATCGAGAGGATACTCAGGCTCGTCATCGCCATAGCCGCGCGCCAGGCTTTCCAACGAGAGTCGTGTCCAGTCGGAGCCTTCTCCGATCACACGACCTTCATGCGGGTAATCCAAATTCGATCCTGACTTTTTCAACGTCGGTCCCCCAATTAGCCTCGCTGTCGGCGAGGCCTGCTTCGATAGCCTGCCTAACATAGATCCTGTACATCAAGTCTTCCCAGGTCGAATCATCTGGCAAGGCCTCGACCAGTCGTCGTGCTTCTTCCTTGATGTTGGACGCGCTCATGATTTCTTCAATCTCCGGTGGTACGGAATATATCTAGTCTGCTACTAAAGGGTCAAATGGAGCGTCTTATAGCGTGACATTTTCCCTGCCAGGTAAAACGATCCACGAAAGCACACGAAGCGGAATTGGTTTTCTTCGTGCGGTTTCGTGTGATTTCGTGGATCGTTCTCGTCTAACCCGGAAGAAAGCACGAAACCAGACTAGGACAACACCCAAATCAAGTGGTTGTGCCTACTTACTTGAGACGTGTCCCAAAGGAACGTTTGCTTACGGAACCGCTCGCATAGCGAGTGGGCAATCGTTACCAGTAGGACCTGAGCGCGCTGCGCGCGCTGTGCGGGCAGGAATGCCCGCGCTCCAAAACTACTGCGTCTTTCCCACAAACGAAGCCAGCAGGACCGCGATCGCATCGATTGAATCCCTTCTGAGAGCGGCGGCGTCCGGATAATTATTCAGCATCATGGAAAAGGCGAGATGTTCGCCCGCGGCCGTGGTTACATAACCCGACAGAGACGCGACCGAACTCAGGCTGCCTGTCTTTGCCCGCACATTACCTTCGGCGGGTGTGCCTCTCATCCGCGTCCGCAGGGTGCCGTCAACTCCGGCAATCGGCAGCGCGTCGCGAAACTGGGCAAAGTATCGATGCTTTGACATGAAGGTCAGCAACTGCACTGTGGCATTTGCCGTGATCATGTCGTTGCGCGAAAGACCGGAGCCGTCGTTGAGCGCCAGATCACTTTCACTTGCTCCTGCCTGACGCAAAAAATTCCTGACAATTATTAGCCCGGCTTCTTCGTTTGTTTGGCTCGCAGCTACGCCGGTCAGCTTGCCCAGTGTACGCAGAATGATTTCGGTGTAGAGATTCTGACTTGGCTTTAGGGTGTGCGCCGCGATCAAGCTGAAGGGCGGCGATTGCAGGCTGGCGATTTCCACCGGCAGAGGTTGTGGTGGAACATTCGTTGTCTGCGTTTGCGCCATCAATGGATTCGGAACGATGCTCGCCCCGGAACGAGCGTTCACGGTGCGCACCCTGCCGTCGATCTTCACGCCACGCTTTACCAGCGCGTCTCTCAACATGGTGGCAAAGGCCAGCGCTGGATCGGGGATGGCGACGCTGCCAGTGAATCCACTATCGCCGAGCGGCAAGTTGCCGGAGACATCGAGCGTGTTTCCACCCAGGCTGCGATAGAGTTGCAGGTCGCTCTTCGATCCCTTTGCTCCGGTAGTAGCGCGATTGGCGATAGTCATGAATGTGGCGGGAGGGCCACTGGCGATCACAACGGGCGCGCCAACTTTTTCGCCCGGCTTCACCGTCAGGTCGATCGCGTTGTCGTTGACCGTCAGCGCGCTAACCTGCGCCCCATAAGACCATTGCAAATCTTCCCATTCCCAACCACTGCCCAGCGGCGCGCCGTTGAAATAACTTTCGTCTCCGACCAGATCGCCTTTGACGCGTTTCACTCCCGCCGCCACGATGCGATCGGCAAGATCGTTGATGCCTTTGAAGTAGTCGCCGTTATTGAAGCGCGCGGCAAACGAAGGATCGCCGCGGCCATAAACGATCAGGTCGCCTTTAATCTTTCCGTCCTCCGGCTTTTCCTTCGTATAGACTGAAGTCAAGAAGTGATAGTCCGGCGTCAGTCGATCGAGCGCCGCGGCGACTGTGTAAAGCTTCATGTTTGAAGCCGGCCGGACAAACTTGTTCGCGCTCTGTTCGTAAATCACCAGGCCGGTATCGAGCGAAACGATCTTGGCCGCGAAGATTCCGGGTTCGAGCGCCGGCTGTCGCACGATTTCTTCAATCCGCGATTTGAGTTCGGCGAGACTGTTTGGGGCCGAGGCTGTTGAACGCCCCACCGAAATACGAACAGGATTCCGCGGCGCCGGCTGAGGTGAAGCCGAAGGGGCAGCGGGCACGGTCGTATTGGGCCGTTGTGGATCTTGGGCAAGAACCGGCAGAAAGGCCGCCATGTTAAGCGCAATTAATATGAGAATAGCGAATCGTTTCAGCATGACTATTGAATCGAATCCAGAACCTCTTTGGCAGTGGCCGTCGCTGTACCAAGTTTTCCGACGACGATACCTGCGGCATGATTAGCCAAGACCGCGGCTTCGATCATCGATCCGCCCGCAGCCAGCGCTGCCGCCAGGGCGGCGATCACGGTGTCGCCCGCGCCGGTGACATCGAATACCTCGCGCGCTGCGGTCTCGACATTGATCGGGTCTCGATCTCCTTCAACCAACATCATCCCGCGATCGCCGCGGGTGATCAGAACAGCATCACAACTGAGGCGGCCCCGAATCCAGCGCGCCGCCATTTTCAATCCTTCATCAGAATCTTCTTCGAGCCCGGCAGTGCGTAGGGCTTCATGATGATTCGGCGTAATCAAGGTCGCCGGGCGATAAGCGTCTAAATTTCTTAACTTCGGATCGATCAGAACGGGCATTCGTCCATAAGCGATCGGCAGGACCTCAGCCAGAACACGACGGGTGACGACGCCTTTGTCATAGTCCGATACCACCAGGGAGTGGGCATTCTCAATCGCGTTCTTAACGGCGGCGATGATTAGATCCTCCGTCTTACTATTGACGGGAGTTCGATGTTCGCGGTCAGCCCGCACCACCATCTGGTTCTGCGCCATGATGCGTGTCTTGATTGTCGTGGGACGAGAATTGTCCTTGACGAGCGAGCCGCTGGACTGCAAAGCGCTTTTGTCGCGCACCGAACTGCAAATTCTTTCGCCGCCAAAATCATCGCCGATTACCCCCACGACGCAGGCGTTCGACCCCAGCGCGACAAGATTCGCGAGCACATTCGCGGCGCCGCCAAGATGCGTTGATTCGCGGCGAATGTCTACGATCGGCACCGGCGCTTCCGGCGAGATACGCGTGACGTCGCCCCAGATGAACTCGTCAAGCATCACGTCGCCGAGCACGATGACGTTGCGGTCTCCAATCCTGCCTAGCAAATCAGCAGCGCGTTGTTTGTCTATGGTCGTCATGAACTTACTTGGAGTGCGCCGGCAGAGCGAAGCGGCGACGGCGCTTTGGATGAGTGATTGTCATGTTCGAATTTAAAGCGGTGTCGCGCTACGCTTGCCACCGCACTCCAAAGTCGCTCACTGTCGCTAGCGGTTCCTTACCCTTCTATTTCGACCGTGACGTCAAAATCCGATCAATCGCACCCATGACTCGCTCGACCGGAATCCTTAAAATGCACTCCGGCCTTTCAAACTCGGCACAAAAGTAACCATGACACGGCTGGCAGGGCATTTCTTCGCGCACGACTTCATTCGGATTCGTCGTCCACGGCCGCCAGTGGGCGACGTTTGATGAACCGAAGATTACTACGCACGGAGCGCCGGCCGCGGCAGCGATATGCGCGATGCCGCTGTCATTGCCGACAAACAAGCGCGCGCGAGAAGCCAGCGCAGTGACCTCGGGCAAGCTGAGGTCGCTCAACCCGATGACTCTTGCGGACGTCTGCTTCATCAGCGATTCAACCACTTGCTTTTCTTTGGGAGAGACGATAGCGACTGTTATCAACCCGCGAGCGGTCAGCTCTTCCGCCACCCGCGCAAAGTTCTCCGTGGCCCACTGCTTGGTATCGAAGGCCGCGGCCGGATGAATCACCGCGAACGGTTTGTCTTCACCTTCCAAACCAGCGGCGCGAAGTTTTGCAGAGACCGCCAATAGTGAACTTTCAGTGACCGCGAGCCTGGTCGGCGGTCGATCCGTTACCGGCACGCCGGTCCAGCCGATCAGTGCAAGTTGTTGCTCGACCGAGTGCAGACTCGGCCGCTGCCAAATTTCCAAAGACGATGGCGCGGCATGATTATGTAAGCGAGCGTATTGATAATGCCCGAAACCGACGCGATGTTTAGCCCCAGTTGCTCGGGTCAGGAGCGTCGCGGTCGTGCCGCCATGCAGATTGTAGACGACGTCATAGCGCGAGGCGCGCAGTTCCCGCGCCAGACGCCCACGGCCAGTCTTGCTGTCGCGCGCGATCGTGATCACGCGATCGACAAGATCCGAGCCCTCGAGCACGGGCGCCACCCAATCTTCCAAAAGAATGTCTATCTGCGCCTGCGGCAGAAAACGGCGCAAGGCAAACAACGAAGGCGTGGTCAGGACCGTATCGCCGATCGATCTCAAGCGTACGACCAGGACGCGTTGCACCTGAGACCAATCCCAGCGCGCGGGCGCCAGGGCCTGTGGTTCGTCGCCTTCCAGTTTGTTGGCGAAAGCGAGATGACGAACGCTCGGCGACGACTCAATTATTTCCCGCAGGCTGTTCATCTTCGATTCTGGCTTCGTCAATCAGCATCACCGGGATGTCGTCGCGAATCGGATAGACGCGTTTGCACTCGACGCATTTCAAGCCGCTTTTGTCGGGTTTCATTTCAACCCTGGCGCGGCAGGCTGGACACACCAGAATCTCAAGCAATTGTTCACTGATAGGCATCCGTTTGATCCTCTTAATTAATCCAATTCGCGCAAGCGCAGGACGCGGCGCTAAAGACGTAAGCTTAGCAGCATTGTCCAATTTGTAGTAGCGCATGTAGTACAATCGCAGGGCGAAGGCGTTGTGCGGAAATTTGGCAGCCGGCTGCGCCGAAAAACGAGGAACTATGGCGATGATGATTGAGGAGTTTGGCCCGAGAGTCGCGAGCGTTTGGAACGACTTACGCACGACTACCCGCAATTTGGTTGAGCGGGCCTGGAAATCCTCTGCCGGCGGTTCGGTCATGCAGCTCCCGCAGTCGACACAGTACGATCCCCGCGCTGATCACGAGTTGAGCCAGCTTCTGGCTGCGCTCGATGAACACACGATTGCGCCTGGAATACCGGCCGGTGACGCGGCGCGGGAAGCCAGGCGCCTGGCGGATGCCTGCGCCAGCGTGCTGACCCAGCAGACGCAATCAGCCGAAGTATTTGCGCAACTGATTCGACGCGCACACCTGCGCAAGGACTTCGCGCGCGTGGATGCGCTGGCCGGAATGCTCTCTGAGCGTCTGGCGCCCAGTGAAGTTTGCGAATTGGCGCGATCGAACAACGTGGTGGTGCGCGCGCTGGCGCATGAGGCGCTGACGCAGATGCCGGCCTCGCGCTTGAGGCCGCTGCTGCGCGATCCCGTCGACGCCGTGGTTGCGCGCCATGCTTTGGAACAGCAAGCCATCGAGTATGCTTCGGAAGAAGCAGATCGGGTCTTGCGCGAGTTTGAAGATTTCAGTACGGAAGATTTCTGAAGTACGTGGCCCGCCGAACCGGTCTCAGCTTTCCGACCCAACTAATCCCGATTACGTTTGATCAAATCAGGCCATCGCTTTCGTGAGGACCGCGAAGGACAGATGTGCTGAGCGGCGGCGTTATTACTCCGGCTGGCCCTTACAATTTGGTCCGAACAAAGCCGGTTGTTTCTGGCTGATGATCGGAAAGTTCGGGGCTTCGTCGATATTTTTCTGTAGCCAATCTTGAAATTGTTCGGGCAAACTAGTATCAGCAAAGATCGCTTCAACCGGACATTCGGGGACGCACGCATCACAATCAATGCAGGTTTGGTCGTTGATATAAAGGATGTCAGGTGCTTCGTGAAAAGCTTCGACCGGACAAACCGCTGCACAATCGGTGTACTTACAATCAACGCACATTTCTACAACAACGTAGGTCATTCGCGGATGACTCCTTTCAGTCGAGACAAATTTTTATTATTTAACGGAGGGAATGTCAACTAAAAACTTTGGCAGTGTGATTGAGAACTTGAGCACAGAAACAATCTGGTTCATCTCAGAGTAGCTAATAGTTTGCGCTCCGTTCGCTGCGGGAGTTCAATTAGCTCAAAACTCTCCCTGGTGTACAAATAGTCCTCGCCGGACTCGTCAACAATGCGTATGTAATCCTTTGGGTCGTTGCCTTCTGCGGGAAGCACTTGATAAATCTTGCGTAATTCCAACGACGCTTCGTAACCTTCGTTGTCCAGGCAAATGGCGAACGTCATTTCTAAGTCTCTCAATCTAAGAGTCGCTTGATCTTGATATCTTTCTTTCCGATTCCGTGCGCTTCATACCAATGCAACTCAGCCAAACGAAATTCGCCACTAATTAATTCAACTGGGCTGAGCCCTTAACCTTGCGCCAACGTCTTCCGCCGGGCAGGCGACGAAGACGTTTAAGTTCTCTAATGCCGCTGGAAATCGCAATGTTTTCAATTACTGTAATCGGCGATACGATTCGGCGAAACTGGATCATAGCATAGCGAAATATATCATGCCGTCAAAGTGCGGATTCTTGCTAAGGACGATCTCTCAAAGTTCAATGTTTAGCCACATAAGTAAACCAAAAATAGATCGCTTGTCCCACGCCGATCCAAAAACCAATCACCGCGCCAAACAGTTCGATCGTTTTCAGATGATGCTGGGCGACCGACAACACCAACGCTTCCAACTTTTCGATTGGATACTCGGAAACTTTTTTTCGCACCAGACCACCGACGTCAAACTCGGCGATCAGCGCGGGCAGTCGTTCGCGCGCGCCGACGGTAATCTTTTCGGTGAGCGCGGCACTCGCTTTCTCAATCGCGCCTGCGGGCATGTGATCGGCGAGCCGGCCGATTGGTGCAACCATGAATCTTTCGATCTGGGTACTCAGAATTCCGTTGATAGTCCGCGCCGTATCGTCGCGGGCCAGGACGGTCAACAGACTTTTTGTCAGAAAGCCCTTCAGGCGCGGGGCGGATTCCGGATTCAACGTCTCAAGCAACTGGCGCAACGTTTGCGGCCGCAGGCGCTCGAGCGCATTGGAAAGATAACCTATGACCGAGCGCGCCAACTCCGGGCTGCGCATTATGGCCACCAGACGCGTTGCGGCTTCGCCCTTGATGGTGGTGAATCTCTCAGGTGGAAGCTGGCCGATCAGCTCGTTCAGCGGCCGCTGCATTAGATTGTCGATGGTGGAATTCAGAAAGCCGGTCGCCTCTTGCACGAAAGCGGCCCCGCGCAAATACTCGTCGATACGCCGCGGCAAAGTGTTGTGGACCAGATCGTCGACTTCGCGGTAGATGCGCTCGCGCGAGATGAATATCTTTTTCACGAACGAAAGCTGTTCGTAGTATTCGTCAACTTCGCGTTTGATGAGCGCCCCGATCTGTTGCCGGGTGCCCGGGCTCGAGGCAATGTCCGCCAGGTGCTGGGCGATCGGCCCTACCTGCTCATCGACGCGTTCTTTGATTAGCGCCACCGTCTCGGGCGTAAACATTTCTGCCAGCGAAGCGTTTGTCTGGGCCAGGTCGTCGATGCGCTCGCTGACAAACGCGCGCACCTTCGCTTCGAAAACTTCTTCAGTGACCAGACCGTTAAAGCGTTCTTCGGCGAAGTGCAGGATCAGATCAAACGTTTCGGTGCTGACGGTTTCGCTCAGTTGTCTCTCCAGTAGCTTATCAACCTGACGATCGACAAACTGTTCGATTGCCTCGGCTGTTTGTTGGCTCTTCAAAACGGACGCGATATGTTCCGCGAGCTTGTATTGCAGCGCGGCGATGGTATCCAGCACCGGAGCGCGCGCGCCGGTCGGCAACGCCTCAACCAGTGAAGGGTAGACAGTCGAGAGCAACTCGTTGGTGTAGGAAGTAACAAAGCCTTCGACTTTGCTGCTGAAGAATCCGGTTTCGAAGAGCGCTGCAAAAACGGTCTCCTGCGAAACCAGTTCGTTACCCACCGCGTTGCCGATCGATTGCGCCAGTTTGGCCCGATGCCGCGGAATCATTCCCTGCGGCCAGAGCGTGAGGCCGAAAAGTTTTACCGGTTCGTATGGATGAAACAGCATCCAGATCGCCAGCCACGCCGCGCCGTAGCCGTGCAACGTAGCGATGACGATGATTGCCAGACTGATTAGGATTTTGAAGGTGATTGGATCGATGGTGTTACTCCGGCCGGTATTTCAACGCAAAGGACGCAAAGGTTTTCGCAAAGGGACGCAGAGTAATTCGGATGCTTGATATCGACCTTTGCGTGCCTTTGCGAAAACCTTTGTCCTTTGCGTTTAAGAAACCCCGCAATCATCAACTCGGAATTACATCAGGGGCTCAATTCTCGTAAGGAAACCGCCCGAAGCTTTCAGCGCCGAGTGTCTGCCACTCCGCAATCTCCGTATTCAAGGCTGAACTCATCGGCTCTTTTGTGAGCGGTATTAGAAGAATCCCGCTGCGCGTCTCAATCATTCGGAGCGGAGTATCGTTTTCAAGTCGATACCGCCCGACCACATCTTTCGGAAGAGTGATTCTGCCGTTTTCAATTGTGAGATTCTGCGACATGGCCAAATTCTAACACGACTCGATCCCTTCACTCGTCATCCGCGCTACTTGCCCACCAAAGTTCCGTTGCCGGTAGCAGACTGAAATCCGTCTCGAGCGCTGCCGAACCCGGCGCGGACTGGTAAACAATCTCTCCGCCGATCACGGTCATTAGGCAGTGCGTCTTCAGAATATCCATCTCGGGAATCTTCATGATGTCAGCCGACAACACGGTCAGGTCCGCAAGTTTTCCTACTTCAATACTGCCACGTACCCGTTCTTCAAACGCGGCGTACGCGGGCCAGATCGTCAGCATCTTCAACGCTTGATCTCGTGGCAAAGCTTCTTCGGGGTGCCAGCCTTCGCCGGACCAACCCTTGATGTCTTTGCGCGCGACGGCCGCGTAGAACTCGATCATTGGTTCGCCGCGTTCCACCGGCGCGTCCGAGCCTCCGGGGACGATTACGCCCGACTTAACGAAACTGTTCCACGCATACGCGCCCTCCAGTCGCTTGAATCCCAGGCGTGCGGGGGCGAAATGCAAATCGCCGATAGCATGCGAGGCCTGCATCGAAGGGATGATTCCCAACTTCTTGAAGCGAGGGATGTCGAGCGGATTCACAATCTGAGCATGCTCAACGCGCCAACGCGGATCGGCGATCTTGCGCTGGCCCGCAGGTACAGCTTTCAATGCCTTTTCGTACTCGTCGAGGATAAAACGATTACCCTTGTCGCCGATCGCATGCGTCTCAACCTGAATGCCTTTTCTCAAAGCTTCTTCGAGCATAGGCAGCAGGTCTTCTTCCTTCACAGTCAAAAAGCCGGAGGTGTCGGGAGCGTCTGAATAGGGCTCGAGCAGTGCCGCGCTGCGCGAACCGAGTGAGCCATCGGCATAACACTTAAGCGAGCGCACGGTAAGTCGATTACCGTAAGCCCCGATGATTGGTCCCTCACTCAAAAGTCTTTGAGCTTGCTTTCCGGGCGCCGAAAGCACTTTGTAAATGCGCAGCTTGATCTTTCCTTCGGCGTAGAGCTTGCGGTAGATATCAACATCCTGATAGCTGCCACCCGGATCCTGGACCTGCGTCCAACCCAGTCCGATGTCTCGCTGCACTCCCAACACGACAGCGCGTTCAGCATCCGCGGCCGAGGTAGGCGGAATGTGTTTCGCTACCAGACTGCGCGCCGCGTCGAGCAGCATGCCATTCGGTTCGCCGTTCTTGTCCTTCGAGATTTCACCACCAAAAGGCGCGGCAGTGTCTTTGGTTATCTCCGCGATCTTCAGAGCCGCGCTGTTCACGACCGTTCCGTGGCCGTCGGCTCGCTGCAAAATCACCGGATTATTCGGCGCGATTTTGTCGAGATCCCAGCGCGTGGGGAACACCGGCGGCTGCCAGAAAGTTTCAATCCATCCGCGGCCGGTAACCCATTCGCCCGGTTTTGTCTGATCGACTTTGGCCTTTACCTTTGCCAGGAAGTCTTGCAGGTTGGTGATGCCCTCGAGGTTCAGCGTCATCTCGCGAAAGCCGACGCCCTCCAGGTGATGATGCGCGTCAGTCATTCCCGGCAGCACGGTCGCTCCATGCAGGTCGACAACCTTCGTTTGCGCGCTCTGATACGCCCTGGCTGCGGCGGCGGCGCCAACAAACACAATCCGATCGCCCTTCACGGCGACGGCTTCCGCATGCGGCTGCCGATCATTAGCGGTGTAGACGTTGGCGTTAATGAAAATAAGATCAGCCGGTTCGACCTTCGTGCCGGTCGGCGCAAAGTTGAAGAGCAAAATACTGAGTAGGATGGAAAGGACTTTCATGATCTTCCTCTTTAGACGATCGATGCTTAAGTAGCGGGCAGATTTATATCACAGTGGAGAGGTCGCTTTGTAACGCCAGCGTCGCCAGTTCTTCATTTTTTTGCGTGGCTCCGTAGGAGCGCAACAGAGAAACATTCCGCTCCTACGGAGCGGCCGATTAGGGCAGCCCCGGGGCTATAAACATTTCGCCTCTACGAGGCGAGGAAAGTAGATGCGGAGTTAATGACTTAGTCGGGGATTCGTTCAGTGTGTGATTGCCTTTGGACAAACTCGCCTTCAAGATACATTCTCAACAGAAACGCGACAAACTAAAGTTTATCGGACATTAAGATCTCAGATCCAAGAGGAGAGTCAGCCATGAATGTTGAATCTTTGAATCTCGACACCTCGCGCGGCGCTACGACGGCTTATGTAGCGCGTCCGCAAACGGAATCACCCGCGGAAGTCAGTGCCGGCGTACTCTTGATTCACGAATGGTGGGGCATCAACGATCACATTCGCGATCTAGCCGGTCGATATGCGAAGGAAGGCTATCTGTGCGTCGCGCCGGATCTTTATCGTGGCAGAGTGGCGAAAGATACCGAAGAAGCCTCGGCCCTGATGCAGGCGCTGGAAATCGATGACGGCATGGAGACGATTCGAAAAGCAATGGACCCGGCCGCAGAGACTTACCAGGTCAAACGATTTGCAATCACCGGTTACTGCATGGGCGGGACCTTTGCTCTGCGCGCCGCGTGCGAGATTCCCGAACTAAAAGCCGCCGCACCCTTCTATGGTGACATTCCGAAAGAAAGTGTTTTAGCAAAACTAACAGTGCCGACGCTCTTCATCGCCGGAAAACAGGATGCGTGGATCAATCCTGAAAAGGTAAATGCTTTCAAAGAGACGGCCGCAAAGCACAACCTGCCTGTCGAAGTAGTGAGCTATGATGCGGACCACGCGTTCTTCAACGACACCCGGCCTCAAGTTTACAACGCCGAAGCTGCCGCCGATGCGTGGCGGCGGGTGCTGGAACATTTCAGGAAGCATCTGGCGAAGTAAGCGAACTGTTGGCCGGGGCAGCAGCCCGACCGTGAGGGAGGGCGTAATCAGCCCGATCGCCCACAGCATCAACGGAGGTAGCCATGGCAATTCAAACTTGTCCAAAGTGCGGCGCCAAGAACCGTGTCGACGAACGCGCGGCCAGCGTCAATCAAGCCGTGTGCGGCAAATGCGGAGAGAAGCTACCCGATATTGCCGCCAGTGGCGCAGCCGGGACAAACGGCAAGCCTCAGATTGTAACGGACGCGACCTTCGCGACTGAGGTAGTGAGCGCCTCTGCGTCTCTGCCTGTGTTGGTGGATTGCTGGGCTCAGTGGTGTGGCCCGTGCCGCATGATCGCACCGGTGCTCGATCAACTGGCCGCCGAGTCGAGTGGTCGCTACAAGATAGTAAAGCTGAACGTGGACGAGAACCCGCGGACCTCTGCTCAGTTCCAGGTTCGCAGTATTCCGACTCTGTTGATTTTCAAGCACGGGAAGGTGGTTGACCAAATCATTGGCGCCGTTCCCAAGCAGACGATTGCCGCGCGACTCAACGCACAGCTTTGAGGAGAATTATTATTGACTCAAGTCAAAGACAAGAATATGCTTCGCCCACCTCGCGGAAACATTTAGTGAAATTGAGTTCCACCTAAATCTCGAACCCGAAACTCGAGATTTTCTACTGGTTGGCCCACAGAGCCTGCGACCAACGCCGCATCCTTCTCGATCCAGCCTGAACACCAGGGAGACCATCATGCCGCCTCTTGCAGCTTTGCTGGCGCCGAGCGCGTTCCCGCTTGGGTTTACCGAAGTGGTCGCCTTCCGCGGCGACTTTGGCGGCGCGGAAGTAGTTAACCCCAAAGGGATCGCTTACCACGCCAGCCTGAATCGCTTGATTGTTTCGATATCGCCTTCTTCCTTCGGGCAGGGTCAGCGCGTCCAAATGCTCAACGCAGTTGCGGCGAATGGCGCGCGAACTCGGTTCGGCGCCAACTATCAGATGTACCGAGACGTTGAGTCTTTGGTGACGATTGTGCCTCCCGCGGGACCACCGTCGGCCGCCGGATTTACTCCCGGAGATGTATTCGTCGGGCGCGGGCCCGGAGATCAAATTTCCCGTTTGTCGACCGCCGGTAATGTCGTCGCCGACGTCTTTGTTGATCTGGGGACAGGTGGAGGACTCTGGGGCGGACTGACGTTTGATACCGGCGGCGCCTTCGGTGGCCGGCTGATTGGAATGACGACCGGCGGCAAGCTGTTCCTGGTGACATCGAGCGGCGTCAGCACTCTGCTGGCTGATCTGGGGCGCAGGCTTGAAGGCGTGACTGTTGCGCCCGCCGGCTTCGGGCCGCTCGCCGGACAAATAATTGTCGGAGTGGAAGGCGGCTCAGACACTGATCCTGAATCCGGAAAGGTGTACGCAGTCAACGCGAGCGGCAACCCCACACTGCTTGCGGACATTGGTTTTGCTGCGGAAGACATTCAGTTCGTGCCACCAAACGGCGGGACGTTTTATCAAGCCGAACTGTGTTTCGATCGGGAGCGAGAGAATCGCATCATGGCGGTAAGCGGGACTCAATTCTTAAACCGTCTCGGTCGCATGATAGTGGTAAACGAATTGAGTGGTGAATATTCAGAAGTCGCCTGGGACGGCATTCGCTATACGCAGTCGCTGATCGGAAGAGTCCCGGGTCGTTGGTCATCACAGGGTTTCAATGTGCAGGGCACTGAGCTCGAGGCCGCCTGCTTTGCGGCGCGGCCACCCACCTTGCCCGGCTGGACGCCGTGGGCGGTAATTCCAGGAGGCGCCACAACCGATCGACCACCGGTCGCTTGCGCGGATGCTTCCGGAAATCTTCATCTGCTCATCAAGGGTGTTAGCGATTCCCGGGTCTACATGAACAACATGTGGGGTTCGACCCAGGTCTGGACTGGCTGGATGGAAGTCCCGCCGGGTGGGCTGATCACCAAACACGCGCTGGCGATGGCTCTGCATGACAACGTGCTGTATGCGTTCGCGGTGCGCGACGACGGCGCCATACTTTTCAAACGCCTTTACATCGGCAGCGGTAATCTTCTCGACGAACCATGGACCGAAGTGCCGGGTGGTGGACACACCGATACTGCCGTGTCCGTTACGACTTCAAACGGCCGTTTAGTCCTTGCCGCAAAAGGCATTCAGTCGCGCCAGGTCTATCTCAACGAACTGGCTCCCGGAGGCCGGTCGTGGAGTGGCTGGGTCGCCGTGCCCGGCGGCGGACAAACAAATGTGTCGCCGGCGGTGGCTTCGTTTCAGGATGAGCTTTACGTGCTAATCAAGGATGTTGGTTCGGCGCGAGTCCTCGCGAAAGTGCGTTCGGCAAACGGCGACTGGACGGATTCAGTTGAGCTCCCCGGCACAGTCAGCACCGATGTGCCCCCTGCTGCCGTCACCGCGTCCGGTCAGCTTTCGGTTTTTGCCAAAGGTGCGACTGACGGCGCGCCTTTCTGGAATGTGTCGAGCGATACCGGAACGTGGAGTCGTTGGCAAGCGATGCCGAGCGGCGCCACCACCGATGCCGCACTGGCCGCGAGCGCGATTGGCAATCGGCTTTACCTGTTTTCGAAAGGAACCGCCGACCGGCAAATCTATATGCGATTCACGAACTAGAAGCGAGTCTCAAGTCGGACTAACTCTGTTTTCCAGACCGTTACCTTCAAAAATCGATCTGGACGCTGACACCCTGAATCGCTTGAGCTTTCAATATCTAATTCGAAAAAAAAGGAGAGACATATGGCAAACGCGACCAGGTCGAAATTGTACTTGCGAGACTTCTTAGTTGAACCAACGGCGCGAGGAGGCTTGCAACTTAAGTGGGATGTGTACCAAACCATAGCGATCCTTGTGGGCGTCACAGTGCTGCTGATTTATGCTTGGCGCACTGACGGTCTGCGCACGTTTGCGACCTGTATCTTGATTGCTGCCGTCGCCTTGGCCGCGGGACTCTTCCTTGGTTTCTTATTTGGAATACCAAAAGATGCTCAAACCGAATCTGTCAAACAGCAAACTGCACAGCAACAAGCGGCGCAGCAACCTGCACAGCAGCAAGGCGCTCAACAGCAAGCCGGCCAGGGGCAAGTTGGAGCGCAGCAAGGCGCACAACAGCAAGTCGGAGGACAACAACCCGCGCCGGCGCAGGGCGCACAACAGCAAGCAGGCCAGCAACCCCCGCCGACTACCCTGTCAAACGAATCAAAGACTCTACGGACAAAACCTACCTTAAAGGCTAATACTAACCTCGTGGAGATTTCTGATTGGTTAACAAAGATGATCGTGGGAGTGGGCTTGTATCAGCTGAGCGCAATTCCAGGTAAGCTGAGGAGTTTGGCGGGCTATTTCGCGAACGCGTCTGGAGCGCCGCCCGCTCCGCTCGTCATGGCCATCCTCGGTTATTTCGGGATTTTTGGATTCCTGCTTGGTTACTTGTGGGCGAGAATCTACCTCGCCGAAGAATTCGGTCGAGATGGTTCCGAAGACGCCGCTCCGCAGGGAGCCGGTTCGCCCGCTCGCTGACTGAGCTGCGCTGGCAATTGCTTTCAACCTTTACTCGCCCCGGGGTTGGCGAGTACTAACTTCATCGAGGAGTGTGCTGCGTGCTACCAAATCAACCCGCCCGCTGCTGTAACTGCGCCGGCAGAGGCTTATCAACCTTTGGACGAACGGGCAGATTGGCGACTTCCCAGAGTGTCATATAGATTGTGCGGGTCACCTTCTCCATCTTCTCATAATCAATTTTCTGCGGTTCGTCACCGGGACGATGATAGTCTTCGTGCACGCCGTCAAAGAAGAAGATGATGGGAATGCCCTTGCGCGCATAGTTGAAATGATCGCTACGGAAAAAGAAGCGATTAGTATCGTTGGGATCGTCGTATCGAAGGTCGTATTGCAGATTCAGATATGATTTGTTAACCGTCTCACTCAACTGGCCCAGGTCCGTACTCATCATCGTCGACCCAATCACATAAATCTGATTCGGACCGGAAAGGGTAGCGTTGCGCGGATTTGTGTCACCGTCTTTCTTGCTGCGTCCGATCATGTCGATGTTCAACTGAGTCACGATTTGAGCCAGCGGAATGGTCGGATAGTCGGTGAAATAACGCGAGCCCCATAACCCTTTCTCTTCACCGCAGTGCCAGACAAACAAAACCGAGCGTTTGGGCCGTTGCTTCGCATGCGAGATCGCTTCCGCCATCCCGAGCAGCGCGGTCGTCCCGGAGCCGTCGTCATCCGCGCCATTACAAATCGGATCGGCCGTTCCGGGCGCACAGATTCCAATGTGATCGTAATGCGCGCCGACCGCGACGTATTCATTCTTCAAAACCGGATCGCTGCCTTCCCAAACCGCAACCACATTCTGCGTCGTGGGATGGTCAGGCTTAACCGCGACGGTGATGTTCACGGTCTTGTTCGACTTGAAATCAAACGCAGCTACCGGCTCGCCTTTCTGCTCGCGAGTGAACAGGTTGATTGGGTCAGTGTTCTCTCCCTCAAACAAAGCGTTGGCCATCTTCATTGACATGGTAATTGTGGGCACCGGCGCGTTGGTGGCTTGCGTCTGAAACTTCTCGACAGTGGCGCGCGCAGGTTGCATGGCGCGCTGACGTTGTTGTTCCCAATTCTGCGTGAGCGTGGCACTCGGAATTACCATGATGCCGTTGGCGCCGTGCTGCTGCGCATACATCGCGGCATTGATCACCTGGCCCTGGTTGGCTCTGATATCGGCCTGGGTTAGTCCCGGCGGCAAGCCACCACCTAACAGAACCATAATCTTGCCCTTCACTTCGATTCCCTTGTAATCGTCGATGTTCTTTGACTGGATGATCCAACCGCGACCCACGTAAACCAGCGGACCAGTGAGCGTGGCGGCGACGGCGTTGGGTAAGAAGTCATCGCCAAAGTTGAACTTTTGGCCGTGGATTTCGGCGGACGACTTTGCCGGATCGAGTTGATCGCGCCGTAAGGCGATGCGTTGAAAGAAGGTGCCGTCGTCGCCGGCGGGTTTGAAGCCCCAGCGCTCCAGATTCATCAAGAGGAACTTTGCCGTGGTATCCAATCCCCGCGAAGGCGTGTCGCGGCCTTCCATCTCGTCCGAAGCGATGAATGAAAGATAGTTTTTCAACTGGGCGGCGGAAATCGTGTCGACGCCGCGGGCCGCGATTGTCCTGGCCGCTGCCGGGGTGGCAGCTGGTGTTTTGCCGGCTTTGCGCTGCGCGAAGGTCGTTGGCAGCGCGAACGACAACGCCAGAAGAATGACCAGGGAATAGAGTTTCAGTGTTTTCATTATGAGTTCCTAATCAGGTTGAGTGTGGCGGATCGATTGATTAACCGCAAAGGGCGCAGAGGTGTCCGCAAAGGAAGGCAAAGGACTTCTCTGCGTACCTTTGCGGTATCCTTTGCGTGCCTTTGCGTTTGAACTTCTCGCAAAAAGAATAAGACGCGAGAAAACAGAAAAGGGTTACGCGTGCTGTACTGCGCCCACGAGTAGCATAAGACGCCTTCAGCGATGTTCGTTGGATTCTGAATCTCGCCAATCAGGCAGCCGGCAGCAAAGCCTTCTCGATCGCCTGAGGCAGTTCGATCTGAAAAAACAGCTCTGCTGGGTACAGATAGTCCTCTCCTGATTCATCTACCACCCGAAGCAGGCCATCGGCAGCAGCCGCTTCATCCGGAACAACTTGATAAAGCTTACGGATTTCGAGATCTTCGCACTCGCTATTGTTAACGCAAACAACGAATCGTGGCTCTTTACTCTTGTCGTTCATGTTCAATCCAGATAGCGCTTAATCTTAATCTTCTTCTTACCGATGCCGTGTGCCTCATGCCAGTGTAGTTCAACTCTGCGTATCCTACCACTGGGAAGTCTGACGTGCGCAACGCCTTTCAGTTGCGCCATCGTCCGCGTCCAAATTGCCTGCGAAGGCGTTTGATCTCGCGAATTCCCGGACGGACGGCGATGGTCTTTATCTCGGTAATTTCAGCTATTATCTCGAAATACATGGGGGAAAGACTACGCGTGCTGCACTGCGCCCACTAACTTCGTCAACGAATCCTTCGCGTCGCCGTAGAGCATGCCGGTGTTCGGTTTGAAGAAGAGCGGATTCTCGAGCCCGGAAAATCCTTTGCCCTGCCCGCGCTTCAACACCACGACCGACTTTGCATGATCAACTTCCAGGATTGGCATGCCGGCGATCGGACTGTTCGGATTGTCGCGCGCGTCGGGATTCACAACGTCGTTTGCGCCAATCACTACCACCACATCGGTCGTGGGAAACTCAGGATTGATCTGCTCCAGCTCGTACAGCGATGAATAGGGAACATTTGCTTCGGCCAACAGCACGTTCATATGCCCGGGCATGCGGCCGGCCACAGGATGAATGCCGTATTTAACTGTGACCCCGCGCTTTTCCAGAGAGTCGGCAAGTTCGCGCACCACGTGCTGGGCCTGTGCCGTCGCCATTCCGTAACCGGGAACGAACACGACCTGATTCGCATAAGCGAGTTGGACCGACACGTCTTCCAGACCGACCTCGCGCATCTCGCCTTGCTGTCCTTCGACTCCCGCTACAGTCGCGGCGCTGCCGAACGCTCCAAACAACACGTTAGTGATCGAACGATTCATCGCCCGGCACATCAGGATCGACAGAATGAATCCGGAAAAGCCGTCCAGCGTGCCCGCTATGATCAGTACGTTGTTCGAAAGCACAAAGCCCGTGGCCGCCGAGGCCAGACCCGCGTAAGAATTCAGCAGAGACATCACCACCGGCATGTCCGCCGATCCGATCGGCAAAACCAGCAGGATGCCGAACACGAACGCGAACGTCAGCATGAGATAGAAAGGAATGACGGCGGTGGGGACAAAAATCATGTAGATGAAAAGCCCGATCGTCGTCGCCAGCAGAAGCATGTTGAAGATGTTCTGCCCGCGATAGACGAGCGGCTTGCCGGGCACGATGCCCTGCAACTTGCCAAAAGCAATCAAGCTACCCGTCGTCGTTAAAGAGCCGAGCATGATCTCGAAACCCATCGCGCTCATCTTCAAATGGCCGAGTTCGACCAGTGGTTTGAAGCCGTGCGTATAGCTGTAGTACTCGGCAATACCGACCAAAGCTGCTGCAAACGCGCCGAATGCATGGGACAGTGCGGTTCGTTGCGGCATCGCGGTCATGGGTACCCAGACGCCCATGGCCGCGCCCAGCGTCGAGCCGAGCAGGAGTCCGACGATGATCCAGGTGTAGCTGACGATCTCGAAGTGCATGAGGGTGCCGATGATGGCCATCATCATGCCGAACTCGGCCAGGTGCATGCCGCGCTTCGCGGTTTCGGGATGACTCAGGCCCTTGAGCCCGAGGATGAAAAGAATCGAGGCCAGCAGATAACTGAATTCGATGAAGTAGGTTTGCCAGTGCATCTTGAAATTTCAGATCTTGAATTTCAGATCCCGAGTTTTAATAAGAGGTGTTCAGAGTACCGACTTTAGTCGGGCTTTTGGTGCGGCGATAAAACCCAACTAAGGTTGGTACTCTGAACGCCGTCAGCTTCACTTCTTGGGCGCGTCCTTGCGCTTGAACATGCGCAGCATCCGGTCCGTGATCACAAATCCGCCGACCACGTTCGTTGTTGAGCACACCACCGCGATAAATCCCAGCACCGTGGCGACCGTGCCGTGACCGGACCCGGCAATCACGATCGAACCGACCAGCGAAATGCCCGAGATAGCATTCGTCGCCGACATCAAAGGCGTGTGCAACAGCGGCGGCACGCGCGAGATGACCTGGTAGCCGAGAAACGCGGCCAGCACAAAGACGTAGAGAGCGGCGATTAAGGATTCAGATGACATCTACAGTTCTGCCCGTTCTTCCTTGGTTCACACTCGCTTCATCGTACGTTTACGCATGATGGTTTCACGACAACCATCGTTCATACCTTACTAAAACGAATACGAGTGTCAGTTACTACGACGAAATGATTCGCTATTGCATCACCTTGGAGACTAATCAATTGACCAAGCACACGGATCTTGTTAGTTGACCGTTCGTTTACTAAGCGAAGAAAAACGACGCCGTGGTGTGGGCGTCATTCGCGAAAGACCTTCTCTCCAAAGCCTCGATCATTAGTGATTAGAATGCGTCCTTCGATCTGTGCAATCTCCATGACTCTATCATCGTCAATTCCGCGGGCCTGATGATAGACCGAGAATACGTTGTGACCTTGCCGTTCCAGCCAAAGCGCCACCGCAGGGCCGGTGCACTCATCAACCGGAAACTTCATCTACGCATGCTCCATCTCGAGCGGAACAAACGACGCGTCTTCAAGGGCTTTGGTAGCAAAAAGAAAGCATGCCTGGATGTCTACTTCCATTAAACCATCGTACTCTTGAGTGATCTCAGCCGCCGTGGCCCCATGCGCTAGCAGATTGAGAATGTAATCAACTGTCAGCCGCGTACCTTTTATGACGGGCTTGCCGACCATTATCTTGGGATCAATAGTAATCCTCGCGAGCAGCTCTTCGTCTTTCATTGGATAATCGCCAGTTCCGCGTTCGCGGTTTGCCTACTTTACCACTGCTTCCATCGCCGCAGCCACGCGTTCATTCACCCACTTGCCTTCATGCGTCACGCACGCCGGACCAACCACCGTATCGTTCATATCGACATGCAGGGCGCCGTCTTTGATCAGCAGGTTGAGAAAGGCCGTGACGTTGCGCGAGTAGAGCTGGCTGGCGTGCACGGGAACGGTCCCGGGAAGATTTGTCGGCGCCAGAATCACGACACCCTTGCGCTCGACTTCTTCATCAGCTTTGCTGAGCGTGACATTGCCGCCGGTCGAACCGGCGAGATCGATGACGATAGAGCCGCGCTTCATTCCGTTGACTGCGGCTTCATCCATCAGCAAAGGCGCGCGCCGGCCGGGCACTTGCGCAGTCGTGATTACCACGTCGGCGGTCTGGGCGTGCTCGGCGATCAACTGGCGGCCGCGGGCCAGTGCTTCTTCGCTCAACTCGACCGCGTAGCCGCCTTTGTCTTCGGTTTGCAGTCCGCCGAGATCGACTTCCAAAAACTTTGCGCCCAGCGACCGCACTTGTTCGCCCGCAGCCGCGCGGACGTCATACGCTTCCATTACTGCGCCTAGACGTCGTGCAGTAGCGATTGCCTGCAAACCCGCGACGCCGGCGCCGAGAACAAGCACGCGCGCCGGTGGCACCGTTCCGGCGGCAGTCATCAACAGTGGGAACATGCGCGGGACGCGATTTGCGCCCAACAGAACTGCTTTGTAGCCCGCGACCGTGGCCATCGACGACAGTGCATCCATCGATTGCGCGCGCGTGATGCGCGGAACCAGTTCCATCGCAAAGGTTGTCAGGCCGTCCTCCCGGGCCGGTGTTAACGCGGCAGGCTCATCGAGCGGTCGCAGAAATCCAAGCACCACCGCGCCCATGTGCAAGCGATTGAAGTCTTCGTGGGGAGGTCGATTGACCGTAACCAAAATGTCGGCTGCGGCGAGCAAAGCATTTCGATCATCGATCACGGTCGCGCCCGCCGCCGCGTAGTCATCGTCGGTCCGCGCCGCTCCCAGGCCCGCGCCACTCTCAATCGAAACAGAGGCCTTCAGCGCGACAAGCTTCTGGACTGAATCAGGCATGAGGGCGACTCGCGCCTCGCCTGCTCCAGTCTCACGCAACACTGCGATGTTCATTCGTTTTCTGAGCGGAGTATTACCGATCAAAGATGAAGAGCTGAATTCAAGAAGGCGGAGTATATCACGCCCCAGCGGGAACAGAATGTGACGGCGAGCAGGCGTTGGTTTAGAGGTCAAACTTTAGATTGAGTTCTGAGTGACGCTCAATCTGAAGCTCGGACGCTAACTGGGTCCTAACTTGCGAGGCACATCAGCGACATCTATAATCCCAAAGTCACTTGCGGCGCATTGGTGTAGTTGGTTAACACGCTGCCCTCTCAAGGCAGAGATCACGGGTTCGAGTCCCGTATGCGCTACCAACTTATCTTCAATTAGTCACACCAGTCATCATCATTTCGCGAGATTAATATCGACTATTCATGAAGTCGTGAGACTCATTCTCGCAGTCTACCATCTATTTCCTGCTCGCATGCCAGGCAGCCAATACTTCAGCTTCGCGTTCGGTCTTTATTCCGGCGCGCATTTTCAACTGTCTGCTGGTCGGTTGTTTTCTAAACCAATCGAGCGTGGCCCGGGTGGTCTCAGCGAGTGGACGAAACGTCAGTCCTTTGTTGACTGCCTTGTTGATATTCATCGTTGAATAACCAATTTCTGGTCCGTGTGGTGAAGTCCAGATCGGTATATCGTCGATGATTTTTTCGCTGGTGAGAAATTTGTCGTCCACCCAGGTGAACCGGGCATCGGAGTTCGTGGTCTGCTTGATGACGTCAAGCATCCGGCCCATAGTTAACTTTGATTTGGGCCCGACGGCATTAAAACTTCCCAAAGTGCCTTGCTCAACCATGCGTATGGTCCATTCAGCCAGATCGCGCGCATCGATAATCTGAATCGGGTCGGCAGGACTTCCGGGCGCTAATACTTCACCTCCACGCTCAACGCGCACGGGCCAGTAAGTAAACCGATCAGACTCGTCACCCGGACCGACGATATATCCTGGGCGAATGATCAGCGTTTTTCCCGGAAACCACTTTTCAGCTTCAGCTTCCGAAAGCGCTTTGAGCGGCCCGTAAAGAGCGAAGTTGTTCGCGCGCATAGTCGCACTTGTTTCTTTCATCGCATCCGCGCCGGTGTATTTCGCGAGGGGCGCAGTCTCATCCATGCCCTGCCTGCTGGTGTCTGAATAGACCGAGATCGTTGAAATGAAGACATAGCGATCAACGTTGCCTTTCAGGATCTCAGCCGCGTCGAGCACCCAAACGGGAAGCGTGGTCGGATTGTCTATGACTACATCCCACTTTCTTCCTTTGAGCGCATCGAGCTTGCCGTTGCGGTCACCGAGTAACTGTTCGACTTGCTTTGGCAACTCACCTGGATGGGTGCGGCCGCGATTGAACACAGTGACCTGGTGGCCGCGGCTGAGGGCATATCGAACCTGGAACGGCCCCGTGAAGCCAGTGCCACCCAGAATCAGAATGCGCAGACTCTTTGGGGCCCTAGCGGTGGTTCCGACTCCCGCTGAGAAGGCTGATCCGCCGGAGATCAGTTCCAAACTGCCGACCATGGCTGAGAGTTTAAGAAACGTTCTTCTGCTTATTGACATCTGGTTCGTTCCCAACAGATTAGTTTTCAAATCTACAACAGATTCGAGCGTTGACCGCAAGTTGTCACCGCGGAATAGCCGCGCAGCAAGGTCGCAAGTATAGGCGATAACACTCACGTGAATCTAAGTGCACTGTTTCTTAAGCTCCGTCAGGAGCGCGATGCTTTTAGACACATCTTACTGGCGAAAGCAGCTCGAGACTCGTGGTAAGTGACAAACGGGCTCAAGGCGAGGACGAAAAGGCCTCTGCCCGTCCGCTCTCCCGACCTGGCCTTTTGTGATTGTCTCGAACGAAAGACATAATAAACTCGTTAGTCTCCAAAGAAGATGAAGAGAACTCGGGTCTTATTTATTCTTACCGCGGTATTCGTCCTGCTCCTGTCTGCGAGGGGCTCGGCGAATGCACAGGCGCAATCGCCTCTCCCGAAGCCGACCGGGTATGTGAACGATTATGCGGGAGTGGTTGACAGTGCAACGAAGGAACGGTTGGAGACCACGCTCGGCAATCTGGATCGTCAGCAGCAGATACAGTTTTCCGTGGTCACGGTGGAGACGACCGGCGGCCAGGAGATTTTCGATTACTCGCTGGCCGTAGCGCGTGGATGGGGCATTGGTTCAAAGGACGCGCAAAAGCCGAGCCTGCTCCTGTTGATGGCGATCAAAGATCGAAAATACTTCACGCAAGTGAGCCGTCATCTGGAAGGAGATCTCCCCGACGGTCTGGTCGGACAGATACAGCGTGAGCAGCTCGTGCCGGCGTTCCGGGCGGCACAATATGGCCAGGGGATAGCCGATACTGTCGATACATACATCGCGACGGTCGCGTCGAAGAATGGTTTCAGTACCGACAAGATTTTTGCCCCGGGCACGACCCGCGTTAACGAGCGCCGACCTGGTGCGAAGAACACTTCGGCGGGCGCACTTGTGTTCGTGCTGTTCGCCGGGGTTATCGTTGTTGTGATGGTCCTGTTGGCTATTCGTGGACGCGGCGGTCGTGGGGGAGGCGGAGGTGGCGGATGGTTAGGTTGGTTAGTGCTTAGTACGCTGCTGAACAGCGGTAGAGGATCGGGATCGAGCGGTTGGGGCGGCGGCGGTTTTGGCGGCGGCGACTCAAGCGGAGGTGGCGGAGGCTTTGGTGGTTTCGGCGGCGGCGGCGATTTTGGCGGCGGTGGCGCAGGGGGTAGTTGGTGAGCGGTGAATTTAACGACGTACAGCGGCGAATTCACGGCGAGTATCCTGATTTGAAATTCTCTGCGCCACCTTTGCGTTCTCTGCGTCTCTGCGGTGAGTGTACTTTGACCTATTATTCACCGCAGAGACGAAGAGGTCGCGGAGGTCACGCAGAGAAAACCGGAATTAGAGGGACACAACCAAGTCGCCGACTAAAGTGGAAATACATTGTGTCCGTCTATGGAACTAAGAATTGGATAGAGTAACAGGGAAATTCAAAAGGAGAAGGTATGGGGAAAACAGCTCTTATAATTTTAGGCGTCGTACTGGTGATCGTTTTGATTATCGTCTTCGTCGCATTCGGCAGCTACAACACACTCGTCACCAGGCAGCAGAACGTCAAGGCCCAATGGTCGCTGGTAGAAAACCAGATGCAGCGGCGCGCTGACTTGATCCCAAATATCGTCGGCACGGTGAAGGGAGTCGCGGGACTCGAGGAGAGAGTCTTCACCAAAATCGCCGAAGCGCGATCACAACTGCTTTCGACGATGCAGAATCCGAACAGTACAACGGAAGACAAGATCGCCGCTGATGGCAAACTTAACCAGGCCCTCCGCGATGGCGGCCTGCTCGGTACCGGCGGACGTTTTCTGGCGATTACTGAAAACTACCCGCAGTTAAAAGCCAACGAGAGCTTTATGAAGTTGCAGGATGAATTGGCGGGCACGGAAAACCGTTTGGCCACGGCGCGCCGCGACTATACCCTGGCGGCACAGGACTACAATACGACGCGCAGCCGCTTTCCCACGGTATTGATCGCGGGTCTGATGGGCTTTAAGGAGCAACCCTACTTCCAGGCGGACGAGGGCGCGCGGCAAGCGCCGAAGGTGGACTTCGGTAAGTAGATGAAACGGGGCAGTAGCCCGCGCGTTAGCAAGGGCTCAGTGCCTGACCGATTTGAGCCCTCCCTGACGGTCGGGCTACTGCCCCGAAGTTAATGTAGTCTTTGGAGAATGAATGGCTAATAAGATTGACTCAGCACTGCAGCGTCTGGTGGATGATTTGCGCGCCGCTCATGGTGACAATCTCGCCTCGATAGTGTTGTATGGCTCGGTTGCGGCGGGCGATCATTTAGAACTGCGTGCGAATTACAACCTGTTAATTGCTCTGCATCGGATAGCGTTAGAGGACCTGCGTGCTTCCGAAACCGGACTGCGCGCCTGGCATGCCTTTGGCCAGCCGATGCCGGTCTACTTTACGGTTGAGGAACTACAGCGCGCGGCGGATGTGTTTCCCATCGAGTTCCTGCAAATGGAGCAGGCCCGGAAGATCCTGCACGGTTCAGATCCATTCGAACGCGTGGAAATCTCACGCGCCAACCTCCGGCATCAGACCGAATATGAACTGCGGACCAAGTTGATTCAGCTCCGCCGCTTGTACATTCCGGCCTCGACCTCAGTTGAGAAACTATCGGCCCTGATGAGTGACAGCCTCGCCAGCTTCGCCGCGTTGTTTCGCGCTGTCTTGATTTTGCACGACCAGGAACCGCCGGTCAGCAAGGCTGACACGGTACACGCGACGGCTCGTCTACTCGGGCTCGAAGAGTCACCCTTCAAAAAAATCTTTGAGCTGAGAGCAAAGACGAATTCGACGTTAACGGAGAAAGAAACGAACAGTGTGTTTTCAGCCTACATGGCACAGATTGAGCGGGTCGTCGAAGCGGTCGACCGGATCGAGACTACGTGAAGAGAGTCAGTCATTAATTCCTACGACCCTCTCATTTCCTCGCGGTGCGTATGTAGTTCTCCAGAATATATGTCACCAGGGATTCGCCAATTCTTCGGTGAACGGCTACGGATGGGTGGGAATCAAATTTGCTCGCTCTAAACTGGCTTTCACTGAACTCAGCCCGCAGGCCTGAAAAATCAACGAAGGATACGCCGTCCTGGTGTAGTTGAGCCGGCAATACGCCGAATTGGTTTTTTAGCGAAGGTAACAACACGATACTGTAAGCAAGTTTCTGTTGGGCCGCGGTTACAGCGAATTGTTTGACGTCCGTATATGACTCCGGCAAACCTCCTGATGCTAGGACGTCCTCTGCCTTTTTAGTTCTGTCTAATAGTGGGTAGATCGTATCTCTCAAAAGATAGAGAAAGTGCACTCTTCTTAACGCGAGTTTGATGTTCGAGTCTCTTGGTAAAAAGGCTGACAGCTTGTTGTCGGTAAGGTACCCCCATTTGTCGACGGATGGAGTCCGGGTTAGATTGAAATCCGTCGGCACGATCGCCATGACGACCAAATCCGGTTGTACCTCTAACATCCTACGTTGAAGTGTCGCGGTCATGACCCTCACGCTGTAAGCGGACGCAGCATAATTGAATACTCTGACTTTGAAAGTGGTCTGCTCTTGATTGAGAGTATCCTCAAGCACTTGCGCGAAAGTGTCTTCCGTCTTCTTCACACCCTCGCCAAAGGTTACAGAGTCGCCCACAATGGCGATTCTAAATTCATTATTTTGGCGCGGGCCGAACCGATCCTCTCCTGTCTTCGAGCGCAGGCCCCGGCTATCGGTATTAATTACGGCAAGGCCGCGCGCTCTGGCGCCGGCGAGGTTAGGTTTGTGAACGTAAGGAATCTGATCAGTTCCGTCGAAAGGCATGTAGATGGGGTCGCAAATATGGTGTTCGGAATAGCCCCAAAGTCGAACTCCGATTTCCAGCAGAGCTGATACGGTAACTACCACGTAAAGGACGAAAAGCAGTTTTCTTAGTAGCTTACGTATCATGGAAAACATTGCGACGAAGCGCCTCAACTAATTGAGAGCAAGCAAACTATGGAAGTCCTATCAACTCGAGCGATTTGCCACTGAACACCTAATATAGTAAAAGATTCACTCACTTCTGACGGCTCACTTAGTCATACTCTAACTTAAGAGGATAAGCGATACTTCATCATGTCGGAGACGCCCCCATCGCTTTCCAACCAGAGACATCAAATTAATGAGCCGTGATCCATTCATCTCTGTCATTGTGCCCGTTCACAATGCCGCAAAATATCTTGATGCTTGCCTCGCCGCTTTGTTCGCCTCTGTCTACCCGGCATATGAAGTCATCGTCGTTGATGATGCTTCGACAGACGGCTCCGTCCAGTTGAATCACCAACAGCAAGCAACGCTGCTCCGTCTCAATCGGCGCTCTGGTCCGGCTGCGGCGCGCAATGCCGGCGCGCGTGAGGCGCACGGAGAGCTTCTGTTCTTTGTCGACGCCGACGTGCTGGTCCGGCCAGAGACTCTCAATTTGGTTGCCTCACGTTTCTCAGAGCATCCGGAGGTGACGGCCGTCTTCGGCTCTTATGATGATCAGCCGGCCGCACAAAACTTTATCTCTCAATACAAAAATCTCTATCACCATTTCACACACCAGAGAGCCAGAACCGAAGCCCTTACTTTCTGGGCCGGCTGCGGTGCGATTAGACGAAAGGCATTCGAGGCCGTGCAGGGTTTCGACGAGCAAAGGTTTCCCGAGTCGTCAATCGAAGACATAGAGCTGGGCCATCGGGTCATCAGTACGGGATATCGAATCCTCCTGGACAAGAGCCTGCAAGTCAAACACTTGAAAAGGTGGACTTTTAAGTCGCTGCTGCACTCAGACATCTTTTGCCGGGCTCTGCCGTGGTCGAAACTGATTTTGGAAACCGGACAGATTACGAATGATCTCAACCTCCGCTGGTCCGATCGAGTAAGCACCGCGCTGGTCGGAGTACTGTTAGTAATACTGCCCTTTGATCCTTTATTTCCGCTCTTGCTCCCCATTAACGCGATTCTCCTGGCAGCGATCCTGGCGCTCAACTACAAGCTGTATCTTTTCTTCCTGCGGCATCGAGGATTCGCTTTTGCTGCGATGGCTTTTCCCATACAGATTCTTTACTACTTTTATAGCGGCTTCACTTTTGCTTTTTGCTGCGGCACGTATTTGATGAATCGAACGCCAGCGCCTGCCAAGTGCGCGCCGAATGAGAACTAATCTTCGTTTTGACTAAGAACAATTCATAATGACTCTCAAGGTTGGACTCATTGGTTGTGGCCGCATAGCACTGCAGGCGCATCTTCACAATTTGACGAAAATGCCCGACGTTGAACTTATCGCCATTGCCGAGCCGGATGCCTTGCGCCGAAAAGAAGCCGCGCGGCTTGCGCCAGGGGCGTTGGCTTTCACTAGTTATGAAGAATTGCTGGATAGCACAAAGATCCAGGCTGTGGTGGTTTGCCTTCCCAACATCCTCCATGCCGAAACAACCATCGCCGCATTGAACAGAGGTGTACATATCTATCTGGAGAAGCCGCTGGCGACCGGTTCCAATCAGGCGCTCCCTGTCATCGAAGCCTGGCAGCGCGCCGGAGTCGTTGGAATGATGGGTTTCAACTACAGGTTCAACAAACTCTATCAAGCGGTACGCGCGAAGATACGCTCAGGCGCGCTGGGGAATTTGGTAATGGTGCGCTCAGTTTTCTCTACGGCACTGAAAGATTCACCGCAACGGAAGTTGTCCAGGCAAGACGGCGGCGGCGTTCTCCTCGATCTGGCAGCTCATCACGTCGACCTGATTCGCTATTTTTTCGATCAGGACGTGAGCGAAGTTTTTGCCGAAATTCAGTCGCGAACTACGGCAGGCGATACGGCGACGCTGCAAATGCGCCTGGCCGACGGCACGTCGATTCAGTCTTTCTTCTCGGCGAGCGCGGTTGAAGAAGATTCGTTTGAGATTTATGGAGAGCGCGGAAAACTGAGCGTTGACCGTTACCGCTCGCTCGATGTGCGCGTTACTCATTCTACGCTCGCTGGTTTCCGCCTCAAGCAATTGCAGCAATCGCTGCGCAGTTTGTCTCACACACCCTACTTCCTGAAGAAAATGCGCGCTGCTGCCCACGAACCTTCCTACCATTCAGCCTTGCGACGGTTCGTGTCCGCGGCGCGCAGCGGCGAACATCTCAAGCCGGATTTTTATGATGGTTACGATAATCTCAAGATCATCGAAGCAGCGGAACGGTCAGCCGAAACTGGATGCAGAGTGCAGGTGCATCCTGCCGGCTTTTCATTTTCATGAGTCAGCAGTACAGAGACATTCGGACATGGTCAGGGTTGAAGGAGGACAGTGTTGGGCGCGAATGACTTACCTCAAATGTCCGTGATTGTGATCACGCCGGATAATTTCGAAACGGTGCGCAAGACCATCAGGCACTTGACCGCGCAAAGTGTGAGAGACCGTATCGAGGTCGTTCTGGTCGCGCCATCGGCGGACAAGGTTGCGTTCAACGAAAATGAGCTGCGCGAGTTTTTTCGATTCCGTGTCCTCGAAGTGGGACATATGCAGTCCACCGCGAGGGCCCGCGCCGCGGGAGTGCTCCATGCCTCTGCGCCAATCGTCGCCTTTGTCGAAGACCATGCTTTTCCGGCTCCGCGTTGGGCCGAGGTTTTGATCGATGCCCATAGAAAAGATTGGGCCGCGGTCGGTCCGGTGATGGCAAATGCGAATCCGCGAAGTCTAACCAGTTGGGTCAATCTGGCGATCGAGTATAGTTACTGGCTCGAACCGATGTCAGGCGGCGAAGTCGAACATCTGCCCGGGCATAACTGCAGCTACAAGCGCGCCTTGCTGCTCGAGTATGGTGACCGCCTCGAAGAGATGATGGATGCAGAGAGCATTCTGCATTGGGATTTACGCGTGAAGGGATACCGGCTCTATCTGGAACCAAAGGCGCGCACATTTCATCAGAATTTCTCGACGACAATTCCTTCCCTCATTCTGCGATTTCACGGAGGTCGTCTTTTCGCCTCGGCGCGCGCCCGACGTTGGCCCATCTGGCGTCGCCTGCTCTTTACCGGGGGCGCGCCGCTCATTCCCCTGGTGCGATTCATGCGAATTGTCCGCGAGTTGCGCCGGCCGGGCCGCCCGCGTCATCTTCTGCCGCGTATCATGCCGGCGCTCTTTGCCTTTCTCGTCCTTGACGGGCTGGGCGAGCTGGTTGGTTATGCTTTTGGGCCAGGCCGGTCGATGGCGAAACTTTCTGACATGGAGTTTCATCGCCAGCGCTACTTGCAGAAGATGGATCGAACGCCGGAAGTTGAACTACTGGCTTGACAGTCAACGGGCCTCTTGAGGGTCGCCCGGGGATCGGCGGTGGGCAAGTGCCGGGCGAGGTTTAATGTTGTTACCTTCGTTCTCAATCATCATTCCGACTTACTCTCGCCCGGAGCAACTCGCCGCATGCCTGGAGGCCATCGCCCGCCTCGACTATCCACGCGAGCGCTTCGAAGTAATCGTGGTAGACGATGGCAGCCTATCGCCATCGGAAAGTGTCGTGGCTTCATTTAGCTCTCGCATTGAAGCGAAGTCTTTGCGCGAGCATCACGCCGGTCCAGCAGCCGCGCGCAACAAAGGCGCTACGTGCGCCGCGGGAGATTTTCTTGTTTTTACTGACGACGACTGTCTGCCTGACCGTGACTGGCTTCGGGCATTCGCTCAGCATTTCATGGCTACTCCGGACTATTTGATAGGTGGTCGCACGCTTAACGCGCTCCCGGACAATCTGTATTCCGCCGCCAGCCAGGCAATCATCGAAGTCGTTTACGAACATTTTAACGCGCCCGGCGACGCGCTTTTTTTCGCTTCCAATAATTTTGCGGTGCCCGCTGAAACGTTTCGTCAGGTGGGCGGATTCGATGAAAACTTTTTCACTTCAGAAGATCGAGAATTCTGCGACCGCTGGACTTGTCGAGGGTATCGCATGACCTATGCTCCTGAAGCTCTAATCCATCACGCGCATCCGCTCGGGCTGGGCACCCTCTGGCGGCAACACTTCGGTTATGGCCGTGGCGCCTTTCGTTTTCATCGCTTAAGGCGTTTGCGCGACGGCACGCGCATCAATCCCGACCGTAAGTTTTATTTCCAACTGCTA
This sequence comes from Pyrinomonadaceae bacterium, assembly GCA_035317005.1. Classification (GTDB taxonomy): domain Bacteria; phylum Acidobacteriota; class Blastocatellia; order Pyrinomonadales; family Pyrinomonadaceae; genus UBA11740. Next base: position 25,527 of record DATHHW010000181.1, on the reverse strand, counting down.
CGCTATCCGTCAGTCACGGAGAAGGGCCATAGAGCCGTTGCTCTAACCTCATTGATATGCTGGACGCAGTTGGCAAGCACGGCTGGGTTTGCCTGGGAGATGATTACACATCGTCCGGAACTATCTACTGCCAGCGCACAGACTCAAAAACCGATGGTCTAAATAATTACCGGAAAAACGATTTGTTGAGATCTCAAATGGAAACTCCTCATCTCGCTAAGTCTCTGACAACTACTCGCGGCATTTGCCTGGCGACTTTTATTTTGCTTTGTGTGTTTCTGCTCCTCTCCTGCTATCGCGCCTATCCTTACGTTGATAACGTGAATCAAGCCACGTCCGCTGGAGATGATTGGCTTACTTACAAGATGAATGCCCTCAATATTCTTCACGACGGGCTGAGCATGCCGGCCATCAAGAATAACTATCATCTTCCGGGGGGCTTCCTTTACAATTATTTTCTGGCCGGCGTCTTTGCGCTGTTCGGAGAGAATTCCACATATGTATATCTGATTCAGGCAGCAATGCTGGCCCTCGCGGTCGGATTGACTACGCTCGCCTTCAAACCATTCCTCCCGCAAAAAGCCGCAGCCATATATTTTTTGGCGTTGGCGCTGGGCGCATTCGTAGACGTCTTTTTGTTCTACACGTTCCGGCTGCTTAGCGAGAACCTGGTATTGTTCTTATTACCAATTTTTTACTTTCTCATCGTCGCCACCTTTAGAAGAAGATCCTTCGCCCTCGCTTCATTAGCCGGAGTCGCTATGGGTCTTTGCGCTTTATGCCGGCAGAATCTAATTTTGCTTGGCCCCGGGATCGCTGTGCTCCTTTTCCTGTATCTGAAAGGACAACCACGCCGTACTTTGATTAGCTTATCTTTTCTGGTTGCGTTTGGCGTTATCTTCTCTTTTTTACCGCTGCGTAACTACGCGGTAACCGGCGAGATAAGCGTTCCCGTGATTCGGTACACGGCACAGCGGCTCACTTCAGACGTGCAAATCAATGAGCCCATAACTCTAACCTCCCTCGGTAGGAAGATCTTATTTTGCGCCGGCGTTACGACTGCGATGAAACTACCTGTCTACTATCTCAAGCCTCACTGGTTAATCATGTGGATCGCCGCGCTTATCTACACCTGGCGTTTACTGAAGCGACGTCATCTGGAGTTTTGGGAAGCATTCGCACTCGTTTTTATTTTGTTGTACCTGGGGCCACTCCTGGTCCTTCCGGGTATCAATAGTTATGGCGTGAGAATGATCATTGCCGTTATGCCTATAGTTCTTCTCCTGGGAGTACGCTCATTGACTCCGCAACCGTCATCCTCTTAGCTGTGCGGAGACTTCACGCCTCAGAACCTAAACTCTGCTCGTGCGACCTGCTCGCAGTTCTCTACCGCTGACCGTGCTAAAATACTGCGTCGCCCCGCTTGCAGCAGCACCGAGAGTAAGGCCAGATTCGCTATGATAACTTTTCGCAAACATCGCTTCGCATTCATTGTCGTAGGGATCGTCGCGGCGGTTGGCGCCATCGCTCCGCTGTTTCTGATCGCCGGTTGTCACGCGTTACAGCAGACGCCGCATGAGTTGCAGGCGCGCGAGACTTTGCGCGCTATGACGCGCGGCGGCGTACTGCCTGCTGAAGATGCGGTGGCTCGGATCGAATCGGATTTTCCCAGGACGACGGCCGGCGCGCTCGCAAAAATCGTGCACGCGCGAATCAAACTTAACGCGAAAGATTTTGCCGGAGCCGCGGCGTTGCTCGATTCGCCTGCGATTCGCGAGTACACGGTGATTGGCGACTACGCTTTGTCGATGAGAGCGAGTGCGCTCGAGCAAGCCAATCGCCATTCGGAAGCACGCGCGGCTTATGAACAAGTCGCGCGCAATTATCCAGGTTCGTTGCGGGCGCGTGATGCTTTGCTGCAGGACGCGCGGCTCTTCATGCAGGATGGCCAGGCCGCCGCGATTCCCGTCGCGCTGAAGCAGCTATCAGCCAAAGACGATGCGGCGGCGCTGCTGCTGACTGCGAAAGCATACGAGCAAACCGGAAACACAACCAGCGCTCTCGCCGGTTATCGCCGCATCTACTTCTTTGCGCCGGCCTCCGCGGAAGCCTCCGAAGCTGCGGGTTCGCTCACCCGATTGGCTTCCAGCGTCGCTCCGGCAAACGCTGAAGAGGCTACCGCGCGCGCAGAAAAACTTTTCGCCGCCAAGCGTTACGGGGAAGCTTACGACGCCTACACGATTGCATTCAGCAGCTTTCCTAACAGCGCGAATGCGACGTTGCAGGCACGACGTGCCATCGCCGCAGCGAACGCGCGCAGATACGCGGAGTCAGCCAACGCTTTGACTGCTTCACCGGCGCCGACTGGCGAAGCGCGTGCTGAAGCAATGTTCAGTCTCGCGCTTGCGTACGGTCGCGCGAAGCAATGGGCGCAGGCGCGCAGCACGGTGGACGACGTGCATCGTACTTTTCCGAACAGCCCCTGGGCCACGCGGGCATTCGTGCAGGTGGGTCAGCTCGCCGAGGATGCCAAGAGTGATGCGTCCTACTTCTATCGCGCTGCGGTTAATTTCTATCCCGGCGCCGCCGAAGTCGCCCCGGCGCAATTCTATCTGGCATGGACGGCGCACGATGGCAAGAACTTTGCTGAGTCGGCCCGGCTGCTGACTGAGCATCTTGCCAACTACGCTGATCGCAACACGGATTTTCGCGGCAAGGCGGCGTACTGGGCCGCGCGCGACAGTGAACGTACCGGCAAACTCGCGGAAGCGCGCACGATCTACCAGGGTTTGCAAGCCCGGTATGATGCGAACTGGTATGGCTATCTGGCGCAGCAGCGGCTCGACACGATGAACCGCAACGGCAACGTGCCGCGAAAAGACTTCCCTGCGGATTCCGTAGTCGGACGCGCCGTCGCGAATCTGAAAACGGTGACGGTCGCGGAAGAAACTGCGGGAATAAATGAAGATGAACGAATCGCGAAAGCTGATCAGCTCTCTATCATGGGGACTGACGATTGGGCCATGGAAGAACTGTCTGTGGCTGCGTCAGCCGAGCCGGGCAGCCCGCGGGTCAATCTCGCCATCGCCAAAATCTATCGCGCCAGAAATGACAACGTGCAGGCGCTGAATTTTTTGAAGCGCAGCTATCCCGACTATTCGCAGATGAAGCCTGAGGAAATGCGCAGGGACGAGTGGGACGTTTTTTATCCGCTGGCTTACTGGGACATCATTGCGCAGTCGGCGCGTGCGCGTTCGCTCGATCCATATCAAGTCGCCGGGTTGATTCGTCAGGAGTCGGTGTTCAATCCGCGGGCAGTTTCTTCCGCGCGAGCTTATGGACTGATGCAGGTCGTGGTTCCCACCGGCGTGCTGACCGCGAAGAAGTACGGCGTTGATCGAGCAGTGACGATGGATTCGCTGTTCGAACCGCGCTTGAATATTCAACTGGGCACTGCCTTTCTGAAAGATCAGATCGACAAGTACGGCCGCATCGAATACGTTGCCGCAGCCTACAACGCCGGACCTGGCCGGGTCGTGCAGTGGCGCGCCAGCTTGCCTTTGGAACTCGATGAATGGGCCGAAGCCGTGCCGTTCCGCGAGACCCGTCTCTATATTCAAGGGGTCGTGCGCAACACACTGCAATACAAACGTTTGTATGACGACAACGGCCAGTTCCGCGCCGAGGTCGGAGCGCGCGCCATCTATCCCGCGTCAAAAACAGCGCCGGCACAGCCGCCAGACCCAAGCATCCACTTGCGGCGGTCGATTGGTGAAGAAGAAGAGTAATCTTTCCTGAGAGCGGAATGAGCAGAAACCTATGGACAAGTCGATCGCGCGGTATGAAAAACAGAACTGTCCTACCGCAATCCAAAATTTCCCGCGCCCTAAGATCTGCTCTATCGCTCGTAAGAAGCAAACGGAACTATGTGGAAGATTTGGCGGTTAATTATGACTCCGGACTATTCAAGCTTACTCAGCGTCGAACATGGTTGCTTTGGGCTTTTGTCTTCGGGTTAATAGCCACGGCACTCGTCTGGATTGCGGCCTTGCGCTTTCCCTACGCGGCATCCGGCATCCTGTCCAATGGATTTAATTCAAATCTGCCATCGCGCTATGACACGCCTCTAACTGTGCTTGTGATGTCGATTCCGTTTGCGCCACCCTTCATATCATCAATTGCGTTAGGCAATCTACTGTTTCCCTCGCCGCCGGAACCTGAGATTTCGTCGGGAGTGATGTCGACTTTTGAGTACTCGCAAAACTCCAACAAGCGATACATCATAGTTATTGTCGCCGGAATGTTTGGGGCATTGAATTGCATCCTTCTCTTAATCGCAATATCAAGCGCAACTGGGAATTGATCGTTGTGACATAATAACAACGCATGTTCGGAAAAATCGGGACGTTCGCGTGCGGCGGTCGATTGGTGAAGAAGAAGAAGAGCAACTGATAGTGGCCCAGTTTAGAGTTCAAGCTTCAGCTTGCGTCCGGAATCAGCAACCTAAAGGTTGAACTCTGAACGCAAACCCGAAACGCTCCGAGGAAGTAGAAAATGGTCAACTCTAAATCCTTCGCTCAAATTTCCTGCACCCTGGTCGTAGTTATTTTTGCTCTAGCCATAACAACGGCCCAGACCGACCCCTCCTTTCGTGTTTCGAAGATACTGCCTTATGACAAGGCCGTGCCCGGACAGATTATGGAACTGCAGGTCGAGGGCCTCGGGGGCGCGCCGCCCGTAGCACTTCTGCCTCCCGAGGATTTTCAGGTTGAGGTGACGCAGGACGGCGTTAAGCAAGAGGTCCGACCGCGCCTCGTGTTACCGATGATGAGCCGGGAACGAAACAGCGACGGCTCGACGGGCGAGATGAAACCGTTTCAGAACGTCAGTTTCGTGGTGCCACACGGATTACATCCCGGCGCGGTTAATGTTGTGCTTGTCTATAAGAACAAGGAAAGCAACCTGTTGACTCTGACGATAGTCGATCGTCCGTTGCGACCCGTCATTGCCGGTCCGGCGGTGATGACCATGGCGCCCTCAAGTTTGCCGCCGCCGCCGCCCGGGACGCGCGTCAGCGATATGGGATGGAGATTTGAGCGCGACTCAAGAGTTCAGTTTTATCTCAAACCGCTTGCCGATCCCGACGATCCGAGCGCGGCTATTCTGATCAATTTCAAACAGGGCGGAACTGTCTACGAGGCCATCGCGCAGGTGATGCATCAGCCGAAGAGAGTCGAACGCACCAGCAGAGGCGTTGCCTCTCTCCCGCCACGTGATTTTCTGGAAATTGAAATTCCGGCGGCGCTGACGATGGGGCCGGCCGACATGGGGATACGTTTGCGCGCTAATGGAGTCGAGAGCGATCCGATGTCGCTCAAAGTTCAAATTGTCGATTCAACCCGATCCGCGGAAGCCCCGGTGGTGAATGCGCCGCGGATATTGTCCGTGGCTCCGCGGAAAGTCGGGGCGGGGCAGGCTTTGATGCTTTCGGTGGACTATCTCAGAACCCTGGGGCCTGATCCGTCCCAAACTTTGGTTTTAATTGAGCACGACACTGCTCGCTACATTGTGAAGCCGGAAAGTAACAGCGCTCTGCGCCAGCCGAATAAAGCGCCGGACGCTCCGGTAGCGCTGATTGTTCGGCCCACGCGCGAAATTATCGGGCCCGCCCAGGTCAAGGTTTTCAATTCCCTGAAGGGTGAGCAGGGAGGTGTGAGCCCCGCCATACCGATTGAAATCGTCGATGAAGCCCTGCCGCCTGAAATTATCAGCGTAGGCGAATCGACCGATGCTGACCTGGCCCGTCTGCGCGAGACTTACGAAATCCAGCGCAACGCAGGACGGCCGTTCCCGCCCTACGATCCGCAAAGGCGGTATCTTACAATCCGCGGCCGAGGAATTGATCCCAATCCACGTTTTGTACGAATTGTGCTGGAACAGAACGGTCAGAGCGTGACGCTGGGGCTCGCTGATTTTTCCTATACGTCAGCAGAACTCCTGATCGTTAGGCTGCCCAGGAGCGCTGCTTCGGGGCCGGCCAGGATGAGCATCGTGAATGTGGGAGCGGAATCCTTTAGCGTTTCAGTGACCAGGGATTTCGAGTTGTCTAATTCTCCTTGAAGAGACAATTTTGGAGTGCGCCGGCAATGACCGCACTCTGGATTTCTAAGTCGATCCAAGGCGGTGTCGCGCTGCGCTTGCCACCGCACTCCAAAGCTTTTGCGTTACAATCTCTCCAATGTACACACTCAAAGTCCGTTCTCATCAACGCGAAGAACTCGTCGAGTTTACCGGCGAAGTTCAGACCAAACTCAAAGAGTCAGGCGCGCGCGAGGGCATCGTCGTCCTCTATGTCCAACATACGACCGCTGGTCTGACAGTGAACGAGAATGCCGATCCTGATGTGCCGCGCGACATGCTGCACGCGCTGCGCACTTTGATTCCGCAACACGGGATGGGCTTTCGACACGGCGAAGAAAACTCCGACGCGCATATCAAAGCCAGCCTCGTCGGTCCGAGTGTCACCATACCGTTCCACGATGGAGAGTTGTTGCTGGGGCGCTGGCAGGGAATTTTTCTCTGCGAGTTCGACGGCGGGCGTGAGCGCAAAGTAGTCATGATGATTCGTTAGATTTTGGAGTGGGCTGACTTGTCAGCGCTTTCGCCTTAAGTAAGTCGAACCAAAGCGGCGACAAGTCGCCGCATTCCAAAATAGTCCGCGTCGGTGTCACCTCTGCTCTTCCTCGGGTTTTTTCATCATCTCGACAAATTTTTCGACGTCCTTGCGGGTGTGTTCCAACTGGCGGCGGCTTTCCAGGTAGGACTGCCACTGCGCCGTCAGGGTTAGTGCTTTGGTTGTGTCCTGGTCGAGGGCCTGGGCCATCACCGCGATCAGATCGCTGACTATTCGTGTGTGTTCGAGCAGCGATTCGATGATCGAATGCGCCAGTTCGGCCTGATCGGGTTCAGGCTCCGGGACGACGGTCTCGGTGATGTTGGTTGCCTCGTCAGTCATCTCTTAAGTCCCGTTAGGGACGAAATGTTTATAGCACCCGGACACAAATCCATTTGTAGCTCCGTAGGAGCGAAATCTTCTGAGATGGCAATCGAACATTACGCTCCTACGGAGCGCGCGTCATGTCGGTCGCGGTTACTATAAACATCGCGCTCCTAACGGAGCTTAATCCGAATACCAACTTCCACGAATAAAAGGAAACTCTATAACTGTTCCCGGAAATTCCTCTCCAGCAGCAACCACCTTTACTTTCGTTCCCGGCTCAAGGTAGTCGTACTTCACATAAGCCAGAGCGATCGTGTGTCTGAGCCGCGGCGAAATCGTTGCAGAGGTAATGCTGCCAATTTCCTTCTCATCGTCAGAAAGAATCTTCGCGTTGCTCTCCAGCGCGATGTCGTGTTCCAGCAAAACGCCCGTCAGCTTTTTCGCTACGTGGCCACGATATTTGATCCGCGCGATGATCTCCTGGCCAATGTAACAGCCTTTGGTGAAGCTTACGGCGTCATCAAGATTCGTTTCCGTAACCACCCTGGTTTCATCCATGTCGACGCCAAAGCGAGCGATACCGGCTTCGATGCGCAACGTTTCCGCTGCGTCTGGGCCATACGGTTGCGCGCCGGCGTGGGTTAATAACCCCAGCAAGGTCTGACTGTCTTTAGCATCAACGAAAAGATCGAAGCCATCTTCGCCGGTGTGCGTGGCGCGAATGACGGTCACGTGGCTGCCACTCTCGAGTTGCGCAGTTGCGACTTGTCCGCGCGCGACCATTGCGCTTGTTTCCCCTAACGCTTTGCGAATAACTTCGGCGGCATTCTTGCCCTGCACGGACAGCATCGCCGTCTCGCTCGTCAGATCCTTGACCCGAAAGTCACCGGCGAGGGTGAAGCGCTCCAATAGTTTAGCCACAATCTCCAGCGTGGCGCTCTCAGTGTCGACAAGGAATCCGTCATCGCGATGAATGATGCGCACCGAGGCTATCAAACGCCCCTGCACGTTCGGAAAAACCGCCGGCATCCAGGAATTCACGGCGAGCGTTTTCATGTCGTTGGTAATCAGGCCGTTGAGAAACATCACGGCTTCTGAGCCGCTGACCAGCACACGTCCGCGTGAGGTAAGATCGATCACGCCGGCGCCACCGTCGCGCACGGCGGAATACTCGTTTGATGCTTGGGTTTCAGTCTCCATGGATCAAAGTTAGCACGGCTTCGCCGTCTGATGTGCGGAAAGCCTATGGCTTTCCGTTGCGCTACCCTCCGTTCTGCGAGGCTTTGCCTCGAAGGCCGAGGCGGAGCCTCAGAGAGAAAAACTCGCGAGTCGGAAAGGCAGAGCCTTTCCGCACATCAGGCGGCAGAGCCGCAAGGACTAGCCGCAGGTTCAGACTCGTCGAATTGCTCGCGCCACAACTTCATAATCTCTCAATTGTGCCCTTTCATCTCGACTGGTGATCAAAACCTGTGGACTCGGATGATACAGCGGCACCAGCAAACGGCCATTCCAGCGACGAATCCTGCCTGCGTCATTCTTCAAAGTGAACTCATGATAGTGAAGCAGTTTCAGCGCCTCAAGCGCGACTGTTCCCAGCGTAACTATGACGGCGGGCTCGACCAGTTCAATAGTCCGCCGCAGAAACGACGAACAGTTTCGGATTTCAGAGGCCTTGGGCCGGCGATTCGCACCCGAGGTTGCGCGCGGATTGCAGAGTGCGGCACTGGTGATGAAAATCTCGCTGCGTTTCAAATCGATGGACGCGAGAAAGCGCTCGAAATTCCTTCCCGATTGATCGCCAGAGAAGGGGACACGGGTGCGGTCCGCTCCTTTGCGTCCCGGCGCTTCACCAATAAACATCACCCGCGCATTCACCGGCCCGTTCACCTCGCTCAGCACGGCGGCGCGTTCACACATCGCGGGACATTCCAAACAGGCTCCAGCTTCGGCCACCAACCTAACGAACTGATTTTGCTTTGTCTGAATTGAATTGGGACTTAAAAACATTGACTTGCTCTCCCACTTGAACTAAAAAGTGCGCCGCGCTCTTCAAGCTTAAGTATCAAGACGAAATTCTGAGAGGAGATTCCCCTATGCATCGAACATTTTTCCTGAGTCTGTTTGTACTCGCATTAGCAGTACCGGCCGTGTTGGCACAGGACCCAACCAAGGTGGATTCCAAGCATTACAAGGTCGAATTTGAAAATTCCAAGGTCCGGATTGTCAGGGTCCATTACGGCCCGCGCGAGAAGTCTGTAATGCATCGCCATCCTGACGCCGTCGCGATATTCCAGACTGATGGCAAAGTGAAGTTTACTTTCCCCGGAGGGAAAACCGAAGAGCGGGAAATGAAAGCCGGCCAGGCGCTTTTCACGCCCGCGGTCAGACACCTGCCAGAGAACGTGACCGACAATGATATGGAAGTGATTCTGGTGGAGCTAAAAGGCGCTAAGCGCAAACCAGCCGCGAAGAAACCTGCAAGTACGAGCGCGCCAGCAAACAGCAATAAGAAATGAGATTTGTCCGGGTAGAGTGGCACAGACTTCAGTCTGTGATTCCTGTCGTTAGATCACAGACTGAAGTCTGTGCCACTCAACTTCAACCCTCTCAGCGAGCCACGGTGATCTCGCGCGTAGTCGAATTATAACCGCCGTTGTCGACCAGATTGCCGTCCTTGTCTACCAGCTCGAGCTTAACCTGGTGCTTGCCGTTAATCCAGCCGCTCAACCAGATCGGATCCCACTTGTCGATGAACTTTGCTTCACCACCGTCGATCGTGTAACGGACTCGAAACGTTCCCCCGTCGCCTTGCAGTTTGCCGTTCGACAGCCAGAAATCGATCATGATTGGATCGGCATCCTCACCTTTGTACTCGCCTTTGGGACGGCTATAGGTAAGCAGCGGTTTGGTGGGATCGACATCACCGGCTTTACTCGGAGCAAAGTCCTTGCCTTCGCGCGCCGGCGTCGGGCTGGCGCCGGAATTCGCGTTGGCAGCTTTGCTGGGTTCTGCCTTCGCGGGACTCTTAGCATCCGCCATCTTCTGGCCGTCTTTCGTAGTCGTTGGCTTCGACACATCGCCGCCGCCTTTCACGGTGAATTCGACCATCTGAAACGCGCCTTCATTCTTATAGCTTTCATGCCAGGGCCGCGATGGGAAGACACGCAGAGTGTGTTTACCTTCGGTCACGTTACGCAGCTCAAACGGTTGATTGATGTCGTAGTAGGCTTCGTAGGGTTGGTTGTCGAGAATCACGTGGATGTGATTGCCCTTGCCGGTCGCGGGATCCTTATGCGGCATGTAGCCTTTCAGATCGCCGCTCAGCTCCAATTTAACGTCGACCGTCGAGCCGTTGATGGTTGTGTTCTTCGCGGGCGAAATGATTTTCAAGACAGGCTTGGCTTGGTCCTGCTCGCCACGGGCTTTCATCATGTCGACGATCTTTGGCGGGCGCGGTACGACCATCAGGTTCTGTACTCCGGGCGGCGTGACGCTGATAGTTGCCGTGGTGTTCGCGTTGTCGTTCGACTGCTGGCAACCTGCCACAGTCAAGAGCAGAGCGCCGCACGCAACCGCGGCAGCTAGAGAGAGTTTTGGAAATATCATGGTGGTCCTCCAAAAAAGCCGGCAAGAAAATTAAGATGCTTGATTTTCACCCTCTCGCTTATCACAAAAAGCGGGCAGGGAACAAGCCCTGCCCGAGGATTTGTGAAGTGCGGTGGCAAGCTTAGCGCGGCACTGCCTTGGAATTTGTTTGGAGTTCCGCCTTCAGGCGGCCTGACAATGAATCCCCCGCCTAAAGGCGGAACTCCAAACTTAATTTACTTAAGCCGCGATTGAGTGCGCCGTCAGTTTGTGCGTACGTTTGTCGACCGCGCTCCAATCGATGTTGGAAAAGAACGCTTCAATGTATTTCGGCCGTTCGGCCGGTTTATAGTCGAGCAGGTACGCGTGCTCCCACACGTCCATCACCAGCACCGGAGTGAAGCCGGCGACGTTGCCCGTCTCATGCAGCGTAATCCAATGATTCGAAAGCAATCCGTTATTGGGGTTCTGATAACAGATGGCCCAACCGACTCCGCGCATTTTGCCGATGCCGACGAACTCGGCTTTCCAGATATCATAGCTGCCGTGACTTTGCTCGGCGGCTTTGCGAAATGCCGAATTGTTGTTTGGATCGCCAGTCCCGCCTCCGGTTTTCAGATTGTCAAAATAATATTCATGCAGGACCATGCCGTTGTACTCGAACCCGAGCCGCCGGGTCAGTTCAGAATACTCGGCGAACTCATCCTGATCGACCTTGGCGTCTTTCACGAACTCACCGATCTTTTCGTTCAGCTTGTTCGTCTCTTTGACGTAACCCTCGTAAAGTTTGAAATGCATCTCGAGCGTCTCATCCGAAATGCCTTTCAGATTGCTCAGGTTGAATTGCCTGGCTTTGTAAGTGTTCGTTGAACCCATTGTTACCTCCTTGAATTATTGCTTGCGGTCTTTATGCGCGGTCACGTTTGACCCATTACCACGTGACTCACTACCACGATAATTGAAGGATGGACCGGAAGTGTGGCGAAGGAATGGAGAGGATGAGTCAATCGTGTTGCGATAAGAGTAGCATAGGCTTCAGCCTGTGATTTCAAGTCACAGGGGCCGAAGTATTTCAATAAGCTGGTTTATTCCCCTCCCTCTGGGAGGGGTTAGGGGAGGGTGCGAAGCTTAGCGCGACGTATTTTTTATGGACCCGTCGTGTTTACCAACGACAACTCCATTATCAAAGAAGGTTCTCGCTCAGGCCCTCTCCCCAGCCCTCTCCCAAAGGGAGAGGGAGTAAAGAAAAAAGAACTACTTGCCGGCAAAGATTAGCCAATCGCCGTGCGACGTTCCCATGAACAAAAGCAGCGGCAGCGATAGCCAGGCATTGGTGCGCGAGGCTACGAAGGCCTGGCGTGCGAGTTCGGGAGCGGCCGGCGGGCCGCCCTGCAGGGCGCCGATCATCCGTTTGTTGTTGGGCCAGATGATGCCCCAGACATTCAGCATCATGATAATGCCCAGCGCACCACCCACGCCGATCGAAAGGGTTTTATTACCGGCGAAGTGTTGACCGTTCACCGTGAGTCCCTTGTCGAGCCACCACAAAATCACCATCGACATCGCCACTACGAGAATCAAAGCGACGATGGCAAAGACACGGCCGTCCTTTATCAACGCCGGGACTTTCTTAATGATGAGGAACTCGACCAGAAAAGTAATCACCGGGATAAAGAACCAGACGATTAGCAGGACCCAGCCGTTTACGTTGTGACCGGTCAGGTTGGACGCTCTCACGTCGGATTTAAGGATGTACATTGCGTAGTAACCCAAACCCGAAAGGACCGTTAAGACTGCGCCCCAACGAAAATACCAGAGAGCGGGCAGGAGCAGATCGGGGTTCACTTTCTTCTTTGTCTCTGGGTCCAGTTTTTTCTGGAGCGGCACATTGACCAGATTGAAAAAGTACAGCAGTCCAATCCACGCGATGCCGCCAACAAAGTGAAGCCAACGCATCGAGATGTGCGATATCTCGTCGGCACTGGGTGCTTTGAAAACGCTGTCCAGAATTGCCAGTCCAAAACTGATATGAGTCGTCGATTCAATAAGCATAAGATCCTCCCAAACTAGTCCGTCTTGTCGGCGGCCCAAACGGCTGATGCGGCTTGGCAACGTTGCGGCGGGCAGACAGACGTTTAGAAACCGAAAACCCTAAATGCTCTTGCTTGCGTTTATTTCGAGCGCAGATTACACCCTGAGACCGTCGAGACGCAACCGTTTTACAAGATCGAGTTCCGTCGGAACTGCTTGCGCGTGGCCGCAGCTTACGGTAAAGGTACTGTCAATGAGATTAAGGATTTGTCTTGTTAGCTTGCTACTCGCAACCTCCGGCAGTCTTGCCTTGGCACAGCAACGACCTGCCGGCGGCACAGCACGCACCGTAACCATAGTCTCTGAACCGAGTGCCGTCGTCTGGATCGATGAAATTCGACGCGGAACGACTGACGCCGGCGGCAAACTCGCACAGGTCAAAGTCTCGTCCGGAGCGCACACCTTGCGCGTCCGCGCTAACGGCTTTCGAGAAATCACGATGCCCTTGCCGGCTGCGCAACGCGGCGAGATCCGCGTGCGTCTGTTGCGCACGACGGACGAAGCCGAGTTGAGTTTTCAGGAGGCCGAGACCGCGCGCGAAACTGCCCGCGACGACGACGCGCGTCAGAAGGCCGCGGAACTTTATCGCCGGACGCTTAGGCTGCGCCTCGTTTTTCCGTCCGCACACGTGGGCTTGGCGCGGGTGTTGTTGGATCTCAACGACACCAACGGCGCGCTGGCTGAAATAGAATCGGCCCGCCGCTATCGTGCGGTATACCCCGAAGCGTCCGCCGTCGAGGGGCGCGTCTATCGCGAGACGGGGCAGACCGACGAAGCCATTGGATCTTTCAATAGATCGATTCGCGAAGGCCACGGCTTCCAACCGGAAGCGCATGTCGGCATTGGGCGGGTCTATGAAGAGAAGGGCCAGTATGACCTGGCCGCGCGCGAATTTCAGATTGCCATCAATCAGCTTGCTGATACTGAACCGATCATCTACCAACTGCTCGGCGCGGCTCACGAAAAAAACGGTAACAGCAAAGAAGCGATCGCGGCTTATGAAAACTATTTGAGACTGGCGCCTAACGGCTCGCTCGCGCCGGCCGTGCGTTCGATGGTTGAGCAGTTGAAAGCGCAAGCGCCGGAGGACTAGCCACAGATGAACACGGATAGACATGGATAAGGGCAAGTGAAATAATTGCCCGGCTTCATCTACATAGTCTGTTATTATCTGCGGCAATTCTTTCTTAGACGGATGACTCAACCATGACGACACCCGCACCCTCCGTTACCCGACGCGTTTCTCGCAAAGCCAGTCTGTTCACTGAATCGGTAATTCGCGAAATGACCCGCGAGGCGATGAAGTATGGCGCGGTGAATCTCTCGCAGGGCTTTCCCGATTTTGCCGCGCCGGAAGACATCAAGCGCGTGGCGATGCAGGCCATCGCCGATGACGTCAATCAATACGCGATAACCTGGGGCGCGAAGGATTTCCGTGAAGCCATCGCGCGTAAAACGAAATGGCATCTCGGTCTCGAGATCGATCCGGAAACTGAAATCACCGTCACGTGCGGCTCGACGGAAGGCATGATTGCCGCGATGATGGCGACGGTCGATCCGGGCGAGGAAGTTGTTGTCTTCGAACCGTTTTATGAAAACTATGCGCCGGACGCGATCCTTTCGGACGCGCGACCGCGACATGTTCCTTTGCGGGCGCCCGATTGGAGTTTCGATAAGGACGAGCTGCGCGCGGCTTTCAATCCGAAGACCAAAGCCATAATTATCTGCAATCCGAACAATCCGACCGGCAAGGTTTTCACCGGCGCCGAGATGGAGTTCATCGCCGGACTGTGTCAGGAATTTGACGCACTCTGTTTCACTGACGAAATCTACGAGCACATTCTCTATCCGCGCGAGGGCGCCGAGATCGCGCATATCTCAATGGCGCAGATCGAAGGCATGCGCGACCGCACGGTAATCGTCAACTCGATGTCCAAGACTTATTCGGTAACGGGTTGGCGCGTTGGTTACTGCATCGCGGCGCCGGAAATCACCAGTGCAGTGCGCAAGGTGCACGACTTCTTGACGGTGGGCGCAGCGGCGCCTCTGCAAACCGCGGGTGCTTACGCGTTAACGTTGCCGCCTTCCTATTACGACCGGTTGCAAAGCGACTATCGCGCCCGCCGCGATCTGATTTTGCCCGAACTTGAGAAGGCAGGTTTTGGAACTTTTTCTCCCGATGGCGCCTATTATGTAATGACCGATATCAGCGGCTTCGGTTTTAAGAACGACGTCGAGTTCACGCGTCATCTGATCCGGGAGGTTGGCGTTGCTTGTGTCCCGGGCTCGAGTTTCTACAGCGATCCCGCACTTGGCTCGCAGCAGGTGCGGTTCTGCTTTTGTAAGAAGGACGAGACGTTGCTGCTGGCGGCTGAGCGGCTAGGCAAGCTTCGATGACAGCAAAGGCCGGGAGCGCAGACATCCTGTCTGCAAACGATCCGCGAGGAGCCAACTCTAAAGAGAAGAAGCAGACAGGATCGGACAAGAACGATCCACGAAATCACACGAAACCGCACGAACAAAGCTAGTTCCACTTCGACGATCCAAATCGTTCACTGGACTAACTAATCTGGATCGCCAGGGACCGGCGTCCAACAACATGAATGAAACCATGAACAGACATTTCGCACTTACTTTCTGCCTCTGCCTCGCGCTCTCTATTTCTCCGCTGACGATCGCCCAGGCTCCGGACTTTGCCGGCTCATGGGCAGGCGTCATGAACAGGCCGGCGGGGCCGGCTGGTTTAGAGATCATGCTGGCTCGTGACGATGAGACCTGGAAGGCCACGATGAAGATGCGAGTTCCCGCAGGGGAGCTTACGCCGACCGTCGAAGAAGTGAAAATCAACGGCAGCGAAATAACATTCAGGGCGGTTGTCAATGGCGTAGTCATCCACTTCACGGGCAAGTTTATCGGTGACGAATTGAAGGGAACTTTTGAAAGCTTCCGGGGCGAGGCAAAGGTCGGAAATGGAACATTCGCGTTGACCCGCGGCGGACAAATGGCCTCAGTCCCGCAAGCGCAAGGTAGTCAGGGTGGTCAAGGTGGTGGACAGATGGCCGACCCGGATTTCGACGCCAGAGTAGCCAAGCCGGCTTACCCTAAAAATGGCCCGAAGGTTCTCTTTGATGAAGCTCACAATAACTTTCACACCACGAGCGGCCGCTACAAACCCTTCGCAGACTTGATTACCAATGACGGTTACCAGATCACCCCGAACAAGCAGAAGTTCTCAGCGGAAGCGCTGAAGGGCTTTGACATCCTCGTGATATCAAACGCGCTCGGCGCCCCAAGAATGAGTCAGCCCGAGGCAAGCAATCCGGCCTTTACCGATCAGGAGTGCGACGCGGTGCGCGACTGGGTAAAAGGCGGCGGCGCGCTGCTGTTGATTGCCGATCATGCACCGATGGGTGCTGCGAATAAAATCCTCGCGCAGCGTTTTGGCGTGGACATGAGGAGCTCTTTTACCAATGACAGCGTTAACAGTGACAAAGAGACCGGCAGTAACAGTTTCCTCGTTTACTCGCGCGAGAACGGTCTCCTGATTGACCATCCGATTACGAAGGGCCGTGATGCGAACGAGCGTATCAATCGGGTCATAGCCTTCACCGGACAGTCACTCAAAGGCCCAGCGGGAAGTGTCGCCTTTCTAAGGCTCGCTGACACTGCGACGGATGTGCCACCGCCTTCACAAGCTGACATCCAGGCGGCCATCGAAAAAGCTCGGCAAGGCGGGCAATCTCAAGTGCCACCGTCCAGCAGCACAAATCTTCCGCCGGGTGCGACGGCGGTGCAGGTCCAGGTTCCCCAGCAGGCTGCAATTTCCGCCGCGGGTCGGGCCCAGGGAATTGTCTTCGCACTGGGCAAGGGGCGCGTGGTTGTGCTCGGCGAAGCCGCGATGCTTTCCGCGCAAATGACTGGACCTGGTGGTATGAAGTTCGGCATGAATCGTCCGGGCATCGACAATCGACAGTTGGCGCTGAATATCGTTCATTGGCTTTCGGGCTTGCTTAAGTAGTCAAGCGTTGAATTCGAAATAATGTCCCCCGGCCTCGCTCGTCTTGACCTGACCCGCGATGGGGCCTAGCATGGGTTCCAAGCATCCCCCAACAACTTAAATAGTACTAACAGACATACAGGGAGGTCCGTCTGATGGCTGATGAAATAACAACGTGTGCTCATGGGGCCTGCGACTGTTCGCCCGAAGAAGGCAGTAAGTACTGTAGCGAGTATTGCCGGGAGGCCGAAAAATCGCACGTCATGGAGATCGGATGCGGTTGCGAGCATCCAGCTTGTCGCTAGCAAACGCTGAGTTGCGACTGTCGGATCTATTGGATCTAATTTGAGCCTTAACGTCTCTGTCAGCGACGCTTCGTGCTGGAGGACTGTTGAGCTTTGCGTCGGCCAGGCTCGAATTACCTCGCGTCTTGCCAGTCCTTCTGAAGGTGTATCTTGGTTCCAGCAATTCTCCCCGACTCGCCTGTATTGATTGATTGACAACTTTCAATCTCGCGGTCAGCAGCTCAACGAGCGCGGGCAACAATCCGTAATTGGAATGGAATGCACGACTTCAGCCTGTGACGTATCGCACAGGCGAAAGCGAGCAGTGACAGATTCTGCACCGCAGGATTTTTCAACTGCTCGCTTCCGTCCGGTTGTTCATTCTGTAGGTCTATCGTTCTGAACGACATCCAAAGAGACAGCCATGCTTACAGGCCTGAGCGTCGGGATGCTCGTCACAATATGAGCAGCACGGCAACAGGCTGTTTTTATCGCAAGGGGAAGCTTTCGTTCTCCCTCCGGCAGACAGCAGTCCCAGGCATGCCAGGAGGATGGCCAGGACGAAAAGTTTCTGAATGAGTCTTCGACTCTCCGAGATAATCATGATTTTGCTCCTTTTCGAAAGTTAAGGTTATGCTGACGAGTTGGCAGGGAAATCGGCAGCGGTCGTGGGGCCAAGATCAGACCAGAGCTGCGTTAAATATTGGCAGCCTGGCTCGAAGGTCTGTAGTTGGCGTGCCCTTAAAGGGATGGGTCGGCAAAAGGGCAGTTCGCCACAGACCTACGTCTGCAAACTGATTAATGGGGCAATCGGAACATTCAGCAGGTGACGACGTGCTGTTTGGGGATGCGTTGACGGACTAACAATAGTCCCCGTTCCAAAAGCCTGTCAAGCGGCTCGGTCGTGGTTCAGTTTGGGAGAGTGCCAAGGGCGTCGCGGCCGTGAATCCCGCGCAAGAAGCGCGCGCCACAATCAGACTGACCTGCTGGTGATGTTCGCAATGTCGTTCCAGCGGCGGCCGTCCCCTTTTGCCTCGCGTTGACAACCGCGAACGTGCTTTGTTAGCGTGAGGCGTCCTAAGAAGATTACTTATTACTGTGCCGGCGATCGACTCAGCGCCGGCCTATTTGATCGTTGATGCTGAATAATATCGCCGGTTCCCCGACCGCCAAAGTACGGCTGGCCATCACGCTCGCGCTCTCGATCATCCTCCCTCTGGCTACGGCGTGTCACTTCGTTCATAAACCCGTCGAGGTCGAAAAGCTGCTTACGCCGCTGGCGCAGGCGGACACTACTCAACTTATTCGCATAGTCAACAGCCTGACAGCGGTGCGTTCGATCCGTGGCAAAGTCGACATCCAGTTCGAAGATACTTCATTTGCCACCTCAGGCATTGCGGAAAAATATCGCACTGCCGACGGCTTGATCACTTTGCAGCGTCCCGCCAACGTCTATCTGGACGTCCAGGGACCGGTGGGCCTCGGAGACATCGCCCAGATGACTTCGGATGGGGAACACTTCCGGATCGCAGTTCTTCGAGGTGATGAGAAATACCACCGCTTTGTGCGCGGAACCAACAATGCGGTTTACCCAAAGTTGGATATGGATGGCGCGTCGAATCCCACCGCGAACTCGAACAAAAAGGGAAAGCCGAATTCAGAAGCACAGGCGGTGAATGCGCTTTCAAACCTGCGGCCACAGCACCTGACTGATGCGCTGTTGATTCGTCCGATCGATGCGCACGCAACGGGCATGACGTACGTGCAGAGCGAGTTCTTTCAGTCAGAAAAAGATCCCACCAGGCCCGAAAGTAATAAGCGGGTCGTGCGCGGTTATTACTTTCTGGAGGAGTTGCAAATCGCCGCCGATGGTACGGGGCGTCTGCTCAGACGTTTCTGGTTCGATCGAGTTAGCGGCATCCGCCTGGCGCGTCTGCAGACCTTTGACGATCACGCCGCGTTGGTAACCGATATTACCTATGGTGAGCTGAAAAAATTTGGCGTCGGGGGCGAAGCTGTTTTGCCGGCCCAGGTCGGGATCACCAGACCGCAGGATCACTATAAGATCACGATCACCTACCAGATGCCGGAATCTGTAAATATTGATCGCGACTATCCACCAGAGGCGTTTGTGCTGGAGAACAAATGGGCCTTGCGTGAGGTCGATCTGGATGCTGAGAAGGGGCCTGCGCCGCCGAAGAACTAGGGGTTGGCCGACGGCTCACAACCTCCGCAACGCAAACTCACCTGCAAACCGGAACCTTCTGAGTAATTCAACGGGTGTTAGAGTACCAACTTCAGTTGGGCTTTTCTCACGGTCGAAAAACCCGACTAAAGTCAGTACTCTAAACGCCGCTAGCGAAACTAATACACTACGCCCTTCCAGTTAGGCTTTCCCCACTGCTTGTATTAATATTCCCCGTTCGAGAAAGAGGCCCCCGCGCAGGTGGACAACTTAGTCATTTCAAATATTCGGCAGCGTCCGCTTCGTTCGGCGATCAGTGTTCTGGGCGTGGCGCTGGGCGTGACCCTGGTGATGTTGTTCACCGGACTGTCGCGCGGAATGTCCGATGATTTGCAGCGACGTTCAGAGAATGTCCGCGCGGAAATAATCTTTACCCGGCCCGGATCGTTCCAGGCTACTTCCACCTCGGCGAACCTCAGTACGAAATATGTTGATTTGCTAAAGAAGGTTGACGGTGTCGAATCCGCGGTACCGGTCATTCGCCATGTCTTTCCCAGTGGAACCTGGGGAGTTGACCAGGTCGAAGGAGTCGACTGGGACAGTTTTGCGCAGATGAGCAATATTCGTTTGGTCCAGGGCCGCGGTCCAAAGGCATTTGACGAAATCGTGATCGACGAAACCAAAGCCAGCCGTAACCATCCCGTCGGCAGTTCCGTCAAACTGTTCGGTGCCAAGGAATTCAAGGTCGTCGGGATTTATGCGCCCGAGTCCGGGGCCCGCTCCAAGCTGTCGCTTGAGGCCATGCAAAACGCCCTCGAAGTTTCCGGCAAATGCAGTTACATCCTGGTGAAGGTCAGGAACCCGGCCGATCAAATCGCCGTCGCGAAGCGAATCAATGAGACTCTTCCGGGAAACAAAGTCCAGAGAACCGCCGACTTCTTTCCCAGCATCGAGAATTCTATTCCGGGCCTGGCTATTTTCATGCGAGTCCTGGTCGTGCTGGCGGCAGTAGTGAGCGCGCTGGTGGTCATGCTGGCCATGCACACGACCATCACTGAGCGTACGCGCGAGATTGGCATTCTCAAAGCGATGGGTGCGTCGCGCCGCTATATCATCAGCGAGATCGAGAGAGAAGCTCTGGCAATCAGTTTCATGGGCCTCGTGGTTGGGTTTGTGCTGGCGGCCCTGGCTGGCTTCGGCATTCATAAGGCTACGGGTCTGATTTTTGAATTCGGCGGATGGTGGGCATTGACTGCCGCGGTGATTGGCTTGGCCGGCGGCGCGTTGGGTGCGTTGTATCCGGCTGCGCGCGCGGCAAACCTGGACCCGGTTACGGCGCTGGCTTACGAATAGCCCAAGTTTAATGCAGCGCTTGGGGGCTGTTAGATCCCGGCCGCCGCGCCCGAGAGCTTTTGATACTATTGTCGGATTAATCGCACAAGTGAATACAAGTGATCGCTCCGGGCATCACGTTTCTTAAATGGCAACTATTCTAAAAGCTGAGAACCTCGAAAAAATTTATCGCGTCGGCAAAGTCGATGTGCCGGCTCTGCGTGGTATTGACCTGACGGTTCAGGAAGGCGAGTTTCTGGCGGTGATGGGGCCGTCCGGCTGCGGCAAATCAACCATGCTGCACCTGATGGGCGGCCTTTTGACACCCACCAAAGGACGCATCATTGTCGATGGCGAAGACCTGACCGCTGCTTCCGATGCCAGGCGGACGGATATCAGGCGTCGTAAGATTGGGTTCGTGTTTCAGCGCTTCAATCTGTTTCCAACTTTGACTGCGGAAGGGAACCTGCGGCTGGCCGAACGCATTCATGCGAACGGCTCGGAAGATCCCGACAGGCGTCGCGAAATCCTGCGCATGCTGAAGTTAGAGGACAAGATGCATCACAAGCCACTGGAGCTTTCTGGCGGTGAGCAACAGCGTGTGGCGTTGGCGCGCGCGGTCGTCAACCGGCCCGCGATCGTACTCGCCGATGAGCCAACCGGAAATCTTGATACTGAGAATTCAGCGCTGGTCTTGAAAATGTTTCGCGAGTTGAATGACCGCTTCAATCAAACCATCGTCATGATCACTCACAATCCTGAAGCCGCCGCGGCGTGCCAGCGCGTTATCCAGATGCGCGACGGCCATATCGTCCAGCCCGCAGCAACCGTTGGTTCAGTTTAGAGTTCAATCTTTAGCTTGCGGATGATGAGCAACCTAAAGGTGGAACTCTTAAAATCGCTCTCTGGTACCTCGTTTGCCTCGACAAATTCGTAGCGTCCGGTAATAATCACGCAGACGACTGGTGGGAACAATGGGTTTCGTAGCAGATACCGCAAAGAAAGCAGTCTTTTGGACATATCCGCGGACTTCGTGGCAGTGGGACGTGCTGTGTGTGTTGATCCTGGTTTTCATCTTTCTGACGCCCAAAAGTTGGTTCGAAAACAGCGCTTATCAGCGCACCCACATGGGGCAGGCGACGATCATGGTCGACACCGATGTGGTTGGCACTCAGTTAGATAAGACCGAGATTGAGCGGCGCGCGAGGCAAAAAGCCGGTCGACCCGGGGCACAAGTCACCGTGGTGCGCGAGGCGTATGACGCATCGGGAAGATTAATCGCCTATGAGGTTGACATTCGCTGACCATGCTTTATAATTTTCCGTCATAAACCGGCCTGGGGCGCGATACAGGTTAGAGCGCACTCGAGGCATTCATGGGGCCCATCAGGGCCTTAAGTTTTAGGAGCTATGATAACTATGATGAAGAAATTATTTTCCCTCAGTTTAATGGTTGGATTGTTGTTGACCGCCCTTGCTATTCAACCCGGATCCGTCGCGCGAGCACAAGGCCCTGGCTTTGTCAGTTCGCTCTACAGCCGGATGGAAAAGAACCAAAGAAGCCTGAAGAGCTTGCGCGCCAACATCAGCATGGTGAAGTACAACGCGCAACTTCGCGACGAGGACAAGTATCAGGGTCTGGTGCTTTACATTCCCGGAGCCGCCGGCAGCAGCAGTGCTTTTGTCCGTCTGGAGTGGACCCAGCCGCAACACGAGATCCTCTCGGTTATGAACGGACTGTATAGCTTGTACCGGCCACGACTTAATACAGTCCTGGAAGGGAAGACCGGATCAATTAAGAGTCAGAAGGACGGCGATGTCCTGGCGCTGATGAATATGTCGGCGGGACAACTGCGCACACGTTTCGGTGAACCGCAGGACAAGCGTGAGGAAACGCTCTGGGGTGGCGTGTGGACACAGCACATCAAGGTGATTCCGACGACCGCCGCCAGCTATAAGTACATCGAACTCTGGGTCGACAGGGAAGGCATGCCTGTCCAAACCAAGATGGTCGAGAAGAACGACGACTCAACCACCGTGCGTCTGATGAACGTTGAAAAGAACCAGACGATACGGATGGATGAGTTCAAGCTCAAGCTGGACGGGAACGTGAAGCACCTAAAGGGCTAAGGTCTGGCGCCTGGGTTTTCAAACGTGAAGGGCTTCGGGAAACCGAAGCCCTTCGATGTTTGCGGCAGCTCGGTTTAGACTTCAAGCTTCAGCTTATGCCTGCACATGAGGTCAGTACCACCTGGGTGAGCGGGTGGACTCAAGGCTCAAGCCTGACCACGATGAGTGTCTGACCCACCGGCTCACGCAGGTGGTACTGACTCCATGGCCACAGAAACTAAAGACTGAGGCCTACACCAAACCGGGCCGCGAGCGGTCTTGCCTTCTCGGCATCGTCGGCATATCCTTTTGGAACTCCGGGACGTTGGATTGGAATGCGAAAGAGCACTTTTCTTAAATTAAAGTTGCGCGAGGCAGCCTTCATATCGCGCGCACTGATCTCGACGAATCACGTCGTGCTGGCGCATATCATCCCCATGCGGCGCTGCAATCTCGCCTGCGGCTACTGCAACGAATACGATCAAGTCTCAAAGCCGGTGCCGCTCGACGTAATGCGGCGGCGACTCGACAAGCTGGCCGAACTGGGGACTTCGGTGGTCACGATTTCCGGTGGCGAACCGATGATGCACCCTGAGCTCGATCAGATCGTTCGTCACATTCGCTCGCAAGGAATGATCGCCGGGTTGATTTCGAACGGCTATTACTTCACACCCGATCGCATCAAGCGTCTGAACGGCGCTGGTCTTGAATACCTGCAAATCAGCATCGACAACGTGGCGCCGGACGAAGTTTCACGCAAGAGCCTGCGCGTGCTGGACAAGAAGCTGCGTTACCTGGCAGAGCACGCTGACTTTCACATCAACATCAATTCCGTAATCGGCGGCGGGATCAAGCAGCCGGAAGATGCGCTCACGGTGGCGAAGCGCGC
Source organism: Pyrinomonadaceae bacterium (assembly GCA_035317005.1). GTDB lineage: Bacteria > Acidobacteriota > Blastocatellia > Pyrinomonadales > Pyrinomonadaceae > UBA11740. The sequence goes on along the minus strand of DATHHW010000181.1, from coordinate 2,056 downwards.
GGTTGAACTGGGCTTCTCAACCACCGTGGGCGTGATTCACGACGGCGATGGCACCCTCAAGCCGCTGACGGAAATTGAAAAACAGATCTTTCACTCGGTGAAGAAGTTGGGAAACAAGGATCACGCGCGGCTCAATTGGTTTCAGGACAGCATTGCGGAAGGGAAGCCTTACGAATGGCGCTGCCGTTCGGGCTCGCGCTACCTCTACATCTGCGAAGACGGTCTGGTCCACTGGTGCTCGCAGCAGCGTGGTTATCCCGGCATTCCGCTGGAAGACTACACGATGGAAGACTTCAAGCGTGAATACAAAACCGAAAAATGGTGCGCGCCCACCTGCACGATCCAGTGCGTCCATCAGGTCGGCATCCTCGACAACTGGCGCGACCCACAGATGACGCCGGTCCAGATCCGGCGCGAACAAAAGCAGAAAGAACGCGTGGGGCAGGTGCTGCGGGCTGAGTAAGCTTTGGAGTGCGCCGCCATTGGCGGAACTCCAAACAAAGCAAAGCGGCAGTCGCGCCTGCCCCTGAACTCCAAGGGGGTCCGCTTGGAATGAGCACTTTGGTCAGCACTGACGCTAACTCCCAAAGAGCCTATGTCCCGACTACGGCCCTAGCCAAGTCGGTAAGTTTTGATGAAGAGATGATGCACGTCTCGCTCACTGACGGGCGGTGCATTAGCGTACCGATCATTTGGTTTCCCCTACTGCGCGCAGCTACACCAGATCAGCGAACGAAATATGAAGTCGGCGGCGGCGGTACTTCGCTGCATTGGCCGGAATTGGATGAGGACTTATCCGTGGCCGGTCTAATGGCAGGCGCTGACTGGCAGGGAGCGTAGACCGCTACCGAAGAAGGCTCGCACAGACGATCCTTACGGGTTTGCGTCGCGCTCTTAAGTAAACTTCATCGTCAACTCTGACAACAATGTATTTCATAAGTTCTTGAACTTCTAAACGGTCTCGTGAATATCACTCTCAACTGTATAGAGCGTCACCGAACTCGACAGGCCCAGGCCCGACATGCGACCGGCCATGATCACTACCGTCTCCCCTATCTCCACCAAATCAGCCTGAAGTAAAGTCTGTTCACCCAGCTTAAGCAACTCTTCCGTACTTTTTGAGCGCGAAATCAGGACGGATTCGACTCCCCACATGAGCGACAGCTCGTTCATTGCTTCGCGCGAAGAGGTGAGCGCGATGATGCGCTGATCTGGTCTCAAGGACGAAAGCCGGCGCGCCATCAAGCCGGATTCAGTGAAGACGGCAATGATGCGCGTGTTCATTTCATCGGCGGCAAACGCGGCCGCTTCGCACAGGGCCCGGCTAACGCGCCCGCTTTGTCTGCCCACCAGCTTACTGATGATCGATCCCTTTTCATTCCGCGTTTCGGCGGTGTCAATGATGCGCGCCATGGTGGCCACTGCCGCCACCGGATAAAGGCCCGTCGCGGTTTCGCCGGACAACATCAGGCAATCCGATCCATCCCAGACCGCATTGGCGACGTCGGTAGCTTCCGCCCGCGTAGGTCTTGGGTTGGAGACCATCGATTGCAGCATCTGGGTCGCGGTGATGACCAGCTTTCCGGCTTCGTTTGCCTGCTCGATGATCTGCTTCTGATAAACCGGGACCAGCTCGACACTGGTCTCCACTCCCAAATCGCCGCGCGCGACCATCACGCCATCGGCGGCGTCGATGATTTCTTCCAGGTGATCGATGGCTTCGGCCTTTTCAATCTTGGCGATGAGTGGCGCCGTGCTGCCGGCGCTTCTAATCAGGTCTTTCGCTTCGGTGCAATCAGCGCCGCTGCGGACAAATGACAACGCAAAATAATCGATCGGCTGCTGCGCGGCCCACTTCAAATCGTCACGGTCCTTTTCGGTCAGCGACGGAATAGGCAGAGTGATTCCGGGTAAATTAATTCCCTTGCGCTCGCCGAGAAGTCCGCCATTGATGACTCGACAAACGACATCGGTTTCGGTCGGGCTTTCAACACGTAGTTCGATCGCGCCGTCGTCAAGCAGGATGCGCGCGCCGGAATACACGTCGCGGGGCATG
>DATHHW010000180.1:0-2169 GCA_035317005.1 Pyrinomonadaceae bacterium | reverse complement strand
TATTCTCCAGCAGCCTTGAATCGGACCTTTGCCGCCCTGGCCGATCCGACCCGGCGGCGGATCCTGGCCCAACTGGCGCAGGGTGATCGCTGCGTCACCCGTTTGGCCAGACGGCACGCAATGTCGTTGCCGGCGGTTTCGAAACATCTGCGGGTGCTGGAGAAGGCGGGATTGCTGCGCCGCCGGCGTTATGGGCGCGTTCATGAAATGCAGCTCGAGGCCAAGCCGCTGAAACAGGCCGCGCAATGGGTCGAAGAATACCGCAAGTTTTGGGAGGGATCACTCGATCGCTTGGCTGATTATTTGGAAAAAACGAACAAAGCGGTCGACAAAAAACGGAGGACGTAACGCAAATGTGCCCGGTCTGTCTAACAAATGCGGCTTTGATCGCCGTCAGTGCGACCTCGAGCGGCGGACTGACCGCTTTTATGATGAACAAGTTTTACAGAAGGAAAAAAACAAACCAAGCCAGAGGAAAACAAAATGAAAGTAAAAGAGATGGAACGCGAAACTGAAGCGAACCAAATCAATCGTCCGAGAATCGTCTCACCGCAGGAGTGGGAGGCTGCGCGCCAGAAATTGCTGGTGAAAGAGAAGGAGTTGACCCGCGCCCGTGACGCGCTGGCCGCCGAGCGTCGGCGGATGCCGTGGCTGGCGGTGGAGAAGGAGTACGAGTTCGACGGGCCCAAGGGGAAGGTGAGCCTGCTCGACCTCTTCGATGGCCGCCATCAGCTGATCGTTTACCGTGCCTTCTTCGAGCCCGGCGTGAAAGGCTGGCCCGAACATGCTTGCGTCGGCTGCTCCATGGTGGCCGACCAGGTGGCCCATGTCGCCCATCTAAACGCCCGCGATACCACGCTCGCGTTCGCCTCGCGCGCGCCACAGGCGGACATCGAGCGCCTGAAAGCACGAATGGGCTGGGAGATGCCATGGTACACTATCACGGACAGCTTCGACAAGGAATTTGGTGTAAACGAGTGGCACGGCACCAACTCGTTCATCCGCGACGGCAACAAGGTGTTCCGCACCTACTTCATCAACGACCGCGGCGACGAGCAGATGGGGAATACCTGGAACTACCTCGACATCACTGCGCTCGGGCGCCAAGAAGAGTGGGAAGACTCGCCGAAGGGCTACCCTCAGACCCCGCCGTACGAGTGGTGGATCTGGCACGACGAACCAAACCCTGATTCTGATCGACCCGGTCTGGTGCAACTTCGCGCCTTCCGGGCCTCTTTGAAGGGCGATGCCACATGATCGCTCACATCGGGGGCGTGTCGATAGCCAAAGGGAGGAAACGATGACGGCGAAAAGCGATTTGGCTCAAGCAGTGGTGATTGAGCGTACCTACAACGCGCCGGTGGAAAAAGTTTGGAAGGCGCTGACCGATGTCGATCAAATGCGGCAATGGTATTTTGACCTGAAGGAGTTCAAGCCCGAGGTCGGTTTTGAATTTAGCTTTGTGGTCGAGCACAAAGGCAACACCTACGACCACCGTTGCAAAATCACCGAAGTCGTTCCGCAAAAGAAAATCGCCTACACTTGGCGATATGCGGGCGAGGAAGGCGATTCATTAGTTACGTTTGAATTGTTCCCTGAGGGCGACAAGACACGGCTAAAGCTGACCCATGAAGGTTTGGAGACATTTCCAAAGCTTCCCGCTTATGCCAGAACAAACTTTGAGAAGGGGTGGACCGAGATCATTGGTTCATCATTGAAGCAACATGTTGAAGAAACCAAAACATCATGACTACCAACGTACCAGATAAAGTATCTCTCGAAATCAAACGTGTTATTAAGGCGCCACGCGACCGTGTCTATGCAGCGTGGACCGATCCGGCGCAGTTAAGGGAATGGTTCGGGCCGGAGAATGTTCAGACGCGCAATATTGTGGCGGAGACGCGCGTGGGTGGGAAGTTTCGTTGGGAGCTGACTAATTGCGACGGCGAGGAGATGACGATGCGTGGTGAATACCGTGAGTTGCAACCGGGCAAGAAAATCGTTTTCAACTGGCAATGGGAAGACGATGAGGATTGGAAGCAACGGGACAGTGTGGTTACGGTGGAGTTATCCGATTGTGACGGTGGCACCGAGGTGCGGCTGACGCACGAACAACTGCCTAGTGAAGAATCGCGCGATCGCCACACTGAGGGCTGGAAGAGCGTTCTC
>DATHHW010000179.1:0-2124 GCA_035317005.1 Pyrinomonadaceae bacterium | reverse complement strand
CTAGCTATTTCTTTCCTGCGAATAATTAGAGATGTCTCGACTGCGCTCGCCATGACAGATTCGGTTGACATGAACAGGTCTTAAGAGCGCCGATGGCGTGTGCTAGTTAACGGCCAACGTGCCCGCGTAATACCGAAACTGAGTAAGGCGGTAGTTCGTAGTATCGCGCCGCGGCGCGCTGAAGTTGGGATGGCAAATTGCTCACGAGCGGACGCCCATTTGGACCGTCCTCTTGCCAGCGGTATTGCTGACGCGAGAATTGAGCGATATCTACTTTGCCGGTAAATGTATCAACTGAAGCGCTTGTAAATTGGACGCTTAATTGCGCCGAACGATTCGGATCTTTGTTCACTGCGAGCAACGCCCACTGCTTATCGGGCCGGCGTACGGCGTAAGCGGTAACGCCGGCGTTATCCGGCTCAATTGTCACCGGATATACTTCGTGCGGCTTCGTTACCCACTGCATCCATTCGTTCGTAATTAATCGGGCACTGTAGTACGTCGACAGACGATTAAGCTTTTTATCAGCGTTGGAAATCTGCAGCATCATTAAATTACCCCACGAACAGTTCAGCTCGTCGGTGAGATAGTCCGGCTCGTATCCGTAGAGGTAGGCTTTCGTTCCGCCGGAAGTCAGGAAAGTTCCGACGGTATCTGCATGGAAGAGCGCGCCTTCGAGATCAACTTCATGGCGACAGGCAAAAACTGAATAACCAAACTCCGTCATCAGCCACGGGATCTCCGAAGGAACACCATCGTCATGCAAGCTGGACAACATCGCGCGAAGTCGTTGCGGAATTTCCAGTAGCTGCGGGACGGCATCGCTGCAGACATCATCAAAGGGATAGTATTCGAAAGAGAAGAAATCGAAGGGAGATTCCGCCGCGCGGAGAGCGCGCAGAAAGCGATTCATCCAGAAACGGTTTCCTGATTTGTCCGGCCAGGTGAGGAGATGGCCATCAAAGTTCTGTAAGCTCGGTCCACCGAGCTTGAGCTGAAAGCTAAGCGAGCGCAGCTGACGGGCGGTCGCAACGTAGAGCGCTGCAAAATCTTCCGGCGAAGTCCATTGCCCGTCGGGTTCTTCGCCCAGTTCAACGCCCTCTAGTGAATACTTCCGTGCCAAAAGATATCGGATCTCCGCAACAGCATTATCCGGCGTGTCGTAGAGCACGCCCACTGGCACCAGCACCGGAAGGTGGTTGGCCAATTTACTTCGCAGAACAAAATCGAGACCGGGCTGTTCCGTCTTGTAATTAATATCTTCGGCCCGATGCCATGGATCAGTTGATGAGACATAGACAATTGTTTGACTTCTGTCCGGATGGTGGCGGACGTAGTCCTCGAACTCACCGGCGTCGTTCGTTTGGCCAAAGCTGATTTCGCGGACGGCAAACCCAAGACGGTCCCGGACATCGGCGCCAGGTTGTGTAGTTGGGGCCGAACTAGAGTTCATCAGGACGCGCACAAATTGAACCGGAATAGAGTTACTACTGAGGCGAGTGGTAACATCGCCACCGGGGCCATTGCCTATCACTCCCTGGGGAAACACCCGCCAGTCATCGTTCCTGTCGATGTGCAAATGCATCGGGTCATTGCCGGTCCAATACTCAAGCTGAACCTGTCTGGCGTAGGGCACTCCCCATTGAATGCGGATTGTGTTCACTGGTTTTGCTGCGCCTAAATCGATTACAATCCATTGCGGATGAGCGTTGTCGTTCTCGCCGGTGAAGTACGGATCCAGATAAGGATTACTTTTCCAAAAAGAGTTTTCGTCGCCGTCGCAGATACGCGAATAACCATCGTTGTTTGCTTGATCGATGGTGTTGCCGCGACGAGGCAGTCGATAACCATAGGAGAGGTTGATCGGCGTGCTTATTGAACTACTCGAAGTCCAATAGCCGCATTGGCGGGCTTCGTCGCTCCAGCTCCCGCGCGGGTTCCAATGCCACACTTCACCAGCAAGCTCGGTTCGCAACCGATAAGTCAAAGGTCCCAGACCGGCTGACAGCATCTCGGCGATGTTCTTGTCGGACAACATTTGTCCGCATTCTCCGCGCTTATGACCGTCGACGCCGCCGCCTAGGGTTTGCTTAGGAATGCATTTGTTCACGCATTGATCGGTCG
>DATHHW010000178.1:0-2845 GCA_035317005.1 Pyrinomonadaceae bacterium | reverse complement strand
CTCGAAATCGTTCTGGGTCACGCGCGCGCCGTTGACCGAGACATTTTGCGAGTTACGGCCCAGGGCCGTGTTATCAGCAAGAGACACTGACGTACCCGGCGAGAGCGCGAGAATTTGGGTGAAGTTGCGGGTTGCGAGCGGCAGTTCCGAAACCGCGCGCGAGTCAACAACGCGGCCAAGCTGGGGTCCGTCTTTTTGGATCAGGGGATCAATACGTACGGCTATCGTGTCAGGGCCCGCCAAGCCCATGTCACCATCGACTGTGGTGGTTTCAGTGATTACGACGCGCACTGGCTCAAATACAGCCGGCGCGAATCCACTGAATGTGATTCTTACGCGATACAGGCCAGGCGCCAGGAGAGGCACGCTGTAGTTGCCTTCATTATCGGTTTTGGCTTTTCGCTCTTCGGCAGTCGTCTTGCTGTTGACCGCTACTTCTGCGCCGACTATGAGAGCGCCTCTTTCATCTTTGACTGTCCCGGCAATCCGGCCCGTGGTCGGACTTTGAGCGAAAGCGTATGATGGGCAGAGCGCCATCACCCAGATAACGCAAAGTAATCCAATGACAGTTCGTGGAATCATCATATCGCGTGGCGGCGATTTCAGGTTCAAAGCCTTGAACATGAGATCCAAAATGACGCGGAAATCTTTCGCAAGCTGAGTTGCAAAACGCCATAGATTATAACCTACTCTCATTTACTGATGAACAATTTCTGTGGTACCGCAGGAAACGCGCTGGTTGCGCTTGCGCGCGAAGTGGTCGGGGCCGCGTAATCCGATGGGCCGGATCGAACCACCCACTCATGCGATCATTCCTGTAGTATCATTCTTTTCAATGAGGCTCCGAATCGCGATTTCGATGTTGATGCTCCTGGCGCTGACTGCATTCATTTCGGCACAGTCGCCGTCAACACAGAAGAGCCAGGCATTCGACTCGATGGCCTTCTACAAAAACAACTGCGTTGGATGTCATGGCAGCAAAGCACAGAAGAACTTCAATCCCGATCTGCCGGAAGGTCAGATGGTTGACTCGATACTGAATGGCGTGCCGATGGAGACGCCGCCCGACATGCCCGCCTTCGCCGAGAAGGGAATCAACGAAGAACGAGCCAAGGCCCTCATAGCGTATATGAAATCGATCAGGCAGTAAGGATTTATGAGGAGTTCGCGAGAGTAACAGGTGTCAACCGCTCCTGAGCTTTTCCCAAGGCACGCCGGTCAGGAAACTTCTGCTGTTAAGACTCTGCGGACAACAGTTCTAGCGGCACTTCATAATGCGACCATTGCTTCCGTGAGTCAGTGTAAAACTATCAATCGTCTCTTTGGTGGCGGCATCTGTAATAGTGAGAGTTAGCGTCTGGTCTTTCACCTGGCCAACATAACGAACCAAACGGTCGTTGCGCGCTTCATTTCGGCGAGTCGGGCCACCGTGTTCCGGCGTGAATGTACCTTTGACATCAAAACCTCCTTTGCTGTCCAGCACGATGGGCTGATCGATCGCGCCGTGTGCGCAATCAAATTCGATAACGGCTCCACTGTTGGTAACCTCGGCGCGGATATGTTGTCCGCCCCAGAGTCCGGTTGCCAACTTCTTATAGTTCATCTCCACTGGCGCGTTGTTGACGGCCGCTTCTTTCGAGCGACACGAACCGCTATCTCCCAGAATCGCGACCAAACAAATGCCTATCGACGCGAACGTTAGCACTATATTACTCATATACTTCTCTCAGTCCGATTCAATCGTCTCAATCCGAACCAAGCCGGATGATGTTGGGTGGGCGCGTGCTCCTTACTATACATCACTCTTCTGATACCTATGTCACGATCTAGTCATATTGCCTTGTTCTCGCTCCCGCTCGTAGCGTATAGTCAAAGTCGAGGAAGTAGCTTTACCAAGTCCTGACTTCCGTTCATTCGACAGTACCAGACGCTGTCGGTCTTTAGTCCTCTCCTTTATCCGAAAGTACCGCCCCGCTTTTTTAGATAGACGTCCGGATCAATCCACCGAGCACCTTAATAAGGCTCCAGATCGTTAGTCCTCCGCAGACTTTGTTTGTTGTCCGAATGGAGAAACGAATTGCCGTCTACTCCCGCAAGTAAATCTCGCCCATCGATGCTGGCGCCCGACGCCATCCTGCAGGACCGTTACCGGATCATTCGGCAGTTGGGCAAAGGTGGCATGGGCGCGGTGTACGAAGCAATCGATCAGCGCCTGGATGCCGTTGTGGCCCTGAAAGAAACGTTCTCAGTAGACGAGCGCCTGCGTCGACAGTTTGAGCAGGAGGCGCGCTTGCTGGCTCAGCTTCATCATCCGGCCCTGCCGCGCGTCAGTGACTACTTCACCGAAGGCGGCCGAGCCTTTCTCGTAATGCAATTTATCTCAGGCGCCGACCTGGCTGAAATTATTTCCCAACAGCCGGGACCCTTCCCGAGGCATCAGGTTATCGCCTGGGCCGATCAGTTGCTGGACGCGCTGGTCTACCTGCACACGCGCGATCGTCAAATCATTCATCGCGACATCAAACCGCACAATTTGAAAGTTACGGCGAATGGCCAGATTGCTTTGCTTGATTTTGGTTTGGCCAAAGCGCAGACGACGGATGTGTCCGGCAGCAACTCTTCAACCAGCATCTTCGGTTACACACGTCGCTATTCGCCCCTGGAACAGATTCAGGATCAAGGCACTACTCCGCAGAGCGACATCTATGCGCTCGGCGCTACGCTTTATCATCTGCTGACTGGAGTCAAGCCGCCCGATGCTTTGGCACGCGCCGCGGCCCTGGTTCACTCGAAGTCTGATCCGTTGCTGCCAGCCAATGAGGTTCACGGCGCCGTCGGTTCAGAG
>DATHHW010000177.1:0-34475 GCA_035317005.1 Pyrinomonadaceae bacterium | reverse complement strand
CAGCTTGCCAAATGAAGCGGGCGCTTGTTCTTCACGACCACCGCCGCCACCGCCGCCGGCTTTCTCCTGCTTCGGCTTGCTGCCGCCGCCATTACCTTTGGCCATTCCCGCGGTGCCTTCATCTGGCGTCGGCTGCGAGTTGGGAATATCAGTAATCATCTGGGTCAATTCCAGATCGTCATCCTTCGCGAGTTCGGCAGCCTTGGCTTCTTGATGCCTGCCCCAAAGGAAAATACTGCCGACGACGAGAAACAGGATTGCGAATGACGCGATTATGCCCGAAAGTACGTTGCGAGAATCGGAGGGCCGCGCTCCCATCACCGCTGCGCCGTCCCGACTAAGCCAGGTCGAAAAAATACCAATCAGTCCGACAAAGCCGACCACCGCGACAACGATCATGCTCTTGCGTGACGGGCCGGCCGACTGCGTTCGATCGATGAAGTAAATCGCCGCCACCAGGGCGAGCATTGCCATCAACGAGATCAGGACCGCGATAACCGCGTCCCGCCGCGCGAAAAAGCGGCCAGCCATCTGTCCATATCCCTGGAACGAACGCTTGACGAAACCGAATGGATCGCGCTTGAACTCAGGCCAGGTCAGTTGATAGTTATGCGCCACTCCACCCAACTCACCAGCAAGCCGCGAGGCCAGGCCGGCATCTTCCAGAATCGTCAGATGATACTCACCAATCATGCTCGCATTGGCCGTCACAGCAGGCTGACTGGATGTCAATGGGATCGGGGCTGAGGTTGGAGTTGGAGTTGTGGGCGGTTCGAACGGCGCAGTCGCGGCACGTTGGAACGTAGCAGTCTCAGCTACCGGATAGGAAGCTTCGATCTCGGACGCTGGCGCATTAACCTTTGGTGCTGGGGACGCCGGCACCGCGCTCAGCGGCGTTCCATCAACCGGGCAGAAACTGAATCTGTCCGCAAATTCTTCCTGGCACGTATCACAAAATTTCATTGTTACTACCTCGCTGCCCCTCTGGGGATTAAGTGCTGAATTCGATAGCGGAGCCGGGCTGCTGGTTGCCTGTTGATAAGCAGCAGCGACGCGCTGGTCCAAAGAACCGGGAGCCTCGGGAGCGCTCCACTGTCGAAGTAAACTACGCAGTTCGTCGTCCTGCATGAACTTGGAATCAAAATCGCTCATTTCGGAAAATCTTTCGGTCTCATGCAGGCGCGACACCTGCGGTCACTCACGCCCGCTTAACTGTAACAGTTTCGCGGCCGTTTCGGAAATATCTGTCGAGCCTCGCACGCAGCTTTTCGCGGGCCCGAAAAAGCCGTGATTTCACTGTTCCCGAATCCGCTCCCACCACCGCCGCGATCTCAGCCAACGAAAGGTCTTCGTATTCAAAAAGAACCAATGCCTCACGTTGTAACGGCGGCAAACTCGCTATCGCCTGCTCTACTTCGCCGGCCATTTCATTGTCGAGCGCCAGCGCTATTGGTCCGTGGTGATCCGCAATCCTTGGCTCGTCCGCAAGCTCGTCGATCGCCGTCTCGCGTCCGAAGCTTTGGTACCGTTTCGCTGCCTGGTTCCGCGCCGCCGCATAAAGGTAAGTTCGCAGCGAAGCCCTGCTGGAATCAAACCGTCCCGGCTCTTTTATCAAACCAAGGAAGCAATCATGAGCAACGTCTTCGGCCGCCTCGACCGATCCCAATAACCGGTAAGCGAATCGGAAGATTGGATCGCGATAACGCTCATACAGGATTTGAAACGCTGCTGTATTTCCTTTCGCTGCCTCTTCGAGCAGCCGCTCGTCTGTCGCATGGTCTGCCAATCAAAGCGCTCGATCCTGTAGGAACTAGCTTCCTACTGTTAATTACTGCTAATCGTCGAAAAGTTACGGAAATTAATTCGGGGTCGGCTAACTTTCTTCAGCACAAGCCGATTATACTATCGTTTTGTCCCGTTTGAGCACCCTGAAGCATTCGGTTCGTTCGCTCTGGCACTGGGCTTTGATGCCTTTAATCACCGTGAGGTTGACGGGTTTCTGCCCGGCATCTAAACTCTTTTTCGCCGCATCCCAAAAAGGCTTTCAAGTTGGCGCAGTCTTATGTGCTCTGCCAACTGCCAGCCGAACCGGTCTCTGAGGGATCCGCCACACGGTCTAAATGACTAATCGAATTACCCGTAACTCGTACTTTTACTACTCGATTTGCCTGCTGCTGGTTACGCTTATTTCCACGCGGGCCGGCGCCCAAACCGCTCCTGAGCCGGTTCGGGAACAACTTCTTAATGGCCTGACCGTGTTGTTTTGGCAGCGGCCGGGCGACCCGAACGTGCTCATCAAATTGCGCGTCGAAAGTGGGGCCGCGTTCGACCTGGCGGGCAAGGGCGGCACAATGGCGCTGCTTGGCGACGTCCTTTTCCCCGATCCGGTAACCCGCGAATATGTATCGGAACAGCTCGGCGGACGACTAGATGTTTCGACCAACCATGACGCTATTGATGTGACCATCTCGGGAAGAGCCGGCGAGTTGGAGCGGATTGTTGATTTTCTGCGCGGGGCGCTGGTGACTCCGCAAATTACCCTGGAAAATGTGGCCAAGGTTCGTGAGACCAAACTCAAGCAGCTTTCCGAAAGAGCAAACTCACCCTCGGAAACCGCAGATCGTGAAATAGCTTTGCGGCTCTTTGGCGCCTACCCTTATGGACATCCACCGACAGGTACGGTCGAAAGCGTCTCGAAAATTGATCGCCCGGACCTGATGTTTGCGCGTGAGCGGTTTCTGAATGCGAATGACGCCACCATGGTTGTGATTGGGGGAGTTGATAAATTACGGCTGATGCGGGCCCTGCGCCAGTTACTCGGTCCGTGGCAGAAAGGCACTCACACTGTTCCGGCAACTTTCCGTCAGCCAAGTCCGGCCGGCGCTCGGGTACTAATAATTGATCACCCCGGTGCTACGACGGCGGAACTCCGCTTGGCTGTGCGCGGGTTGGCCCGACCGGATCGAGATGCCGAGGCCGCCTCGCTGCTGGCATTAATCGTGCGCGATCGCCTGCGCGCGAGTTCCAGCGATCTTGCGACAGCCTTCGCTCGTCATGAAGCTCACGACTTGCCCGGTATGTTTGTTCTGGGCGCATCTGTCCCGAGTGCCTTAGCTTCGAAGGCTTTGTCGGACGCACAGGACGTTATTAGATCAATGGCCAAGACGGGACCAACGGCTCTTGAGTTTGAGCGCGCGCGTGAGGAAATGTTGGCTGAAATATCGCGTCAAGCTTCGCGGGAAGATTTGAGGGAAGCGACGGCTGACAACTGGCTGAGTATGGAGATTTACCAGCTCATGCCCCCGGCAAATCAAATCAGGAACTTGAGCCTGGCAGACGTGCAAAACGTGACCGGCAGACTTTTCAAAGACGTAGCGCCGGCCACGATTGTGGTTGGAAACGCTGACCAGCTTAAGTCCAGCTTTGGCGGGAACATCGAAGTGCGCGGCGCAAAGCCGAAGTGAAATCCGCGACTGATCCTTCCATGCCAATAAAAAAGCCCTGATAGATTTACAAACCTATCGCAAGCGGCTTGCAACCTTTCCTCTTCTCCTATGAGCAAAACTGATCTTGGCCAGAAGGATTCGGCAGAAGACCACGCTCGGCGGGTGCGCGACATGTTCGCGCGAATTTCGCCGCGATACGATCTGCTGAATCACCTGCTCTCGGGGAATATTGATAAGCGGTGGCGACGAACTGTAGTTGAAAAGTTACGGCCATTGCTGACACCTGGGGCGCAGGTTCTGGATGTCGCCTGCGGCACCGGCGATTTGAGTATTGCGTTATTTGAAAACATCGGCGCACGAGTTACCGGCGTTGATTTCTGCCGGCCCATGCTGGAACGCGCGGCGCGAAAGCAACCGCGGATTGCGTTCGTCGAAGGAGACGCTTTGCGACTTCCTTTTGACGATGCGGCATTTGACGCGGTCACCATCGCTTTCGGCCTGCGAAATCTCTCCAGCGTCGAGCAGGGTTTGAGTGAACTGCTAAGGGTTTTGAAACCAAACGGCTGGGCAGCGATTTTGGAATTTTCCAAGCCGGTCGTGCCGGGCTTTCGTTCGCTGGCAGCGGCATATTGCACGCGCCTTCTACCGCGAATCGGTGGTTTGATTAGTGGGTCGCGCAGTGCTTATGAGTATCTTCCTGATTCGGTTTCTCGTTTCCCGGATCAAGAAACGCTCTCGGCGATGATGACGGCAGCAGGTTTTGCCGATGTGGCGTTTGAAAATTTAACCGGCGGTGTAGCCGCACTACACACTGGCCGGAGGACGTAACGCAAAATGTTATTTTGCGTTGCGTGCGCAAGATAGCATCTTGCGCCACAGAGATTGGTTGCGCCTTCGGGTAGCGACCAAACAGCGTAGTCCGCGGGACTCGCTTAACTGATGAAGGCATGGTTGTCGGGGCCAGGCTCAATCGGAAAAAGTGAGTCCCCGCGCGGCTACGTTTTTTTGCGACAGCGTGGCACGGGCGTCCCGCCCGTGGAATCACGCGCAAGATGCGCATGCCACATTCATAGCCGCATTTCCCACCAATCTGATATCATCCGCCCTCGGTTTAGTCAGTTCAGAGTTCAAGCTTGAGCTTGCCGCATCAACAAACTAAAAGTGTGAACTCTGAACACAACCTTAATCAACACAAGTTCGCATCCCCGAGATGAAACGTAAACTGCTCGGATTCTTACGCCGCGCCGGCTTCCTTATTCTGGTCGTGTGGACAGTGGTCTCGCTGGTGACCATTCTGATCGAGTTGGTGCCGGGAGATCCGGCCGCAGCGGTTTTGGGGGAGCAGGCAACGGCCGAACAGTTGGATCAGTTCAGGGCCCGGCATGGTTTGGATCGCCCGCCGTTTTTTTTCGGATTCCCTCAGGACCCGAGCGGCCGGCGCCATCTGCGATGGTATGGTTTCGATAATCGCTATACCGATTACTGGGTTGGGATTCTTCACGGCGACCTGGGCAGTTCGTTTCGTACCGATCGACCCGTCATTGATTTGATCCTCGAGCGTTACCCCGCGACGATCGAACTGGCCATCGTGGCGATGCTAATCGCCGTAGCCATTGCCATTCCTCTGGGTGTGATCGCCGGTAAGAACCGCGGCACATGGATCGATAACGTCCTGTCCGTCATTGCCCTCGTGGGAATCAGTCTGCCCAGTTTTGTCATTGGTCCGATGCTGGTTTACCTGTTCGCAGTGAAGCTCGGCTGGCTGTCTCCTTCGGGGCGCTTCGACTGGAACGACATCATCCTGCCGGCAGTCACGCTGGGCGCGGCGCTATCCGCGATCCTGACCCGCATGGTGCGGTCGTCAGTGATTGAAGAGCTTAATGAAGGATATGTGCGCACGGCTCGGGCCAAGGGATTGAGCGAAAGAACAGTTGTTTACAAGCACGTGCTGAAGAACGGGTTGATTCCGGTTGTTACCGTGCTGGGCCTGCAACTGGGCGTGCTTTTGGCAGGAGCGATTATCACTGAGAAAATTTTCGGTTGGCCGGGCCTGGGCTTGCTGCTGGTCGAAGATGGAATCGGCAAACGCGACTATAGCGTGGTCCAGGGCTGCGTGCTCGCCATCAGCACCACGTACATTATCGCGAACACGTTGACGGATATGATCTATCGTTGGCTGGATCCAAGAATACGAGTTAGTTAGTGCTTGCTGGCGGAGGTTCGGTACTTTGTGCCTGGCACTTAGTACTCTGATGTTTTGCTCAAGTTTAGAATGACCGACAAAGTACAGAGTTCAAAGTACTAAGCACCAGGTTCAAAGATGTCTCGATTAGCCATCATCGGTATTGTCATCGTCGCCGTCTTTGTCCTGGTGGCGATCTTCGCTCCGTGGATCGCGACCCAGGATGTGGGCGCGACGAATCTTTCCATGCGCTACATGGCGCCTTCGGCGGCGCATTGGTTCGGAACCGATTCCACCGGACGCGATATCTTTTCGCGGGTAGTCTTCGGCGCCCGCATCTCGCTCGAGGTCGGCATAGTCGTCGTCGCAGTTTCCGCTTTAGTGGGCACGAGCATCGGCGCAGTCGCCGGTTACTACAGTGGCTGGGTAGATCGTTTTCTGTCCGGCTATGTCTTCAATGTGTTCCTGGCGTTTCCGGGACTGCTTTTGGCGATTGCGCTGGTGGCATTTCTGGGCGCCGGGTTGAACAAACTCATCTTTGCGCTGTGCATAATCGGATGGGTGGGGTACGCGCGGTTGATTCGCGCCCAGGTCCTAAAAGTGCGCGAATATGATTTTGTTCAGGCGGCCCGCGCGCTGGGCGCCGGTGATTTTCGGATCCTGTTCACTCACATCCTGCCCAACGCGATCCAACCTTTGATCGTGCAAGCGAGCTTGGGAATGGCGGGCGCGGTCTTAGCAGAAGCCTCTCTCTCGTTCCTGGGGCTCGGGGTGCCGCCTCCGGCGCCTTCATGGGGGGTAATGATCGAAGAAGCACGCGATCTCTCGACCCTGCAAGCGGCGCCGCACGCCTTAATCTTTCCGGGCCTGGCCATCGCGCTTACGGTCTTAGCATTTAACTTTATAGGCGATGGCTTGCGGGAATATCTGGATCCGCGACAACGCCGCCGCTGAGATAGCCCCGGTGCATGATCAATACGCCCGTATGCAAAGCCCGGCACCAACGCATCCAAGCTGCGTCACTGCCGCAAAAAGAGAGAATCTCGCGACCACCTTGATAGTCGTGGTAACATTTTGCGTCAAGTAAGCCCAGGGAATTCGAAATGCCAATAGCCGCCACCGATTATCTCGAAGCCATTGCCAATCTTCCGAATGGCGCAAACATCACGTTTGATGGCGTGCCCTGGCAGGACTATGAGCATCTTCTGGCTGATCTTGGCCCCGGCTATTCCGTGCGAATCTTCTACGATGAAGGAAGAATGGAAATCATGGCCCCGACTCCCGCCCATGAAAGAGCGAAGAATATGCTTATCGCTCTGGTTTACGCCTTGAGAGATGAACTTGATGTCGACATTGAATCGCTCGGTTCAACCACTTTTCGATCAAAAGCAAAGGCGAAAGGCTTCGAGCCGGATGATTGTTTTTATGTTGAGCACTTCGCAGCCGCGCTCCACATGGAAGATGAATTCAACCCGCGGCGCGATCCTCCACCGGATATTGTCTTGGAAGTAGATCGAGCCAGGACGTCGTTAGACAAGTTTGTGATTTTCGCCGCGCTTGGTGTTCCTGAGATTTGGCGCGTGTTCAAGAAGGAAGTCAGATTTTATGTGCTGACGGGAGATTCGTACGCTGAAGTGTCGACCAGCCGGGCCTTTTCGTTCCTGGATTCCAGTGTCCTCAGCGAGTTCATAGTCATGGGACTTGCGGAAGGTGGTAGAAAAGCCGCGCGCGCTTTTCGTACCTGGGTCCGAGAAAACCGCACTGACCTGAATCGCTAAATAGCGGGGGCAAGCCACCTTCCTGGCCTTGAGCTTAATCAGCTTGCATTCTTGATTCTTGATCGAAAGGCTTTCAAGGCTGGGTTAACGAATAATGTGAGGAGCTCTCAGGTCAGGAAGGCGGCCTTGCCCCGCTGCTTAGCGTTGAGCCACAGATCTCAATCACAGACTGAAGTCTGTGCCACTAAGAAAGATAAGGACACTTAAATTCATTTGGTGTTTGTACATCGATGTCTTAGGATGGCAAAATCCGGCGCGTGAACACGCGCCTACGAGAATGCTTCAGCTTTGGGAGGAACCGAAATGAAACGCGTCGTGATATCGATTCTGCTTGCTACCGTGTTCGCGAGCTTTCCAGTCTTCGCTGAATCCAGCGAGGCCCGCCCGAACGGCTTTGGTGCGGAAGTGATTTCCACCAACCCGGCTGAGGCCCCAGCCCCACAGTTTCGCCGGCGTCATCGCCGCCGAAGATATGTGTTTGTTCGCCGCCAACGTGGCCGCCGCCACATGCGTGTCATGAGAAGGCGCGGAAGGCGACGTTAACCGCTGAAAGTAGTCGTCAATTAGTTACCACCGCTTTGCCGGGCCAGGGCCGGACTGGTCGTGTAACTATCGCGAGCACGCACCACCAGGTTGGGATAGCGTACGCGGACTTTGATTCCGCGTTCGGCGCCGGCGCCAGAGTTTTGTTTCGGATAATAGCCGAGGCTGTACTGCACGCCGAGTTCTGACGTAATCGCTTCAAAGGCCGGACCGACATCGCTGAGATCATCGGCACGATAGAAACGTCCGCCGGTCTTCTCGGCCAGCGTGCGCAGGTAAGGTTCGCTGACCGCATAGCCTTTCATCAGTCTCTCCTGGACCTTACGGCGCGCCTTCTCATTCTTGATCTGGCTGAGACGCTGAGGCAGTTGCGGCAGCGTGTTGTATCGCACCGTGTAAATCAGAACGTCCTGCTCGGCTATATCGTTCAGAGTACTCTTGAGCGTAACGGCGCTGTTTTGATCGACGCCGTCGGTCATTAGCACAATCGCTTTTCGTCCGGGAATCTGGGCCATCCGCTTCAAAGCAAAATCAACTGCGTCGTAGAGCACCGTGCCGTCGGTGATCGCCGGAATGTGAAGCTTTGATCTGCGAATCGCGCTGACATCCTCGGCTTCCGTCAGGACATTAATTTTTCCGTCGAAGGTAATCGCCATCATCCGATCATTTGCTCGCAGACGGCTGACGAAGGTATTCGCTGCTTCGCGGATTTGCGAGAGCTGTGACTGCGTTGAACCGCTGACATCCAACATCAAAGCGACCGTAAACGGCCTTTCGACCGAAGCAAAATAAGTAACACTCTGTTCGACTCCGTCCTCATAAATCCGAAAGTCTTCCTTTTTGAGATTGGGAACGTATCGCCCGTTGCGATCCATGACCACCGCGGGAACCGTGATCAGACTGGTGCTGACGCGAAGGACGCTGCCTTCATCGATTTCGGGCGACGCGTTGTCGACCTTCTCGTTAGCCTTCTGCGATTCCGTTTGATTAGTGGAATACGTACCGCCTGAACGCAACACGGGCGCCTTTCGCGGCTGTTCGAGTGCCTGCGCGCAGAGCGCGGCGACCCAAACCAATGAAACCAGAATAATCAGAAATGCCGCCGGGACGCGTATAGTCATACTTTTCCCATCTCCTTTGCGCTCGACCGGTCAACGTTCGACCGGAGCAAGCTTGCACTAAGTGATTAAAGAAAAGGACGAAAACCGCCAATCTTTCAGTTGTGTGCGGCAGAATGCCCGATTCTGGGTTGGCAGAAGTCGCGGCTTCGCCGCAGCACAGTGCGGGTAAGCCTCTGGCTTACCGGGCGGCACCTTCTTTTTTATTTCTGAGGCTGCGCCTCAGGAAGCTGAGGCGCAGCCTCACAATAAGAGGGATCAGCCAACGGCAAGCCAGAGGCTTACCGCAGTGTGCTGCGGCCAAGCCGCACGACCTTTGCGCTTGGTCCCCTTTCCCTCTAACATCTCTAGGTCATGTGGCGCGGAATCAGATATACCGTTTATGCAATCAGCGGCATCGTCATCGGCGGGCTCAGCTTTGAAGCCGCAAACCTGCCGCGCGTCTCAGCCCTACGCGATCAGAACCCGGCCACGACTTCAATGATCGAAGTACGCTTACGCGAAGCGCGCGCCAGCGGTATTGAACCGAAGCGCGTGCAAATCTGGATGCCACTGGAAAAGATTTCTCCGCAGCTTCAGCGAGCAGTACTGGCCGGCGAAGACACAAACTTTGCCACGCATCACGGTTTTGATTACGAAGCGATTCAGCGCGCGTACGATCAGGCGCAGAAGGAAGCTGAGAAGGAAGCGAAGCAGGAAGGCGAAAACGATTCGTGGCTGCCGAATATGCCTGACTTCAAACGCGGCGCGTCGACCATCTCGCAGCAGCTCGCGAAGAACCTCTATCTCTCCAGCGAGCGCTCGTTCATGCGCAAGGGCCAGGAAGCGATCATCACTTACTTCATGGAACGCAGTCTTTCGAAGAAACGCATCCTGGAAATTTATCTAAACGTGATCGAGTGGGGCGACGGTCTCTATGGCGCCGAGGCCGCTTCCCAATACTACTTTCACAAACCGGCCGCGAACCTGAATGCGCGCGAAGCCGCGTTTCTCTCGGCAATGATTCCCAACCCGCGCACAGTCTTCAACCCCCAGGTAAATCCCAAACGCGTCGCGCGCCGCCAAAGAATTATTTTGCGCGGCATGCCGAGCGTGAAGATGCCACCGGGCACTGGGTGAAATGACGGGGCAGTAGCCCGACCGTTAGGGAGGGCGCATCACAGCGTCGCTGCTACTTACCGGTTTCATTGAGATCTGCGCTCAAGCTGTAGTAACCACCTCCGCTTCTCTTGCCCGAAATCTGCACCCGTCCTTCTATGTTTTGTAAGGTGTACGCAAGATAGAAGCTGGCCGGACCAGGATTGCCGCGGTCGATAATCTTCGCTCCGCTGTCGCTGAGGGCCTTCTCCACATCGAGTTGCAAGGCAGTAATTATGCGCGGTTCGTCAAACCGTTCTCCCTCATCGGATTTCAGCTGACAGGAAAAGCTGTCTCCTTTATGAGAATGAAATTGCTTCCCGCCAAAGCCGATGCCGCCGCTACTGGTTCCAATCGAACCGCCACCGCCACCGCCACGGTTCGGAGCGCAGGCCAGACCCGTGTTCGATTTGTTGTCCTGAACCAACTTCTCAAGCGAAAAACTCGAAAAGAATGCGCTTCCTCTGGACCAAATGCACGCGCTGCAAACGGCCGCAAGACAAATCGTCAGAACTATCGGGATTCTTTTCATCTTCTGACTCCGTCGGGCAAAGGAAAGCAGGGCACGGTCGATGAACCAACGTTGGGTTAAGACGCTGTGGAGCGTCTTATACCTCTATCAGTGCCACCGCCGCAAGACTTGTCGGATCAGAAGATTTCGGGGCCCTCCCTTACGGTCGGGCTTCAGATACGATCGAGATACCGAAAAGACAAAAGCGGCTCCCATAGTCAGGAGCCGCAATAGGGGCAACTAATTGTAAGCGCTTTGCGCTCAAGGCGAATCAGGATGTCCGCGTTCCAGTCTATACTGCGAATTCTTTCGCTAACATCAACTCCGCTTTTCTCAATTCATAGCGGCCGCGGCCGAGGTTGCCGTCGGGCTTCAATGCCAGCACTGCGAAGTAATCCTTGTTAAAGAGTCGCATCACGAGAGTGACACTGCCCAAAGTGACTACCAGTTCGCGCAGGTCGCCGAGATCCAAATCGTTCCCGGAACGGGCGGCGTTACGAACTAGTGAAGTGAATTCAGCCGCCGCCACATCCAGATTGGCTTCGGCGCCGGCGTCAGTAAAAAACTTTTCGACGGACAGGCCATCGGCGCCCATGATCAGGGCGCCGAGGCTGCCGTCGGTTTTCTCGACGATGGTTTGCAGAGCTTCTTTGAACATATCAAGTAGCACAGACTTCGGTCTGTGTTGCTTTATCCTGACACAGAACTGAACACAGACTAAAGTCTATGCTACTTGTCTGCGCCACTTCGGGCACTAGGGACGGGTGCCAGTGCCTGGCCGCGTACTCGCTCCCGGAACAACGGGCGGAGTCGTCGTCTGTGGCGTTTGTTGCGGCTGACTCTGCTGTTGTTGCTGCAACTGCGTCGGCGTGGGCGTGTTGCTCTGCGGATTGCCGAGCGGTACAGGTTGCGCAATCGAATAGCTCCGATTGCCCTGACCATTACCAACGACGGGTGAAGTTGGCTGACCGTTGTAGTCCGGCCGGTAAATACGCGGCGTAATGAAGAACAGAATCTCGCTCGATTGGCGGCTGACTCCTTTACGCTTGAAGAGATTGCCGATGATAGGCAGGCTGGCGATGCCGGGCGTGCGATTCTGGGTCTCAGATTCGTTGTCGCCAAGCACACCGCCAACGACTGTGGTGCCGCCGTTGGGGACCAGCACTTCAGTTTCCATTCTCTGCGTGTCGATGCCGGGCGTTCCGTTGATCGCGATCGCCGTGTTGATGCTGTTGTTCTCGGCGATGACATGAAGCACGACGGTGCCCGCATCGGTAATCTGCGGCGTTACTTCGAGACGCAGAGGTACCGACACGAAGGTCGTGGTAAAGACCAGCGTGCCGCCGGATCCGCCAGCGCCGGTTTGCGGCGTGGTCACCGGGATTTGCTGGCCGCTGGAGATTTCGGCCTTACGGTTGTTCAAAGCGGTCACTCGCGGAGTGGCGACAATTCTCGCCGTGCCCCTGCTTTCGGCGGCCGTGATGAGCGCGCTAATCTGCGCCGTGCCGATGATGCCGGTCGTCAGACCGATAACCGTATTCGGAAGATTGGCGCCGAGGGCTCCCGAAGGATTAAGAATACCTTGCGGAATGCCTGACGGTCTGAGCCCGATCGTATTAGCGCCTCCGCCGGTTCCGCCGACTAGCGGCGATCCCGCTGCGGTTCCAAATCCAGCGGTGCCGCCTGTGCTCGTATTAATCGCCAGAGCGTTAAGCTGAACGCCAAGATCGCGGCTGAAGCTGCGGTTGGCGATGACGATCCGAGTTTCGATTTCTACCTGCGGCTCGGGCTGATCCAAAAGTGTTATCAGTTGCCGAATTGAGTCAATATTGTCTTTGACATCCGTAATGATCAGCGTGTTGCTGCGTCCGTCTACTTCGACACTGCCACGCCGTGATAGACGACGCTGGACGACGGGAAGAATTCCCTGATCCGTTCCGCCAGTGGCGCCCGAAGAGGCCGCACCACCGGAACTGGGAGCATTTGACGTGACGCCTCCGGCAAAGTTTCCGGATGATCCGCCGGCTTGCGAAAGCACACCGGACGCACGCGCGTAGTTCAAACGGATGAATTCAGTCACCAGTTGAGTGTTCTCGAGCTTGGCGTCGTTAATTACCTTTTCGGTCTCGGCTTCTTTCGCCAGCGAGTCAACCGTGGCAATGCGGAGGATGTTGCCATTGACCTGCACGCCTAACTTGTTGGATCGCAGAATCATGTCGAGCGCGAGGTTCCAGGGTACGTCCTGCACGTTAACAGTGACGGGGACGGCGCCCACTGAACTGTCGATGACAAAGTTAATGCCGTACTGTTCCGTAATGTAGTTCAGGATGTCGCGGACATCGGCGTTCACCACGTTCAGATTGATCGCCTCGCCTACAAACCCGGACTGGCCATAGCGACGTCCCTGTTCGGACTGGGTCGCCATGTTGTCCTTCGCCGGCGACATTCCGGGCTTAGCCGGAGTCGGTGTCGGAGTTGGGTTCTGTTCCGGCGACAATGCCCTGGTGTCGGTCCTTACGGACGCAGGCGCCCGGCGGGCAACTGCACCACTGGCAATGGCAAATGAATTCAGTAACAAGCCGGCGACACACGCGAGGGCGCATGTTCTGATGGCGACATTCTTAGGGGACTGCTTAGGCATTATTCCCTCCTCAGGGGATTAGGCTGAACTTTCCGCCACACGCTCGCTCGAAATGCCTGAAGAACGAACATTCAAAGCGCGCGCCGCACAACGCGGCAATTCAGTCTGATTGTCAAAAGTGAACTAGGCCACGCGTTTCGCACTGGTCAATCGTTCACGGCGTCGGGCCTTACGCACACGAACATATTTCGCGTGACGATTCGGGCCGAAAATCGTTTGGCTACTGCTTTTCCGGCACGGCTGGTTTTTCAGACTCGGGAGCCGGAGGATTGGCGGGGGCCGTCTTGGTAGCGGTCATGCCTTCGACGGGACTTGGCGTGCGCAACGGTTTGATCTCAACCGTCTTTTCACGATGTCCGTCGGACCAGAC
Source organism: Pyrinomonadaceae bacterium (assembly GCA_035317005.1). Classification (GTDB taxonomy): domain Bacteria; phylum Acidobacteriota; class Blastocatellia; order Pyrinomonadales; family Pyrinomonadaceae; genus UBA11740. The sequence goes on along the minus strand of DATHHW010000177.1, from coordinate 20,749 downwards.
TATGTCGCGGCGGAATACCAGGCGAGCCTCCTCGATGGCCACGAGCTGACCGTCAAAAAAGCTTTCACCCGGATAAATCACGTAGGAGAGTTTGGGGCTGAACGGCGTCGCTTCCACCATCGCCGCAAAACCACGCGGCGTGCGAAAGATGCCGATTACCTGCATTTCGTTCAGCAGCAAAGCCGAGGTCGGCTTGGGCGGGGCGACGTGTGCGTTGGCCGCGGCTAATTTCTGTGAGCGATAGCGATCGATGCGCACCTGAATTGCCGGCGCATCCAGCTTCGTCGGCAAAGCTTTGCCCATCTTGACCACCGGGACATACTTCTGGAAGGGATCTCGTCCTGAAGTCCTTTGGGTCTTCTCGCTCTTCTCGGTAACCACGGGCTTTTTGGTTGGCGCTTTTTCCTGGGCCGTCGCGGTCATTGCCGTGAGACCCATGGCGCCGAATATCACTACCGCGCTGGTCAGGTTACGAATTGCGTTTTTATAATCCATCGTCTTCTTTCCAATCAATCAATTTAGTTACGCTTCAACGCGGCTTGCGTTGCCGCTTGCGCGGCAGCGTTGTTTTGGGCGGCCGGCGTTCCATTCGGTTGATTCGCGTTTTGCTTCTGCAGCTTCTCAGTCGAGACGTAGTAGGCCGTCAGATCGAAGCGAGCTTCGACCGTCTTGCTGGCCGCCTGCTTGTCCATCTGCTTGAGTTCAAAGTTCGTAATGGAAACGATCCGCTGGTAGTGGGCCATCTGATCAAAGAAGGCGCGCAGACCTGCGAACGTACTCTGAACTGAGACGTCAATCCGCTTGCCACTATAGAAGTCCTGTTGCACGTCATCCTTCGGCACGAACTTTCGCAGCGACAGACCCGTCACGCGGGCTCGATCCTGAATACCTTCGAGGACCTTGGTCAATTCGCGCTGCTCGGGCAGCAACGCACGCAACTCTTCAAGTTCTTCCTGCTTGTTCTTATAAGCGGTGCGGAACTCGTTGAGCCGTTGTGAAGCAATCTGGGCTTCGGCGTTGGCTTTCTGCAACACGCTAATCTGCTCCTGCAAACCCTTGGTCTCTTTACGGGTGCCGCTGGTAACGAAATACCAGAACCCGCCATAGACGCCGAGCGCCAATACAATGAAAATGCCCAGCCGCAGGTACCAGGGAATGCCGTTTATGTTTCCAATGCTCATGATTTTTTCCTGTCGCTTTTTGAAGGAAAGGTCTCGCGACTATTAATTCTTGGCAACGTGATTTGTCGGGGCCGGGTTCGCCTGCGCGGTCTGCTGCGCAGCGGGACGCGCATAGCTGCACTTGATAGTAAAGCTCACCACCTCAAGTTGCGGCACAGTCGGTCCAGCTGGAGCATTCGCCCCATTCGCCGCACCGGGAGCATTGCCGACGACAGCTTGCGCTACGTCTCTCTGCGTCTCGATGTTCAGGTTGGTAAACATGCCTGAAGAGAATTCCATGCTCTGGCCAAAGCGGGTGACGGAAGCTTCGTTGGGAGACTCACCCTTAATAACCAGTTCGGCCTCTTTCTGCTCCACGCTTCTTAAATACAGACCAGGAACGCTGTCAAAGCGGGCCTTGATTTCGGCCAACAAGGCGCCTGGTCCCTGCTGGGAAGAGCGCAGTTTCTGAATTGCGTCGATGCGAAAGTTAATGTCCGCAATCTTCTTTTCCAGATCCGCTTGCTCACGCTTGACGGCATTCATCTGCTCGTTGATGCGCTTTTGCTTTTCGAGTTCCTTTGTCGCAGTTTCGTGCTGGGCATTCGCGCTAACATAGTCGTATCCCATACCCAGTACGAGTAGTGCCATGACTGTTAAAGCCAGCAGGAACGTTTGCGTGCGCGTGCTTGAGACCTTGTCCTCAACAAACGCAACACCCGCAGGCCGATCCGTAACCGATTCTAGAAGGTTTATTTTGATCACCGGGCGTCAACTCCTCTCAGGGCCAGTCCGACCGCAATGGCCATTTCCGGCACGATCTCGCGCATGTACTCTGGGTCGAAACCACGCGAGTCGATGCGAATCTTGCGAAACGGATCAAAGACTTCTACGGGAATTTCGAATTGCCGCGCCAGGAAATCCACCAGGCCGGTAAGCTTCGAGCCCCCGCCTGAAATCAGAATCTTCTGGACGGCGGACTCGCCATCTTCGACAGTCGCGCGATAAAAATCCATGGTCTTCTGAATCTCGAGGGCGAGAATGTCAGACACGGTGTCGAGGATTGGTGCAGTCTCTCTGGCCTCGACGCCTTCCGGCAATGGCATTCCGCGCTTTACGCGCTCAGCCTGATCGAAGGTTAATCCGAGTTCTTTCTGCAGCAGCGACGTGTACTGGTTACCGCCGAAGCTGGCGTCCCGGGTAAAGACCGAACGATTGCCATTTAAGATGTTTATGTTGGTGGTTGACGCGCCAATGTTGAGCAACGCCACCACCTGGCCGGGTTGGGGATCGTAGTTAAGCTCATAACAATTCTGGAGCGCGAAAGCATCAACGTCGATTACGACGGGCTGCTTGCCGGCTAACTGGATCGTCTGCTTCAGATTCGCAATCTTGTCGCGCTTGCACGCGGCCAGCAGTACGTGAATCGCATCGGCCGTGCTACCGGTTACGTGATAGTCGAGGTTGACGTCGGATATATCGAAAGGAATGTGTTCTTCGGCGTGCCAGGCGAACGACTCCTGGAGTTCGTCTCCAGTCATCTGCGGCAACACGATGTTCTTAACAATGACGGAGTGGCCATTAACACCGGCGGCGACCTTCGTCGTTTTGATCTTGTGCTCGGTGAAAATATTTGCAATGGCGCCGGAGACTGAGTTCAACTCCATAATCTGCCCGTCGACAACTGCGTCCGGCTGAAGCGCCTCGTAGCCCAGGCTGACGAGTTGAAAGTCTCCGTTCTTGCCTTGCAGCTCGACGGCCTTGACTGAACTCGAGCCAATATCAACGCCGACCATGCTTTTGTTACCACGTTTCCACATCATCAATGGCTCCTCGCAATCTTGAACATGAGCAGGCGTTGGCGCCGCACACGAGCGCGGGCGCGACGGGCGCGGGACAGCCCCGCGCGCACTAATCTGATCTGGCTGGAATAGCTTGAATTCTTCATTGGTTTTTTCACAGTAAGTTTTTGAAGACTTCGCTTTCTGGCGAAGGGCGGGGCGCTTCGGCGGGTTGGCCGCCATGCAGACGCGGTAGAGGTTTGAAAAGAACCGGGCACCACATAGGAAAGAGCCGTGGCTCTACCACCGGATGCAAGGCTACACTACGGAGCTAAATACTGTCAACAACATTTTGCGAAGTTTAACTTGCTGCTATCAATCAAAATATGGGGACTTTCGCTACGGCACTATGCAATCCGGGTGATGTCTGAGCAATGCTTTGAGGGTCCCGAGTGAGGTTCGGAAGCCTCGTCAATAGGACCAGATTCCAGAGTTTGTTGTGCCGATGGCGGTGATCTGCGCGACTGAAAGCGACGGACCGGCGCGCGGTCATTTGCTAGCTGCCACGACACAGTTTACGATGCGAGCATTGATTAGAACTCGTCGCGTCATCAGTCTTATTGCTCTTCTGCTCGTCGCTCTCGTGGTCGTGTGGCTCTATTGGAATCGCACGACCCGCACGGATATGTCGACCTACGCGCCGGCAGACTGTCTCGCTTTTGTCGAGGCAAACGATCTCACGGAACTAGCTCAGGGAATCGAAGGGACGCAGGCCTGGCAGGCTCTGGCAGGGCCTGTTGGCGCACGCTCGAACCTCCTGCCGAATCGCTGGTTCATTAGACTCGCTCGATGGACCGGAATTGGTTCAGCTGAAGCCGTCCTTCTGGCTCGCTCTCAGGTTGCGGTCGTCTTCACCGGGGCAGAGGCAAGCCAGGCAGGGCCCACGCTCACCATTAAGCCGTTCGCAACCCTGCTCATCGAAACCCACACCACGCAGAGACGAATGCGACCGACACTCGAGAAGCACATCGAGGATCTTGCCACACGTGTATATGGACAGCCGTTGTTGTCGCGCAAGCAGGTTGATGGCGTTGACCTCAGTGAGTGGTCGTCTGCTGATGGAGCCCGGCATATCGTAGCGGCTTTCGCCGGCACCATGGCGATCATCGGCAATGACGAGCCGTCAGTTCTGCACTGCGTTGAAGCTCGAAGCGGAAAGCGCGCCGCTCTCGCAGGTGAGAAACAACTCGATGAGTTGCGCAAGAAAGTCGATGCTTCGAACGCGAACGTGTTTGGCTTTGTATCCAAGCCTGGAGTTAAGTCATTGCTGCAAGCGTACGCTCTTTCCCGCGCGGGATCGTCCTCGGACGCTGTAACTGTCTCGCGGATATTCTCTGAGACCTTGGGAAATCTTGTCGATGGAATCGGCTGGAGCTCCAGATTTGTGGATGCCATGGTGGAGGAGCGGTGCTCAGTTGCGCTTGCGCCGGGTGTGGCCGATAAGCTTCGCGGGAGCTTCGTTCCGGAAGATAGGCTGGCGCTTAATGATCTACCCTTCGTGCCGTCGGACGCGCATTCTGTTTCCCTTTATCACTTTCGTGATGTTGAAGGCGCCTGGCGCGACCTGAATGCAATCGTCGCGTCTCATGCAGATCTGATTGGGGCGATAGCCGCTCGACCTATGTTGCGCAGTCTCTTCAAGCCGTACGGAATCGACGACGCCGATGCTTTTGTCCACGCGGCCGGTACGCGCATACAAACTATTCGGTTGGAAGAAAACTCGCCGGCGGTCCTGGTCACTGAGGCTTTTGATCGGCCGGGCCTGCGGAAGGTAGCCCAACAACGACTGGGCGCAAAAACGAAGACAGAGAACGTTGGCGACTTCGAACTAATGCTTTCGAGTACTGACAACTGGGCGGCCAGCTTTCCCGACAACCAATTTCTGATTGGGCCGGCGGACGCAGTTCGTCGCTGTCTCCAGGCGAAAGTTCAATCTCAGTCGCTAACTTCCACTGAGGCGTTCCGAAAGTCTCAACGGCTCATCGACGTTTCTCTGCCGATAAGCGCTCTAACATTCGTCAATGATCAGCATGCGGCCATTTCCTTTGTCGAACTTTTCTCAGAACACGAACGGTCGGCGTTTTCGACCAGCGCGAATGCCATAGACGAAGCCTCGCGGTCCCTACCGTATGCCGTCAATGTGGTGATTTTGAAAGATGCCGGACTTGAATGGACCTCACGATCTTCGTTTGGCCTCGTCGGATCTCTGTTCGTAACGCTGATGCCGGAGACTGCCAAGTGACGACTCCGCAGTCCCTGCTGGTGGCCACCCAAAACAAAGGGAAACTTGAAGAGCTTCGACAATTGCTCGAAGATTTACCGCTCGAACTCTACGGACTCAGCGACTTTCCTGATGTCGAGACGGTTCCCGAGACAGGTGAAAGCTTCATCGAGAATGCGTCCTTGAAAGCCGCCGGCTATGCAGCGCAGACAGGTCTACTGACTTTGGCGGATGATTCGGGTTTGGAAGTCGACGCGCTTGGCGGCGCGCCTGGTATCAGGTCGGCTCGCTATGCCGGCGAAAGCGCATCTGACGCGGATCGCACGTCCAGGTTGCTGGCGGAACTATCAAATATCCCGGCGGCAAAACGCTCTGCGCGATTTGTCTCGGCTGTCGCGATCGCGACCAGCGAAGGCCAAATCATGAACGTCTCAGTGGGTACTTGCGATGGACACATTGATTTCGCGCCCCACGGATCCGAAGGCTTTGGTTACGATCCGGTTTTTATTCCGGGCGGCTATGATCAGAGCTTTGGGGAGTTGGAATCAGCGATCAAGAACCAACTTAGTCATCGCGCGCGCGCGTTGTCAGGGACACGTGAGTTCCTGCGAACCTTGACCATACCTTCGAGCGCTGGGTAGAATGTCGGGTCTGCTGCAAAGAGACAATTGCAAACTTGTAGTTAAGTACGGGGCGTAGCACAGCCTGGTAGTGCGCTCGGTTTGGGACCGAGAGGTCGGAGGTTCGAATCCTCTCGCCCCGACCAAACGCAAGTTAGGAATCCTCGACGGCCGCCGCTTCCGGTGGCCGTTTTTTCAGCAACCTGCTCGATCTTCGAAGATCTTCCGGCGGAAAAACAGTGTCAGCTCAGATAGCAGCGGCTAGCACTTCGCGATTCGGTCGCCTCAGCGGTGTCGATGCCCTGCGCGGCGCGGCGGCTCTCGGCGTCGTGCTTTATCACACCGTAGGGCCCAACTACCGGTTTGGACCCCGGGTTCTCAACTGGCTAGTCATACCAATCCTGCCGATGATTCGGTTTGGTTATGTCGGTGTCTTTCTGTTCTTCGTCATCTCGGGCTTCTGCATTCATCTTTCGAGAGCCAAAGCCCAGGCCGAAAACAAACCACCGGTCGACTTCACGGCATTCTGGAAGCGACGTTTTCGAAGGCTGTATCCTCCGTACCTCATCGCTTTGATCCTCTATCTGGGAATTACGGCATTTACCACGAAGTTCCAGCTCACACCCTTCTACATTTGGGACGTGGTTTCACACCTCCTCATGCTGCACAACCTCGACTCGCGCACCGTCTATAGCATCAACGGGGTTTTTTGGACGTTGGCGATCGAAGAGCAACTCTACCTCGCTTACTTCCTGCTTCTATTTCTGCGTAAGCGTTGGGGTTGGTATCAAACATTGACGGCGTGCTTTTTGGTTCGGGTGTTTTGGTTCGTGGCGAGCACGGCCATTCGTGAGCGATACAAGTTGGACATTCCGATATCGGAGGGCGCTGCTTCGCATTGGTTCACCTGGGCGCTGGGCGCTCTCAGCGTCGAGGCTATGTTTGGCCTGGTAAAGCTTCCTCGGTGGCTATATCGGGGGAGGCTTGCCTTGACCTTCCTGGCTGCTTCGGTGGGACTGACCTTTCTGCTTCCGATAGTTGAGCAATTCAACCGACTCTTTCATGATTTTCTTTGGCTATTTCTTCATCCTCTGTGGGGACTGGGGTTTTTTATTCTCTTGAACCGATTCGTGCTGGCGGAAAGTCGTTGGCGCGCCGCCCTTCGTACGCCGACCTTGATCAAACTGCTCGCCGCTATTGGCCTGTTCTCGTATTCCCTCTATCTAACCCACGAACTTGTGGTTATGGAGTCATACCACTTCGGGTTCCTTGGCCTTTCCCAATTAGCCACTGCTTTTTTAGTCACAACTCCAGCATGCGTGGCATTTGCCTGGGTTTTCTTCTGGTTTGCCGAGCGGCCTTACTTGAACACCCAGACCACTCTCCGTGGGCGCCAGCGTGTCACACCAGATGCCGTTGCGACGCTCGACGCCTAGATCCGCGCGCCGGCCTGCCTCACGCCCATCGAAAATATTTTTGCCAAAATGGCCGAAAAATGCGGATTTTAGCAGACTTTATGCCTTGTCTGTGGTATATCTGGCTCCGACAGCTTTCTCATTTTGTTGACTTTTTGGAGGTGGTACACCACACATGGCGACCAGCACGGCAACAGGTAAGAAGCGGATGACCCAGTCCGATGTTATCAATTACTTCGCGGAACGCACGGGAATGAAGCGTGCCCAGGTGAAGCAGCTATTCGAAGATCTCGGAAACCTGGCAACTTCCGAAGTAAAATCCAGCGGCGAGTTTGTGTTGCCGGGCTTTGGAAAATTGGTTCGTTCAGAGCGGAAGGCGCGTGAAGGCCGTAACCCCGCGACCGGCGAAACTATCCAAATCCCAGCAAAAACAACGCTTAAGTTTCGTGTCGGCAAAGCAATGAAGGATTCAGTCCTTCCGAAAAAGTAGTCAAGCAGCCTACTTTTAGACTCCTTTGCGTAAGTTTTGGGCGTCGGCGCAGTGTCTCCGGCTCGGAGGCACCGTCGACGCTTTCCCTTTTTGCGGACTGCTTTGGATTATCTAGGCACCCCTCCAGCGCGCTGACATCGTTGACCCCAATCTCGGCCCTCTTGAGAAAGTCCGGAAGTGCGTGCGTAAAACGCACAGACGCCGCGAACCGACCGGCGCTAAACTCCAATATCACCCCCAGGTTGTCGTCGAGAGACCGGTAAAGATTTAGCTAGCCCAAACCGGTAAACCATGCTATAGTATTGGGTTTTGCTGAGACAGTTTAGCTTATCTAGTGCCCCCTCTCTGGGTTAGCACTCTGCAAAATCTCCCAAAACTGTAAGGAGTTTGCATCCTGGAAAACACAGGACGCATCTATAGTTAGTAAATTGGAACTTGTATTCGAGTAATTTAATAAAGGAGAGAGAGTAAACCGTGAATCTTGACAAGGGCCTGCCGCTGGCTGAGCGGCTCCAAAGAATTGATCACATCCAGGCGCGGCGCTTTTCGAAGCTATCCGGTCCGCCCATGGAAATCGCCACCGAGGGTATTGTCCGTCACTTGACGGCGTGCGATCGGATGGATGTTAACCCGGACATTTCTGCTGTTCGAGAGATCATTGACGACGCTCTCAACGGACGACGTGTCTATGCTGAAGCCGCCGAAATCACGCGCGCCGCTTAACGATAAACAATAGTCTTCCAAGTGCGGAAAAGGCCGCCGGAGTATATTCCGGCGGCCTGTTTTGTTTTAATGGACTGGCCTTTTGGAGCGACTTCCGAGCCGTGCTAACATCGAGGCCGCTTCACTTCAGGGCTCCCGTAGCTCAGCGGATAGAGCATCTGCCTTCTAAGCAGAGGGCCGCAGGTTCGAGTCCTGCCGGGGGCACCATTTCCAATTTCCCGTTAGACGTCGAACCCTAATTATCGTCTCCAGGTCGCGTGGCTTCGTTCGCCTGCCCTGCAGGGCGGTCTCTGCCGGCGTCCAGATGGTCGTAATTGCGGGCCGCATTGAATATCAGAAAGAAGCTGCCCTGAGTCTGGTGCCGCCACATCGGATTGTTGGCGAACATTACGACGTGGCCCTGACCTACGGGCACATCGACGACCGCCGGTTTGTTCACCAATTCGGAACCTCCCGCCAGCATGCCACTAATCAAAAGACTCTTTTCATCCGAGGCGAATCGCAGGACTATGCGTGGTCTTAACTCCGGCGGCGTGGCAAACGTCTGCTGTAGCCGCTGCTCGTCCGTCAGTTCACCGGGCCTTCGTTGCTGGGCGGGTTCGGCCAACGGCATCCCCTGAATGATGTCCGGGTCAGTCATAGTTCCTCGCCCAGATGGTCGCCCGCTGGCGCCACCTCCTCCACCCTCGCCGCCGCCGCCGCCGCCCCCGCCTGCGGCCACTTGGAACAGTGGCGCCTGATTAAAGTAAATCGGCAAAGTCTCGGCATAGCCGTAAGCAATTGGGCTACGCCGATCAGCGAAGGTCGCATTGTAAACGGAGCCTCGTGCCTGAAGGGCTCGGGGTTCCTGAATGGCCACACCGCTGGTCAGACCGTAATCGATTGCTATGCGCGTGCAGTTGGTGATGGGGATAAAAACGCCGCCCTCTTCGACGAATTTTTGTAGGTTAAGCACTCCCCGCAAGGTCATGCCGCCGCGGATATCATCACTCTGATCCGGTCCGGTGCCCATGTTTGGAGTAACGTCACTCCCCTTCCATGGAATCGGAGCGCCACGCATGGGAATACCACCGACGATCGCCTGGGCGGATCCCCCGACAGGTGGAAAGATGATGACGTCGAATTTTTCCCGCAGGTTGGGCGTGTTGCGAATCACCTGATCAGAAATGTAAGTATAGGGCACCTGGAGCCGATCAAATTCTACTCGGAACCAGCCGTCGTTCTGCGTGTTAGTCCAGGTGTGCAAAATCGCAATGCGAGGAACCGCGAGCACATGGGTTTTGATTTCGGGCAGCTTCTCAACCGCGATCGCCTTCAGGCCGGAGTCCACCACCGGACCTAACAGTTTCTGATTCAAGTCACCGGGATTGTCGGCCAACTTGATGATGAACGTTCCCGCATTGAACTTCTGCCCTCCAGCTTCAAACGGTTCTTCCGCCGTAGCGATCTTCAAGTCTTTGAGCTTGAACCGCAGAGTCATGAGGCTGTTCTCGGCGTTGTGATTAATCAGATAGGCAGCCGGCGAAGAGACTTTCGTAACAGTCCCCGTCACTCTTGCGTCCTGTGTCAGCAACTTCATCGGCGATTGCAGGACGCTCTTATCAGTCACGCGGATCGTCTTAACGTTACGCAACGCTCCGAGCGTCCAGCCGGTGTCGTCGTATGGCGTGGGATCGTTGACGTTGTAATACTGTGTATCGAGCAGCATGTCGGCCATGCGCGAATAGGGCTGATCCATACGGATAACGTAGGACCCCGCCGGAAACTTTTGGTCCTTTACCGTGATCTCTTTATCAACCTTGTGGATCTCAACGCCCATCAGCCGGAGCAGATTCACCATGTCTGCAGCTTCGACCATTCGTGCCTGGTCCGAGGGAACTACCCAAGCTGCCGGACCTTCGTTGGTGGCCTTGGCCACTGAGCGCTTGCTCTTCAAATAAAAATTCTTCAGAAAGCGGTCCTTGTTATTCGAAACAAAGTTCATCGCTAACAGAATCGCCGACTCTTGCATGTTAACGTTATTGCGCAGCGACCATTTCACGCGCGGCTGCGGTGGGTTAGGCCGGAACCAATCACGCTGTGCCTGGGCCCCGACAGTCCGATCCATAGTATCGGCGACGCTGTTGCCGAACGTCTCGTAAAAGCGGCCAATCGCGTTGTGTCCGTTGGCGACATAGAACATGTAATTCGGCGCCCAACCGTCATAGAAGCCATGCGTCCACACGCCGGGCACACCTCGCTTCGTCATCTCTTCAATCTCGTGATAAGCCAGCAGGTTCCACTCATCGATGACGATGGGATCGAGCCAGGCGTTATAAGGCCCGGTTCCGGTCGAGGTGTAGAGAAAAGGCACCGATTCGTGCAGGTCATGCAAGATCGTCGGATGATATTCAAGAAAGGTTTTCATCTGATTGCGCGACAACGCCAGCGCCATGCCTAACCCGTCACGATTGTTGTCGTGAGCAACGTATTTGCCCCAGTAAACGAGGGGCGGCACGCCTTTGCCAGGATTTGCTTTACGATAGTTGTAGGTGTCGACCATGCGGTCGCGGCCGTCAACTTCTAATGCCGGAGTGATCAAGACGATCACGTTCTTGCGAATGGCTTTGATGAATGGCGTTTCCTCAACCGCCAGACGATAGGCGAGCTCCATCAACATCTCCGGCGAGCCAGTCTCGGGTGAATGAATTGATCCGGACGCCCAGTACAAAGCTTTCCCTTCACCGATCAACTGTTCCGCTTCAGCGTCGGTAATCCCGCGCGGGTCAGCCAACTTCGCGGTGATCTCCTTGTAACGCTCGAGCTTCGCGATCGCCGCCTCGTCCCCGACGGCAATCAGCAACTGCTCTTTACCCTCTTCGCTCTTCTCAGGCGCGACAAAAGTTCGCACTCGCGCGGTCGTTTTTTCCAGCTCGCGATAGTAACGATAAAGATCCTTCGTATAAGTGAGATGACCTGGCGCACCAACCGTGTAGCCCAGAATCTTGTCTGGCGAGGGAACCTTGTCCGAAGCCGGCAGATGATCCACCAACTCAGTCATGAAGTAGGCCTGCGTCGTGTTTTCTTTGACCTTGGCGCCATACTCGGCGTTGTTCACCGCGGCTTCGCTGTTGATGGCGGCTTTTTTGTCGCCGGCGGCGGGCGGATGGGCAGTCTTTGGCTTCGCAGCCTTTTGCGCGTGTACGCCCGAGGTAAATTGCCACAGCGTCAAAACGACGACGAGAGACAGAGCAACAGCGTAAAGCCTACGAAGGGAAAGTTTGGCGTTCATGGGCTAACTCCAGTGGATTGGGTTTTTCTGGCGTGCGAAGAATACTGCAACTTAAGTGAACTTGCCAGAGTCAAATGCCTGTGTCAGAAGACCGACCGTCAGGGCGGGCTCGGTGTGCTTAGTAGCCCTCCCTGACGGTCGGGCTTCTGACACGGCTGCCAATGGCTGCACACTTGAAGAAATCGAATGACTGGTGTAAACATCAGTTAGAAGTCCATTTGACATCAACTAATCGGATGCTATCTGGCGGCTATAGTTCAGTTGGTTAGAACGCCTGACTGTGGCTCAGGAGGTCGTCGGTTCGAACCCGACTAGCCGCCCCATTAAACTAACAATAGATTCAAAGGGAATATTTCAATGCCTGATTCGCAAAAAACAGCACAGCACGCACAGACCTACGTAGTAGATGCCGATACTTTTTCATTCGAAACTCTTGAACACGAGAATGGCCAGGCGACAGTAGTTCGGTTCGAACTTGCCGACCCGCGTTATCATGCCGGGGACGTGCTTCTGGTTTTGTCCGGCTCTGAAATTCACTTTCACGGCATGATTGGAACAATGGGTGATGGCAAGGCCATCGCATCAGACCCGCGCGGGTCTCTCTTACCCGCGACGGTACAGTAGAAGATTTACGGCAACGCGTTGTCCCGAGCTGTTTCGAAACAACCGGTGACACCCTTCTCTTAAAGGAGGTAACCATGAAGCGCATCTGGTTCATCGCGATTCTTGGTCTCTTGGCTTGCCCACCAATTGCCTCTGCGCAACAATCCGCGAAGAAGCACGTCAAGCAGGGCGTGGAACGCTTTAGTAAGGGCGACATCGCCGGTGCGATTGTGGAATACGATCGCGCGCTCACGATTGATCCCAAACTGGCGGACGCTTATCTGAATCGCGGCAAGGCCAAGCGCGCCGGCGGCGATCTCGACGGCGCCATTGTGGATTACGAGACTGCCAGTGAACTGGATCCGCAGTTGGCCATGAATAACCACGACATCACTGAGGCCTATCTCAATCGCGGCTACATTAGATCGAACCGCCTGGATCTCGACGGCGCCCTGACGGACTTTGACCGCGCGATTAAGCTCAATCCCAACGATGCCGAAGCTTACTTCAAGCGCGGACGCGCGTTTCTGATCGAGGGCAACTCGAAATTCGCGATTGCGGATTTTGATAAGAGCATCTCGCTGGACGATCGTAACCCGCTCGTGTACGCCGAACGTGGTTTGGCCCACCAGACTCAGGGGCAGGACGGCGAAGCCCAGAAGGATTTTGAGCGAGGGCTCAAGCTGAACAACGATCTGCGGTTAATGCTGGATCTGCACCTGCTGGACTTGCAGATGCAGATAAAAGAGATGCGCCGCCGACAAGCGGCGATTCAAAGGAACATCGCACGGCTTACTTGGGGTAACCCGACGGATGCCGGATTTCCACGCCGGGCTGCAGCGGCTTGATCTCTAGGCGATGAAATCCTTTTTCCGGATGAGTTGAAAGATAAGACAAAGCTATCTGCATCGAAATCGAAGCGTCGATCTCTTTGATAAAAGGATCAAAGCTTACCGGCGCTCCGGAGCCCTCAAAGAAAGCGACCCCGCCTGTTTCTTTCGAAAGTCTTTCCAGGCAACTTTGTCCGTTGAGGCCCAACAGACCTCCCTCCGTCCCGGCTGACGGCGCATAAATCGAATAGATGGCGACACTGCGGCGTTGCGCTTCATTGATTGCTCTCTGCAAATCCAGGCTCTGTGCGGGCGACGAACTATCGACTCCCCGCGAAGTATCCGACCCGTCAGAAACGACAACTATCGCCCGGCGTCCTAACGGTTGCGAATCAAAGCGCCGCAGCGCCTCAATAACCTCGACGAATGGATTGAAAGGACTGGCGCTGGCTAATCCCAGCGGCGGACGCACGCCCGCGGCCGCCTTCTCAAGATCGGAAGTGAACTTACGCCGCACGTCGAGACTGCCGGTCCGAATATAGCCGACCATGACGCGCGAGCCGGGTGGCAGGTGTCGCACGAAGTTCGCAATCCCTTTTGCCTCGGTAGAGATCGAGGTAACCAGGTCGTCCTGCACCAGGACCGCCAGCGTAATCGGATTTTCTGCCGGCTTGCGGTCCGAAAGGATAGTCTGGAGCTCACCGTCTTCTTTGAGAATATAGTCCACGAATCGCATTTCGAATTCACGTCTCGGCTCGCGAACTCGAATCGTCACCGGAACCGTGACCGGCCTTGCTCCTCCACCCTTGCGCCCGTCGCTTTTGCCACCCTGCCCGTAAACCATTTGCCCGGTGAATAGAAGAGTAAATACCGTGGCGATCAGAATAGCTTTAGCTTTTCCGCTTTTGATCATCGTGGTTCTCTAATACTACTGGGCCAATCATATTACAAAGGTGGCAGGCGGGAAAGCGCGCCGTTCGTATCCGTGAACTGGCCTGTGGTTCGGCACCCTAGTATGATTCCCCTGTACTTTGGTGAACGGTGTTCAGAGTACCGACTTTAGTCGGGTCTTTGTAAAGCAAGAAAGAACCCAACTGAAGTGGGTACTCTAAACGCCGGTAATTAAGACACCACCCCTGGCCGGACAGAGCATCGGCCCTTTTATGAACGAGAGCGATCAATCAGGCAAACTTACGGTCCGCGAAAAAAAGGCGGCGCGCCTTTGGCAAATGGCGCCTTGGGTTGCTCTATTTGCCGTGACCGTCGGCCCGCCGGCGGCCTTTCTGCTTGCCTATTTGTTAACCGGGGCAGCCACCGTTTACCTGGTTCTGGCGCTTACCTCGATCCCATTTGCCCTGATCGCGGCGATCCTAATCACGTTCGTCATCGTGTTCCTTAGACGCAGTTGGGCGCGGAAGCTTCGCGACCACCTTGCCTCTGATGGTATTACTGCCGACGAAGTTGGATATTTTCTTTCGGAACTGACGAGTGGAGAAAGGCGCGCGCTGAAGGAAATGGAAAAAAAGCAGCCTTTGCTGGCCGACGCCTATCGCGAAACGCTGGCCTTGCGCCTGAATGCGTCGCGACTAACGTCGAGCGCGCGCCGGGACTTGCTGCTGGTTGAAAGGCGCATTAGCCGGGCGCGATATTTGAACTCGCCTGATACCGCGGTTTTGATTGAAGAGTTGGCTCGCGACCGGACGAGGCTGGATGCGCTCAAGCAGGAAGGCGCCGCGCGACGAGCCGAGGCCGAAGCCCGCTTGCAGATGATCGAAGCTGCCGCCAGTCGCGGCGCGAGCTGGGCCGAAACAAATTACATGTTGCAGCGGCTTGATGAAGGACGAAAGCATGTGCCGTTGGCGTTGGAAAACGAGCGCGTCGAGCAACAACTTCGCGAAGACACTGCGCGAGAGCTGCGCAAGGAACTGACGGCAAGAGAGTAGGATTCTTCTTCCCGATGTTTTGGCAGAAGGTAGAACCTCAAGTCGATGCAGCTTTGTAAGGAGAAAGCTGAAAGAGATCCGACAACGCGCTACCTCCTCACGCTGAAAGCGTGAAATGTAATAGCCAGGGGCATCGCCCCTGGAAGGATCGAGATGAATTCGTTGAGCCCTGAAGGGGCGGAATCGGCATCGGGGAGAATGCATCAAGCGAACACATTCCGCGCCTTCAGCGCTCGCCCTTCCTAAACGACTTCTAACCTGGGCCGTTGGCCCAGGCTTTTACATTTCGCGCCTTTGGCGCTTTGCTTGCCACCACCACCGTCAATCGCGCCAATCCCATTCTGAAAACGGCCATGTTATTCTTCTCTTGAAACCAGAATGGCAACTAAAGACACGAAAGCTACTATCCATTTCGCCGGCAACGATTTTTTCGTCGGCGTAACCCCATCCGGGCACGCACAGGCAATCGAAACAGATTCGGCCCGGGCCAGCGCGGCGACTCCGATGGAGTTCCTGCTGATCGCACTGGGGAGTTGCACCGGCGTAGACGTGATTTCGATTCTGAAAAAGAAGCGGCAACACATCACTGACTATCGCATCGAAGTAAGCGGAGAACGCCGTGAGGAATTTCCGAAAAGCTACACGCGGCTGTACGTCAAACATATCGTGAGCGGGCACGGCGTTTCCGAAGCAGCAGTCGCGCAGGCGATCGAACTCTCAGACACAAAGTATTGCAGCGTGGCCGCGACACTACGCGGCAGTGCTGAAATTGTTACGAGTTATGAAATCGTGGAAGAGGACGAAGAAAATGGGCCGGCCTGAGCAATCGCATTTATTCTTTCAAGAACTACTTGGCCGTTACTGGGAACGCGGGCGCCCTCGCCCGCAAACCCTGGCAAGTGCGCTTGGCTTGGCCCTCGCCTTGGTTTCGCTTGCTTACTCGCAGGGCGCCACTGATGCGTCTCTGAACGCTGTCCGTATCAGCGATCGCGCCGATCGCTCGGCCAACGGAAAATTTGCGCCGACGATTACCGCTGCCGAACACATGCGCCGGGCGGGAATTTATCTGACCAATCGCGCGTTCGTGCCGGCGCGAGAACACTGGCAAGCGGTCCTCGACAATTACCCCAACGACCCTAACGTGCCCGCCGCGCTGTACGGCATGGCGCGCTCGTATTATGTCGAGCGACGTTATGAGGATGCACGGCAGACTTACGAGCGGCTGGCGCAGACTTATCCGCAAACCAAAGAAGGCCGCGAAGCTTCGAATTTCGCCGCGTCGTCGCTTCTGCGAATGGGCCGCGGCGCCGAAGCTGCAGCGCGTTATGCCGAGTACCTCGAAAAATATCCCAACGGCGAGCGCATCGACACCGCTCACTTGAATATAATCGACGGTTATCGTGAATCCGGGCACCCTCAGGACGCGATCATCTGGATCAATCGCACGAGAGAGAGATTCGCCGGAAATGTAGTAGAAACCAACGCCATCTTCGCGCGGCTCAGGCTGGACATTGCTTTGGCTGACTATCCCCACGCCATCCAAACAGCCGACGAGCTACTGCAAAAACCTCTGCCGAAGGACAGCAATACAAACATCGACGAAGTGCTTTACCTAAAAGCCCACTCACTCGATCGCGCAGGTCGAACTCAGGAGGCCGTGCGCACCTATTTGATGATTCCCGACAACGTCAGTTCATATTACGGAGGGTTAGCCACGAGCAGGTTGGCAGCGATTAATGATTCGCTCGCACGCCAGAAAGCTGCCGATCGCTCGCAGACAGTCCAGGTTGCATTGAACAACGCTGCCGCCGACTATCCCGCGCCGTATCGTTTTCAAATTGTTAGTGAAGCTAAGAAGCGCGGACTCGATCCCCGTCTGGTCCTGGCAATCATGAAACAGGAGAGCGCCTTCAAGCCCAACGCGAAATCACCTTCCGCGGCGCGTGGCCTTTTGCAACTCACCATCGACGCCGCCCAGAAATATGCGAAACGCGCGGGCATTAATCAGGTCACTGACGACTCGCTTTATCAACCCGCGACAAATATCGCTGTCGGGAGTGAATATCTAAGCGAGCTATCGCGGATGTTCGCCGGACTGCCGGAAGCGATCGCTGCCTCCTACAACGGCGGTGAAGACAACGTGGCGCGCTGGCTCGGGCGCTCAAATCAAAACGACGAAGGCGTCTTCGCCGCTGAGGTCGGGTTCACTGAATCAAAGAACTACGTGTTCAAAGTGATGGCCTACTACCGGGCCTATCGCCAACTGTACGATTCAAACCTTAAGCGTCGCTAAAGCCGTAGCGAAGCAGCGGGGGCAAGCCCGCCTTCCCAACCTGAGAGACTCCTTCAGTGATCTGATGACGCTAACCTTGAAAGCCTTCAACACTGAATCAATGACTCAATTTAATTAAGCTCTAGGTCCGGAAGGCGGGCTTGCCCCCGCTGCTTCCAAGCGTTCCATTCTCACTCTCTAAGGCTGTGGACAATACTTCGGCTCGAACCCCTGGGCCCGTTCGCGACGATCCAGCACATTCGGCCTCGGGTAATCACGTGGAATAATTCCCAGACGCACTAGAGACGCGCGGTATTCATAGCGAATCGTGATCTCACCCGCGGGTCGCGAATCCAGATCCATCTTGATCCACTGCACGTCGTTTCTTACCGAACGGCCAATGCCCGTCGCTGCCGATTCATCGTCCGGAGGCGGATACGATGGCAGGCTGCGCTGCTTGGCCGCATCACGACCGCCCTGGTTCGAAGCGGAAGGCTCTCCCATGGTCTTCGGTTCCGGCGCCGTCCGCTCATCGCGCGCCCGATCTTCTGTGTAAGGTGGCCGCGGGGTCGCCTGCGTGAAAGTAACCGGCCGCCGCTCGCGAAAGAACACTGCCGTGATCAGACCCAGGTTCTGAGCCTGGCCCAGCTTGGCCGCGTAAGAATCGCGCTCAGTCGTGAAGTAAAAGCGCCGCGCGCTTTCTCCGCTCATTTGCCAGCCGCGCACATGAATGGTCCCATAGGGCTCGATCACCCACTTATGCGCGTCCCAGGCACTCGTGTGACGCGCGTCAATTGAGTTCAAACCGTCAACCGCAAGCGCGACGGCTACACGCGAACCGGTCGGGTTATGAACCCGAACCTCGTACTCGGCATTCTCCAGCGCTTCAACGTAACGACGGCCGCGGGCGGCGTACTCTGCCAATGGACGGCCGTCGACCAGCACCTCGATTGAGAATCCATTTTCAGCGGCCACCGTTTCGGGATAAGCCTCTAACTCAACCATGCTAGCTTCGCCGCTGGTCGCCTGTGCGCTGCGCGAACCGTATCGAACCGCGAAACCTGTAAGAACCACGAAGGCCATCGTCAAACCAATTATCGTCAACACCTTTTTCCGCATCGTTTTATTTTCCCCTCCCTGGCGAGACTAACTGCTGTCGCTGGCAGAACGTCGCAAATCGACCTTTCTTGCGCCGGAATCCGCGGATTGGCTGAGTTCTTTGACTATTTCGGCAGAGGCCGAGGTCCTCGTTTGAGTAATTGAGGGTCGCCGGGCTAAAATGACGCGACGTTTTACGTTAATTATTTCTTGACGAGTGGGCTCGACTAGGTTTCAATGACCGCGTAGATTCTAATCAATCAGCAATTATCAGATGGCCGAATACGTTCTAACTGCAACCAAGAACCATGCTCGCGCGGGCTCGTTCTATGATCGCATCGAAGGTTTTTATGACCTCACCTTCAAGCTGAATGGTTATGGACGCTCGCTCGATCAATATTTCGACGCTCACCCTTTGCCGGTATTTCCCGGCGCCAGCGTTCTCGACGCCGGCTGCGGCACCGGGACTCTGACTCTGGCTTTGCTAAGGACACTGAGGGTTCCCGTCAAACTAACGGCCCTGGATCTTTCCGCTTCGTCGATGGCCACCGCGAAGAAGTACGTCGACAAGACGCTCAGCAACCAACCAGTGCGATTTGCGCAAGGCAACGTTCTGGCTTTGCCGTTCGCCGATGAAGCTTTTGATTTGGTCTTAACGAGCGGGGTTCTCGAGTATGTGCCGCTCGACGAGGGTCTGAGTGAACTGGCGAGGGTGATTGCGCCCGGCGGGCATTTGCTTCACTTGCCGATGCGCCCGACGCCGGTAACGACGTTCCTCGAAATGCTGTTCCGATTTAAGACCCATCCGCCACATGAAGTTTCCGAAACCACCGATCGGTACTTTCAGGTAGTCAGCCACTACCGCTTCCCCAGGTTCCAGGCGATAGGCTGGAGCAAGTCCGCAGTATTAGCCCAAAAAGTCTAGCAAGGCTAGCAAAGAACGCCGATCATTTTCCATTTGTCATTAGCCATTTTTCATTCGTGGCAAATGCCGGCCGCTTCCACTGTCACAGTCAACGTCGTCACGAATGACAAATGAAAACTGTCAAATGACAAATGGAAAATGTTTTTGGGCGCTTCACTTCACCGGCGTCAATCGCAAAATCCGATCATCATCCGACGCCGGTTGACCACGCCCATCACGATTCGAGGTCGAGAAGTAGATCAACCCATCCGGCCCTTCAGCGATGTCCCTGATCCGTCCATACTTTCCTTCCAACAAATTTTCCTGGCTGACGACGTTCCGCCCGTTAGCGACAACTCTGATGATTCGCTCACCACGCAAACAGCCAAAGAAGAAGTTGCCCTTGAACTGTGAAAACACCGATCCGCGATAGAACATTCCGCTCGCGGGCGCGCACGCCGGTGTGTATTCCAGGATCGGTGATTCCATGCCTGCGTGCGTCTCGCGATGATGAATCACCGGCCACCCATAATTCTTTCCCCGTTCGATAATGTTGACTTCGTCGCCGCCCCCCGGACCGTCGAATCCACTTGGTCCATGCTCAGTCTCCCACAAAAGATTTGAGCCGGGCTGAAAGTCTATGCCCTGCGAGTTCCTGCTGCCGTAGGCCCAAATCTCCGGCCGCGCGTTCGTTTGTCCGACAAAGGGGTTGTCGCTCGGCACCGTGCCATCGTCGTTCAGACGCAAAATCTTCCCGGCTATCGAATCCAACTTCTGCGCCAGTTGCCGGTCCGTGGCATCGCCCGTCGTGATGTAAAGCTTGCCGTCGGGTCCAAACCGCAGACGGCATCCCGCATGAAACTGTGCCGCCGGAATGTTTTCAATAATGACTTTGCGATCAGTAAGGCCGGCCGGTGTCTCTCGATAACGCACCACGCGCACAAGTGGGCCACCGGTGTTGTAAGCATAAGAAAGATAGAGCCAGTGATTGGCAGCAAACTGCGGATGCAGCGCGACACTCATCAGTCCGCTTTCACCTCTCGGCTCGACATCAGGAATGGTGAAGAGAGGCTGTGGCCGCAGCTTTCCATTTTCATAGACGCGCACGCGTCCCGGCCGTTCAGTGAAGATCATCCGGCCATCCGGCGCCCAAACAATCGACCACACCACTTCCAGACTAGGAATAACGGTTTCAACTTTGAAGCTGGTTTGTGACTGCGGCGAACTCTCAACTTCCCCCGCCCCCCGCCCCGGCGGCGGATGACTACACGCCAGCGCGATCGCAACCTGAATCGCGAATAAGGTGAACACCGACGACTTTGAAGTCAACTGTTGCATTCGATTCGCCCGCAATTGTT
>DATHHW010000176.1:0-2835 GCA_035317005.1 Pyrinomonadaceae bacterium | reverse complement strand
ATTTTGGGCAATTTCAGCCAGCTGGCTCTTGGGCAATTCGCCATCCTGAGCGTGCCACAAATGTCCGCTACTTTGCGCTTCCTTAACGAGGATGCGGATGCGGAATTCCTCGCGAACCCGCGAGTCGTAACCGCCGATAATCTACAGGCGAAGATCGAGATCAACCGGGCCCAGCCTGTTCCACAATTAAACTTCAACGAACAGACTGCCACCGCCGTCTTCGGTGGATTCCAGGATAAGAAGTTTGGCAATACCCTTATCGTCACCCCCAGCATCAACAAGGATAACTTTGTCACTATGAAGGTGAAACCGGAGATCAGTAACAAGGTCGGGGATTCCACCTTCGTATTTGCCGGCGCAACGGTGAGCAGCCCAATCATCGATACCCGCACCTTGGAGTCTAACGTTTTGATCCAAAGCGGCGATACACTGGCGATTGGCGGTTTGATCCAGGATGAAGTGGCCAAGGCGCGCAACAAAGTGCCGCTGCTCGGCGACGTCCCAGTTCTTGGTTATCTCTTTCAGGAACACCTGAACGCCCGAACCAAACGTAACCTGCTGGTCTTTGTCACTCCGACCATTATCAATTCGAAGTATGGCACCGGCCTCGAGGACCAGGTCAGTGGATTACACCATGTCGGAGAGGAATACTCCGATATCAATGGCTGGCGCAACAACGCCCAGGGCGCTGTTCGCCTCGTGCCGACCGGTCACCGACAAGTGGTTGCGGATTATCCGAAACCAGGGACACCGCCGCCGCCGGTAACGGGAGAATCCGAGGTGCGATTCAAGAGTTCAGCCAAGGATCGCGATTTCTAGAGTTTCAGTGGAATGTGGGGTTGAGAGGGGGCGGACGCTTCGCGGCGTTCGCCCTTTCCGTTTAGGCACGCAGGCTGGCAGCCTGTGTTCCTGTGCAACAGACTGTGCGGATTGCTGGATGGGAAAATCGCTATTGCGTCTCGTGCTGCCTATTTTTCGAGGTAACGATTGAGCGCGGCCCTCAGTTCGGTCCGTGCACGAAATAACAGGCTTTTTACCGCTGCCACCGTAAGTCCGAGGACTTCCCCGATTTCCTCATAACTCTTACCTTCGTAACGTCGCAGGACCACCGCCATTCGCTGCTTCTCAGGCAAAGCGCGAATTGCCTTTTCAATCGCCTCACGCAGCTCGGCCTCGAGCAGTTCTTGGTCAGGCACATGTCGCGCCGGGTCGGTCAGAGCGAGCGCCTCCTCGCCCTCGTGGACGTCGAGAGCGTCGCCGGGATGACGTTTGCGGCGGCGTGCTTCATTGAAAACGAGATTGCGTGTGATCGTGAGCAGCCAGGTGGTGAATTTCGCCGTTGGCCGGTAGCGGGGAGCGCCCTTCCAGACTCGGATGAAAACCTGCTGGGCCACGTCTTCCACTTCCGAATTATTGCCCAGCATTCGCCCCACCGTCCCAATCACCAACGCCTGGTGCCGCTCGATTAGGCGCTCAAAGGCGACGGTATCGCCGCGTGCCACTTCCGCCATCAAGGCAGTATCGTCAATATCCTCAGCCCGTTGCTCCGACATGAGAAAAGGACGACGGAAACGCGCTCATGCTTATTCGTTAAACCCAGAAAAGACTTCGGGGTCGAAGTGGGTCCGCGGTCGTTTTGGTTGCATCAATTTCTCGAACCATGCATCATTTAGCTGCGCTTTACGCGTATCAATTTGCGAATGAATCACCGCTTAATTCCAGATGCGCTTCGGCCCATTGCAGAAAAAATCGAAAGCCAGGAACGCATCAGCGACGCCGATGCGATGGCTTTATATCAATCCAGCGATCTCAATGCGCTGGGGATGATGGCCAATTTCGTGCGCGAACGAAAGAACGGCAATTATGCCAGCTACATTCACAACCGTTATATCAATTACTCCAACATCTGCGTTCTTTCGTGTCAGTTCTGCGCCTTCGCTGCCAGGAAGCGCGATCCCCACGCTTTTGAATATGCGATTGAGGAGATCATTCGCGTCGTTAAAGAAGCTCTTCCTCTCGGGATCACTGAAGTGCATATGGTTGGCGGGCTGCATCCGACGCTGAAAAAGGACTGGTATCTCGACTTGTTACGTGAGCTACGCGCGCTCGATCCAGACCTACATATCAAGGCTTTCACCGCTATCGAAGTGCGTCACCTTGCTCAGCGCATCTTTCGCCTCCCGATTCGAGAAATGCTGGAGCTTTTGCGCGAGCACGGTCTCGGTTCGATTACCGGGGGCGGTGCGGAAATTTTCGATCCCGTGGTGCGCGATAGCATTTGTCGGGGAAAAGAAACCGCTGCCGAATGGCTGGACGTTCATCGCACTTGGCACGAACTGGGTGGGCGGAGCACCTGCACGATGCTTTACGGTCACATCGAGACCCTTGCGCATCGGGTGGATCATTTGAGTCAGTTACGCCGGCTGCAGGATGAGACTAGCGGGTTTACCGGTTTTGTTCCATTCGCCTTCGAACCGCAGACCACGATTCTGGCCCACATCAAGGCTGCCTCAGCCATCGAACAACTTCGCAATCTCGCCGTCAGCCGTATTTACCTCGATAATATCGATCACCTTACGGCGTATTGGGTGAGCACTGGCCTGCCGCTGGCGCAGGTCTCTCTCAGCTATGGCGTGGACGATTTACACGGCACAATTCTGGAGGAAAAGATTTTCCACATGGCTGGCGCGACCACCCCTCAGCAACAAACCGTGGCCGCGCTCGAGCACGCCATCCGTGAAGCCGGCCGCGAACCGATCCAGCGCGACAGTTATTACCGACGTGTCGTTTCATCCCAAAATGGCTCGGCCACCGGTGTCCGATCGGCGGACGCGG
>DATHHW010000175.1:0-72349 GCA_035317005.1 Pyrinomonadaceae bacterium | reverse complement strand
ATAGGGACGGCTAGCACGCAAACAAACGTGCCCCCGCCGCCATCACTTCTCTGAGCGCTGCATGCCGCTGCGCCAGCCGCCCGCCGAGCAACCCTTCAGTTTAATCCCCCCGAATTGGAACCCGGTCAGCAATGACCGGGTTCTCCCGCATTTAGGGCTCATTAATTTCGCTCTTCAACTCTGAAAGCTTTTCCCAAGGTAATCATTCACGTTGCCCGTCGGTCAGACTAGCATCGCCGCGACCGATTACGGTCAATCATCCTAGTCAAGGGGGCAGTCAGAACGACGTATTTTGTCACTTTGACTGTGACGGTTTTTGTCGTTTGACCGTGATTTTGAGGTATTGCGAGCTTACTTTTTCTGGCTTCCGGGAAATTTCTGAATTTATTTTTCGAGCCGGAAGAAGGTCTTCCAGAAATCCCGGCAGGTGGCATTGATACCTGACAAAGACTGAGTTCCAACGGCTTCATCTGCTAAACTCCGTCCATGCACGACGCGGTCGCCGTTGCGGCGCCCAAACGTAATTATTCAGTGGCGGCTGCTCGCGCCTGTGTTCCTACGCTTGCCGAAGTTTCTTTGGTGATTGCTTCAGCGCTTCTGCTAATCCTTTCATTTCCGGATTTTGAATTGTGGCCGTTCGCGTGGGTCGGGTTGGTTCCCTTTCTCCTGGTCGCAGGCCGGCCTTTGCCCGCTGGCCGCGCCTTGCTTCTGGGCTGGTTGTGGGGCGCAATCTTCTTTTATGGAACATGCTGGTGGCTCACCTATCCGATGATCCACTACGCGCAAATTTCTGCCTGGGCGGCCTATCCGCTTCTACTGGCACCAATTGCGCTGGTCGCAGTGTTCCCAGCCCTCTTCACCCTACTTCTGTCTCGACTAGTCGATCGTTTTGGTCTTGGAGCAATCTTAGCAGCGCCGCTCTTATGGGTTTCGTGTGAAGGGGCCCGCTACGCGGTGACCGATCAACTGTGGAACGCGCTCGGTTATTCACAGGCGTTTCACCCTTGGCTGATTCAGTCAGCGCGATGGGGTGGGGTCTATGCCGTGAGTTTCCTGATCGTGACCGCGAACGTGGCGCTGGCGTTGGCCGTCTTGCAACGTAAGAGGAAAGGACTAGCTCTTTCGCTTTCGCTCATCGTGTTCGTCCTTTTGGTTATCGTCGGCGCGTTTGAGGGAACTCGAAATCGCGAAGCAGGTCCCATCGCGCATGCGCCCATGGTAGTCGCCGTTCAACCCAACGTTCCGTTGGACGGCTCAGGCTCAATGGAGCAGCTCTTGAATCGGCATCTTGAGCAAAGCGCGCAGGGTTTGCGTAACCTGCCTCGCGACTCTTCGGTTGGCTTGGTCATCTGGCCTGAGTCTCCGATGAACTTCAGTTACTCGCGCGATCCGCACTTGCGAGACGTGGTTGCGAACTTTGCGCGCAGCAATCACACTTCGGTCTTGCTCAACTCTCTCGAACCAGCCGCGGATGGTGGCGAACTTAATTCCGCCGTGATGGTAAATGAAGAGGGTCGGATCGTGGCGCAGTATGATAAAATCCGCCTGATGCCTTTTGGCGAGTACGTGCCGCTGCCCCATTGGCTACCGGGCGCGAGTTCGGTACGCGGGATCGTCGGCGATTTTACGCCCGGCAGTTCATACACGCTGATGCCCCTCGGCGCTTTTCGCGTCGGGGTTTTTATTTGCATTGAAGCCGCGCATCCCGCGATCGCACGCCGCTACGCAAATGAAGGAGCGAATGTCCTGATCAATATCTCCAACGATGGCTACCTGGGACCGACGCCGGTTATGCGACAGCATTTGTCGAACGCGATCTTTCGAGCAGTAGAGAATGATCGGGATTTGCTGCGAGTGACGAACAACGGCATTAGCGCCGACATAGAATCCAACGGGCGAATCTCGGATTCCACCCCGGCTTCCCAACCGATGGTTCGTGCCTGGTTCGTTGGCAGTCGGAAGGAAAACAAAACCTTCTACACGCGACATGGCGATACCTTTGTTTATGCGTGCGCTTTGATTAGTCTGGGACTTGTTTCGGCCACCTTCCGGACCAGACGCGCCCGGATGAAAGGTTAGTGTCAGAAGCCCGAGCGTCAGGGAGGGCCTGTTTCGATAGGAGCCCTCCCTTATGGTCGCGCTTCTGACACAGCATCGATTAACAGAAGAGGTAAAAGAATGATTGCGACCTTATCAATTCAGGATTTGAAAACCACCTACGAGGATTTGCGGAAGCGCGTCGAACAACTCGGGAGGTTTCTTTGATGTCCCGGAAAAGGGGGCCGAATTAGACAAGATCGAAGTCCAGGCCTCCGCGCCCGATTTCTGGTCGAACCAGGAGGCTGCGCAGAAACTCTTGCAGCAACGAAGCCGTCTACAACGCATCATCGAGCGGCAGGAGAAATTCGAGACAGAGGTTTCCGACGCTGCCGTGCTCTTTGAATTCGCTGAAGAAGATGAAAGCTCGCTGACCGAGTTGCGACAGTTGCTCGAGCGACTGGAACACGAAATCCTGCAAGCTGAGACCGAGACGCTGCTGGCCGGCGAGAATGATGCGCGCAACGCTATCTGCACGATTCATCCCGGCGCGGGTGGAACGGAATCGCAGGACTGGGCCGAGATGCTTTTGCGCATGTATCTGAAGTGGGCTGAGCGCCGCGAATTCAAAACTGAGATTATCGACTATCAGCCAGGCGAAGAGGCCGGCATCAAAGGCGTGACGTTCAAAGTCGAAGGTGAATATGCATACGGCCTGCTGGCAGCGGAAGCCGGCGTGCACCGGCTGGTGCGCATCTCGCCGTTCGATCAAGCCGCCCGGCGTCATACGTCTTTCGCTTCTCTGTTCGTCTATCCTGAGATCGACGAAGACATCGAAGTCGAGATCAACGAAAAGGATTTGCGCGTCGACACCTATCGCGCGACCGGCGCGGGCGGGCAGCACATCAACACGACCGATTCCGCGGTGCGCATCACGCACATGCCCAGCGGAATAGTCGTGCAATGCCAAAACCAACGCTCGCAACATCAGAACCGGGCCGTGGCGATGCAGGTCCTGCGTTCGCGCTTGTACGAGATGGAACTGGAAAAACGTCGCGCCGAAACAAAAGAGTTGGAAGCCAACAAGCAGGAGATTAGCTTTGGCTCGCAGATTCGCAACTACGTGCTCGCACCTTACCGTCTGGTGAAAGATGCGCGCACCAAATTGGAGCGCGGCGACGTCGACTCAGTACTCAACGGCGATCTGGATGATTTCATTAAGGAGTTTTTGCTGCTGCGCCGTGCGGCGTAAAGCCGCCGGAGCATGAGGTCAGTACCACCTGCGTGAGCGGGTGGATCAAACACTCAATAAGTGGGTTAACTGTTCGGCCCACCCGCTCACGCAGGTGGTACTGACCTTATTACGAAGTAGATCGACAAACTGAAGTTTGTCGGACAATTTTTATGGCTACTATCTCAAACGAACTTGAAATTCAGCCACAGGCAGGAAATTCTCGCCTCAACGAAATCGTCGCAATCGCCTTGATTGCGTTTGCGCTGCTGCTCGGTCTTTGCCTCGCTTCCTATCATCCGAACGATCCGTCGTGGAACGCGGCCGGAGAGACGGGCGCGCACAATTGGATCGGCGCCGTCGGCGCAAACGTCTCCGCGGGCTTGTTTCAGGCCATAGGCCTGGCCGGGTATCTACTTCCCTTCCTGCTGCTGGCGGCCGCGTGGCGTCGTTTCCGCTCGCGTCGCATCAATGCTCCCGTTTCGCGAGTGGCTGGATTGGTAGTGCTCGTGCTTTCGTCGTCAGCGCTTTTGTCGCTGGCAAACATTCGGCCGTTTTTCGATGCCAGCGTAAATGCCGGTGGGTTGGCGGGCGCGATCACTGCCCGGGCACTCGTTGCCGGGCTCAACACCATCGGCGCGACGATCCTGCTGGCGGCGATCGCGGCTACCGGCGTCCTGCTTGCCACCAATTTCTCGTTCGCCGCGTTCTACGAAAACCTTGCGGTGGCAGTCGGCAGTCGCTTCGACGCACTGCGTTTGATACCCGAAAAGTTCCGCGCCTGGCGACAAACGCGTGCTGAACGCCGGCAACAGCGTCTCGAAATGCGACGACAGGCCAAGGCTGAAGCGGCAGCCGCGGGTGGCGCGGGGATTCATGATGCCGTGGGAACTCAAATGGTGAGCGATGAAAACCGCGCGCCGACGATTGGCAGTGGCGATGGAGCTGAGATCGAAGCCGCCTTCGCTACCTTTAGCGCCGAGACCACCACCGGACAGAAAACGATGTCGGCGGCCGCCGGCGCCGGGACAGCCACGGCGAAACGCTTATCGTTGCCTTCGCGCGGCAAGACTCTGGAAGCTTCCGAATCTGCCCTGGTCGAAGAAATGGTGCGCGAGGCTGCGGTCAAGCGCAGGACCGAGGCCCCGGCCACAGGCGCGCTGCCATTCGATGGCCAGCGCAGATTTTCGACCAAGACTGCCGCTTCCGACTATCAACTGCCGTCGGTAGATCTCTTGAACGAAGGGCCGATGCGGCGCGAACAGGCCGACGATGAATTGCTGAACATGGCGACCAAGCTCGCGGAGAAATGCCGCGAGTTCAACGTCACCGGCCAAATCAAATACATCTGTCCCGGCCCGGTCGTGACTACTTATGAGTTCAAGCCCGATCCGGGGGTGAAGTACTCTCGCGTCACCGGCCTGGTCGACGATCTCTGTCTGGCTTTAAAGGCCGAGTCTATTCGCATCGATCGCATGCCGGGCAAACCGCACGTCGGCATCGAAGTGCCGAACCCCAGGCGCGAGACAATTTACCTGCGCGAAGTGCTCGAATCGCGGGCTTTCAAGGAGTCGACTTCCAAACTCACCATTGCGCTGGGCAAGACGATCGATGGATTGAACTACGTATCCGACCTGGCGAAAATGCCGCACCTGCTGATCGCCGGCACCACCGGCTCAGGTAAGTCGGTGGGCGTTAACTCGCTTCTGGTTTCGATCCTGTACCGGGCGCGACCCGACGAAGTGAAAGTGATCCTGATCGATCCGAAGCGGCTCGAACTTGGTCTCTACGAAGATATTCCGCACCTGGCCACACCAATCATCGTCGACCCCAAACCTGCGTCACGCGCGCTGCGTTGGGCGGTGGGTGAGATGGAACGGCGTTACAAGGAACTGGCCGGGTGGGGCGTGCGCAACATAGACGGCTATAACGCCGAGCGCGATCGCCGCAACACGGTGAAGGACTTTGGCGAAGACGGCCAGCCGTGGATCCGCATGCCCTATATCGTGATCATCATCGATGAGCTCGCTGATCTAATGATGACTTCGGGTAACGAAGTAGAAGACTCGATCACGCGTTTGGCGCAAATGGCCCGCGCCGTCGGCATTCACCTCGTGCTCGCCACGCAGCGTCCATCGGTCGACGTGATCACCGGATTGATTAAGGCAAACTTCCCTTCCCGCATTTCTTATCGCGTGTCCTCGAAGGTCGATTCGCGCACCATCCTCGATACCAACGGCGCCGAACATCTGCTCGGCCGCGGCGACATGTTGTTCCTGCCGCCGGGCTCTTCGCGTCTGCTGCGCGTGCACGGCGCCTACATCGACGAGGCGGAAATCAACAAAGTCGTTGCTCACATTAAGGGTCAATGGGAGCCGGACTACGACGAAACCATCACGCAATCCGACGAAGAAGCGATGGGACTGGAAGACTCCGGCGGTGAGCGTGACGAACTATTCGAAGAGGCCCTGCGGATCTGTGTCGACATGAAGCGGGCGTCGACCTCTGTCCTGCAACGCCGCCTGCGCATCGGCTACGGCCGCGCCGCCGCCGTCCTCGATCAAATGGAACGCGAAGGCCTGATTGGCAAAGCTGACGGCGCCCGCCCGCGTCCCGTGCTGCCCAAGTCGTTTGAGTTGGTGCAGGAGTGGGACGAGCAGGAAGCCTCGCAATGAGTTGGAAGTCGAACGCATACGAATGGACGTAAACGCCAAGTGAAGGTAAGATTCTCCCCGATCCCATATGAGGTCCTCAATGAGTCAAGTCTTAACCGAACCGCAAGTCAGCCAAGCCTATGTGACTCTACGTCTCCATCCGGCCATCGAATTGACGGACGACGAATTCTTTGCGCTTTGCCAGCTTAATCGGGATCTTCGTTTCGAACGCACCTCACAAGGAGATATCATCATCATGGCTCCCACAGGTGCAGAAACTGGGATTCGTAACAGTTCGATCACTGGACAGCTTTACAATTGGGCCAAGCGCGATGGGACAGGCGCGGTTTTCGATTCCTCAACCGGATTCAAACTACCAAACGGCGCCGATCGGTCTCCAGACGCCTCGTGGATTCCGCGCTCGCGTCTGGCAACTCTTACTGCTGAGCAAAAAGAAAAGTTTCTACCGCTCTGCCCGGATTTTGTAATCGAACTTCTATCGCCGACGGATACGCTCGGAGTGCCGCAGGCAAAGATGGACGAATACATTGAGAACGGCGCACAGTTGGGGTGGTTGATCGATCCTGAAGTGCGTCAGATTCATGTCTATCGTCCACGTCAGGCCGTTGTCATCCTTACAGACGTTGTCGAGATCGCGGCCGATCCTGAACTGCCGGGCTTTGTCCTCGACCTGCGCGAGATATGGGAACCGAATGTTTAACCCTCAAACGTGAACGCTTGGGCATCCCTTTCCACACAATCTGTGGAAAACTTTGTGGAGATCGCCTCGCAGCCCTTCACAACTTTTTGTCTTGTAACACTTCCAGCAAATTGCACTCGCCAGCGGCGTTGCCTGATTCCCTTTTCGATCAGTCACTTGCATGTATGAAACAGAGAGTTGAAGGGAACGAAGACTTTTCGAAAGTCTTTCCCTTAGTCCCGTAGGAACGAAATGTTTATAGCCACCGGTTGCCTTGACGGTATTTAGCTCCGTAGGAGCGAAACATAGGGTTGTTCGCCTCCCTGCTCGTTTCGCTCCTGCGGAGCTATTGATTTGGTTCGGCGATTGGAACTATAAACATCTCGCTCCTACGGAGCGTTACAACCGAATCGATACATAGAAGCACGCAGTTCAACGAATGACACGACCACCGTCCTTGTTTTCGAACTTTCGGCCAATTCCATGTGTGCTCGTGCTGCTCTTGCTTGTGCTCGCGTTGCCTGGCTGCGTGAAACGATCGCGCGTCATACTTTCATCCAGCAATGTTATCGGGCAAGCGAATCAAACAACTCAGAAACAGGCGAACGATCAGCAACCGCCTTCGCTTCGGAACACCAATCAACTAATCAACATCAATACTGCCTCGGCAAACGAATTGGAAACGCTGCCCGGAATCGGAAAGGGCCTGGCTGAGCGCATCATCGAACACCGCGAAAGGTTCGGCCCTTTTCGCCGCACCGAACATCTGATCATTGTGCGCGGAATCAGCGACCGAAGATTTCGGGCGCTGCGAGATTTGGTGACTGTTCAGTGAACATAATTTGGAGTGCGGCAACGCGTTGCCGCTTTCGAAAGCGCCGACTAGTCGGCGCACTCCAAAAAAAAAGAACCTATGCCTAATCTCACTCAACTCCGCCTAGCCGCGCGTGAAATTTTCGACGAGACACTGCACGTTGTTGATGCGGGCGTGGCCGTCCGCCACGAAGTTCGCCTGGATGGATCGCAGTTGAACATTGGTGATACGACGATCGCTATCGAAAATCGGAGCATCTACTCAGTTGCAAGTGGCAAGGCGGCCTTCCCAATGGCGCACGCGCTTGAGCAAGTGCTCGGCGATTCGTTTACGGCCGGTCTTATGAGCGGTCCTCCACTGCCTGGGTCACGAGAAATCGCAGAATGGAAACTCATTACTCGCTGGCGCTGGGCAGAGGGTGGCCATCCTCTGCCAAACCGGGCCAGCTTGTTGGCTGCTACTGAAGCGTTCGAACTGTTGCAGCGCGCGAATGAAGAGCGCGCCCTGGTCATCTTCCTCGTTTCCGGAGGCGGATCGGCGATGCTAGAATGGCCGATTACCGAGGACATTACGCTGGCGGATTTACGAAGTGCGAACCAGGCTTTGGTTAATTGTGGCGCGTCTATCAGCGAGATCAATGCCGTCCGCCGCGCCTTCTCAGCGATCAAAGGCGGGCGTTTGGCGATGCGCGCGCCGGATTGCGATCAAATCACCCTGATTGTCTCGGATGTCCCCAAAGGCGAAGAGAGGAACGTAGCTTCGGGGCCAACGCTTATCCCGCCGGATGACGCACCGAACGCGCTGGAGGTGATCGACCGCTATGATCTTCAAGCGCAATTACCGGAAACCGTTCTTCGCGCAATCGAAAGCAACCGAAGCTTTTCTGAAAGAGATATCAAGTCATTGCAGAAGCACTTCGTTCTGCTTGATAACCTAAGCGCTCTCGAAACTGCCGCCGAAGCTGCCCGAAGTCGAGGCTTTACGACGGAAATAGCCGGCGACATCTCGGATCAACCGATCGAAGAAGGATGCAGGCAACTCCTCAGTCGACTTAACGGGCTGCGCGATCAATCCAGAACAGCGCAGTTAAGTCAGAGCAATGCCGTCTGTCTGATTTCCGGCGGCGAGTTCACTTGCCCGGTGAGAGGCGATGGCTTTGGGGGAAGAAACCTGGAGACCGCCCTGCGTCTGGCAACCGATCAAAGTTTATCGGGCTACGCGCACTTCATTGCGCTTTGCGCGGGAACTGACGGGATCGACGGCAATAGTCCCGCGGCCGGCGCGATCGTCGACAGCACTACCCGCGAACGCGCCGAAGCGATTGGCCTTGACCCGTCAGCCTTCATCGATCGCAGCGATGCTTATTCATTCTTTGTTGCGCTCGGCGATGCGGTCACCACTGGCGCAACCGGAACCAACGTACGCGACGTGAGAATTCTGCTGGCAATCCCTTAGATAGCTTCCAGCCGTCACAAACCGTTCTATCCGGTGCGAAAGTCTCAACCCCGGGCGTGAAAGTCTCAACCCCGGGCGTGAAAACCTCCATCCCGGACATGAAAACCTCCATCCCGGGCGTGAAAGTCTCCATACCGGGCGTGCAAACCTCCATCCCAAGCGTGCAAACCTCCGTCCCAAGCGTGCAAACCTCCATCCCAAGCGTGAAAGTCTCCATCCCGGGCGTGCAAACCTCCATCCCAGGCGTGAAAGTCTCCATCCCAGACGTGCAAACCTCCATCCCAAGCGTGCAAACCTCCATCCCAAGCGTGAAAGTCTCCATCCCGGGCGTGAAAGCTTCCATTCCGGGACGTGGAAACAAACCGCAGGGCGTCGGAAATCAAAGCAGAAACGCGAAATAATCAGAAAAGTTCAAGCTGACCGGTCACTCGTCTTGACTCAAACGTTTCGGGGGAATATAAACCGTAAGACTAACTCTTCATGGGAGATCAAATTGGCCGCTCAACTCCAGCACCCAAACGAGACGACTTCAGAACCTGCCTGTAGTTTTTCCTTTAAAGATCTAACGGAAGCCTTGCTGGCGCGACAATACGTTCCTTCCCTTCCGGAAATTAGTGAACTGATCGCCCGCACCACGATTTTCCCGGACGAGTTATTGCCTTACCTGGGTTTCAAAGCCGGCAACTATTGCCGCCATCGCGTGATGCGGAACGAATTTGTCGAGATGCTGGTGCTTTGCTGGAAGCCTGGGCAGCGCACGCCGATTCACGATCACAACGGATCGCACGGCGCGGTGTTCGTGCATGAAGGCATCCTGTGGGAAACGACTTTCAACTATGACGCTGAGGAGGGGCTGGGCTACAAAGCCCACCGTGAGCTGCGTGGCGGCGGTCTTACCGGTTCAGAACTTCCGGACATTCATCAAATCGGCAATCCTGATGTCAGCGGCCAGGATCTGATCACCATTCACATCTACGCGCCACCACTCGGTGTGCTGAAGACTTACAAGCTTGGCAGTTCAACCATCGACCTCTACACGCCGGCTGATCCGGATTTCTTATGATCCTTGAGTGTCGAGCATCAAGCGACCGGCGCAACTGAAACCTTATCTTCGATTGCGCCAATAGTCAGGGTGTCTACTATTGTGAGCAACCGCAAGAATTCGGATCTGTTCGCCAACAACTGTGTAGATTAGGGAGTACGGAAAGCGCTTCATTATGAGTCGACGCTTCTCGTTACGCCAGAGCGCACCGAGAACTGGGTGTTGTAAGAGAACGTCTACCGACCTTTCGAACTCGGCAAGCAAGGATTGTGAGAGGTTTTTGTCCGCGCGTTCTCGATAGAACTTGGCGGCATCGCGAAGGTCCGTCTCGGCCCCTGGATGCAGCCAATATCTCATTGAAATTCTGCCTTCAGCTTCGCTAAGGTTTCGGGACCGGGAAGCAAGGATACCGCGCCGCTCTCGATTTCCTCGTTGCGACGTTCGACCTCAGCGGCCCAGGCCTCTTCAACCGCCGGATCGACGTCGAGGCTACTGATGAGTCTTTCAATCAGTCTCGCTCGTTCGCCCGGCGATAGTTGCATCGCCTCTGCTTCAAGTATTTCTATCTTAGCGGACATCGTTGGCTCCGAGTGTGATCAGATTGCCACAGGATAGATGTTTGAGCAAATGTGCGCTACCTAACAAACGTGCTTACACTCAAAGCACGACCATCCGTCACAACCGAAATCGTTCCCCGCTGCCCCGTGGTCATGACTTCCGCGCCACTCGCCCGCCAGCGCTCCACCACATCCTTGTTCGGGTGACCAAACATCGAGGTCCGGCCAACCGAGATAATTGCCATTGACGGACGAGTGGCTGCAACGAAAACCTCGATAGAAGAAGTCTTGCTGCCATGATGTGCAACCTTCACTAAGTCGCTTTTGATGTCGATTCCCTCTTGCAGCACCGCCGTCTCTCCTTGCTTCTCAATATCTCCGGTTAGCAAAAGAGTCTTTTCACCATAGCGAACCAGCAACATTATCGAATCATTGTTCCGCGAAGGCGCGTTTTCATGCAGGGTCGGGGGAGGCCAAAGCACCTGCGCCGAGACGTCGCCAAAACGAAGCAAGTCACCCGCGCCAATCTTATCAACCGGCACGCCAGCTTCCTTCATCGTC
Organism: Pyrinomonadaceae bacterium; assembly: GCA_035317005.1. GTDB lineage: Bacteria > Acidobacteriota > Blastocatellia > Pyrinomonadales > Pyrinomonadaceae > UBA11740. Next base: position 61,298 of record DATHHW010000175.1, on the reverse strand, counting down.
GCGGCAAAGCGCACGAACTCGACATCGTCCGCCGGCGTGCGCGCGACGATGGCGCCGCGAACCTTGAAGTTGCGCGCCACGTCGTTAAGGCCATCGATATGATCGGCATCAGCGTGAGTAGCCAGAATGTAATCGACTCGATCCAATCCGCGTGACCAGAGATACTGTGACACCACGCCCTCACCGATGCTGCGAGTGTCGCGCTCAAAACCTTCTTCATCTTCGCCATCACCGGCCTCACGTCTGGTTTGATTAATATTGGGACGCCCACCACCGTCCACCAACAGAGTCGTCCCATCGGGCATCGTCAGCAGCGCCGAATCGCCCTGACCTACATCGAGGAAATCAACATGAAGTTTCCCATCGGGTCGCCCGGCACTGAAAGGATGCAGGATGATCACAAACAGCAGTCCTGCAAACGCCGGCCCGGCGATGCGTAGCGTCTTTGCGGGAAACACTCTCGCCCCACTGGTAAAGACCGGGCGCAGAGGGTTCCAACGCACCAATGCGAAAAGAAGGAAAACGAGCAGCAGGTAATAAAGAACGTATATGCCGGCCGCCCAACCAGCGTAATGCGGTAGCCGTATTGAAGCGACGCTAAGGCGGTTGAAAGGATCAACCAGATGAATCATCATCCAATTAATCTTCTCCGCCAGAATAATTAACGGAGCAGCAACCCATGCACTCAAGTGTGAAACCGCTAAGGCAGTCAGAGCCACGAATGCCAGGGCCGCCATCAAGATGCCGACAAAGATATTAAGCGCGAGCGAGGCGATTGAGAGGCGATGAAAGTAAATCACCATCAGCGGCAGCAATCCAATTTGCACGCTGCATGAAACCACGACCGCGGCAAACGAAAAGCGAAACAGTCTCTGTAGATGCCACCGCTCGAGCCGCGCCGCGCTCGGCGTCTTAAAAAGCCGGTAACTAATACTCGAGGCCGCGATTTCGGCTCGCCACTTTCTCTCACTCCAAAACAGGGATTCAGAGAGGACCCGGAACCAATGCGAGCATGCCGGTGGGTAAGGCGTCTCGCGCGTCGGTCTCCATGAACCAACGCGGTGCATTCTCTGCATGAGTGGAACGGCGAGTGAAACGATTGACAGCACGGAGAGAAACGTCAACTGAAACGATGGATCGAAAAGATTCTCTGGCTGCCAAACCAGCAGCGCCAGCGCTGCCCCGCCGATCACATTCAGCGAGTTGGCGCGCCGCCAGGCGATGGGCGCTAATACGATCAGCGTGAACATCAGCGCAGATCGCGTGACGGAAGGATCAGCACCCACTGCAATCGTATATGCCCACATAAAGGCGGTGGCAAGTACAAACTGTAAAAGTTTTCGCCTGGTCAACCGGCGAGTTATGAGGATTACCAACCCGCCAATAAAAGCGATTTGGAGTCCACTGATGACTAGCACATGAAACGTTCCGCCCGCGCGAAAACGTTCCGCCGCGCCCCGCGAGATGTTGTACCGATTGCCGAGCAAAGCGGCTTCGAGAACGCCCGCGGTCTCAGGTGAGAATTTCGCCGCAAACTCTTTTTCCAGACGGTCGCGCCATTCGTAGAGCCACGCCAAAGGCACGAAAACCCGCGCATCATCCAGCCGTTCGATAAGCAGTGGGCTCTTCACCACGCCCGTGGCGTCAAAGCCTTTCCGCTCGAGGTATTCAGTCAACGGCAAGACGCCCGGGTTGCGAAAATTCTCTTCGCGATCGAGTGTCGTCACCACCCGCACTCGGGCTCCATGACGCAGCTCCAACGCGTCATACTCTTTGCGCACTTGTTCTTCACGCACGTGCGCCATAAGCAGGACCGTCCCGCTCGCATCGCGCTCAGTTCCTTTGAAGCTGATCCTTTCAACTTGCAGAGTGAGATAGAAACTGTCCAGCGCCGGTTCCGGCTGACCAGAGAGAACGCCAGTTAACTCAACCGGATCGCCATACGTGAAGAGACCCTCGCTGTACAGTCGCGCGATGCGGTTGGAAACGGCAGGGCGACTCTGGATAAATGTGAGAACCACGCCAGAGCAGAGGAACGCTCCGACCAGGAAGCCGGCTACAAGCGTCGTCTTGCTCTTGTTAAGAAACGTGATCGCGCAAAGAGTAAGAGTGATGCCTGCAACAAAGGCGATGATGAATAACGACTTCGACTGAGACGGAAAGTAGTACGCCAGCGCAATGCCCGCAGAAGTCGTAACCGCCAAAGTGAGAAGCGGGCTCGGAGCGAAAGGAGCCTTTGGGACAGCGCCGATCCTTGGCCGATCCTTGATTTGATCTGCATGAGCCACCACGCATCTATTGTGACCACTGCGTCAAGCGGGCACCGTTGCAATCGTTTTGGCAGGCACAACCGCGCGCACCAATTAGTCTAAGGCGCCGTTGTGACAATCGTGGGAACGGATTCGGCTCAGCCGTCTAAGCCACGACGAGATGGACTACGGTCTCGACATGATGCGTCTGGGGAAACATATCAAAGGTAGAGATTGAAGCGAGATGATAGCCATCAGCGATCAGTTTTTTCAGATCACGCGCGAGGGTCGCCGGGTCGCAGGAGACGTAAGAGATCCTCTTGGGCCTTAGGCCCAGGACGCCGGCAATGACGCGCGACTCAGCACCGGTGCGAGGCGGGTCGAGCAGAATTAAATCGATTTGATCATGGAGAGCTGTGGACGAAGCTTCAGATAGTCTTGATAAGTCATCCCGCCTTACATCCTCGAGCCAGACACCGACGTCACGAGTGGCGATTTCAGAGTTCGTCAAACCGGCGCCGGCCAAGCTATCACGCGCGAACTTCGCCGCCGCGGGATCAGATTCGACGCCGATCACGTGAGAGAATCGTCGTGCTAACGGAAGCGTGAACAGTCCTACGCCACAGTACAGTTCCAGAGCTGTCTTGCCTTTAGCGTCACCGATCGCGGCGTCTATCATTCTCGGCAACAAATCATCGTTCGCCTGGAAGAAGCTCTCGGCGTTCAACCGATAGGCTTCGCCGTGAATTGTTCGGGTGATGTCACGCACGCCTTCGGTCTCGGCCAATGAATCTGAGCTCTCGATCAAAGTCTGGCCAATGTCCTGAACCGGCGGCGAGATCGATACCCCTTCATCACCCACTACCGCGCGAAAATCGCGCGTCTCCGGCAGCGACCCGCCGGTCATCTTCGCTCGCAAACTCTCCAGCGTGCTCTGTAATTGCGGAGTCAGGACTGCGCACTCCGCGACATCACAAACGTTTCGCGAGCCACTTTCGAAGTAACCCAGTTTTTGTCTAACGGCGTCGTGTTGCCATTGTGCTCTTGAACGATAGTGCCAGGGGTTTGGGGCCGGCGTGATTTGAAAGTCAGGAATGTCTTTGATGCGAGCCAGCCGACGGAGACAATCCCTGATGATTTCCGCCTTTGCATCGAGTTGCGCCTGGTAATTCATTTGCTGAAAATCACAACCACCACAACGGCCAAAGTAAGGACAGGGCGGCTCGACCCGAGATGGTGAGGGAGTGATTATTTCCTCGATCGAAGCGAACGAAACATTCCCTTTCACACGATCCACCCGAACGCGCGTGCGATCGCCCGGTGCGGCCAGCGCCACCATGATCGTGCGGCCGTCAGCATGGGCCAATCCAAATCCGCCCGGCAGAATTCGTTCAATTGTTACTTCCATGTCCGATAACCTTCAGTTTGTCGATTTACTTCGTGATCGAGTCAGTACCACCTGCGTTAGCGGGTGGGCCGAAGAGCTAACTCAGTTATTGAGTGTTTGATCCACCCGCTCACGCAGGTGGTACTGACGTCAGGCTCCGGCGACAAACTGTGAAGTTTGTCGGACATCTTAACAGATCAAAGAAAGAACAGGCTGAGCCGCGGCACTTCAAAATGGTCGCGCAGGCGTTTGCGCAGCAGGTTCTCGCGGGTTTGCTCAAATGCGGCTTTGTCCATGTGACGTTTGTAAGGTTTCATTTGTGAATCAATCTCGGCATTGGCCGACTCCAGCTCGCGGTCTGACGCGGCCCCGCGAATCGCATCGTCCAGCAGACGCTCGATTCCGGTCAAAGAATCTTCCAACTTGCGAGCGTCCGGGTGTGCAGCGGACGCATAATCGTCTTTGATCTCAGACAGCAAAGTAACCGCGCGTCCCAAAGCCTCGCTCAATTCATCGGCGTTAGTTCGACGGTGGCCTTCAAAGAGCCGGCCAAGAGTGTCGAGCGAACGACCAAGATGTGCCAGAACCGCATCACGAGGAAAAGGTGACTTGCTTTCCTCTGCCTGTTTGCGTTCCGGACCTTGCTCTTCATGGCCGCCGACACGCGACTCAAGCCACTCGGCGTACTGCGCTTCGACTTCTTCCTGGCAATAGAGAAGCGTTTTGACAGTTCGCTTTTGTTTCTTTGACTCGTGCGAATCAAAGGCGTGTTCGATGGCTCGCACAACCACGTGCAGCGGTACTCCTCGCTCTTTCCAGGCCTCAATCAAAGCCCAGTCGATGGGACTGAGCATGAGATGTTTGCCGCGCCGGCGAATGAAGGTGTCTTCGATTTCTGAGAAGTAGGAAAAGTAGTTCAATCTTAGTGGCACAGACTTCAGTCTGTGATTTCAACATTAGCAGTCACAGACTGAAGTCTGTGCCACTACTTCGTCCGTTCGTAGATCAGCCGCAGTCCTTCCAACGTTAGTGTCTCGTCCACCTGTTCAATGAACTCGGATCCGATTGCGATCAAAGGAGCGAGGCCACCGGTGGCAATTACGTGCACGGTCCCGCCAAGTTCGTCGATCATCTTCCGCAGAATGCCATCGACCAAACCAACATAGCCATGATAGAGGCCTGACTGCATGGCTTCGACCGTAGCCGATCCGATAGTCTTTTGCGGACGTTTGATCTCGACTCGGGGCAGTTTTGCCGCTCGCTCAAACAAGGCGTCTGCCGAAATGGTTATTCCGGGTGCTATCACGCCACCGAGATATTCACCTTCCGAGTTGATGGCGTCGAACGTCGTCGCCGTGCCGAAATCCACCACGATGCACGGCGCACCATATTTGTGAATTGCCGCCACGGCGTCAACGATCCGATCGGCGCCAACGTCTGAGGCCGGCTGGTACAAAATCCGCAGGCCGGTGTCGACTGTATGGTCGATAAACAACGGCGTCAGGGTGAAATAAACTTCCGCCATCCGTTTGAGAGTAAAGTTCAACGGCGGCACCACCGAAGCGACGGTGATCGCATCGATAACTTTAAAGTCCAGCTCGGCCAGGGCAAACAGATTCCGCGTCAGCACACCCCATTCATCAACCGTGCGCGCGCGCACAGTCGTCAAACGCCAGTGAGCAGCAAGCCTCTCGCCGTCAAAAACGCCGAGCGACGTATTCGTGTTTCCGATGTCGATTACTAACAACATAAATATACGAGTGACGGTGTCAGTTGACTCATCACGCATCACTCATTACTCATCACGTCTCATTCGTGGCGCGCAACGCAGTAACATCACCCGCGCGCACTAACCTGATCTTGCCGCCGGCCGTTTCTACTCGCAACGCGCCATCGCTCTCCAACCCGCGCGTGGTGCCTTCGAAAGTATCATGCTCCAGCGCGACCCGCACCTGCCGGCCAATCGCATAAGAAGAATTAGCGCACCATTCGCGAATCGTGTGTTCGCCTCCCAGCGGACTTTGCAGCAACTCGTACCGCTCTCCTATTGCTTTCAACAACTCATTGAGAAGTTGTGTGCTGTCCGGCCGAGCGTTGGTAATTGCCTCGACGGATGTTGCCAGATCACTCACCGTCGCGGGCAAACTATCTGCTGTCAAATTGATCCCAATACCAACAATGGCCGCTGGACCAGCCTCGGTGTCAACGGTTTCGGCCAGGATACCGCAAAGTTTGCGGTCATTGGCACAAAGGTCGTTGGGCCATTTGATGTCGGCGCGGAGGCTGCAAGCTTTCAGTAGCGCGTCGGACACCGCCAGTGCCGCCATCAAAGTAATCAGCGGCCAGGAATTGATCTGCACGCTGGGACGTAAGACTATGCTGAAATAGAGTCCCGCATCTTTCGGTGATTGCCAACTGCGATCGAGACGCCCGCGCCCCTGAGTCTGTTCGCGCGCCACGACGCACAAACCCTCAGCCGCTCCCGCTCTCGCCTGCCGCATCGCCTCGAGATTAGTTGAATCGATCGAGTCAAGGCGGAGAATGGTTGGCTTTAGCGAGGTCATCGGATTTGTATGGAGTGCGCTGGCAGAGCGAAGCGGCGACGGCGCTTTCGTTGTTCTCTTTAAGAAAGCTAAGTCCAAAGGGGTGTCGCGCCGCGCTTGCCACCGCACTCCAAAGTTCATCTCGGCAATGCTTGCGGCATGCTCGTCAACGTGTACGCCAACGCCGCGACTACCGCGCAGTTCTCCTGCAACTCTTTTGGATTCACTTTGTCGAGAGTGTCTGCCGCCGTGTGATGATAGTTGAAATAAGTGCGCGAGTCCTGGATCGGCGCGAAAGTCGGGACTCCCGCAGCGCCCAACGGCGCGACATCGGATCCCGTCTCTTCAACTAAACGCGTCACGCCGGCTCCCTGACTTTGCAGAATCACCGCGAGCGGTTGCAGCAAGGTTAAGATCTCCGGCTTGCCTTGCGCATAAAAACCCAACGGATGACCGGCGCCGAGATCGGTTTCGATGGCCCCGAAATGATTTACGATCTCGTTCTGATAATCCTTGGCATAGGCCTGGGCGCCTCTGGTACCGTTTTCTTCATTCATCCACGCAATGACGCGCAGCGTTCGCTTCGGGCGTAGATTCAGTTGCTTCAGTAACCGTGCCGCTTGCATCGCGACCACCACACCCGCGCCGTCATCGATCGCGCCGCGGCCAAGGTCCCATGAATCCAGATGACCCGAAACGATGACGATCTGCTCCGGATGTTCACTGCCCTTTAGATCTCCAATGACGTTGTGGCTGACGGCATCGGGCAAAGTCTGCGGCGTGAGCACCAGGTGCATTCTGACTTTTCCTTCACTGGTGAGGTGCGCAATAAGATCGGCGTCTTCAGACGCGACCGCCGCTGCGGGAATCTTTGGCGCATCATCGGAGTAGCGCAGCGCACCCGTGTGCGGCAAACGATAATCGGCCCCACCTGCTGAGCGGTTCAACGCGGCAACCGCGCCCAGTCGCGCGGCGGCGCTCGCTCCTACACCTCGGTAGATTACGGATTGACCATAAGCTGGGCCGGCAAATCCATTGTCGGCAAGCTGCTGATCAAACTTCGCATTGAAGAGTACGATTTTCCCCGCAACGCGATCCCGACCCAACGCCTGCAACTCATCAAAGTTATTCACGACGACGACTTCGGCAGTTATTCCATTACTTGGAGTAGCCACGCTGCCGCCCAGTGCGGTCAAGATGATCTTTTGCGTGGTGTTCGGCGCCATACTCGGATAGTCCGTCAGCGTGGCCGTCTCCTCTCCACGCACCCAGTGCGGCACCATTACTTTTTCCAGTTGCACTTCCAGACCAAGCTTGCGAAGTTCGGCTGCGACATACTCAACCGCAGCCTGGGCCTGGGCCGAGCCGCTCAGCCGCGGCCCGATGTTGTTCGAAAGGTGTGCCAGTTGACGATAGGCATAATCACTTCCGAGTGCGGCCTGCTGAACTCTTTTTATTTCCGTCACGAACTGTGGCGAGTATTGCAACGGTGGAGTTGCGGGCGGACGTGACAGTTGAGCCAGCGCCTGTATGGCGGCTGAGGAGAACATCAGGACGACGACGATCAGCCGGAGACAATCTTGACCGCGATTTATGAACATAGATGAAGCCTCACATCAGACAATTTATTCGTAACTGCCAAGCTTCGCAGGATAAACGATAACAGGGATTGTGCGCCACCCATGCTGCAAGTGGGGTGGCGTCCTTATTTAACGGCGTTTAGAGTACCAACTTTAGTTGGGTTCTTTCTTGCTTAACAAAAGCCCGACTGAAGTCGGTACTCTGAACGCCGCTCATCAAGGTAGGACACTACCTGCCAGTCGTGATGTTCTAGTTTGAGAAATTGATTTTCTCCAGATCAGACGTCCACGAATTTACTCAGGGCGGTACTGGTTTCGTTCGTGCGGTTTCGTGTGATTTCGTGGATCGTTCTTGTCCGAGCGGGAAACACGCAGATAAGACCCAAAAGAAAACGCAGACACAGCACCAATAGTAATGCCGTGTCTGCGTAATCCGTGTTTATCCGCGGCTGATTTTCCTTGTTATCCCAGTACGCCGCGGAACTTCGACGCACTTCCCGTGTAACCCGGAAAGACGGCTTTCAGATTCGCAGTGCCGAGATGCTTCGTCGCAATCTCGCCGAACACGTCGCGGAAGTCGGTCGTCAGCGCCAGGTCGCGGCCTTCGTACAACTGATCGCTCTTCAGGCCTGGCCAGTCACCGTAGACTTTGCCACCGCGAACGCTGTTGCCGACTACAAACATTGCGTTCGCGTGTCCGTGATCGGTACCGCGGTTGCCGTTCTCTTTGGCGGTGCGGCCGAACTCAGACATCGTCAACACCACGACATCGTCCATGCGCTGGCCCAGGTCGGTGTGAAGCGCGGCGATCGCCGAGCTGAACTGTCTTAACAGATTGCTGAGCTGTCCCTGCTGATTACCTTCGTTGACGTGCGTGTCCCAGCCGCCGATATCGGTAAAGGCAACTTCCAAACCCACGCCGGCTTTGATCAACTGTGCGATCTGAAGCAGTGCGTTGCCGAACGGCGTGCGCGGATAGTTGGCGCCGTTCTCGGCTTTGTACTGTGATGGGTTCACTTGCTTCAAGTAGTTAACTGCCTCGAACGTTTCCTTGCCGGTGCCATGTAATGCATCGTTCACGGTCTGATCGTACATCGCTTCAAAGCCGCCCTGCATCGACGCGGAACTCTGACCGGCGCGAATACTGAAGTCCGCAAGATTTGAGATTGCCAGCGTTGGCGACTTGCCCTGCATGGCGCGCGGCATGTTCTGCGTCATGGAGACTGCGCGGAACAGAGACTTCTGCGGATCATCCTTGCTCTGTAAGTAACGATTGAGCCAGCCATCCTGGGTCGACTTCACGCCGGGCGTCGCCGACTCCATGTAATCCTGTGCGTCAAAGTGCGAACGCGTGCTGTCGGGCGAGCCGGACGCGTGGACGATCGCGAGGCGCTTCGAATCCCACAGTGCCTTGAACGGCTGCAGCGACGGATGCAAACCAAAGTAGCCGTCGAGATTAAGCGCCGACTCAACGCCGCCATCGGGTTTTGGAATCGCGATGTTCGGGCGCAGATCGTAGTAGCTGTGCTCGCCGTACGGTACGACTACGTTCAGCCCATCAACCGCGCCGCGTTGAAAGATCGCGATTAGCGTCTTGCGCTTGCCGCCGGTGACTTTGTCGATCGTGTCGGCCAGAGCGCGTCCAAGAAACGTCGGCGTCGAGGTCATCAGACCAAATGAAGCGAGCGCGATGCCGCCGGATTTGATGAAATATCTTCTGTTCATAAGCCTCTACCTTTTCGATGAAACACAGACTGAAGTCTACGCTACTTACTGCCTTTGAAACTCCGGCGATCCCAGAATCAAACCCGCGAGTCTCACCACCGGATTATTGATTGCGGCGGCATTCACGCGCGCAAGCTGTTGCTGTTGCGGCCCCCCGCCTCCCGGATTAAGATTGCCGTTTTGAAATGCGGTCTCAAATGGATTGGCCGGGACGTTGTTTGCTGCGGTCTGCACCAACGGCATCGGCGGCAGCGACACTTGATCATTGAGTTGCTTCAAAAGCGTCTCGCGCGTCTTCGCGGAAATCTCACCCCCGACAATCAGAGTTACAAAACGGTCCAGCAGTTTGTCTTTATCAACAGCCGTTCCGTTACTCATGTCACTCACAAAGCGCGATAGATCCACACGCGTTCCGGGAATGCGGTTGCTCACCAGCGCCAGGGCAAAATTCATGCGCTCGAGCAACGCGCCGGTGTTCACCCAATTCTCGGCCACATCAGAATAACCGTTGGGCGTTTGGAAACCATAGAGCGGCTGACCCATGCGCGCAATCCATTGATGAAATTGCGGACCGCCGTTGGTGTCTGCGCCCAGCGTGCGCACCGAACTGACGGCGAGCTCGAACGGCCGCTTCACTTTTGCGCGGTAAGCGTCGGCTGAGTTGAACTCTGGTGAAAGAAAGATCGTTTTCAAAACTTCGCGTATGTCGCCGTCGGTCTTGACGAAGGTCTGCGTCACTCGATCGACCAGGGCGGGCGGCGGTTCGTCTGCGACAAAGCGGCGGACAAGTTTGGTGGCGATGAATTTAGCCGTCGCCGGATGATGCGCCACGATATCCAGAACCATCAGGCCATCTTTGATTCCTCCGCCGGCGGGAATCTTGTGACCGAGGACGATCTTTTCGCCGTTGTCGTGCACGCCCGGTCTGAAGATAAATTTCCCGGCGCTGTCACGCGTATCACGCCCCATCAAGGCCGCCGCTGCCGCGCCCCCACCGCGCGGTTGAAAGATGGTCCAACCGGTGAAGCAACGCGCAACTTCCTGTACGTCTTTCTGTGTGTACCCGCCATCGACGCCGAGCGTGTGCAGTTCCATCAACTCGCGCGCGTAATTTTCGTTGATGCCGCGACGTTGTTGTTGCGGCGGCTGCTTCTGCTGCGGGTTGTTGCCCAGGCGCATCAGCTCGGCCAACGGACCGCGTCCCGCGCCAGGCCTTTGCTGCGGTAGTTGAGCGTTCGGGCTCACGCTCTGAAAGTTGTCGAGATAGAAGAGCATGGCCGGACTTTGCGCGTCAGCCACCAGCAGGTCGTAAAACTTTCCGAAGGTGTGCGGCCGAATCGTGTCGCGGTCGTAAGAGGTCAGCAGCCAACGGTCCGCGCCTTTGGCGGCGAACACATTGAAGTGGTTCGTCCAGAAATCAACCATGACTTCCTGCAGTTGGCGCTCGCTGTAGACGGCCCGCAGTATGCGCGACATCTGCAACTCGCCGGTCAGAAATTGCGCCGGACGCAGATTGTTCTCTTTGAAATACTCCATCACCGCTTTGCGATACTCCGGATTGTTCATCGGGTTCGCGTCGGTATTGGCGGGGGTATTGGTCTTGGCAGCGTCCCTGGTCTTGGCAGCGTCATTGGTCTTCGACATCTCCGGTCCAGCCATCTCGCCGGATCCCTGAGCAGGCATTGCTTCCCCACTCTTCGCAGCGTTCGTAGAAGGCGTAGCGTTAGCACCACCCTTGACTCGATTATCGCGAGCCTGCGCAAGATCAGCAGGCAGAGCGCCGCGCTTCTGAAGCTGTTTGAGCAGTTGTCCGGGCTGCGGATATTTTTCGTAGAGATCGGCAGTACTCATTCGCAGCGTTTCCAGATTTTGCAGCTTAGCTTCAGACGCTGAGTCGTTGATCTTTTCGGGCCAGAGCTGTTGGTTGATGTAGTTATCGATCCCCATCGCCTTGACGCGTTCGACATCGCCCGGCCTCGCTCCAAAGCCGAGACGATTCAGCACGTGCAGAATGCGCTGGTCTTCGCTTAGCTTTGCCGCCGATTTGCCGGCCGGCGCCTTCATGCCCTGGCTCATGCTCTGGGCGTTGATGCCGACCACGAAGGTGCTGGCGAGCAATGCGATCAGACACAGGATCGCGCCAACGCGGCGCATCACTGGGACGTGCGGGATAGGGTGACTTTTGCTTCTCATAATCTTAATTCCTGCTGATTAACTGCTAACGGAAAACTTCCACGAACTCTTGTTGGCCGTTCGTTTAGACGCTTGTACCCGCCACTTGGTTGAGTAAATCTTAGAAGCTAAGCCCAGCCAACGCAACCGGCAGGCTTGCTAACTCAGCAGAAGCGGGCTAACTCATATTTCGCATCTATCTCTGGATGCGTGTTGCTGTTTCTTTCCTTTCAGAATCAACGATGCTACTTTAGGCTCTCAGGAGAGACTTATGGCGACATCAATTGACGAAGCGAAATTGAAGGATCTGCTTAAATCCGCACTGGCTGAGGTGCTAGAAGAGCGCCGCGAGTTCGTTAAGGAAATCATCGAAGAAGCGATGGAAGATATCGCTCTGGCACGGGCGATCAATGAAGGGGTAGGTACCGATACCGTGTCGCGCCAGGAAGTGTTTACGATTTTGGAAACCTCCCAGTGAAGACAGCATTCAGAGAAAGCTTCGCGCGAGACTTGAGAGGCGTTCGGAACGAGAAGCTGCTGCTACGGGTCAAAGAGAGTATTGAAGCTGTCGAGAAAGCCGATTCCCTGAATGCCTTGCCGAACCTGAAGAAACTAAAAGGCGCGAAGAATTACTTCAGACTGAAACTCGGCGATTACCGCATCGGACTCGCACTTGAAAACAACACCGTCGTCTTTGTGCGTTTCCTCGATCGGAAAGACATCTACAAATATTTTCCGTAGGACTTTCATGAGTTAATGATCCTCAAGAATAATGCAAGCCATAGAATACTCAGGCATCTGGTGGCTTCCAACAAACCCCCAAACTAAAGTTGCAGGAACTCTAACATTCTCGAACGAGGATGGAATCGCTCTAGAGCTAATAGGTGCGCTGGGAGATCTCGGGACCTTCAACAGTCGCCAACCCTATCCACTCATATTGGGTCTTGCCGGTGACGGCAAGAAAGTAACCCTTAGCAACTGTGTATTTGCGGGCGTCACAGTTGGGATGCCAGGCTTCGCGAGGGAGAGTTACATGGCTAGCTTCTGCCTTGTTGGGGCACACTTTAATGAACTGGACGAAGTACGCTTCAGCAGATGTGAAGTTAGTTTCAGCCATCTACCTGATTGGGTGCGCACCTCAGGCTTCGCGGTAAAGCAATACTGGGATGAACATAAGGTCGAAGTGATTTACTCACTGCCCCCGGATGTAGAGGCGGAAACTTCCAAGGGATTGATTTCTTTATCATTCATCTGCAATACATCCGGTGATGGCATAGAAGAAATGAATCTCCATCAATCAGTATGGATGGAAGTCAAGGCAGATAAGGAATATGCTTTCCACGATCTAATCTATCAATTTATCCGTCCTCTACAAAATCTCTTGAGTCTAGCGACAACAAAGCCGAATTCCATACTTGAACTGAATGTTTTCTCGAAGCGAGTATTCTGCGAGAAGGAAGATGGCGAACGGGTCGAGACCCCTATTCAACTCTGCTTCCAACAGAAGTATTTCGAACCAAGACTTAGCAAGCTCCTAATCCCTGATTACATGCTCTTCACGCTTCATGACATAGCAAATAATTTTCAAGCTGTTATGGAGCGATGGTTCAGTATTTCCAACGAACTAGATAGTGTGTGCAATTTGTTCTTTGGCATTCAATACACACCGACCCTTAACCTAGAAAACAAGTTTCTGAATACTGTACAAGCTGTCGAGAGTTACCATAGGCGACGGATGAAAAACGAGGTGCTGCCCAAGGCTGAGCATGAGAGGCTTAAAAGCGCAGTCCTTAATAAAGTGGATGCCGAGCATAGGGCGTGGCTAAAAGGGTTGCTAGCTTATGCAACGAGCCGCGTTTAAAGCATCGCATAAGAGAACTAACAGATAAGGCCTATGAAGTGATTGCACCTTTGATCACAAACAAGGAAGAATTTGCAAAGAAGGTAAAAGATACAAGAAACTACTTGACTCACTACGACAATCGCCTCAAGGATAAAGCGGCAAAAGGCGTGGAGCTTTTCTGGCTCACACAAAACCTTTCATACCTACTACAGGCCTGCTTCCTTATTGAATTGGATCTTCCGTTAGAAAGATGCGCTCAGGTGCTACACAGAAATAAGGCTTTCATTTTGGCAGTTGGTCAGCTATCAGAAAAGTTCGTTCCGATCGAGTCTTGAGACGTGGGACGATACCTGTTCAGCCGCGTAGCGACGACTGAATGGTTCAATCGTCGCCACGCAGCTTGAAATTGAGCCCTCCCTCAGGCTTCGCGCCCTCTCCCTAACCCTCTCCCAACGGGAGAGGGAAAAAGACGGTCGGGCTACAGCCCCATACCTGCCTACGGTGCGATCTTCGAGACCGGATTGCTCCACGTACCCTGGCCGTTTGTGCCGACGGCGGCGATGCGGAACGAGTAGCGCGTGCCGCTGGTCAGGCCGTCGATGGTGGCTTTGGATTTTGTGGTCGCGCTGGCGTGCGACCAACTGGTGGCCGTGACTGGATCGGGACTCTGTTCGATCTGATATGTTTTTGCGCCGTCTACCGGCTCCCAACTCAGATCGATCTCGCCGTCGGCATCGCCGCCGGTGATGTGCAATGCCTGAGGCGCGTCGGGCGGCGTGTCCGAAGACACGGCGGGAGCTCTCGTGTCCATACCGGCGCTCTTGATCAGCCGCTCGTTGTCGCCCGCAACGCTTTCGACATACGCGGCCAGTTGAGTGAAGGTGCGGTCAAAGAGGTCTTCCCTTTCGTCCCTGGCCAAAGTCTTCAACACGGCGGTTCGTTTGGCAGCCTGCTGGTCCTGTTGCGCTGTCTCCAGATCGTCGGTGATGGTCGTCACTGCAACCACGGTTGGCTTAGGCGCCGGGAAGTCAGCGTTGCCAGTTAGCGCGGTGATGATTTCGCGCGCTTTCGCAATCTTTTCAGGCACGGATAACTTTCTGAGGTTCAACTTGAGTTTCGGCATAAGGGCCTCCTTTTTTGGCTGGTGGTGAGTTACTTCGAGCACCGTGAGGGCACTGGGAGTAACTGAGGTTTAAGGTTAAAACAACGCGGGGAGACTAATACAAAACCGAGATTCTCGCAAGCATTTTTGTAGTCAGGGCTTAACCGCTTAAATACCAGCAGTTTATCGACTGCCAGCGACGCGGTTTACGCTGGAAATACAGAGAGAACCTCGAGAATAGCGGCAAAATCAATGGGAATTGCCGCGGTTCCGATTGGAATCGTCGCCATTCCGATTGGAATTGTGGCTGTTCCGATGGGAAATAACGCCGGTCCAATTGGAATCATGATTCTTCCAATGGGACTAGCAGCGGTCTCTGTAGGAATTTCAGCGGTGCCGATAGGATCGTCGGCTGGGCTAATTGGAAATGCGGGCGCGTTAAAAAGCTCCGTCACAAGGACAACCGCGTAGCGGCGGAATGTGGCGTCCTGATTTAGAGGCGTTTAGAGTACCAACTTTAGTTGGGTTCTTCTCTCGCTTAACAAAAAGCCCGACTAAAGTCGGTACTCTGAACACCGCTTATCAAAGTAGGACAATACCCGGCGGATCGTTCATGAGACCCATAAACTCAACCTTTGACCAGTGGTCTTGGGCATCCTGCCAATATCTGAAGAGTCAGTCCTTTCGCTCAATGGTCAATTGCCTTATCATGTCCAGAGGTAAGCAAACATGGCAACCGACGCAAAGCAACTTTATGTCGATACGATTAGCCATTTGTCGCCGAAAGAACGTTTGCAGCTAGCGGCGATAATTCTGGAAGATCTGGCCACCGGCGGTGAATTCGACGACGCATGGAGTGAGCAAGACCTGCGCGATCTGACTGCCTTCTCGCTTTCCGTTGCTCCCACTCATGATCAAGACAACGAAGCCTCCTGATTCAGGAGCGATTGTAATCGTGAATTTTCCGGGTGTGACTGGAACCAAGCGACGCCCTGCCGTCATTGTCTCGTCCGAGGTCTATCATCGAGAAAGACCTGACGTGATTCTCGGCATCATCACAAGCAAGATTGATTTCGCGACGGCCTCGTCCGATTACCTCCTGCAGGATTGGAAAGCCAGCGGTTTACGTCGGCCATTAGCCTTTCGCGCTTTCCTGGTCACGCTGCCACGCTCTGCGATTACAGCGCGACTCGGTCATCTATCGGAACTGAACTGGCAGGCCGTCCGCGAACGCGTCAAAGTTGCGTTGGCGTAAAGGCGCTTTCATTCTGGCGGAGTGGCTGCCGCCGGATTGGTTCCCGGTCGAGCGCGCGGCAGTGGCCGCGGATAACTTACCGGGCTGCGGTTCCCGTCCTTGTCCACGGCGCGTACGCCAAAGAAGTAGTTGTCTTTCGACATTCCCTTCATCGTGTACGTGTTTAGGTTCCCGACCGCGCGCGAATGCGTCCACACCGCCTCAGTTGTATCTCGCCAGACGATTTCGTAGCCGGCGATGTCGGGTTCCTTATTAGCGTCCCACTTGATCGGCGTATCGTTTGATAGGCTCGTCGGAAAGGTCACGGTTTTTGGTCGCGCGGGCGCTGAAGCCAACGCTGCCAGCGCGGCTGCGTTCACGCGCGCGACGTTGGCGATGTATTTGAAGTCATCGAACTGGGGCAAGTCGCCGTATTGAATACCATTTTCGACGCGCACGTTCTGATGCTGATGATGATAGTCCTCGTTCGGTTCAGTGAATCGCACAGCAGCATAGCCGCGCTCGAGAAACGGCTGATGGTCCCCACCGCGGCCATAGCGATCACGGCGATAGATCATCCACACTTTCATCGAGCGCACGTAACGTTCGCTGGTTTCTTTGATGAACCGCGCCAGTTGCCGCGATGGCGAATCGTTCTCGCCGCCCACGCTACGGCGGACTATCGCTTCCGCGGGCGTCTCGTTCGACGGCACACCTTCGGAAAAAACGCGCACAGTGTGCGGGTCGCGCACGCCGTTGCCTCCCAGCGAACTGCCGATGATGTCGTTGGTGAACATCGCCTCGATGTCCGTGCCGGCTTTCTTCGTTTCTTCGGCGTAGTGGGTCGCGCCCAGCAGTCCCTGCTCTTCGCCGGGGACCGTCATGAAAACGATCGTGGCGTCAAAGCTGTACTTCGCCATGACTCGCGCCATTTCCAGGACCGCGGCCGTGCCTGACGCATCATCATTTGCTCCCGGCGCGTCGCACTTGGCATCGGTGGGACTGTTGCACATCGAATCGTAATGGCCACTGACAACATAAATTCGATTGGTCGACTCCGGCTGAGTCCCTTTCAGCGTTGCTACAATATTCGTAAGCATGGTCGACTGCGGTACACGCGCTGCTTTGGGCTGCTCAAATGTTTGTTTCTCTACAGTCATTCTCCCGCCCGAACGCTGCGCGGCTTTCATAAACTCTCCGTACAACCAATCGCGGGCGGCGCCGATGCCGCGATTCGGATCGTTCTGATCCGATAGAGTGTTGCGCGTTCCAAAACTCACAAGTTTGCGAATGGTTTTCTCGATGTTCCGCGCGCCAATCTCAGAAACGATCTTTGAAATCTGAGCATTGCGTCGCGGCGCTACGGTTTTGCCGTTGGGGTTCCTACGACGTTGCCGCGGGGATTTGTCCTGAGCGGTTGTCACGGGTTTCGCAGCCGGTTTGGCAGGCTCCTGCTGTGCCCACGAATTAGGGCCGACGAGGGCAAAGGAAACACACTGCAAAAGACAGAAGGAGAGTAAACGACACGTCCAGTTGATCTGGGTCGATCGCATTTTGGCGGCACCTCGCTGTTTAATAGCTGTCCGAACGGAACCAGACTGTACCAACTCAGGATTGTGAGAGCAATAGGGTGAGCCGGCGGGTGGACGCTCTAAATTCGTTTCGGGTTTTTTTCAGTGCGACAAGAACGATCCACCAAATCACACGAAATCACACGAACAGGCGAGTTCGGATCCGTTTATGTTCGTGGACCGTTTGCCTGGCGCAGCCGGCTGGTTAACTCTCGAGCTTGCGCTCAAGTTTCTTTGCGGTCGCGCGATCTTCAGCCTCGGACGGCGATCGGTAAGGCTCAAAAAAACGTGTCGTGCCTTCGGTCACGCTGGGCACGCCCTGAAGACGCGACGTCGAAGGTTGGGGAAGTTGAGCCATTGAAGGATTGGCCAGCACGTTGGTTCGTTGGCGCGGGATTTGGGTCTTTGAGGAGAGTGCTGCGTTGATTATTTTTGATAGTTGCCGAACCAGAAAGATATCCAGAGTCAGTAGTGTCAAAATTCCTATGACGACAATCGCCCCGATCGAGTCCGGACTGATCCGAGGGTTATGAGAGAGTTCAATCGCGCCTCCCATCAGTATCCCAAAACCTACGATGGTCAGAATAATCATAATCGTACCGATGGCCAGCGCCGGCTTGGTCACGCTGATGGGTGCAATTTGAGATTGTTCTTCGAGTCCGGCGCTCAGGTTGGCGCCGCAGCGATTGCAGTACTTCAGCTCGATCGTGTATTCAGTGCCGCAGGATGGACAGTACATAATATGTGGATGGTAAGTCCTGGACAGAGATTAGTAAACGCAAACCTCTCTTATTCCGTGATCCATACGGTACAGAGAGCGTTGATGTTCACGAGGATTTTCAGGAGCCCGCGCGTCAGCAAGGGCTGACTTCCATACCAGGCCCTCCCTGACGGTCGGGCTTCTGATACATTGCGGCGGTGTCGGACAATCTCACCTGATCAGGTAGGCCTTGCCCTTCCAGACGACTATAACCTCGCCGCTGAATTGATGAGCAATTGAGCGAAGCCCTGAATCGAGCGCGTCGAATTCGCTTGAGCCGCGCGAAATACTCTTCAGCGTCATCGACGACTTGAACTTGGCATCGACCCAGGCGCTGCCCTGGCGCTTAAACTTGCGCCCACCTGCCGAACGTGTTTCCGGCGGCTTCTCTTCTGAAGCTGAGGGCTTCACAGCTAGTGCTCCCTGAGTCCTGCTTGCCTCGTCACGAACTTCGTTCGAGTTGCGATTCATGGCCGCGTTGTTCTCCATATTTCTTTGCGGCCCTTTGACCTTTTCGTCCCCAGCGCGTTTGCTCGCCGGCGATTGATTCATCGCAATATGAGATTTGTCATCTTCGCGATTGTCCTTACCGGCCTCGGCTTCTCGCCCTCGATCCGGCATCTTGAACGTATCAATGGGTTGCTGCTGTGATTGGCGGGGTCCCGAGCCCGAACCAGCGCCGGCCACATTCTGCTGTTGGCGCGATTGTGTTTCCGCGCGTTGACCGACAACCGGAGGCGGCGGCGCATAAGACGGGGCAGTCTCAGTCTCAGCGGGCGCGGCCTTCTTACTAGCGGCGAGCGACGAGCTGCTTGTCACTTCGCCTTCTTTGGCAGGTTTCGGAGGCGTAGCGGGATAGTCTCCCGCCTTGGACGCGTCCAGCTTCAGAATCTGATCCGAACTCGGAGAAGACTGCGTGGACGGTTCCGGGCGCGCCGCTAAACCTTCCCTATTCTCATTTCCTACAGCCTGTGACCCACTGCTCGGTTGGGGCATCGCCTCATCGGGCGGTTTCACGGCGCTCACCGGGGCCTGTTTCGTTTGCTCATTTTTCGCCACCAGGTTGGATTCGCGCGGGCGTCTCGTCACCAGGAATACCACGCCGCCAACGGTAATCAGAACCATCGCGAACGCTGCATAGCGTAAGGTCAGTGGCGAGAAAAATCCCGAAAGTCTTTTCCACCACGAATAGCCGGCCGCGTCACGTGCAGGGCTCGCTTCAGCCGCGACTAGTGCGCCGCTACTGATCGCCAGTTGAGAGACTATTTGACGACAGTTATCACAATCGGCCAGGTGCGACACATAACGAGAGCGCGCCGCCTCGGGTAGCGACCCTTCGGCGAACGCATTCAGTTCGTCGGCGTCCAGATGTTCAGTCGCCGATTTGCTCTGCGAGTGTCCCGCGTAACGCCGGAGAAGCACATCAATTTGTGAATCGTTGGACGTCATGTGTCTGGTAATACTTTCGGTCCGTTTACTTCCCTGTTAGATGAACGTCCACCCTCGAAACAACTTGCGAAATCATCGCGAATGAATCCCAATTCGAGGGCGTCTCTCGTTAACCTCCGGCCGGGGAGCTATGCAAAGTCGGATCAGCCTTGCCCACCAGCATTGGTTCCACTTCAGTCTGTAAGTGCGCGGCAACTTCAGCGAGCGAACGGGTCGCTTCGGTCTTAGTCCAGCCATGCTCTTTCATCAGGATCGATTCGACGCGCTCTCGCACTTCGCCATGGATGCGCGTCAGGCGACGACTGGCAGTAGCTTCGTGGACTCCCAGCACAGCCCCCGCTTCCCGCAGGCGTAACCCATCGAAATAGTAAAGCTTCATTAACAGCCGGTCCTCATCGTCAAGCTCAGCCAACGCCCGCCCTAAAGCTTTTTCCACGTCGGCTGAGGCCATGTCAGTCGCCAGGGACTCTTCCGGATCCGGCGCCGAATGAAAAGGATTCAACCTGTTCGATTCGCCTTCCGCATCGTGCGCCAGTCGATCGAAATCGCCGTCCTCTTCAGTTTGTACCAGACGGGACTGCCGGCGGTGCTGATCGATTGCCAATTGGCCCACGACCGCTCTGAGCCAGCCGCCCAGCGAGCCGGCTCCGGAATAGTAAGCAAGCTTGCCGGCGGGTTTGCCATCCTCGCGCACTTTCAATCCATGAAGGTCTGCCCAGATTGATTGGGCCACGTCGTCCGCCATGGCTTCGTTTGAACTGGCCGCGCGCGCCGCCGACCTCACGGTGGCTCCGTAACCTTCGAAGAGATCGGTCCAGGCGGTTTGATCGCCGCGCTCACAAGCGATCACCAGGCAAAGATCGTCAGCATGCAGGCCGTCGATGAATTTGTCGATGCGCGCTGGGCCAGGCGCTGGATCATCCTTCAAAACATATTTCTCAACCGACGCACGCAGGCGCGGCGCCAATAAGTCCGCCTCAAGCCCGCGCGCATTCGCTGAGCGTGCCAGGAGGCGCTGGGCTCCCGCCAGAATCAATCCGTCGATTTGCTGTCGATCTTCGCTCAATCAGTTTCCCGGTTCGTCCGGCGCTATGCTATCACGATCTTTCGGCCGTAAATCGATAACTTCTGTCCACGTGAGTTTGATGAGGGGATGGGCGGTTGGTTGCCGAACCTGGTGCCTTTAACTTTGGGTCTTTGCTCCTTTGCGAGAGACATCATCACGCAAAGGCGCGAAGGCGCAAAGAATGGACCCTTCAGGTGCGACGCGGGGATAGCCCAACCGTAAGGGAGGGCTCGACACGAACGCTGGCGAAGCCCTCTCTAACGGTCGGGCTACTGCCCCGTGACTGGCAACACCCCTTTGCATTAAATGCTCGTTTCACACCCATCGACATTAGCCAGCCTAAAATCTAAAATCTAATCGTGCTTCGGGTCACTGAAATCTTTCGCTCGATTCAGGGAGAGTCCACGCATGCCGGCCGCCCGTGCACGTTTGTGCGCCTGACCGGCTGCCCCATGCGCTGCACCTGGTGTGACAGCGAGTACACGTTTACCGGCGGCGATCACCTCTCGATCGACGAGGTGTTGAAGCAGGTGCGTGACTTTGGCTGCCCGCTGGTCGAGGTGACCGGCGGCGAGCCCCTGGCCCAGCCCAAGGCATTCGATCTCATCACACGCCTGTGTGACGAGAGTTATGAAGTCTTGATTGAGACGGGTGGTTATGTTTCGACTGAGGATTTGGATCAGCGGGCAAAGGTCATTTTAGATGTGAAATGCCCCGCGTCAGGAGAAGCCGAACGAAATCACTGGCCGAACCTCACGCGTTTGCGGCCGGACGTGGACGAGGTGAAGTTTGTAGTAGCAGATCGAGCCGACTGGGATTTTGCTCGCAAAGTTGTTCGGGACTACAACCTGGAAAACCGCGCCAGGTCGATCCTGATTTCGCCGGCCTGGGAACAAATCGATTTGAAGGAATTGGCAAACTGGATCGTGGAAAGCGGCATGAATGCGCGCATGCAGTTGCAGATGCACAAATACATTTGGGGCCCCGACGTGCACGGCGTGTAGCGCAAGTTGTTAACTTGCGCTCGTTCATAAATTGGCAAAGAAATGGGTGGAAGCACGGAAGTAATTGACGAACCGGAAGTGGCGATTGATCGATCCTTCGTCCTTCATCCTGAATCGTTGGCCGTGTGCCTGGTCTCAGGAGGAATGGACTCGTGCGTAACGGCGGCCATCGCCCGCGAAGACAATGGCGAAGTCGCCTTTCTGCATGTCTCTTACGGGCAGCGCACTGAAGCGCGCGAGCGCCGCGCCTTTGAAGAGTTGGCTGATCATTTCGCGGTAGATAAACGTCTGGCTGTCTCGATCGAATCACTGAAAGCGATCGGCGGCTCGTCGTTAACCGACGAGAGCATTGCCGTAACCAGAGCGAACCTGGCATCGACGGAGATTCCGACCAGCTATGTCCCTTTTCGCAACGCGCACATGTTAGCGATCGCCACCAGTTGGGCCGAAACGATCGGCGCCCAGTGGATCTACGTCGGCGCGGTTGCCGAAGATTCTTCTGGTTACCCGGATTGCCGGCCGGAATTCTACGAAGCCTTTCAGCGGGCAATTGATGCCGGAACCAGGCCGGAAACGAAGGTCGAGATCGTGACGCCGGTGATTCATCTACGCAAGTCCGACATTGTGCGCCGTGGTCTGGAATTGGGCGCGCCTCTGGAACTAACCTGGTCCTGCTATGCCGCGGAGGATCGGGCTTGCGGCCGGTGCGATTCCTGCGCCTTGCGTCTGCGCGCCTTTGCGGAAGCAGGAACGCGTGATCCGATTAGTTATGCTTGACAGTGATGCTCGCGCTGATTAACTTAAAGCCGGTTCAACGGCTACAACTTGCCGCCACGACGGGGCATCTTACCGATGCTGGCTCGAGAGCCAGAGATTTTTTTGGAGGAATATCAAATGCGTCGCTCTTATCTTTTCACTTCAATCATTGCCGCTGCGATCCTGGTGTTGCCCGCGGTTGCGGCCTCAGCCCAAACTGGTCAGCTGCGCGGCCACGTGATTCTTAAGCAAGCCGATGGCATAACCGCTAAGGCCGCCGATGCCGTCATCGATGTTTTTCGGACCGATATCAACGGCGCCTTTCACACCAAGACCGACAAGAAGGGCGAGTTTGTTTTCGCCGGGCTGCCCTTTGTCGGCAGATATGTTGTCGCTGCGAGCATGCCCAATGCGGCGCCGGGTTTTTTGCGCGGCGTAAGGGTCGGCCAGGATGTCGACTACGAGATCGTTCTCTCGCCGGGTGATGGCCGGAAACTTACTCTGGATGAAATCAACAAGATGGGCTCGGGAGACGCAGCGCCAACTTCCGGCGGCAGTGAGAGCGCGGCTGATAAGGCCAAGCGCGAGGAGCTCATTAAGAAGAACGCGGAGATCGAGGCTGCCAACAAAAAGGCTGAAAGCACCAACCAGATCGTGGGTGACTCGTTCAAGGCGGGCAATGCAGCGTTAACCGCAAAGAATTATGAGGAAGCAGTCAAGCAATACGATGTTGGCCTGGCGGCCGATGCGGAACAGGCTGCTTTGCTGACAAACAAGTCTGCGGCGTTAAAGGGGCTGGGTGTAGAAAAATACAACGCGGCGATTCAGTCTAAAGACGACGCCGCGAGGACGGCCGGAATTGAAGCGGCCAAAGGATATTTCAAGAACGCTGCCGAGTCTGCGGATAAGGCCGTTGAGATTATCAAAAAGGAGACGGTAGGGGCGGACCCGAACGATCAGAAAAGACATGAAGCGAATCAGTACGCGGCGGTGAGTGTCAGGGCCGAGGCTTATCGTCTTTATGTAAGCAAGGGCGACGGCACTAAGGCGGACGCCGGCATCACAGCGTTTCAGGATTACATAGCAGTGGAACCCGACGCGGCGAAAAAATCAAAGGCCCAGCTTGATCTGGCGCAGATGCTGCTTGATGCCGGCGCCGGCGACAAAGCGTTCGCTGAATATCAGAAAATTCTGGCTGCTACCCCTGACGACCCGGACGCGAACCTGGGTGCCGGATTGGCGCTTTACAGCACAGGTGACAAGGCCAAGTATCAGGAAGCGGCTAATTTCTTCCAGCACTTCGTCGACAAGGCCCCGGATACTCATAAGTTCAAAAATGACGCCAAGGCGATTCTGGCCGAGATGAAGAACACTGAGAATGTCGTGCCTGAAAGAACGACTCCGGCGCGTCGCAAACGTCCGTAACAAGATCAACTCTCTGGTTTGATAAGGGCACGGCGCGCCGTGCCCTTTTTGTTGGCCAAGGCGTCCACTTAATGAAAGTCATGCGAGCCCGGATTCTGGATTTTCATCTGAAGTGGCTCAACTCTTCCTGCCTTTACTGAAATGACATTGTCCAGATGCTGCAATGCTCCCTCGATCAACAGGAACGGATAATCGACTAACGCGAGCCGGTTTTTTTCGAAAAGCTGCGGCGTAACTATTACGTTCGCGATACCGGTTTCATCCTCCAGGCTGAGAAATACAAACCCCTTCGCCGTTCCTGGACGCTGGCGCACAATCACCCAACCCGCAACGCGCACCAACTGACCGTTACGCAAGTTCTTCAAGTCAGCAGCGCGAACCACGTTTACAGTGTCCAGCCAGGCTCTTTGATGGGCCATCGGATGGCGGCCAATTGTAATTCCCGTGCCGCGCAAATCTGCATTCAAACGTTCGTTGAGCGTCATTGGCACGAGCGGCGAGCCGCCGTCTTCTTCAATTTTTTCATACAGTGGGCCCGCCTCACGCGACACCCGCTCGACCTGCCACAGCGCGTTGCGGCGATTCTTCGGAGCGCGGACATCCTGTCCGCCAACGTGCGTAGCACGCTCAATTGAAGAGACTGTGACATGATTCGCGCTTACGCGCTCAGGCGGACCGGATGTCCGCGTTCCGATAAAATTCAAAGCGCCTACCGCAGCCAACTTTCGCAGCTCATCTTTTCTTAACTCCGGCACGCGTTGATGCAAATCATCGAGACTGGTAAACAGGCGCCGGTTTCGCTCCCGCTCAATTGCGCGGCCGGACGTTTCGCGCAGACCTTTCACGCATCTCAGGCCCAGACGAAGGGCGAGAGGTCGGAGGTCAGAGGTCAGAGGTCGGAAGTCAGATTCGTGATCCCTGCTAGTCTCTACAGCGCCGCGACCTCTGATCTCTGAGTTCTGAGTTCTGACTTCTGACTTCTGATCTCTGTTCTCTTCTATCGTGCAATCCCAATTCGATCGCATCACATCGACTGGCTTCACTTTCAGACCATGTCTCTGTGCGTCCTTAATAATCGTGAACGGCTGATAAAAACCCATCGGCTGATTATTGAGCGTGGCCGCGGTAAAAGCCGCCAGGTAATGACATTTAAGATAAGCGCTGGCATAAGCCAGCAAAGCAAAGCTGGCCGCGTGAGATTCAGGAAAACCGTAGAGCGCAAACGAGGCTATGGACTGGACGATCTCATTCTGGGTCTGGCCGTTGATTCCTTTGGCTGTCATACCGCGCCGCAACTTTATTTCAATGTCGCGCATTCGTTGCTCCGATCGTTTGAAGCCCATCGCCCGCCGCAACTCTTCGGCTTCACCACCACTGAAGTCGGCGCAGATCATCGCCATCTTGAGCAACTGCTCTTGAAACAACGGCACTCCCAACGTCCGCTTCAGCACTGGTTCCAATAAAGGATGAGCATATTCAATTGGGGCGCGACCCAGCCGTCGACTCAGGTAAGGGTTCACCATATTGCCGACAATCGGGCCGGGTCGAATGATGGCCACCTGGACCACGATGTCGTAAAACTTGTACGGCCGCAGTCTTGGCAGACAAGACATCTGCGCCCGGCTTTCGATCTGAAACATCCCGATCGTGTCGGCGTGCTGCAGCGCTTTATAAACCGTCGGATCATCTGGTGGCAGATGCGCCAGATCAACTTCCTCGCCATAGTCATCGTGAATTATTTGGATTGACTCTTCCAAAACCGCCATCATTCCCAGACCAAGCAGATCGACTTTGATAATGCCCAAATCGGCGCAGTCCTCTTTATCCCATTGCACAACAACACGACCGGGCATCGCCGCGGGCTCAAGCGGGACCACGGAATTCAGTTGGCCCTGACAAATCACCATGCCGCCCGAATGCTGGCCCAGGTGGCGCGGCAAATCCTGAACGGCCCGGTAAAGCTGAAAAAATTTCTTGATGCGAGGATCGCTCACGTCGAGCCCCGCGTCTTTAAATTGCCGCTCAGGAGTGTCTTTCGGATCTTTCCACTCCCAGGTATGTACCAGACTGGATAGACGGCCCAGCGTTTCTTCATCAAACCCGAGCGACTTGCCGACTTCACGCGCCGCCGAACGCCCGCGGTAAGTGATCACGTTCGCGGTCATCGCTGCCCCAAGTTTTCCGTAGCGTTCGTAAACATATTGAATGGCCCGCTCGCGCTGATCGCCGCTGGGCAAATCGAGATCGATGTCCGGCCATTCACCGCGCTCTTCAGAAAGAAAGCGCTCGAACAAAAGCTCCATACCGACCGGATCGACCGCCGTAATTCCCAGGCTATAGCAAACGGCGCTATTGGCCGCCGAACCGCGTCCCTGAACCAGAATGCCGTTGCGTTTGCAAAACTGAATGATGTCCCAGACGATCAGGAAGTAACCTTCGAGTTTGAGCTTCTCGATCAGCCGAAGCTCGTGCTCGATCTGTTTCTGAGCGCGCGCGAAAGTTGGCGAGCCATTCCGTCCTGAGTAACGCAGCCACGCGCCTTCGTAAGTTCGCCGGCACAGAAAGGAGGTCATCGTCTCGCCCGGCGGCACGGGGTAACGGGGAAACTCGTAACCAAGATCTTCGAGCGTGAATTCAAGTCGCGAGGAAAGTTCGACGGTGTTTGCGATCGCCTCCGGCAAGTCCGCAAAAAGCGCCGCCATCTCTCCCGGTGATTTTAGAAAGCGTTCTGAATTAGTTGAGAGCAAACGCCCGGCAGTTTCCAGTCGCACGTGATTCCGTATGCAAGTGAAAACATCAGCTACCTGGCGCTGTGCACGGTTGGCATAACAGACTCCATTCGTCGCCAGCAGCGGTAATTTTAATCGCCCGGCAATCTCGATTACCGAATGGTTCCATGTTTCTTCATCACGATTGAAGTGTCTTTGCAACTCGGCATAGACATTCCCTTTGCCGAAAGTATCAACCAACCATTCAGCGTTTCTCTGCGCTTTCTCCGCGTCCTCCGTGTTTCCGTGGTGATTAAATCGAAGCGGCCCGTCGTTTCCACCTGTCAAACAAATTAATCCTTCCGCATGCTCAGCCAACTCATCCGGCGTCACCACACACTCGCCCGGTTTGGCATGTTTGGGCACACGCATTTTCATCAGGGTGATCAGGCGGCAGAGGTTCTGATAGCCAGTCCGATTCCGAACCAGTAACGGGATAGATAGGACTCGCGAGGCTAAAACCTTTTTGGGCGAAGTCGGATTTTGGACGTTGGACGTTAGCCTTTGGACGGCAATCTCAGCACCGATATGCGCTTTGATATCAAGTTTCTTTCCCGCCAAATGAAACCGTGCCGCGCCGTACAAGCCATCTTGATCCAGCAAGGCCATAGACGGCATCTTTAATTCAGCGCAGGTCGCGATTAGCTCTTCCGGTGTTGAAGCGCCTTGCAAAAAACTAAAGGCAGACCTCGCATGTAATTCAACGTAATTGGTTGGCAGTGTGCGATGAGCAGTGAGCCGCCGCTCGCTACGTTTCGAAAGATTTCCGTTAGACGTTTGCATCCCTTTTTTGCTTCGATTCTTTGATTACTCACTGCTCACTGACGTGAAACAAAAGTTTCCCCTCCGTTTGGGAGGGGATTAAGGGGAGGGCCGCAGGTACACTGCCACAGGCCCTCTCCCCTGGCCCCTCTCCCAATGGGAGAGGGGAAAACACCATTACGCTTTTCCAAAACTGTTGTCAGATACAAAAGTGTCCGAGACCATACAGAGGGGATCTAATCAGTCATAAATCCCCTCCACAAACCACTCATCACTCTGCACATCACGATAAATCCGGCAGAGCACGTCACTTTGTTTTGAAATTGAATCAGCCACTGCTATATCCCATTCATCTCTGGCCCAAACGTCCGGCCGCCACCAATCGCCCGAAGTCCGCCACGGACCCGAGGCGCAGATAACTTTGCCGCGCACCAGGCACGACGACTTCACATCGTGCGCGCTGATGCGCATGGGTCGTCCATGTATGGTTTGCACCTCCGCGTGCCAGGGTGGCCGAAAAACTCTGAACCCCATTACGCATTGCCGTTTGACGATCGCTGATGGTTGATTGCGACGCGATTTATTCCGCGTTGAGATACTGAAGCGCTTCATGCGAAAGGCGTCGGGTCGATGCGCATCTAAAATCTCGGGCGAACCAACCTTGTCTGCTCCGACTAACTTCGCCAAACGCGCCAACGTCAGTTCGAGTTTTTCCGGTTCAGGAGCTAACGGAATAAACAGGCCCGTCTGAGCGATGCGTGGCTTCTCCGGCTCAGCCACGATAGTTACGGAGATAACAGCGGCCAGTGGTGGCTGTGCTTCGATTTCAAATAAAAGCAAACGCAAAAGCGTCTTCGGATTGCGCATCGGGACCGGCAAGGTGATCGTCCGTTCATGCTCTGTTTTATTTTCCAGCTTCAAGCGCAGACGCAATTCATTTGTCGCCAGAGCATGCGAATGCAGATTGGCGCAAAGCTGATTAAGCAGCCGGGAAAGAATAAAAGAGAGCGGCTCGAGCTCCTCTACGGGATGCTCTAACTCGAGTGTCTGCTCGAAGCCGAGCGGCGGTTGCACCAAAACCATCTGGCGATCGCTTTTGCCCTGGGCGAGTTTTTGTAGACGCACACCTGCCTGTCCGAGCCGCTGCGCCACCCCAGCCAATGGCAACTGGGCAAAATCACTAAACGTACGCAGGCCCCAAAGCTCCAACGTCTCGCTTATTTCCTCGACTCTCTCTTTCTCAATATCGGCCAGTGAATAATCAAGCATCTTTAATGGCAGGTTCCCCAGTTGTAAGGACTCTCGTCCGGCAGGAATGACGATCACGCCTTTGAACGATCGCGCCGAATGGATCGCCGCATCGGGATTCGCGGCCACGGAAACATTTACCGGGAAACCTAACTGAGTCGCCCGCCGAACAATTTCACTGGCCAGAGCGCGTAAAGAATCGATCTCGCCACTGTTGTCTACCGATCCTGGATTGGCAGCCGAGCCAAACAATAAATCCTGCCCGGCGACATCAAGCACCACTGTGTCCACAGTGGTCTGCTCGACTAAAGGAGAGAAAGTGAAAGCCAGGTCGACGAGCAATACCTGTCCGGCATCGCCTTGAAACTCACATTTGGGGATGGTTCGGCCATAGATACTTGCAAACATGATTCACTCTCTGAGTTTTGCTTAAAAGCCTCAGGTCAATTCTTTTGGAGTCGAAGATTAGCGAATATCTGCGAACACTGTCAAGACTAGGTGAGGTTAGTGCAAGCGTGTTCTGAACCTGACTGGGCCGTCATTCCATTGGATAGGTCGTTCTTGATTTACTCGGACACGAATTCCCTGAAGCAGATTTGAATGGGTTAGAGGAAGATAAGTGTAATTGCTGAGGCTAAACCCCTCCCTCTCTGGAGAGGAGGGTGGAGGCGTTAGGGACGCATAAGCCCTCTCCCCTGGCCCCTCTTCCAAAGTGAGCGAGGAGCAAGGCGCTGGAGCTGAACCTGTAACCAGCGAAAGGCGCGGGGTCGAATGCTCTCTACCTTCCTTCATCGTTAACTTTGCGCCATTGTTTTCTAAAACGAATGACACCGAGTTAGGCCAGACTGGGCCTTCGTTCTTTACTTCCAAAACCAGCGCAGCGCATGAACGAGTGCAAGAGACGGGAGTCACTACAATCAAAACAGTGGGCGTGTTTTCGATTGCCCGCCGGAAACGAAACCACCACGACGTGATTATTCGGCGGGTGAATTTTGCGGCCACGTCAGCCAGGTTTAGCACGACTAAGCCAAAGCCACCGCTTTGCAGCAAAAGATCAGTCGCCTTGAAAGCGCGCTCCAGGTTGCCGCTACAACGAACCCACAATAAACGATCGCCATCAACTCGAGCGTGCGCTGCGGATGAAAGATCGAAAGTGTCGCTGGTGTCCACCAGCGCACAGGTTTCTTCCTGCATGGTGGCAACCGCCAGAGCAGAAAGTAACAGGCTGGTGCGTCCGGATGATGCCGCCCCGTGGATCTCAGTAATCGCTCCGCGCGGAAATCCATTTAAGCGCGCGTCAATTTCCCCGATACCGGTAGGCACAATTTCAACCGACTGCCGCTCGCGCCGTTGGAAGACAGCGCCAAAACGATCGGCCAGCGCCAACTCGATCTCTTTTTTCGCGACTGCTGTTTTCATAGTTGCATTGAGCATTAGCACACGGGAAGATACCTGTTGTGAGTAAAGACCAATCAAAAGATTCAGCCGCAGAGTTCTTTCCCACACGAAAGAGCCTAAAAGCTTTTCGCGACGCCGCCGCCGATTGTAAAGCTTGCGATCTTTGGAAGCGCGGCACGCAAACCGTCTTTGGCGAAGGCGCTCGCCGCGCCGAAGTATTCTTTGTCGGCGAACAGCCCGGCAATGAAGAAGATCTCACCGGCCACCCTTTTGTTGGTCCGGCCGGCCGTTTACTTAACGAAGCCCTGGCCGAGGCCGGCATCGATCGCGCGCAAACTTATGTCACCAATGTCGTCAAGCATTTCAAATGGGAACCGCGTGGCAAACGCCGGATTCATAAAAAACCCAATGCCGGCGAGATTGCCGCTTGCCGTCCCTGGCTGGAAGCCGAGATTGGGCTGGTGCAGCCAAAAGTTATTGTTTGTCTCGGCGCTACCGCAGCGCAGGCTTTATTGGGCCCAAAATTCCGAGTCAGCAAACAACGCGGGCAGTTCATCGAATCAACTCTGGCGCCTTACATCATGGCGACAGTTCATCCGTCTTCAATTCTACGCGCTCCCGATGATGCCACCCGGCACGAGGAAAAGCGCCGGTTCATCGATGATCTGAAAAAAGTTGCCCGGATTATATCAAAGAGCTAATCAGCGTGCGTGGCGTTATGGCAAGACTCGAGAGCAGAGCATTCAAGATTTGAATTTCAAATTTGAGATTTGCAATTTCAGATTTAAGATTTCAAAGCTGGGTTCAATGCTTGTATTTGCGAATCACGCCTACCACTAAGCCTTGAATCTGCACGCGCTCCGGCGGCCGAATCACGATTGGCTTGTAATTCGGATTCGCGGCTTCCAAACGCACCTGGTTGCGACCACCATAAAAGCGTTTGACTGTCGCATCACTCCCGTCAATCAACGCAACTACTGTTTGCCCATTGTCCGCAATTTGCTGTGATTGAAGCACGATGAAATCGCCTTCGCGAATCTGCTCATCAATCATTGAGTCACCTCGAACACGTAACGCAAACATTCGTCCCGGTCTTAACATGTCTCGCGGAATGGAAACGGTTTCGTAATTCAGTACCGCTTCAATTGGCGCCCCCGCTGCCACTATTCCCAGCAAAGGGATCTCGTAGTTATCTTCGGCAGGCTCATTCTTCACCAGCTCGATACCTCGGCTAACATTAGGAATGCGCCGAATCAACCCTTCCCTTTCCAGCAGCGAAACCACGTTATGCACACTGGCTGACGAACTCATACCAAACTCCTGGCCAATCTCAGCCATAGTTGGCGCTTCCTGATGAGTGTCAAAATAATGCTTGATGTAATCCAATACTCTTCGCTGTCTCGCTGTGATCGGCATTGGTCTCTCCTCGCAGTATTTTCGAATTTGCCCGAATATTATCGAACATAGACAAACACTTGTCCAGCAAGAACTCTCACCCTCCGTTTCCTAATTGGTACTGAGATCCCCGAAAAAGTATCCGTCCATCTGATTGAGTTCTTCTCCTTCCCGGAAATGCTTATTGACACGGATACCGTTGATCGTTAGAATTGGCGTTGCAACGGTGTTAGGCATCGTTGCTTGCTCTTGCAACCCACTAGTTCGGACCCCAATGAATTAGGGCTCGATCCCACCATTAACGTCTCTTTTAACTGGATAAGCCGGAAAATCAATACCCCCAATGTCAGCTAAACTCGGCGAAATTCTCGTCCGCGAGAACCTAATCAGCCCGCAACATCTCCGCCAGGCGCTGGATTACCAGCGTGAGCATGGCGGCCGGCTCGGCTTCAACCTGGTCAAACTCGGCCTGGTTTCCGATGACACAATTACCGCAGTACTGTCCAGACAGTACGGTATCCCATCGGTAAATCTGGACCTGTTTGATATCGAGGACTCGGTTCTCCGGTTGATTCCGCAAGAGGTCGCGCAGAAATACTCCGTCCTGCCACTATCACGTGTTGGGGCCACACTCACCCTCGCGATGGTCGATCCCACCAACGTGTTTGCGATGGACGACATCAAGTTCATGACCGGCTTGAATGTCGAGCCGGTAGTTGTCGCCGAAGCAAGTGTCCAGACGGCAATCGCCAAGTATTACAGCAGCTCGCGCGAAATCGAACTGGCCGCGGTTACCGCGGACGCCTCAGTCGAAAGCCTCAACGGCAATGGATTCTCTCAGGCCGATCTTGTTTCACTCGACAGCCTCGACTTCGATCACGAATCCCTCGCCAGTGAAGTCGACGTCTTGGAAGACAACGAGGAAATCGATCTTTCCAGCCTCACCCGAATGAGCGAAGACGCGCCCGTCGTGCGCCTCGTCAACGTCCTTCTGGTTGACGCGTTGCGGCGTGGCGCTTCCGACATTCACGTCGAGCCATACGAAAAAGAGTTGCGCATTCGCTTTCGTATTGATGGCCTGCTTTACGATGTGATGCACCCACCTTTGAAGATGCGCGACGCCCTCATCTCACGCATCAAGATCATGTCGAAGCTGGACATCTCTGAAAAGCGCCTGCCTCAGGATGGCCGCATCAAGATTCGCGTCAAAGTTGATTCGCGTTCGCGCGAACTCGATTTCCGCGTTTCGACTTTGCCTACTCTCTTCGGAGAGAAGGTTGTGCTTCGTCTGCTCGATAAAGAGAAGCTCATGCTCGATATGACTAATCTCGGATTCGAGCCTGATTCTCTCGTGAAGTTTCAGCGGAACATTTCCAAACCATACGGCATGGTGCTCGTGACCGGACCTACCGGCAGCGGCAAAACCAATACGCTTTATTCCGCTCTTCAATCTCTCAACACGGTCGACACCAATATTATGACCGCTGAAGATCCGGTCGAGTTCAATCTGCCAGGTGTTAACCAGGTGCAGATGAAAGAACAGATCGGACTGAACTTTGCCGCGGCCCTGCGTTCATTCCTGCGCCAGGATCCGAACATTGTTCTGGTTGGTGAAATTCGCGACTTCGAAACCGCTGAGATTGCGATCAAGGCCGCTCTCACTGGCCACCTCGTCCTCTCAACCCTCCACACTAACGACGCTCCCTCGACGATCTCACGCCTGATGAACATGGGTATCGAACCCTTCCTCGTCGCCACCAGCGTTAACCTGATCCAGGCTCAGCGCCTCATTCGGCGCATTTGCAAAGACTGCAAGAAGGAGCATCCCACTCCGCTCGAGGCCCTGGTGGAAATTGGGTTTACGCCGGAAGAGGCCGGCAAGGTAAAGACTTTCAAAGGCAAGGGCTGTCCGAGCTGTAACGATACAGGCTACAAAGGCCGCATCGGACTTTATGAAGTAATGGAAGTAACTGATGAGATCCGCGAGCTGATTCTGATCGGCGCGTCGTCGCTCGAACTGAGAAAGAAATCGATCGAAGACGGCATGATTACGCTCCGCGAGTCTGGTCTCTACAAAATACGAAATGGAGTTACCACCATCGAGGAAGTTCTCCGCGAAACGGTGGCGTGAAAGGGGTGAGTATATGTTGCGTCGAATCGGTCTCTCATTAGGTCTGCTGGTTTCCATAGTGGTAATGCTGCCCTTTGCAACCTCTACCGCGCATAACCTCAGATCTCAAATGGCTGCGCGTTCACATCGTTTTCATCATCATTCACGCGCCTGGTGGCGCCGGCACCGGGCCCGGATTCGCCGCCGACAGGCCATGCTGGCCAGACGCCGATTGGAAGCTAACTCGCGAACCGGGTCAGTTACTGCGGCGCCCACAAAGACTTCCGACAATCACGCTGCTATTCCCGGAGCACTTGCCTTTCCCGAAGGAGTCTATCGGGATGGCGCTCTTTCGATGTCTCTTCCTAACGGCTGGTCGGCCGGATCAACAACCAAGGGCGCTTCAAGTTTTCGCATCGCTCCACCGAACGGACTGCCGGAAGCCCAGGCTACTTTCGCAGTTGTGGCCGTCGCGCCGGCGAATGTTGACCAGGTCATTGGCCGCGAGCAGAGAAGAATGCTGGGCGGCGTACCGTTCGCGGATCTGCGACGTTCAGTTATCGACAAAATGATCAGTACCGGTGGTTGGGTTGTTAACGACCGCCAGCGCGAGATCGGAGGCCATCGCGTATTTGAGGTGATTGCCCAGACTCCCGCGACCAGCGACGGAAAACCCGAGCAGTTGTGGAACTACTACTTCACCGAAATCAACGGCCGTGTTTACTCGCTTACTACCCGCACGACTGGTGGCTCTACGCAAAAGATCGCTGGGGACGCCGAGAAGTTCATTTCTGATTTTCGGCCAACGGGGGTCAGCAAGAACCAGTAAGGCTGGTTAGTTGCGCGGAAATCAAATCCGGAAAGTATCCGCTAAAGGAAACGGAGACGATGGAAAATCCACCACAAATTTCGCTTTCAGAGCTGCTTCACAGGCTATCCGAGCTTGGCGGTTCTGACCTTCACATTACAACCGGCACGGCCCCACTGGTTCGTGTCCATGGCGAGATCCGCCCTCTCGATGGCTATCGGCCGCTCAACTCTTCCGAAACAAAGCAGTTGGCCTATTCCGTTCTCACCGACGCGCAAAAGCATCGCTTTGAAGAAAACCTGGAGCTCGATTTTTCGTTCGGCGTAAAAGGCCTTTCGCGCTTTCGTGCCAACATCTTCAATCAGCGCGGCGCGGTGGGCGCAGTCTTCCGTGCGATTCCCTACGAGATCAAATCGTTTGAGGAGCTGGGCCTACCGAAGGTGGTTAAGGACCTTTGCGAAAAGCCGAGAGGCCTGGTCCTGGTCACCGGCCCTACGGGCTCTGGCAAATCGACCACGCTGGCGGCAATAATCGACAAGATCAATAGAGACCGTCACGAACACATCCTGACTATCGAGGACCCGATCGAGTTTCTCCATAACCACAAAAACTGCATCGTCAATCAGCGCGAAGTTAATGCTGACACGAAAGGTTTTGCCCAGGCGCTGCGCACGGCCTTGCGCCAGGATCCTGATGTGGTTCTGGTCGGCGAGATGCGCGATCTGGAAACCATAGAGTCGGCTCTGCGAATCGCAGAGACGGGCCACTTGACGTTTGCGACTTTGCATACGAACTCGGCCGTTTCAACTATCAACCGCATCATCGACGTATTTCCTTCGATGCAGCAGGCCCAGGTACGCGCGCAGTTGTCGCTAACGCTGGAGGGCATCCTCTGCCAGACCTTGCTTCCAAAGGCTGACGGTCGTGGTCGGGCTCTGGCCATGGAGATTCTGATTCCCAATTCAGCCATCAGGAATCTGATTCGCGAGGACAAGGTCCATCAGATCTATTCCATGATGCAAACAGGCCAGGATATCCACGGAATGCAGACTTTCAATCAATCGCTGGCCACCCTCTTCCACAAGCGTCTCATCACCAGAGAACTGGCGATGCAGCGCACCTCAAACGCCAACGAATTGCGCGACCTGATTGATCGCGGAGCAGGACTAAACACTGGTAACGGTTCGCAGGCGAGACCTCCGATGCCGCCCGCTTATGCGCAAACCGGCCGCGGACTCCCGCGCAAATGATTGCTCGACAAACAGGATTAGATCGAGAACTTGCAGATCTTGAGATAAAGAAAGAAACAGGAGTGCTGAGAAATGCCAACCTACGTTTTTAAAGGCCGCAACCGCATGAATGAGATCGTGGCGGGGGAACGCGTCGCCGATAACCGCGAAGCGCTCCGCCAGATACTGCGTCGAGAGAAGGTCACGCTCACTTCCGTCAAAGAGAAAGGCCGTGAGATCGGCATCCCCAAGCTGGCCGGCCGCAAGAGCGTCAAATCGAAAGATCTGGCAATCTTCACACGTCAATTCTCGGTCATGATTGATGCTGGATTGCCACTGGTCCAATGCCTGGACATCCTGGCACAACAACAACAGAACAAGTATTTCCAGCAGGTTCTGGCGCAGGTGCGACAGGATGTCGAGGAAGGCTCAACTCTGGCAGCCGCAATGAGTCGGCACCCCAAGGTATTCGATCAACTCTACTCGAACATGGTCGAAGCCGGCGAGACGGGCGGTATTCTCGACCTGATCTTGCAGCGTCTGTCTACCTTCATCGAAAAGATTGTTAAGTTGAAGCGCGATGTTGTTTCGGCGTTGATTTATCCAGCCGCGGTCATCCTGCTGGCGATCGTGGCCATCGCCGTGATCATGATAGTAGTAATCCCACAGTTTCAGAACATCTTCCTCGGACTGCTCGGTCCGGGTGAGCCGCTTCCGCTGCCCACACGCATCGTGGTCGGTTTCAGTAACTTCCTGGCTGGCTGGGGTGGGCTTTGCCTGCTGGTTGTGATCATCGGGATCTCGGTAGCGGTGCACTTCTACTACAAAACACCGAGTGGCCGAAAGCGCATTGATGGTTTGCTGCTGAAGGTCCCCATCATCGGCCCGATTTTTCTTAAGATCGCCATCGCGCGGTTTTCGCGGACACTCTCGACGCTGCTGTCGTCCGGCGTTCCGATTCTACAATCGCTGGACATAACAGCGCGGACGGCCGGCAACGTAATTATCGAGGAAGGCATTATCAGCATTCGCACGGCCGTCGAGCAGGGCAAGAGCTTTGTGGAGCCGCTGCGCGACGCCGACATCTTTCCTCATATGGTTTCGCAGATGGTCGGGATAGGCGAGCAGACGGGCGCCCTCGATTCGATGCTGGGCAAGATCGCGGACTTCTATGAACAGGAAGTTGACGCCGCTATTGCGAACCTCCTGACGCTAATGGAACCAGCGCTGATTGGATTCCTCGGCGTCACCATCGGCGGGATCGTAATCTCGATGTACCTGCCAATGTTCTCGCTGATTGGCAAGCTATCGCAGGGTCACTGATTCGATTCGTGGTCTTCTGTGTAGCCGAATCAAAGTCGGAAAATCGGAATTAAAGTTGGAAAATGGGAATCAAAGTCGGAAAATGAAACAACGGGTTTGAACCATGGGGTTGATAGATCGCGTCGATGAAGTCTCTGCATTATTAATCGGCGCGGATTTTCATTGATCTCTAGCCAGACCCAGCCGCAATCGATGTCTGATAATACAGATAACCATCAGAGCGGCTTTGATCCATAAAGGCGGTTATGAGCTGATTTATGAGGCAAACTGCGGTTTTGCCTCAAAAGTCATAAACCTCAGAGATTAGTCAATTATGTTTAGGGGTAACGGAGGAATCTTTCTTCCTGCTCTCGGTTTTCACGAAGCTGCAGTTCGTCCTCAAGGTTGCGCACTACGGTCTGCGCCCACTCCCGGGTTGCAGGACTCTTATCACTGAGCCAAGTACGGGCCGTTTCGAGTTTTCCTCGAAGCCAACTGGCAAAGGATCCGGTCCAGCTGCCTGTCATGTACGAACTAAAGAACGAACTGCCGACACCATGTGCTCCGAACCTCTCAAGCAGCTGTCTATGCAAATCGGTGACGCCGCCGGCGGGTGCGCCTATGACATCAGCCAACGCAGCAGCCCGAGCCTCCGGATCTTCAGACACCCAGCCAACAAGAAAGTCAGTGCCTACTTGCTCGATTGTTACTCTCTCTAGTGCTTTTCTAACACTCCAAGCTCCGCCCACCGCGCCAACGTCCTCTCTTACGAGCCATTCAGCGATTGTGTCACGAAACATTGTCTCCTTGTCAGCAGTCTCCCAGGCACGCTCGACAACCCCAATTAACTCGTCTTCGCGATGAATACCATAGACTGAGATCTGTTCAAGAGCAGCGCTTGCAATCTCAATGGGAGAATCTGTGACATACATCAATGCTAGCCTCGCCCAATTAAACAACGGGTCTTGACCTATTTCCTTTTCCCTTGGGGCTAACAGTAGCTGCAATACCGCTTCCCTAAGAGTAGGAATGGCATCCTTTACTTGGTACAGGTACCCCGAGACAAATGGGATAACGGCATCGGGCGAGTCAGCCTTTGACATAGCGGCAACCACTAACTCGAGCGCCTGTTGCACTGGGATTTCGGGCCCCCAAGGTCGATAAGTCAATTGTGAGACAAACACCGCGGGAATGCTCCCAGATTCAAACATGCGACGCAGCAGGTCCTGACGTTCTTCTGTGTATCCTGCCCGGAACACAAGATCAAAAATTAGCTCGGGGCGCGCTCCCGAAGCAATCAAGCTCCTCAATCGCTCATCAATAAAATCAGCGTCGTTAAATGCGCGTGAATGAGCCAGATAGTATACGGACAGAAACATTGCACCAACCGGGTACGCTTCCCCTTTTTCGCGAAGAGTGTTTTCAAACATCAGTTGTGCGTCTAACCTGCCAAGTAGCTCGATCCAACCCACAACTCTTCCCCACTCCCTTTGATCGAAAAGCCATTCCCATTCTTCCTCTAGAAGCTTCGGGCTTTCAATCGCCCTCTGTGTGAGCATCTCAAGTTCTTTCGCGGCGTCTTTTTCTGACTGCTTATCCTGTTGTATGCCGCTATATTGATTTGTCTGGAACAGCACCCAGCGGAAACGTGAAGAAAAGTCGTCTCCCAATAACTTCCCTTCGGTGGCAGCGAGCTTGCGAAGACATTCCTGAACAAACGTAAGCCGTTCCACCCGTCTGTCAGGACTCGTGTCGAAGTCCAGATTTGGTCTGTTTAGTTCGTTCTTAAGTCTTTCAGTTAGATTACGAATGCTCCGCAGAATTACTTCGCGCTCTGAATAATCACTGCCCACGAATATTTCGGTTTCTTCGAGCCAGATATCAAAGAGAGTTTGCGCAAACTGAACGACGCCCGCGACAGCCGTATACAACGCGTTAGTTGCAGACCTTCGAACAATGCCGTCTTCGTCACGAAGTAATGGCTTTAGTAGCTCTAGGTAAGCTTCAAGTGCGTCAGCCAACTGGCCGATAGTAGTCGGCTTCCATTCCTCATCAGGAATGCCTTCAACATCCGAAGGCGGCATTCCGCCTCGATGAACGTGCTCGACCTTTAACGCCGCACCGAGAGCTTCGGCAGCTAACTTGCGGCTTGCTACATCTGTCGATGAGGCTGCAAACTGGATCACTCTCGCGCGTGCTACGGGCGGAGCCGCAGTGCGTCCCAAAAACGTCTGAAAGGTTTCAACCCATAAGCCGCTGGCGTTATTCGACCACGTCTCGTTTTCTGAGATTGCTAGCGTAAGCAATAATCGTGCGGCTGCTTCGAACGTCGCTTCCGGCCATAGCAGTTGTTCAATCGCCCAAACAACGTCACGCCGGCTCTTCTTGGCCGCCCGAAGTTCATCGGTGGATGAGTCGCCGATAAGTCTGTAGAGTGCTCTTAAGGTCGCTTGGGGGAACGGAGCGGCCATGTGGCGAAGTAAAGGGGCAATATCGCTGGACTCAAGATCATCTAAGCTTTGAAACGGGCCCTGGTCGCCCAGCATCACCTCCTCTACCATTCCACGATTCGTCAGAATTGATGATGCTCGCCGCAAGCGACGTACAAACTGCTGTTTCATTTCCGGTGTTAACGCAGTTACGAATTGCGTCAAGATGTTTCGAGTCCATGAGCTCAGCCTGCGTGCCGCCAAATGATCAGCGAGATAGGCTGGACTGACATAGCGAAATCGACCTGCCAGGGGCGCAATCCCATACCGCTCGTGAAGCTCTTCTACCGCTCGCCTAGCCTCAGCAGGATTCATCTCGACAGCGCGAAATAAGATTTCTGATTCCGAATCAACTTCATCAGTCCAGCCAAGGCGCATCAACAACGACGTTGTCGCCAACGCCGGCCACGCTGGAGAACCCGAATCGATAGGGAGATACGTGTCGAGTACGCCTTTTAATGCGCCATCAGCCAGGAGGCGACCGGGTTCTAGTAATTCGGGATGCTCGTTAATCCTTTGAGCGATCACAACAGCGAGTTTGGGTGAATGTTCGCACTCGCGCGCGATCGCGCGCGCATTTTCAGGTGGCAGCGCTGGAGCGATCGATTTCATCGTCGCTACCAAAAGATCATCGTTCAGCCCTTCAACCTGCAAGGTTTCAGAGCTGCGATTGCCTACGGGCTCCAACCCGATCGTCACCAACCGAACTCCAGTAGGCATCGAACTAAACGTTTCAACAAGCCGCTTCGCGGCGGTTTCATCAGTTTCGTCCACTACCACCGTGCAATGAATGTCGTTCGTACGTTCCAGATGCGCAATGAACGATGCAGTGACTTCGTCAACCTGCCGCGCGTAAAGAACACTGTTGGAAAGCTCCGAGCCTCGAAGTGCCTCCATCGTTAAGCGCGTTTTGCCGTCACCAGCCGCTCCGACAATCCGAGTTCTAGATGCGGGCTGTTCGATCCGAGTCTTGAGTTCGTCAAGCTGTCGTTGCACTGATGCGTCAACTTGAAATTCATTACGCAAGTGCGGAAATGTCGACCACTTTTCAAGCGTCGAGAGCGGTAAGTCGACACCGATCGCGATGGCCACCAAGCCGGGAAAACCTTGTAAAACCTGCGCAATCGCGGTCCGGCCGTTGAAAAGAATTTGGTCATCATCAATAGCCAAATCGGGTCGCTGCTTCCGGAACTCAGTCACTAATTCGCTATCAATATTGTCTGCACGATCCCAGCCAGCCATAAAAACAAAAGCATGGCCATTCTTCAGCCCGTCGATCACCCGTGGTTTCGCGATGATATCTTCCTCAACAATTTTCGCCGCCGACTTCTTCTTCGAGCCACTGCGATACTGGTAATCCGCAAACGCACGAGGAATCAATCGACCGACTTTCTTTGGCGAGTCTACGCATCGTCCGTCTATACCACCATCGGCTTCTTTGACGCTCAGATTGAGTGTCAAGCATGCGCGCACACCGTGTTGTCCTGCGGCTCCGCTTAAAAGTGAGTTACACAATGCCGCAAATCTCGTATCATCGAGCGCTTTGATAAGCTTTGCGTTATATGTCGGATCGATCCAAAGCATGTTGAAATTGTAGCACCGAATTCGCGGTCCTAATTCTGTCGCAGCCCGAAGGGCTTTTATCCGAGCTTAAAAGCGCTTCTGCCCGCGATCATAACTTAACCTTCCCTTCCCGCGCCGCCGTTGCCGGCCGGTCCTTTCGTCCCCGTGAGTGGACAGTCGCCGCACCGCCAGGGCAAGTCTTAAATGAAATACGTATGCCCGTAGATCTCGTGTTCTAGACACTCTTCGTTTTGAAGAACCAGCTCGTATAGCGCCTGAATGTTCGGATCAGCACTAAAAGGAAAGCCGAATTCGTGAAGAGACGAAGGACCGTATTTCAGGGTAAACAATTCATTAAGATAACGACCTAGCACTTGCTCTAACGCGAAGACCGGCACCACGACGTAGACAATAAACTTCCTCAGATAGATCGGCTTATTGATCTTGTCCACTGTTTGCGACGGAGACTCTAGCCTGTAAAAGAGATCAGGCATCGGGTTGACTTTCCGAGCAGATAGATATGGATAAAAGAAAACGTCGTCCGGGCCCCAGAACGGCAACGCCTCACGGCCTCTGTGAATGTAATCGTCGCGCACCTTTCGAATAGTCAGTCCCCAAGGAGCAAGCTCCCTCATGAAACTGATCGGCCGGTCGAACGTCCGGTTACCTGCCTGGGATGCCCACTCTGCAAATCTGCCGAAGCTTTTCCGTCTCTGACCCGGAATCTGCGAACGCTCATCCGAGAACAGCAACGTAATCTGATACATCGAGTCCAAAAACGATCGCGCGTTAGTCAAGAGCTGCTCGATGTCTAGAGTCAACCGACTGTAGAAGTCCCAATGAACGCGTTCATCGTTTTGGTAATTGCTCAAATAATAGAGAAAATAATAAAGCAAGGTCGAAATGTTGTGTGAGTAATGACGCTCTTCAGTATACAAATAAAAGGCTCGCTCAATAGTTGCGTCTCTCTGGTCTTCTTCGATCTGCCGCAACCGGTCAAATGCCGCAATGAACGGGTCGTCGAGCTTCACTTTGCTACCGAGTGGAGGAATGGGATTTGGCGTAAACGCCTCTGCGAACGTAGTAATTGTTCGAAGCACCGTTTCACGCATAACATTCGTTGCGCAATTTCCGGGAAATCTACCGGGCACTCAATTCTTGTTCGTCCTCGTCCTCTTACTGACCAACTTACTTCTAGTCTCGGGCTGATGGAAGATCCGTGGAAGCTCCAGGTCATCATCAATAATCACTTCGACATTTACTTTCGCGGCCCTCGCGTATCTAAGCAGAACTGCCAGCGCTGGCTCACGCAGTCCGCGCTCATATTTGGAAATCTCGTTTCGAGTCAATTTTTCTGAGAACCCCAGAGCCCTCACTAACCCATCTTGCGAAACACCCAGATAGGATCGAATCTGAGCCAGCTTCTTTCCTAGCTTGGTTGGTTTTTCGCGCGACCCTCTGCCCATCAGGAGTTCCCTCCCCCTGACGAGGCTTCGGCCTTACAATTTCTCTTGCAATATGGGCTATTTGTCCCTACCATGCTCTCGAACGATTCGCTCGCGGGGAGTAACCCGATTCGTAGCTCCCCAGCGGCTCTTATAGTCAGGGTTGAATAGCCTCCTGGTCCATAGAGTCCCGGATATTTTCAAGGATCGAGCGAGACCAACCATATCAAAGATCAGTTGTCCTCGCTACAAACTTTTCCGGAGTCGGGCCAAGACGCCTCTTTAACCGACAACGACTTCTCAGGGAAATAAAAGGGGGAGGGCCATGCTGAGCCTCTATCGCGATATCACACTTGGAATCTTGCTAATAATGGTCGTTGGCACGTCGTGTCTGGCGCAGCCGACCACTTCCCGCCGCCCATCGGCAAAATCTAGTGCTCGTTCTAGAGATGTAAAGAATGAAGGCGCACTGAAAGCCCTCGATCGGTTGCGCGCAATTCGGGATTGCTGGATAGATCCCTACGCGATGCTGCCCTACGATGAGCCAAAGCAGAAGGGCGAGGGGGATTTCTACGGCTGCGGAGCGGAATACCCACTGCGACTAGCCGAAGCTCAAGCAGCAGTCGCTGACCTGTCGAAACAAACTAACAACGCACTGCTTGCGCGCGAAGCGAATGCGGCGATCGGAGTGTTCAACGATTTGGACACGCTTCGGAAGTTTTTCAATCGAAGCGGGCTTTCCTCTTTGCTCGAGAGTACTCGGGTGTCAGATATCTATCCGATCATTCACAAGTACAACCTTACCTACACTCAGAATCTGACTACTAAAGGTGAGATCTACCGCCAGATAATGCCGCATCGTCGGGTTAATGTCGATCAGTTCGCCGCCCTAATTGCAAACGTACCCGTTGATTCCAATCCAACGCTAACGCCGGAACAGGCGACAGCTGCCAATGATGATCTAACATGGAACCGAGTGCAGCGCGATATGTCCTACGAATGGTATCTCCGCGCATACCCGAACGGACGACATGCAGCGGAAGCTCGTCAGTCGGTTGCGCGAAAGAGCGAGATTCAGAAGGAGCGAAACGATCAGATTGAGAGAATCCGGGCGGATCTCGAACCAATTACGAGAAAGGTTCTTGAAGCCTATGTACGCGGAGATAAGGAGACGTACGGCAGCTTCCTGTCTGATCGATTTCCATCGCGCGCGCTGTACATTGCGCGCCTGAAACCCCAGACCGAAGTTGCCTCCTTTGAGATCAAGGATTTCGAAGTCAAGCGTTACAACCCTGACTACGAGCTATATCAGGCGACAATGAACGTTTACTACAGGAGCGTCTTCAACAAAGAACGCGAGTATCACAACACACTGTTGTTCCTAAAGACGGAACGTGGCTGGCAAATCATTGAGTGGCACTAGCGCCAGTGGACCGGCACTTTATGGGATGCGCGAAACTCCCCACAGCGAAGTCTAGGGCTGTGGAACGAAGCATTACCTGCTTGAAATAAGGCGAGTCAAAGTGGATTACCAAACGTAG
This sequence comes from Pyrinomonadaceae bacterium, assembly GCA_035317005.1. Classification (GTDB taxonomy): domain Bacteria; phylum Acidobacteriota; class Blastocatellia; order Pyrinomonadales; family Pyrinomonadaceae; genus UBA11740. Next base: position 17,374 of record DATHHW010000175.1, on the reverse strand, counting down.
TATGCCAGTGCCATTTTTTTTAGCACCTGTGATTCAGATCTATTAATGACGACTCCCCTATCCAACTACATACGCCCGTCTGTTTCTATAGAATCGTCGCCTAGTCAAGGTTAAGAAAGAAATCCTTCCAGTTCGCATTGACGTTCTCAAATAGCGGCTTCATCCGCACCAGGTAGAACAAGAAACGCCCGGATTTATAAAGCCAAGCCACATAAAGGTAAAGCAGACACTTGAGAATCAGGGCCGCTTCTATAATCAGAGGTCCTTGACTTTTGTCGCCGATTGACACAAAGAGGGATTGAATTACAACATAAAGATAAAAAGCGAGCGGCAATAACGCAGGTGGGTCCAGAAAGCGACTTTGAATGCGACCTACGAATAATGCCAAAGATACTCCTCCGACAATTCCGCTTATAACATCGGCTATCCGTAACCAATTAAGCTCATAGCTTACGACCCGCGAACTCAAAAGGATCTCCAGCGCAGTAAAGAGAATAATTAGAAGCAATCCAACAACCACTGTGCCTTTGAGTGCCGGCCGCTGGCGGCCGCTTCGGCCGGCAGATCCAGAAACGGTTGGGCTTTGGAGTACGATATAACATAGGGCTATAGCGAGAGAATTGCAGTTATTAAAGAAGGTAGCAGCGATCGGAAGGGCATGTGGATAAGTTGCCCGCCACCAGCCGAGTGTCTGCGGCATTAGCGATGTAAGCGTTTGGATCGGAAGACCACCCAGAAATAATGCCAAATATAAAAGAACCCAACAGGCAAGAAGAAATCTCCAATACTTGATATACTGGCGAAGGCCTAGCGTTGCCCTCCTTTTCGCATTATTCCATTCATCGACATCCGTATAACCGGACGCTTGCATCACAACGGTATCCTGAGTGGAATTAGTAGAGCGAAACTCTCTTCCATGCTTAAAAGTAATAAAGCTCCCAATCAAAGCCACAGCTACAGTGGCGAATTGCACTAGGCAAAGAATTGCAACTGGGTTTTGGAACCAAGAGATGCCTTGCCAATTTCCTGGAAACGAGAAACCTAAAAGCGAGACCATCAGGGCCAATATGAAAAACGCTGTCATCGCCCTTCCATTGTTCGAGAAAAGGATCCAGTTACCAAACTTAAAGTCGTCGTAGCTTTCTGGCGAGATGATGGGTGCCGTAACTTCCTTAATGACGGCAGCAAGTCGACAGCCGCCCTCGCCTCGCGGTCGTTGAATTATGTCTCGGCCGCCGTCCAGAGTGTGTTTCAACAGGCTGATCTGCTTGTCCAAACGCCAGTGATAGGACCTCCGTGTGACTTCGGTCGCACTTCCCGAGTCATACTCGGGCCATAGTTGGGAAATCAACAACTCCGTGCTGACAGTTTGGCCGTGAGACTGGACGAGCAATTTGAGTAAAAGGAATTGCTTTGGGGGAAGATGAAGGGGTTGCCCTTTGCAAAGCAGTCGGTGATCTGTCTTGTCGAGAGTGTCCATTCTGAAGTCGCTGAACTCGTAAATGTGCACGCCGAAGACTTCGCTTTTCGGCTCATTTAAGATGGGCGGCGTACCGTTTCCTCGATGTTCGTTGAAGTCGACTTCAGTCATTGACGATACCCATCAGGCGTTAATTTCAGCACTGCAAGCAAAAGTTCACAGCATCCTAGCAAGCTGGGTTGCATCCCACAACAAGAATTTTCGAGTTAGACCGGCTCTAGAACTTGAGGGCTGGTGTCGGCCAACTCGGTCTAAAGGGGGAGGGTGATCATGCGAATTCTTGTGCGAGCAATCGGGTGGGTTGTGGTAAGTGCGTTTGCCATAACTTTCGGGGTAACTGTAGTTGGGTTGCTAAGACTTGTCGAAATTCAAGATAAGTACCTCAGCAGACTGTTCGCCTCGTTGGTTATTGAACTGCTTTCTGCCGGTTTTTTTCTCTTTTACTCTGGACTGCGTGATGAAAGTAGTTCCAAAGCACTGACACAGATCAAACGCGCCATTGCTAAACAAGATGGCGTTCGGGTGGACAAGATAACTCCGGAGTATGTGGCCCATAGACCGTTTTCAAAAACACTGTGCGACATCTGTTTAAGGGAATATCATTCTACGATCTATTGGTACCCCGAATACGCTGAGACCATCTTCAATTATAAAGATCGCACGCCAAACTATCAGTGTGTTGATCCACACTCTGACGGTACCATTCTGTACTACCGAAATCGAGCAGAGTGCTACAAAGGTTTCAGTATTTGGGTTTCGAAGAACGGCACGCAGAATTACTCCCAACTGGTTGTGATGCTTAGCGAATTTGAGTTTACAGATTGCGGAAAACTCAAAAAGGTCTGCCTAAACGTCGCGTTCCGTAATCAGCTAGTAGAGTTCAGTTATGGCCCCTACACGCACTATCGCATGCGTTTCGATGCGTGGTCAGGAGCGCGTGTTCGTGGAAAGATGTTGCTAGTACAAAATGGCGATACTGACCTTGAAGTTGAAGTTGGCGACGTCGTTATGGAACTAATATAGCGACGATAGTCGCTGCGCAGCAGTTATAGACAGGTTCCACCCGCGGTCGCAACTATCGACATGGATGATGGGAGGCCAGCCGGCTCCTGTGACCATAAAGATGAAGTCGAGATGAGTGGCAAAAATGAGTGGAACTAACGAATTGTCGATTGAGCGCGTGTGACTGCCAGTCACTCATTTTGCGAGACTGAGCAATCCTGCTCGCTCGCAACGTTTGTACTCCTCTAAAAAAACCGGGCTGTCATAATGAAACACCGACTCAGTAAGCTTTTCGTTATGCGTTGCTGAAAAGCACCAGCAAAAAGATAAAAGTAAATCGTCGTCGTTACTTTCCTGGCTGGGCGTGCTTCGTACCGTTTCTTTCAAGAGAGATTGGTGATTTCTGTACCCATAAAAAAGATTCTTCAATAACTCCCCATCGCGGTCGTCTTTTGGTGAAGTGGATTCAATTCCGTCGTCTGAGCGCACGGTCGCGTTTTCTACAAATGCGGGATCTCGTTTATGTAGATTAGCAAGCGCTAGGGAATAAGCCCGAAGAATCAGAACGTTGGCCTTGTAATCCCGTATCAAAAGGTTTCGATATCCTGGCCAGTGCTGAATCGCATTCAATTCAAGACGCACATTATCATCCTTGTTAAAATTGAATGAGCTACTCCCGAATCGTTTTGCTAGGAGTTCAGCCACGGAAGCTCGTAAAAGCGCCTCTTGATTTGCATCACCGTCGGATTTCTTCTGGATGTCCACACCGAGATTGGCTAGTAGTTGTTCAGCACTCGCAGGAGATAGAGTCGACTCGTTACCGGTCTCGAGAAGTCGATCAAGATCGGCCCTAAATTGTGCATCGATGTCCTTCCTTTGCTGATACCGGTGCGCGAAGTATGCGACAAGGCCACCACCGATTAATCCGATCGCCGCCGCTCCGGCGATGACTGTCCCTAACCACTTTCTGCTGCGCTTTGAATTCAAAACTCTGTTTACTGACTGGTAACGTACCGGACTCACGTAGCACTTAGGCTCCGCCTGTTGGCGTGTAGTTGACCCGGACTGGAAAAATTCGTGTTTCCCAACTTATAAATCGCAAGATTAGCCGATCCCTTGGGAACCGCGAGATTCTCGTTTACGCAATAAGCAATAAATTCAATGGTGCCTTCGCTGCTCGGGGGAATCACGTAGACTCCATCTCGCTTCTCATCAGAAGCGGCCACTGTTTGCGGAATACTCGTGTGCGCTATTTGTTCATTCTGGTCGCTCACAATGCTATTCTTACCGTCTTCCATCTCCACAAGCTGCCCTTTATCAATCCTGGACTTCAAGAAGTCTCTGGTAAGATTAATCACATGGATTGTAACCAAATATCTTTTTTCTGCAGCCTTTGCGATTGCGATGTCTTTGATAGCAGCCTCTCCTCTGAGTACTTGGTTTACTAGCGCATCATCGTTGGAGATTCGTTCAAAACCTAGCTTTGTCGGCAAGTCGAACTTCTGGTCCCCATTCCACTGCCAGTTAGTAGTTGCTACAGCGACGGCCCCGCCAATATGACGTTTCTCTAGCCCTTGACTCAGTATCCGATGAATATCTTCCGAGAGGTTCGCGTACGCGTTCAATGCCGTTCTTAGTTCTATCGGTTTACGCTCAATTGCCTTGACCAAGTCGTCGGCCGAGGCTTGTTTCTGAGTAACTACATTCGCATTGGGCTGAGGGGCTGACAAGGATCGATTCCGTCGAAGAACAGCGAACCCGACCAAGCCAAGTAACGTCAGTATCGCGATCGCACCTGCAAAGTACCATCCCAGCCGTTGCCTTGAACCCACGATTGGCGAGGCAAATATGGGCTGCTCTGGGTGACGCTTCCCAGATACTTGACTAATAGGTTTTTCTGTCGGAAGGCTGGGGCCTGATGGCAACCTGATATTAGTGGAGGCGGACTGCCGGTAGCGATCGCCACTGCGACCTGCAGTACTCATACCAGGTGGGTCGATCCGTGAAGGTGCTTTCCCAAATGTCTTTGCAATAAGCCAACTAGCGATTTCGACTATGCCGATACCTGCGATAAAGCAAAAACCAGCCAGTGCGGCAAAAATGAACCGGCTGATCGTTGAAGGCAGACGAACAAGGATCTGTGGATAGACGACGAAGAAGCCGATGCCGATCGAAATTCCTCCTGAAATTACCCACAATGAAATCCGTTTGGAGCCATACGCTTTCATTTCTATTCACAACTGCGCGTATCAACCGAGCCTGCACGATAACACATCGGCCGCCTTTTCGTTCTTATAAATGCGAGGCAGAGCGACAGACTAATCCAACGAATCAACCACCGAGGCAAGCGCTGACCTTGCTTCCGTTAGGGGGACCCTCTGTTCGGGCGCGAAACAGAGTTGGTACAACTTCAGGCTGGAACAGAAGCGGATGCGAAACTCACGCAGGCTCTTGAGGACCAGCCGGCTTACACGGCGTAGACAATATGCGCGACAGCCATTTTAGTCATCACACTTATGCCTTTGGGTTGGTAAATTGGGAAACTGCGGGATCGGGTCCTTCAAAATCAAAAACTAGATAGTTGTCATCGTGAGACGTTTCCTCAACCTGTACGCTAGCAATTCGCATCTTCTTACGAGCCATATAACCAAAGGGATTTTGAATGGCGCCAAGCTTTGAACTCTGAGGCGTGAACCCCAGGCTTTCAAATAACTCGTCCTGACTCACGAGTCCAGCGAGCAATCCCAACACAGCACTCTCAGATATCTTGATTCTCTTGTCGCTCACTTCCCATCCTCCTCCGAGCGGTCTCAGTTTTTTCGGATCGAACCTAAGTTTGATTGTTTCACGCGCGCCATAGGGAGTATTAAGCGGCTCAGGAAAACACTCGTCGACTCGTTCCAGTGCCTTCCTAATGTCATTGGGTAAATCTGCACAAAAGGGATTCGTAATAAGTGTAGCCTGAACTCTGCGGAACGGTGGCTTACGCCGCGGAAGCCGCCCTTCATCAATGCCGACGCTGGAGAGCAGCAAGACGAAGGCAATCGACTGATGCTGCCGCTGGCGCAAGAAATCCTTAACCGCGTCCGCAGCATTGAAATCAAACTCGAAGGCTCCATGAGGCGGACTATTCATCATATGGCTACCGCTATCGCAAAGGACTATCCCTTTGGCGCCTCCATATTTAGCCTTTTTCAGCTGGTCGGCCTTGCTCTTCAGTTGGTTGAACACAGGATTCTTGTTCTTCAACGAAGCTCGATTCGGTAGCGTCACATCATCGGTAAAGAAGCCAACACCATTGGGCTCATATATGAGGGCGATTACTGTATCCTCAATCGTCACTAAATAGGCCTTTCGTATTCCAGGTTCCTTCCCGACACTTTCCAGGAACGAATGAAAATCAGCATTAAAGACTTTGGAGTCAAAATCGCTTTTCAAAGGTATTGATAAACGAGGTGTGCTCCCTGGCCCGACTGGTTTTCGTGGCCCTAGCGTTACGGTCCAACGATGCTGCATCATTCCAGCCGCCTCCAATCTTTTCTCGAACTCAGAGTATAGCTTCCGAACTGCTTCTCTCTTGCGTTCATATCCTTCGTCGCTTACGCACGCTATATCTGCCAAGAAGGTCTGGCTGTCTTTGCATGTAAACAGTAAATCTATCTTTGACGGCCCGTCTAGCGGTGGCTCATGCAGAACGTCGCCTAGCTTACTGAACGCATTCAGTACTGCAACTTCCCATTCAGCCTCAAGACTTTGCAGCCGTCGACCGTTTAATCGACCTAACACCTGAGTGAACTGGTTCTTCGTGGTAAACGCAGCGTTTTCGTTCAGCATTCGCTGGATCGCTCTTCTAGAGAACATTGGGAATCCGATTTGAAGATTAACTCTCTATGTCAAAAGTCGAAGTCTTCCACCACTGTCGTGCAGCGACACCCGAGATCACTGCTACATTTCTCCATCGGAAGCTTCGGCACCGCTCGCAACGAATAAATCTTATCGTTCATCTTCTCGCAATTCTGGCACGTCATGCTATCGCCAACCGCGAAAAGCTTTACAGTTTTCACGCCGCTTTCGCGATACTGCCGTAGCGAGCGGAGATGCCAAGCGTGGAACACAAACATCCGGCTTGCAGTATCAGGATCAAGATTCGTTCTCGTTTCAAAATTCTGCGGTGTCCAAGGTCGTACGTCATTCGTACCCCATAAATGCATCATCGCTGCAAGTGCCCGTAATTGGCCAAGAAGGTCTGGTGGCAAACTTCTAAGGATTGGTGGGGTCTTGTTGAATATATCTTTAAGTACCAGCACATCCGAATCTTCGCCATCATCCGAGTTGACTCCAAGTACTCGTGCGAACACTTGCGTTCTTTCAAATTCGAGGACCGTCTGCATAGCTGCAGTTAGATTGCCGCTCCTAAGAAATGCAAGGGTTTTCTGTTCGGTGAAGGTTCTCCTTGTCCGTTCGCGCCCTAGATACTGTTCCGCGAGTTCTAGTCCCAACGCCGTGCACTTGTAGAGGTCTAGCCCTTCCGTCTCGACCTTCATGCGTTGAGCATCGTTATTGATAAGACGATTAACCAATTCGTCTTTACGTCCGGACACCTTCAGGCCGCGCTCTTTCAAAAACGCCTTTAGCTCGGTAGCTTTGAACTTATGATCGACTAGTGCTTTTAGATCTGCAGGTTCCAACACGCGATCGTGGACGAATCGTTGGATTGCTGTTTCTGGCTGTTCACTTAATACCGAAATCCATTGTGCAGACTGAGAGTAATTGGCAGGGTCATCTCCACACCGAAACCGGCTCAGTAAGAGTAAGTGGGCTGCTGAGTTTCTCCAGTCTCTGTCACTTGTACCCAAACCAGAGAACCAGTTGGCTAACTTGGACATTTTACCTCCGCCAATTAGCCGAGCGAAACACCATTCGGTCTGCTAGCTATGAGGTGATCTTTGCCCATTTTGCCACGTCAACCTAATCGTAGCCCAATTCAGCGATAACCAATAACCGCTGATCGGAACAAGATGATTTCTACCCCAGATAACCGCCACTGTATTATTGGCTGGCAGATGAGTTGAGTCGGCGATGGCGCACGTGTGAGTGGAGATATAAACTGCAATTATAGACACACACTTTCCCAATTCTTAGTTAACGAGTAACATTACTGCTGATTTCCTCGAAGCTTTCCGTTGGGTTTATTCGGCCGTCCACAGGAGCGTATTTATGCCAGCCCCTACGCTAATACAATGTCCGCATTGCGGCAAAGACAACATCGGCATAAACGTTATTTGCAGCGAAGATTGTTCTCGACCTCTAATAAGAATCCGCTGGTGGTACTTGGCGATTTTCTCCCTGACGATATTTGTAGTTGGCTATGTGATAGCTCATACAAACGCAGACTATATTGCTCCTGCCTATGCATTAGTACTTTTGTCCTTATACGTGGGAATCATCTTTCGCGGAAACAGGCTATCCCTGCACAGTGCGTTTTTCCTAATGCTGCTTGCCTTTCCTGCTGTCTTCACGCTGTTTCAGTTATCAAATCGCAACTGGTTCATTCTGGATCTCGTGTCAGTCTCTGCGGGAGGTTTCCTATTAGTAGGTTTTATCTTCGCTTGGCTCAATGTCTGCGCACTCAAAAGTGTGAGCTGGTTAAAAGGATTTCCTGTAATCACATTCGTACTGTTCTTGACATCGGTCGCGATTGAGACTGCGAATGAGTCTGTTGAATTTCTTAACCCAAGGCTGAGTTCGGTTATCACCTCGCAAATTCGGCTAAGGACCATCTTGCTGATTCTTACCATTGCACAAATTTCCCTAGTAGCGTTGTATAACTCCGCAAAGAATAAGATCGCAAAGCCCAAGGATCCATTCCTTCCTGTGACGAACGTTATACCGTGGCGGAAACCTTCGTCATCACAACCAGTCATCAGAGCAATCCTTCACATCGTCGGCAGTGCGGTGAACTTTTTCTTACTCTTGTATAAGCATTCAACCCAACTGCTGAAGACTATTCTTAACACGGTCAAGCGATGGTTGGAGTACTTCGCGAAGTTCCTCGTCAACTTTGTGTCTGAGATGCTGGTCTTGCTAAGGACGTTCATTACGGTTCTACTTTCGTCTCTAGTCAAGTTTGGGCGAAGAGTTGCGGCGCCACTCGTATTTAGTTATGGGATCGCGTTAATCACTCTGACGGTCGTAGAGGACATCCGCCAAAATATTCTTATTCAGGATACGACTGTTTACGCCTTCTTACAGCATCTTACTTGGCCGCTGCTGCACTGTGTATTACTGTTTCTGGCAACAATTGTTTTTGTATGGGCAGTAGGTAGCCATAAGTTCGCGGAAACAATAAACAGCGTGGGAGTATCTAATGTGTATGTTGTTTTCACACTGGTAATTACTACCTTGATTGGCTCTGGTTTCCTTTGGGTCTTAGCCCAGTTCCTGGAATCGTCACCTTTTAAGAGCTTCGGTTACTTCACAGCAATCGGTTCCGTCGGGATCGCTATAATTCTCGTCGGACTTTTTATTTGGCAGAACGTGATGCGACGGGGGACAACCACAGTTCCCTGACTTTCGGGAAGATGCAGAAACAAATCAGATTTCTGGCTTTAATTGTCGCCGCAGTGCAAGGCACGGTTGGCGGAGCCTATTTGATGGAAACTCGGTTCAATGTAACAGCTTCGGTTGGAAAGTTGTTCGGCGAAGTTGGACAATGGCTACCGTCACCAGCGGAATCGCCGGCACAGACGCCTCCCAGCACGGACCAAAACCAGTCCGACGGAGTGCCACAGCCGTCCCCTCTCTCATCGCCTTCTAAATCTCCACTGCAAGCTCAGAATCAAAGTGAGACTTCACCTAAACCCTCGCCGACTCCTGAACCTAAACCAACGGCCACGGCAATATCGGTTGTTGGCACTTGGAGAGGCAGATTCGCTGACGTTGGTGCGACGTTAACCATAGACACTCAAACGGGAAATTCCTTTTCGGGGCGACTAGACTCGAACGGGTGCATAATTGCGATTAACGGAAGCGTTAACCAGGCGTTACACACGTTGGATTGGAATGACATTGACCGATCTTCGAGTGGTTCACAGTACTGTGGTTGGACGTTCACGCGAAACCATGGCTACATACAGGCTAATGGTCGTTCAATGTCAGGAACCGGCCAGGGTTATAGGAAATTTAGCTGGGCCTTTAGTAGATAGAAATCCAGGGTCCTTCAATAGGGTCTCTTTTCAACCGCCCCCTTACCTCGTTAGCGCATATGACCCTTGTCGGTAAGCCTGTTCCCCGCAAAGAAGGTCGTAAGAAAGTTACCAACGCGGGGTGCTGCTGAATTCGCCGAAACGAAGGCCTATACTATCTAATCTTTCACAACTCAAAGCAATGTTTCTTCCGCAATTCTTGCGCACTATTATTCCGTTGGGCGTAGTCAATATTTGAGCAAAACTCGCTTAGTCACTATCCTTCCATTCTCTGCGCAATTGAGTCGAGTTAATGGCTTCCTCAATCGCAACGGCGAATGCGTACATTAAATCGATACTCCTCAAGACCGTATCCTTCTCCACGATGATTTCGTCAAGCGTCTCAGTTTGATCTGTGATTGTGATAGGGTTCGATTTCTTGCGCGAGGATGCGCGGTGATGGACGATCTTTTTGCGCAGTTGTTGTAAATTGCTCCAGTTCGTAAAATGCGTTTCTCGATTCTTGATGTTAACGCCAAAATATCGTTCAAGAATTCCAATCATTGTCTTTAGCGTTTGCTGGCGACCTAGTTTTTGAATGTGGTCTTTTGCAATTTCAGCAAACAAATAGAACGGATTGTCTTCGTTCACCTCGGCTTGTTCGAGCTTAATCTCATTCAATATGTCTTCATCTTCACTTGTCGGCGTGGGTTGCTGCAGCATCTCCTGGTTTACGATTCTTATTTTTCTGTCCAGTAGTTCGAAGACAACGTCAGTCGCGTATGCTTCCATGATCGCCACGAGATAGACAATCCCAAGTCGAGCGGCAACGGAGCTTCCTCTTGACCACATTTCGTGAATTTCGTGCGCGGGATTTGCAGGGTTTTTGAGTTCCTCTTCGCGCTCGGGACCAAGGATGAATAGGTTGGCGTACCCTCGCAGTTCCCCTTGGCTTCTGAACATGGATTGAAATGCATAGCTTGCGTTGGTCGGTAATATCCACATCGTCTTAAATTCGCATTGAGTTGGAAGGGAGTGACTTGTTAGCTCGATGAGCGCCCTAAACGCGTCACGCTATGGAACAAATCGTTCAGCCCAACCCGATTTGCGGCCACGTTTGATGTCCTTGATCCATTTGTTCCAGCCCGGCCCCCATGTCCTCGTCAAGCTTCCGGGCTTCTGCGAAGTCTTGTTGCGCTTCCTGATCTTCACCAAGACGGAGCTTTGCGGCGCCCCTGGACGCATATGCGGAGGCCAGAGTGGGGTTGATCTCTAGTGCCTTGTCGCAGTCAATAATTGCCTTTTTTAGGTCACCCTGATCGTACCGCGCCATGCCACGAACGGCATACGCGCGGGCGTTTTGAGGTTCAAGCGCGATCGCTTTGTCGCAATCGGCTATAGCGCTATTTAGATCTCTCTTGGAACTCCGGGCAAGGCTTCGATTGATATAAGCATCAGCATAATCAGGCGCGATCTGAATTGCTCTGTTGTAATCCGCAATCGCAGCATCATGCTCACGCTTCGAATTCAACGCAAGACCACGGTGCAAATAAGAAGATGCATGGTTTGCCTGATTCGGATCGATCTCGATTGATTTGCTAAAATCTGCTATCGCACCATCGAAATCGCGCCTGGCGTACTTGCTTTGTCCTCGAAAGAAATACCCGAGTTGAGGGACGCTCTCAACCAAGTGATCAACATCAAGCTTTTTGGTCAAGGCTCTAAAGCGACCGGGCCCTTCGTCTGATTCTTCGACCACGTTAGTGGTGTCAGAACCACAGTTCGGACAGTACTCATCGGCCTCTTTGATAATGTCCCGACATTTCGAGCAAAACCAGCGGTATTCATCGTCGTCCTCGTCAACCGACATGTCAGGTTCTTCAATTTTCGCAGGCGGAAAAACAAAAGACATGAGCTCAGGTTGTGGTGCATGCAGAGTTCGAATCTCGGGCATTGCAGCTTCAGATCGGGCCTCCGGTGGCGGCGCCTTTACCGTTGGAACCAACAGAGCTTGTGATATCTGAGCCTTATCAACGCGCTCTCTTTGGTTTTCTGTCTTACGCTGGCCTTGTTCGGCCGCTGACAGTAGCGCGCTGCGCATTGCTGCGGCGCTCGAGAATCGGTTCTTTCGGCTAACCGCCATCGCCGCGTAAATCACCGTACCCACACTCTGAGAAATGGCAGGGTTGATTGTTTCGACCGATTGGAGCGGGTCGCGCTGCTCATCTTCGATTAGTTGAAAACGAGTAGGGGCATCAATCGGGGCAGCCCCGGCGAGTAAGTGATATAGCGTCGCGCCAAGCGAATAGATATCGCTGCGAGCATCAGTGCCAAGGCCAAGAACTTGTTCGAGTGAAGCATAAACTGGTGTGAAAGCGCGGACGCTTCGGCTCGTAGCCAAAGATGACATTGCGCCCAGCGAACCCTTCGCTATCCCAAAATCCAGCAAGAAGAGTTCGCCCGTTGTCGTTAGTTTCAGATTCGCCGGCTTAATATCACGGTGTACGATCGGCGGTTCTTGGGCGTGCAGATATTCCAAAACACGCAGGGTGTTAAGAGCCCAGTCTATTACTTGGGATTCTGGAAACGGACCGTTGTCGCGAGCCAACAGTTCAGCAAGATCCGAACCTGATATGAACTCCATCACGAGAAAGTCACTGTCGCTCTCGCTGAAGTAGTCGATCACTTTCGGCAACGCAGCGTGACGCAAGTTTGCAAGCAATGCAGCTTCCCGTTCGAAGGCTCTTCGCGCGTCAGCATTGTGCGCAGCATACATTTGTTTGAGTGCAACTCTGCATTTCAGTCTTTGATCTAAGGCTTCATACACGTTGCCCATGCCACCACGTCCGAGTTCACGCAGCAAGCGGTAGCGGTTCTGCAGGATTGTGTCCGGGAGGAGCATTTTCGTGGGCGCATAATATCACTCTGACCACGCCGATAACGAGAGTCTCTCCTAACGTGGCGCGCAGTGAGCGAAACGAAAACAACCCAGCCCGTCCTAACACGTCCTGAAAAATAGGCGGCGGACAATCCAGAGCAGTAATAAAATAGGCTCTAACGGCGCGAACCGCTAGAGCCCTTTAGAAAACCTAACACGATCGCTCACATCAGACCTTCAGCAAACCCATTGTGAGCCGATCGCAGAACGAAAGGCAAGAACAATGGAAGAACGAGAACTAAAAGCGCTCGAAATCGCGGCCAAATCGAAACTCACTCGCAGAGACAAAACCTGGCTAGTTCCTTCTCAGTGAGTCCGCGGCGTCCAATACACTGTCAAGCTTGATCCTCAGGAACCTGAATGCAGTTGTCCCGACTTCGAATGTCGAAAGCAGCGCTGCAAACACATCTTCGCCGTCGAATACACAGTTGAGCGTGAGCAAACAGCCGACCGCGCAACTGTCTTTACCGAGTCTTTCAAAGTAACTCGCAAAACCTAAGTTGGGAGGCGGGACTCGCGTCCTTTCCGACATTCATTTTGGATGTGTGCCATAGCCGAGTCTCCTATGTCAACAAAGTGGGAACATTGAGTACGAACGAAGTCGTATGTTTCGGCTTTCTTCTGGCGAAGTCCGCTAAGGCCAGAAGGAGGAAGTCCGACCAAGGATTTCTTGTGCGCACAGCTGGAATTATTGTGAGACGCGGAAATATTCCTGCAAAGCCTGTCGGCAGGGTAATATCGTCAGCGAGCTAAATAGTTGCTTCGGGCTGAACCTGTTCTGCTTGTCTCCCGGTTTTCGTCGCCCTGTGGCTATGCTTTAGGGCAGGTCATCCAGCCATCTCATGTTCATTTCCACCGCTTTCGCAAAACGCTCCCCCTTTTTCCAGTCCGTACCCAGACCGGCGGTGTTACATAGCGATTGAGCGTGCCTGTCTCTGACCTGAGCCGAGTCCTTCTTTGGATTGGCGGTGAAACGCTTTGACGCCTCTTCAAACTTGCTCTTGGCTTCCGCCTTCCAGCCGGTCTGCCGGTGTTTGGCTATGACCACCCCCAGATTGTTGCAGGTCATGGCGACGCCGAAGTGATGCTCGATCGTCTCCTGAAGCTCCTGAGCCTCCTGCATCAGATTTCTCGCGAGCGCGTATTCGCCTTGGTCGAAGGCGAACACGCCAAGCTCGAATTTGACCGCGCAGCGCACGACCGTCCGCCAGTGCTTCTCCTCCCGCCCAAGCTTGACTTCGATCCCGGCATAATGTTCCTGCGCCGCTTCCTTATCCCTATGTTGAATTTCGATGATACGCGGTTGCGGGCGACCCTCACTCGTGATCTGCTGTTCCGCATATTCCTCGGCCAGCTTGATGGCTTCGACCCACGACTTGAAAGCGTCGCGCATAAACTCGTCGGTCGCGTCATACATCTTCACCGCCGAGTCCCAGTCGTGTGCGCAGGCGGCGGTTTGAATCGCTCTGAGGACGTTGCTCTTTTCTTTGTCGCGGAGGCCGGGATAGTTGAAGTAGTCCGTGAAACGCTGCCAGATATCGGGGGCGTAGGGACTCGTGGGCAGGCGCGCGGCCGCCATGTCGAGCGTCAAGCTGTGGAGGGCGAAGCGTTCGTTTTTGTTGTCGCCCGCGACGAGCTTCAAACGGTGTAGGATTTCCAGCGCGTTGGTGAGACGCACCTCATCGGCCGGAAATCCGGCTACGGCGGCCAACGCTTCGCGCGAAGCGCCGGGCACGAATAGCGAAAGCGCGAGCAGCGCGACGCGCCCGTCCTCGCCCAGTTGCGGCAGGTTGAAGAAATGGTCGAAGATGCGTTCTGCGGCGTCGCCCCTTCCCTGTTTCATTTCGCGGAGCAGCTTCTCGGGCGGGACACCCAAAATATTAATCTGCGACTCCAGCCATTCTATGAGGATGGGTCTGAGTCTAGCCGCCTCGGAGATGCGGCGGCTGATGTCTTCATCAAACTTGTCCAGCACGGAGCTGTTACTAAAAAGCCGCCTGATCAACTCCTGCGCTTCGTCGGGCGACATCGAGGGGACAGTGATGTTGGTCGTTCGATCAACCCGCTCGTGTGAAGTGAAGAGGGCGACGCACTGCGCCTCTTCCAGCCACTCCATGATGCACTTGCGCGCCTCGGGCATGACGCGCTCGTAAGTGTCGATCAAGATCAGGGTCGGCGATTGCGCCACCAGCGCGTGCGCCTCGGCATCTTCCGTCTGTTGCCGGGTCCCGTGCGCTTCACTCCCTCTCAGTTGTTTAAAGATGTGTTTGAGCAGCGACTCGCGCGTGTAGTCCACTTTCTTCGCGGCGTCACTGAAAACCACCCGCCCGTCATACTCCTCCTTCCACTGGCGCGCGATCTCTTTGCCCAGCGTGGTCTTGCCCACGCCACCCCTGCCCCAAAGCGTGACCCAACTGTTATTGCGTGGATTCAGCTTCTCCGTCACATAGTCAACGATGTCAACGCTCTGGCCGTCAACCGCCCTCGCGCGCGAAACAAATCCGACGACGGGCGGGCGCAGGATGGGAGGTTCGGGCGGGGTGACGGTTTTGTCAGGTGCTTCTCGTAGCTGACGGGGCGAGGCCGGTCTGCCGATTACCTCGCGAACTCGCGCAAAGCCGCGCAGTGCTATCCGCCTGAGAAATTTCCCGAGTCTCGTGAAGATTGCCAGAACTATGGCGCTGAGCACCGCACCGACGATGGTGATGATGAGCGCTTCACGGGTAGCTGGTGTAAGGCTGTTCCAGAATTGAACGATACGTCCCATAACGATTTTCCGCCGCCTTGTCTTGGAATCGGTGAGAAATGGGTAGGCAGCATATCATGACGCACGGGTATCTGAGCACACAGAGTTGAACGCGCGCTTTTAATCTTCCTCTATGGGCGTGCCGGACTCTTTCCAAGCGCTATTCGCGGTCGGCTGCATGCTGTTGTTAGAGAGCATTAAGTAGAACTCCCATCCACATCCTCCCAGATGTTGAAGAGTTTTGGGGTGAGGGATGTCCCACCATGCTCATCGCTGTTGCTGGGTTACGGCAACCCCCGGCAGTCAACTCAAGAACGCGGCCAAGTTTCAACCCTGACTTTACCCCAGCCGCCACCCGACAAAGAATCCGCGCCATCAGCTTCAGCTGGGAGGGCCGGGGACTCACAGAGATAGCAGTTGATAGTTATTCTTTCTGGAAGAAAAGCCCCTCCCGGGCAGTACCTGGCCGTTACACAATTTTGCCGGATACATTAACCAAGACGGCGCGGGCATCGTCGAAACCGTATCGGTTCAGCAAATCGAGGATGCAGCCCGACGTGAGAACGAAATCGAAGCCGCCAAGCAAGCGGCTGCTGCTGAAACCGCCTTGCTCGAAGAACGCTCTCGTCTCCCGCGGTTTGCCGATCAGCTAACAACGTGATTATTCAGTCTTCTCTGCTTTGCTAACGATGGCGAGAACATCGCTCATCGTACCGTCGTGCCGGCGGGACAATCAACCCGGCCCATTGCGAAATCGCTCCCATAAGTGTAAGCCAAGCCAAGGCCTTCACTGCCCCACACCATTACGCCGGATCCAGTTGGCGGCGTTGGGGGCATGAGGGCTCTGCGCAGGATAATTCGCGCTCGCTGAACGAAGTCCGTCGGCGCCATTACCAGCAACCGTCGATCAGCGGCCGATAATTCGTTCGCCTTAAATATCTGTGCAAGTGACTTGAATTATTGTGTAACTCGAGAATTCTGCTGCAAAGCCATCCGAACACTCGCCGACTTCCCCCACCTAAACACTCCAAAAACAGCCCGCAATTTTATTTTCAGCCAGCAAACAGATTTACACCACTACCAAATGGAGAGCCTCCTTGAACACCTCCGATCAATCATCGAAACCCGCTTCAGGAAGGAAATTGGTTGAGGTGTCGATGGCCAACAATAGCTACCCTGGCGTTTGGGTTAGGCTCCCTCGTACCAGCTGCGCAACCCGTAACTGTCGCTGCCGACTCGGAAGAAGGCTCGAGTATTTCGTCGTAGAGATCGCCGTAAAAGCTCAATTTGATCTTGCTTCTTCTTTTCAGATGTCTCTTGGGCGAATCGAAAGCCACCTGCCTGCAGAGCTTCACGAATCTCGATAACTGTACAGGGTCTGCCTTGTTGGTTTAAGTAAAGCTTAACGGCAGTTGCTAATTTCTTATTTTTATAGGCGAGCTTACTCCCATAGGGATGCAATCCGATTGCGTTACCAGTCAATTCTTCAAGTGAGGGTAGTGGCTCGCCAAGCTCGGCATACAGTCCCGCCATTGTGGCCTTTGTGGTCTCGACGGCTGCCAGCTTTGCAACGAGCCGCCCTCGCAACGCCTCGATGGCCGATCTTATCTTGTCTTTAGCTTCGTCAGTAGGATCCATCTTCGTGAGTTCAGTATGGGGGCGCGCGCGAAGGTCACGGCAGCTTACCATGCGCAGCAAATTGCTGCATAGATGAACCGTGACCGCAGCAACTTGTTGGCGATCATAGCGCGCGGCGCAGCAGAATGTTGCACACTGCCACTCTCATCTATCTCAAGCTACATAGCATCAATGAGATAAGTCTCCACGCATTGCTGCGCGCCTGCGCGCCTCGTTGCTGCGCAGAAGGGCCAGCTAGATGTGTACGCGCAGCAGCTCGCTGCAGGAGTTCTCGGAGGGGTGTTGGCTACTCGCGAAAGGGTGAGTCGGGGGGTGAATCTGAGACGCGAAGGGGTGATATTGTGTTGACAGATGTGCGTCGCGAGGATATAGTTCTTCACCCCTGA
>DATHHW010000174.1:0-94661 GCA_035317005.1 Pyrinomonadaceae bacterium | reverse complement strand
TTGAGCCTTGATGTCTTCGACCTGTCCTTGAAAAGCGGGGAAGAGTGCTCGGTAAAGGCGCCAGTCTTTGACCACCTGAGCGTCGTAAATCGCGATGTTTTTTGCGCTGCCTCTTTGCGCTTTAATCTCTTTACTAATGTCATATGCGGCCTGCGACATCGCTGAGTACCCGACCATTTCCGCTTCGAGCTTGACGTTCTCAAGAGTGGTGTCACCGGCTAGTGGCGTCGCGGTGGGAGCGGGTGGAGTCGGTTTCGCCTCGGCTTTCGGCTCGGCATCTCGAATAGCCTTCTTGGCCAATTCGATGTCGCGTTGCAGTTCGATGACTCGCTTCTGCTCCTGGAGATCCAGCACTTCCTGGGTCGGTGTTGGTGACGGAGCTGCACCTTGCGCAAGAACGGGCGGAGCCTGCGAAGCAATAAACAGGAAAAAGAATAGAGCAATCAAAATCATGAATGGGGCCTTAAGACGGTACCTCATGCGGGTTCTCCTTTTCGGTGTGGGGCCTTTTAATCTGTCTCGTCCCCAGTAGTTTGGAGCAGATGTTGTTTCCTGCCGATTCGAACTGCTAGAGCCACTCCCTATTCTCTATGGCAACCAGCAGGAGAAATGTTCCATGCGTAGGAGAAAAAACTTTTTCGCGTAATTGACAAGGTCACGCGAGAATGCGATGACGATCGCTTGGGTTGATGACTGCAGATAGGGGCTGAACCGGACAACTTCAGGGATCATCGGCGACTTATCAAAGTCCTTGCTATTGACGTGGGTCTGAGATAATTTCTCGCTGTACTCACGGGCCGACCAAAGTTCGAATCCGCCTCGCGCGTGAATCTCCGAGAGACTTGCGGATTATTAAATGAGGAAATTAGTTGGCTGACACACCATTCGATGACTTGCTAGCTTGGTTGGACTCCGACCGCGACGTCGCTGCGCGAAAGTATGAAACTATCCGCGTGGGCCTTATAAGAATCTTCATCGCAAAGGGATTTAGCGACGCGGAGGACTTGGCCGATGAGACCATCACGAGAGTAACTAAACGCCTGCCGGACATTAGGGATGGTTACATAAATGAACCGGCGCGCTACTTTGGCGGAGTCGCTCGCAATATCGTCAAGGAGCGCTATCGACCAAAGGAAATCACGATAGAAGTAAGCCCGGTGTCTGAGATAACGAACCAGAGTGACGAATATGATTGCCTAATGCGATGCCTGCAATTCTTAGCTCGTGAGAGACGGGAAATGATCCTTGATTACCACGTCTACGAAGGGCACGACAAAATCGAGCAACACAAGATCATGGCCCGGGAACTTGGCATTTCGAAAGGGGCCTTGCGTCTTCGTGCCCACCACCTCAGAAGCGAATTGGAAAAATGCGTTCAGCAATGCGTTGAGAATCTCAGGAAGCAAACAAAAGGCGTCGCCGGAAGCATGGTAGATAGCGGTGCCGGAAATCGGAGCGTCAGCCATGGCCCAGGCAGAAGAAACTAAGATCAGGGAATATCTGCTTGGCCAACTTACCGAGGCCGAGGAGGAGCAGGTCGAACTGCGTCTGCTCACCGAACCTGACTTTGCTGAGGAGTATGACATCGTCGTCAACGAAATAACGGACGACTACATTGCCGGTAAGTTTGAAGGTGAAGAGCTCAAGCGATTGGAAGAGTATTTTTTCACATCTATCCAGCGGCGAGACAAGTTAAAGTTCGCGCTAGCCTTGAATAAGCGAAATAAAGGGCGGATCAAGCCTCCAAAGAAAAATCCGTTTACGCGTTACCTGGCTATAGCCGCATCGTTCGTGTTGCTTGCCGGTGGCGGTCTTTACCTCTGGCAAGTGTCGTCTAATAACTCCGATCTCAATCGGGGATTGGCGGCTCTGCAATCAGCCTTTCGCGACGAGAGGCCGCTCGAAGCGCGCATCTCCAAATTTGACTATGCGCCTTACTCGACTACGCGCGGACCGGGACCAGAGAAGGTGCACCAGGATGAATTGCGTCGGGCTGAATTGACTCTACTCGACGCTGTAAAAAGGAACCCGACACCGGCAGTTCATCATGGCCTCGGCAAGGTCTACCTGGCTAAGAAACAATTTGACGAGGCGATCAAGCAGTTTGATGAAGCACTTAAGTCGGATCCCAACAACCCACAAATCTTCAGCGATCTCGGAGCGGCGAGATTGGAAGCAGGCCAGCAAGCAAACCTAAATCAGGAATCAGGAAAAGGATTTGCGCTGCTGGCTCAAAGTTTCGCAGATATTACCCGGGCTTTAAATCTCGATCCGAACCTTTTGGAGGCCCTTTACAACAAGGCCCTTTGCCTGGAGCAGATGAAGCTGCCGGAGAAAGCGAAGTCGGCGTGGCAAGACTATATTGAACGTGACCCGCGATCTAAATGGGCCGAGGAAGCCAATCGTCACTTGCATACGATTTTGGAGGGAGCGTCCTCATCGCAAACCGCACCGCAGCTGCTGGAGGGCTTCCTGGCAGCTTTTCGAGAGCACAATGACGAGGGCGCGTGGCGAATTCTCAGTCAAAACAGAGAATTGATTACCGGCAAGATGATACCGCCACAGTTAGAGCGCGGTTATCTGTCGGCGGTCCTGGCTAACCAGGATAACAACGGGCAAGTGTTTAAGCGGGCCCTCACGTATGCGGGGGAGCTTGACTTGAAAAGAGGCGGCGATCCTTACACTCGTGATCTGGCGCGATACTACTTATCGGCTGGCCCGGATCAGCATCAGTTGCTGGCTAAGGCACTTGAAAAGCTCGATCAGGGTTACAAGCTGTGTCTTGCGACTGATTACGGTGCAGCGCTCGGTAGTTTCGAACAAGCTGAGATTCTGTTTACCAAAGCCGGCAATATATGCGAAGCAAACCTGGCAAAGTATTGGATCAGTTACTGCGACACGCAACTGGATCGGATTTCGCAGAGTCTTGCGTCGTTGCAAAAGGTGGCGGCGTATTGTCGAGGTAATAACTACAACTGGTTACTTGCTCAGGCCGACGAATGGATGGCCACCGACTTTTCGAGTCTCAGCCAGCACTCTGACTCGATCAAATATCACGAGCTATCGCTGGATCTTGCCTCAACCATTTCTGACACGTATCAGATGCAAAGGAGCCTGACTGCGCTGGGGAACGAGCACGCCTACCTGCACCAGGAAGAATTGTCGCTCGGATACTACTATCGCAGTTTGTCGGTGGCGACCGACTCAATTAGCAGTCCCCGTCAAGCCTGGAGAAACCTGTTGTATGCAACCTCTGCCCTCTTTACCTTCAAACACTATGAAGCCGCGCTCGCGTTTGGGGACGAGGCGCTCAGCCTTGGTCAAAGAGAATTTCATGATCCTTCGTTGAGCTATATGTTGCACTTGCAACTCGGGCAAATCTATAGCCGGCTGCAGCGTTTTGACGACGCCATCAATCAAACAAACGAGGGGTTACAGATCGCCCAATCGGTGGCCGATCAAACGGCTCGTCAAAAATCAACGGCGGCAGCATTTTTGAAACAAGCTCAGATTTTGAGGGAATCCGGCAACAATGAACGAGCGCTGCGCTTCTATGACAACGCGATAACCCTCTACGAGGCGATGAAATTCGATCTTTATCGTTACGTTGCCTACAAGGGTAGGCTCCTTACATCGCTGGCGCTCGGCGACGACGCCGCCGTGGAACGCGGGCTCCCCCAGTTGCTCAAGATGTTCGAACGATCGCGAATCCAAATCCGTGAGGAGCAATATCGCAATAGCTTCTTTGATACGGAACAAGGAGTCTATGACATCGCAATCGACCATGCATATGAAAAAAAGGATCTAGCTAGAGCAGTCCAATACGCCGAGCAGTCGCACGGGCGCGCGTTGCTTGATGCCCTGTACAAAACGACGCACGTCGAAACGACTGCCGCCGGCAATGACCGTGTCAGTTCGCGAGTCGTGCAGCCGCTGGATGCCGAATCCATTCGCCAACAGCTTCCGGACAAATTAACCGTATTAATGTTCACAGTTCTATCTAAGAAGCTCTTGATTTGGACCATCTCGCGCGCCGGTATTTCGGTAGTCGAGCGAGAGATCGCGCCTGAGACACTTAAGGATCAAGTGCTGAATTACGCTCAGGCCCTGAGCCAGAGAGGCTCGGGGCTGACAGAAGTATTAGGCAAGGAACTTTATGCAAAATTACTCGGCCCGGTCAGCAAGGATATTCCGTCCGACAACAGACTTTGCATCATACCGGACAAGTTTCTTTGTTACTTACCATTCGGCGCTTTAACTTCGCCCCAGACCGGAAGATACCTGATCGAGGACTGGGCAGTGTTTTACGCCCCCAGCATAAACGTTCTCTGGGAGTGTACGCGCGCAGCTAACGAGTGGCCCCACGCGGATCAGGGATCCATTGTAAGCATCGGCAATCCCAACTTTGACCGAGTATCGTATCCGATGTTGCGCCCACTAACCGCCGCAGAGCGCGAAGCCAGTGCAATTTCCCATGCTTTCCGCTCATCGATATGTCTCTTGGGTCCTGATGCTAACAAGGAAACTGTCCTGCGAGCGATGCAGTCATCAGAAATTATTCATTTCGCCGGACACTATGTGGTGGATGATTCGAATCCGCTGCAATCGAGAATGCTTTTGGCCGCGCCGGCACAGGGCCCCGCGGGAGGGACTTCACTCAGCGCCTCAGAAATTGCGCAGCATCGATTCGATCATGCGAAGTTGATCGTGTTGTCAGCGTGTCAAACCGGACTGGAAGGATATTACGACGGCGAAGGATCGGTGGGCCTTGCGCGGGCTTTCATAGAGGCACGGATTCCGCTCGTCGTTGCCAGCCAGTGGGCCGTAGACTCGGATAGTACCGCTGACCTGATGATTTCGCTTTATCGCCACCGCGCCGCGGGACTCTCTACCGCAAACGCGTTACGCGCGGCCCAGTTAGAAATGCTCGCCGGACAAAATGAGACCCATCGCGACCCGGCCTACTGGGCGGGTTTTGTTTGTATTGGCGGTTACACCGAATATTAAAGTTTTTGAAGACACGTTTTTGACCGTTTCCGTCATAAGGGGTGTAAGCGATCAAGACCGTAGAAAACCGGAGCTGAACTAGCCGGGTTTGGAATGGAACGCGGGTCAAAGTCGGCTCGTTAAAATCTCAGACGAATCTTCAAAGGAGAACGTAATCATGTTGCCCCAAATTCTTCAAGCACCCGAATATGGAACGCCTGTCGCCGCGCTAAGCATCGACGGTTTGGGTATCTGCTGCTTCAATCCGTACCGACAATGGGAAGTTGCGTTTCTCAGATACGGCCACGAGTTCCTGGTAACGGTCAGAAAGATCAATCAGTCAGGCAGAATTCTGGATCAGTCTCCCGCCACACGGGTCAACGATCTTAGCCTCGTTGAGATTCTGGTCGATGACGGCTCTGAAGCTCACTTCGATGACTTCCCTAAGGGCTTTTTTAAGGCCGCGCCAGGTTTTTCCAGAAGCGATGACGAAAGCTACGATTTCAGATGGGCAATCGACGTCGCCGGCTCCGAAGTTCGACATGGTTCCTTTCTCGGATTCGTTGAATCGTCTCAACGGGCGTCGGTAACCATTGTGACTGTTCCGAACGCGCTTTTTTATACCAAACGAGTAACGCAGGAAAGTGTAATCTTCGCGCCCACACCGAGCCCGGCCGAAAATGGCTTAGTGCTGGGGCGGACGAACGAAGTAATCGGGGCAGCGATCTATGCGTCCTCGGCGGCGGAAGGCGGACAGATTCTAATCAGATATGCTGAGAGCGGCCACGCCGTGCTGGCGAATTTTCCGATGCCCTACGAGGAAGGCATCATCTATGACATATCTCTTACAAACATGGACCAGCGCGGAACCAAGCTGGATGGCTCTCGAGCTTTGAGCGGCGCTTACACCCACGGAGACTTTGACCGCTTCTACGACGTGATTAACGTCTCGGGACCCAAACAACAAATTTTCGCGCCACCCAAGAGCATCCTCCGGACGGATGATGGCGATTGTCATACGGTGGGAGGCGGGTTTACTGGGGATGATCTTCCAAGCTTGATGCCTCTGATTGAACCCTAATAGCCTGCGTTGAGGTTAGTATTGGTCATCGTCGCCGGGAATTGACGCGATATCCCTGTCGGCCTCGCGTCTACCATAGCTGTTCTGATTTCTCACAATCTCACGAGCGGAGGATCTGTTATGAACTGGAATTTTAGACTAGGCGGTAAGGAAGTTAGCTACACCATTCTAGAGAATATGGTGGCTATCAAGCCGGAACCACAACTGACTGAATTCGTGACTCGGGCCGCTCTGGTTGAGTGGTTCGGACGCCCGCCCGATGTTTCCCTGGTGAGAGATATTGACAACGCTGTGTCTCTTCCGCATCGCGAGGTTTTTGCTCGGGCGGGTTGGATATTTGTTGATGCCCACGAACCCGTGGCGAGGGCGGCAGAGATGCGATTGTCGCTGTCTGGTGCGCAAGCTACCGCGCCGGTTTTGGTTAGTTCCAGCGGAGAGCTAATGGTCGGCACTGATCTCGTAACTGTGCAATTGTCGGAAAAACTATCTGAAGGCGAAGCATTGGCACAATTGGTCAAAGACGGCTTGATCCTCGTGCGACGGCTCGGAATTGCTGAGAACACTTTCGAGGTCCGCCTGCCTTCCGGTCCCTCGCTATCGCAAACGATTAGCAATCTACAGGAGAGATCCGATATTTATCGCTTTGCTGAGCCCGAATTGCTTCAGATCATCGCGGGCCGTTTTACTCCTACCGATCCGCACTTCGATCGGCAATGGCAGCATAGAAACGATGGCTCTAATGGCGGCCTTGCAAACGCGGATATTCATTCCGAACGCGCCTGGGATCTGACGCGTGGAATTGGGATAATGAGACCGGCGCGACTCGCAGTCATCGATAATGGAATGGAAATTACCCACCCGGATCTTAGAAATGGAATAGTGGGCGGTGGTTATTTCGCTCCGGACGGCGTTGGTGGCGCCACATTTGTTCGACTGAACGGCGCGCCGAACTTCCCGGCCGGCAACCACGGCACGTTCTGTATGGGAATGGCGGGAGCCAGAATGAACAACAACCTGGGCGGCTGTGGTTCTGCTCCTGAAGCTGATCTGTTGGCGGTTGCCTGCTTGCCCGATCAGGTGGGCACTCAGACTACCCTCGCACGCGCAGTTGCTTATGCTGCTGATCCTACGCGCGAGGATTCCCAAGCCTCGGCCTCCCATGGCGCCGATGTCATTTCGTGTAGCCTCGGTCCGGCCACTGACTGGGATATGACCTCAGTATTGGATTTGGCGATTCGATTTGCCAACACAAACGGACGAGGTGGAATTGGCTGTCCCATTTTCTGGGCCACCAGTAACTCTGCCGTGGATGTGGCGCGCGATGAAGTTTGTTCACATCCGGATGTTATTGCCGTTGGCAGATCAAATCGTAACGATCATCAGGACGGTTCTGCTTTCGGTCCTAAGCTTGAGTTTCTGGCGCCCGGTCGCGATGTCTACAGCACGGTGAGCGGAGGGGCATTCGACTTTGGAACCGGAACCAGTTACGCAACTCCGCTGTCGGCCGGTGTGGGAGCCCTGGTGCTCTCCCGGTACCCCAATTGGACGCCGCAGCAAGTTCGCCAACGCTTGATTCAGAGCTGCGATAAGGTAGGAGAGGTAGTGTATGATGCCAATGGACATCACGATCAATACGGTTTTGGCCGGCTCAATGCTGAGCAAGCTGTCCAATGAGGCTATTTGATGCTGCGGCGGAGAAGCTTTCAACTAAGAGGCAGAAACATTGAACTTCACGAACTCACCGATCTCATCGCGGTACGCTCTTCCGAACTGAGACGTGCAGACACAACCGACTCGGATAGTGACAAGATACAATTCTCCGCGGGGACTGGTCTCTCGCGCCTGAACAATACAATTCTTGATACCGTGAAACTAGAAGTTCCCTTGCCACAGTTACGGGCTTTTGAAGATAGTGGCTGGGTTTTTCTTCCCAGGAATGAAGCAAGAAATCTCTCGGGAGATGTGCAAGAGGCCAAGATCTTTGTTAAGCCCGGCGGTCGGCTGGCACTGAGCACCAACAAACTGGTTGTCAAACTTCACGGTGACCCTGACGAATCTGAAGCTAACGAGATCTTGGAGCCTTTTGGTTGCCGAGTATTAGAGAAGTTGAGTTTTGCCCCTGGCTTGTTCCGGGTTGAAGTTAACAAACCGGAACAGGTTGACGCTGTTGAGATAGCAAACCAACTCGTCGCGTCCGGAGTTTGTGAATTTGCCGAGCCTGAACTGATAGAGGCTTTAAGCGAACGCTGATTAAAGTTCTCAACGCTCAGGATTGACGCTGTCAAACGAAGTGTCCCGGAAAGCCCGCACTCGCTGATCCAGTCGAGCTCGCGACCTCAAATTAATGTTCCAACTGTGGATCTTCGAACTGAGGGTCGCGGGTCATAGTCTGCCTCGAAACGTTTTCACTCCTCATGCACCGTCGGTGCGTCCGCGTGCGGGACGAAGCATTGGCGGCACCTCGCTTCGTACATGCCGGTGGCGCCGACGGCGACGCGCTCTTCCGATTCAAAGATGCGTTGTGAGTAGTTGGCGGGCTGGCCGCATTTGACGCAGATGGCGTGCGTCTTGGTGATGTATTCGGCGACGGCGAGCAGTTGCGGCATCGGCTCCCAGGGTTTGCCGGTGTAGTCCTGGTCCAGACCGGCGACGATCACTCGCATGCCCCGTTCGGCCAGTTCGTTGACAACTTTGATCAGCTCGTTGTCAAAGAACTGGGCTTCGTCAATGCCCACGACTTCGGTGTCGGGTTGGACGTTGGCGCGGACATCCGCGGCGCTGCGCACGTTCGCGGATTCATGTTTCATCTCTGAATGAGAGACGATGTGATCGTGAGAATAGCGCTTATCGATCTCCGGCTTGAACACCTGGACCCTTTGCCGCGCGATCTTAGCGCGACGCAAACGCCGAATCAGTTCTTCCGACTTGCCGGAGAACATCGAGCCGGCGATTACTTCAATCCAACCGGCGCTGCGTCGAACGACGCCCGGGTGTTCCCTGCGGTTGTGGACTTCAATATCTTCGGGTTCATTACTTCGGGTCATCGCTGGCATCGTACTCATATAAGTTAAAACTCACCATCACTCAGGTTTGTGAAATCACATTTAGCCCGGGCTCGCTCTCAAAATCGCCGGCGTTGTGGGTCAACAAGGGAACGTCCAGAAGGGTTGCGGTGGCAGCGATCCAAGCATCGGAGGTCGCAATCGGACGGCCACGCCGTTGCGCCCCATCGACGACCTCAGCCCATTTACGACACAAGAGAGCTGAAACTGGATACACGGTGTATCGATGCAGATATTTCATCAAGTGCTGGCGTTTGCGTTCGCCCCAATTAGCGGCTAACGTCCATCGCTCCAGCTCAGCCAGAGTCATGAAGGAAATTATTGGTAACTGGTTAGAGAGATAAGGAAGATAGAAGGCGCCCCGGTCATCCTGCTTGTAAAGAAATGAAACGACATCGGTGTCAACAACGACTGCCACTACTGGCCCTCCGGTAAATCTTCTTCACGCCACTCACGCAACAGTCGGAGCAGTTCATCAACGTCGTCATTTCCCGAATCGTCCGGTGCCGGCGAACCCTTCAGATCAGCGAGATCGTTGACTGGAGACACTCCTTGTTGCGCCGCAATTTCCATTAATTGAGCGCGTGCCTCAGCAATCTCCCGGCCACGATCGATGGTTTCTTCCAGCATCCAATTGGCTTGGCTCATCGCTGCTTCTTCTCCGCCAGAATTCTACCACGGAACAGCGTGTATTTGATTCTTGGGGCCACCTCGAAAAGATTATTTGCTTGGATCTTTAGGCTTACTCCCAAAACCACCGCCGCCCGGCGTTTCAATCCGCACGCGATCGCCGGCCCGCAGGTCCCAACTTCCTTTTGAAGGAAGCTGTTCTTTACTTCCATCAACGCGAATTATGAACGCGAGGCCGAGCGCGCCGTCGTCGCCACCTTGCAGTCCATAGGGCGCGCGCTTGCGGCGATCGGACAGCAGCGACATCCGCGCCGCGGCCAGCACTTCGATCTCGCGCACGGACCCATCTCCGCCTTTGTGCCTTCCCTTCCCTCCGGAACCTTGGCGGATACGATACTCGCGCACGCGCAAAGGGTAAGAGTACTCGAGCGCCTCAGCCGGCGTATTCAGACTATTTGTCATGTGCGTGTGAGTCGCGTTCATGCCGTCAAGGGCCGGCCGCGCGCCCATGCCGCCGGCGACAGTTTCGTAGTAAGAAAACTCTGCGCCGGTCCGCGGATCAATTCCGCCGATGGTGAGGTTGTTCATCGTGCCCTGGCTGGCCGCGGGAATACGTTTGGGAATAGCGCGGGCGAAGGCTTTGAAGACCGTGTCAACGATTCTTTGCGACGTTTCCACGTTGCCGCCGGCGACTGAGGCCGGATGCGCAGCGTTCACGATTGTACCTGACGGCGCTATGACTTCGATCGGTTCCATCAGGCCGGCGCTGGCGGGTACATCGGCTCCAACCAGACAGCGAAACACATACGAGACCGCCGAAACAGTAATCGACTCGACCGCATTTAGCGCACCGGAAACCTGCGGCGCGCTGCCAGTGAAATCAACCCGGGCGCGATCGCCTTTGATGGTCACGCGCACGCGAATCGGAATTTCACCGTCGCTGATCCCATCATCATCCAACGCGTCCTCCGCCTTGTAAGTACCATCCGGGATCGCGGCAATCGCGCGACGCATCATGCGCGATGAGTAAGAGATCAAGTGCGTCGCATACTCGCCGGCTTCCTTTATTCCTCGACGTTCCACGATTTCGAGCAAGCGCACGGCGCCGGTTTTGAGCGAGCCGATCTGCGCTTCGAAATCCGCGCGCCGCTCCTGACTGCTGCGCACGTTCGCCAGGATCAACTTCATCACGTCGCCACAAGTTTCTCCACCGCGCACGATATGAATCGGTGGAATCCGCACTCCTTCACCGTAGACGTCGGTGGCCAGCCCCATCGAGCCTGGCGTCGCCCCACCAATGTCGGCGTGATGCGCGCGGTTGGCGACGTAGAAGAAGGGGTGAGCAGTGAGCGTTGAGCGTTGAGCAGCAGACCCCTTCTTGTCTGCTGCGTTTTGCCTTCTGCCTTCTGCCTTCTTCGCAAAGACTCCCATCACCAAAGTTACGTCCGGCAAATGGGTGCCGCCGGCAAAGGGATCATTGAGCGCGACCACGTCGCCGGGACCAATCTCAACCTCTCTCAGTGCTGCGGCGACGGCCATCGGCATTGAGCCTAGATGCACCGGCATGTGATCGCCTTGCGCGATGACGCGTCCGGTTGAATCGAAAACTGCGCACGAATAGTCACGGCGTTCTTTTATGTTCGGCGAAAACGAAGTACGCCGCAGGGCGACGCCCATCTCTTCCGCGACTGAAGTGTAGAGCGCGCGATAGATTTCCAGCGTGGTTGGATCGAATTTCTTCACAACGTCACAAAGAGTATTAATAAACTCAAGTCACCCAATCTCTTCACCCACCTCAAGGTCAGGAAGGGGGCTTGCCCCCGTTAACCTTGTGATTAATGCTCGCTAGGTTTCCAACTCAAAGGGCGCGGGGGCAAGCCCCCTTCCTGACCTTGAGGTTATGTGCGTTGACCGATTCCACTCCACGTTCAAGGTCTGCCCACGTCAATAATCATGTTGCCCGGCGAATCAACTCGTGCCTTACAATCTTTTGGAATCAACGTCGTCGCCGAGTATTCAGTAACTATACAAGGCACGCGCAGACGCGAGCCTGGCGCGACTTCTTCTCTGCGGTAAACCGCCGCGCGGATTTTCTTTCGATCGATAAAGGCTTCGACCCAATCGTGCGCTCTGGCAAAGCTCTGAGAGGCCGTGCTCTTAGGCCTCGTCGCTTTCAACCTCTGAACCACCCCAATCGATCGCACGCGCGCACTCACAATCTCTACTACGTTGTTTTCCTGCGCATATCCATAACGCGCGCGATGGGCTCGATGACATGCGTCGGCAATGTTCCCGCTGGTTTGCTTAATCTGAAGCTCGAACGACTGGCCTTTATAACGCACCGCGAGAGATCTTTCGTGACGCTGTTTGTTTTCCGCAAAGCCTTCGCGACGCAGATCAGCGCGCGCCTGCTTTTCGATCTCGCGAAATACTCGCGCCAGTTTTGGCTCGAGCTCACGAGTGGCTTCCAACATCACCGTGCGGCTTTGATCTTTCACCACATCGGCGGTCAAAACTCCATTGGCAGAAAGCGCGCCGGGCGAAACGGGAACGAATATCCGCGGAATGCGCAACGCGCGGCTGAGGGCCACAGCGTGCAGTCCGCCGGCGCCTCCGAACGGCACCAGAGTGAAATCGCGCGGATCATTGCCGCGCTCGACCGAGACATAGCGCAGGGCGCGCTCCATGTTTGTGTTCACGACATCAAGGACGCCGTGCGCGGCGGCAAAGATACTGACCTTGCGTTGCGCCGCCGCACTCATTTCAGCGGCAAGGCTATTGAGAGCTTCGCGGGCGCGGCCTTCATCGAGTTTGAATTCACCGCCCAGCAAACCTCCGCCCGGCAAGTGACCGAGCACCACATGCGCATCGGTGACTGTCGCCAGAAGCGATCGACCGTAACACGCCGGACCGGGATCGGCGCCCGCGGATTCCGGACCAACCCGCAGAGAACCCCCTTCATCGATGCGCGCGATCGATCCACCACCGGCGCCTACCGTGTGGATGTCCATCATCGGCACCGCGACCGGCAATCCCGCCACGATGGCTTCGCTGGTCAAACGCATTCCATCGCGATCGCACAAAGCGACGTCAGTCGAGGTGCCGCCCATGTCAAACGTAATGATGTTTTCAAAGCCGGCTGCGCCACACGCGCTCAATGCTCCGACCACGCCGCCGGCCGGGCCCGAAAGAATTGTGCGCACTGGTTCATTGGCGGCGGCGCTGGCGGAAATGCTTCCGCCGGACGATTGCATCACCCGCAAACTCAAAGCCGAACTTTGTGCTTTGTGCTTTGTGTTTCGACTTCCTGTTGAAGCAGACTGGCCCGGCGACTCAACCAGCCGTTTGAGATACCGGCCCATCAACGGTTGCAGATACGCGTTGACGGTGACGGTTGAGGTGCGCTCGTACTCGCGATATTCAGGAAGAATTTGATGAGAGACTGAAAGCGGCACGCCGAGTAACGCGAGCGCGCGCGCGATTCTTTGTTCGTGCTGGGGATGAGCAAACGAGAACAGCAGCGACACCGCGATCGACTCACAACCTGACTGTCGCAGTCTTTCGCTAAGCTCCTCCAACTCATCTTCGCGCAGCGATTCGAGCACCTCGCCGGAAGCTGCGACCCTTTCGTGGACGCCAAGCCTTAAGTCACTCGCCACCAGCGGTAAGGGCTTCACTGCATTCAAATTGTAAAGCTCCGGGCGTGCCTGACGTCCAATCTCGATCACATCTTCAAAACCCGCGGTGGTCACCAGAGCGACACGCGCACCGCGACGTTGCAGCAAGGCATTAGTCCCTACCGTTGTGCCATGCACGACTTCAATGTCGATTAGTGACGAACCAGTCTCGGCTGCGATGCGCTGTAAACCTTCAGTTATCGCGCGCGATGGATCATCCGGAGTCGAGGCGAGTTTAAAAATGTGGAGTTGGTCTCCGGCGGCAAAAACGAAATCGGTGAACGTGCCGCCGGTGTCGACGCCGGCGCGCACTTTAACGGAACTCTTTTTCCTGGTTTTCATCCGCGCCCATCACTATGAGGTCAGTACCTTGAATAACGGCGTATAGAGTACCGACTTTAGTTGGGTTCTTGCTGCCGAGGAACAGCCCGACTGAAGTCGGTACTCTATACGCCGCTAGTCAAAGGTACTGACCCCATCAACAACGCAATGGTGCCACTCACCAAACTGATCGCGCAAGCATCTCATCACATTGACGGGAACTGCGACTTCACCTATTGTTTTCCACATCTTCTAGATAAGACCTGTGGACTTCTTACTTGCATTCAACCACGCTGCCGCTCTGGTCGGGGACATGGAGGGCCAGGTCCGCACTGAAACGCGGCCGCCTCAATTGTCCGCGCCGGAGTGGGAAACCCTTTTGCGTTCTGCTTACCTCGAACCAGAGCATGGATACAATGAAGCAGGAATTCCCTTTACGAATATGACGGGAGACTTCCGTTTCGTAAATGGCGAGGTGCAGGTGGTGAGATTGGATGGGGTGAAACCTTACCAAACTTATGCAGATGAATCCTCCGGCCTTTCCGTGCGTGCCGTGTTTCTCTCACATCTGAATCAATGGACGGTCGCTGATTGATTGTGGCACGCGCATCTTGCGCGTAATTCACTGGCGGGACGCCCGTGCCACTCTGAAGCTGATTCAACTATCGTCTTTCGGGTTTTCTGACGTGTCTTCACCAACTGACTCCGAATTCTGATCGGTTTCCGGATCCTGGTAAGCAAACACAGCATCCTCTTCAAACGATGGAGTAATCCGCGAAGCCAGGTGTTCGAGTAGTGAACGCACCGGTCCCGTACTCTCGACCGGAGGTGGATCGCTCTCAGGATTAAACTGAGACTCGAGGCGGATCAGTTGGGCCGTCGTTTGACGGCAGGGGGCGCACGCCACCAGATGCGTGATCACAGGCGCCGATTCAGCTTCTTCGAGCCTGCCTTCGACGAACGCGCAGATCGCGTCCTCATCAAGGTGCGCATCCACCGGCTCGGGCAATGATTCAGCCGGCACGCGGGTCTTCAGACGCTGGTGGATCAGGTAGCGAATCGTCTCAGTCTCTTTTTTTGCGTTTTCTCCCGTCAACGTTTTCCTTAAGACGCTCCTTCGATTAGCCCCCTGCCTTCTTTTGTATCAAAGCTGTCGCTGGCGCGCGGATCAAGTCTCACGCCCTGGGCCGGATCTTCCGTGGCAATAGCTTTGCAAATCTCGATTTCGGCAGCGTTCAAGCCATGCTTGTCGGCCAATTCGGCATGAAAACGATTAGAGACTTTGAGGTATACCCTTTCCAGCCAGCGCATCACGGTCGATTCATGCACGCGGCTGGCGGGATCGCGCCGGCGCTTTGACTGTCGCTGGAACCAACGCCTGATGGGCGACGCTGGTTCCTCGACGATGCGCGCGATCTCGCGGAGCTTCAGACCCTCTACATGATAGTAAAGCAGCAGAAGCGTCTCGTGCTCGTCAAGGGCTGCCAACGATTGATCCAGGGCGGCCGTCGTCGCCGTCCGATAACGTTCGCGCACCACACTGGTCATCATCAACTCTTCGGTCCCCTGCAACGCGACCAGCCCGGCAGGCCGCTCGCGTGTTTCGTCGCCACTCGCGCACCAATCATCCAGAGAGATTTCGGACTGCCGGCCACGATACAAATCTACGACGGCATGCAGGATGACTGTGCGCAGCCAGCCACGTAACGTGCCGCGTCCCGTATAAGTCCTGAACTTCGATTGCCGCACATCCGCAACTATCTTCGTGCCAAAAAGCTCTACGTAGACCGCATCGATCGCCTCATCGGCGTCCGTGCCGCCGCGCGCCAGGTGACGGGCCCAGGATTCTATGAACGAGCGATGCTTACGATCGAACTCCCACCAGGCCGGTTCGTTTCCGCGCGCGCACGCCAGAGCAAGATAGAGATCATGAGCTTGGAGCTCACCGATGAATCGACGGATCTCGTGGATCGGCGGCGCGGCGTTTTCCTTCGCGGGA
The DNA here is from genome assembly GCA_035317005.1 of Pyrinomonadaceae bacterium. GTDB lineage: Bacteria > Acidobacteriota > Blastocatellia > Pyrinomonadales > Pyrinomonadaceae > UBA11740. The sequence continues at coordinate 78,905 of DATHHW010000174.1, read as the reverse complement.
CCGATCAGATACTTGTTGAGTGCCCGGATCACGGCTGCGCGAAAATCTGCCGGAGACAAATCAAAGTCCGAATGCCTGGCCGCGCAATCAGCATAGATTGCGTCCAGTTGACTGGCGCAGGCAGCCAGACTTTCGAGAAACTCCGCGTCGGATGAACTGGTCACGAGGCGAGTGCTTTGGTCGATCAAAGTCCGCCCATTATATTGGCAAAGAGCTTTCGCGAACAATCAGCCCGTGTCAGAAGCCCGACCGTCAGGGAGGGCCAGTTTTCGGGACAAGCCCTCCCTGACGGTCGGGCTTCTGACACAACTCTTACTTCCCTCCTGTTTAAAGACGCGTCTAATGTGCCGTTTTTGCGAAGAGATGACGTAGCTCGGACATCCTGTCCACCAGCGGGCGAAGCCCGCTCCAGTCCTTCGCCTGAAGTATCGGTTTTAGTAGGAAAGTGTTCGCGCTGCGCGCTCAGGCGGACAGGATGTACGCGCTCCACCATCAGCTTTACGGTTTACTCGCATCACCACTCTGGGCGAGCGCGGCTGCTTTTTCCCGATTGCGTTGCGCGATCGTGTAGAGGATCGACTTGACTTGAAACGGAGTCAGATTCGGATAGGCCTCCACTATCAAAGCGATGATGCCGACAACGTAGGGACACGCGAAACTGTTACCGGTTAACTGGCGATGGCCGCCTCCGGGCCAGGCTGTGGTCACCTCAACGCCTGGCGCGACAACCTCGATGACCTGGCCGTAACGATAGCCAAAGTTGAATGGATCGCCACCGCTTCGCTTGACCACCGACACCAATGAAGAAGAAAAGATAGAAGGATAACTGGGATACGGAAGATTGTTTGCCGCCGAGACCACGATGCAGCCTGACTGATATGCGCGATCGAGTAGATCGTGCAGGGGCGCAAAAAAATCGCGCTTGGTCGTGCCTAAGGAGAGGTTGATGACTCGAAACTTTTGCTTGATCGCATAGTCGAGTCCAACCAGAAACATGTCGCCGGAGCCGGACGCTTTCGGTCCGAGAACTTTCACACTATAGAGTTCTACCTCCGGCGCGACGCTGGTGATGATTCCCGCGCAGGCGGTCCCGTGGCCCGCTTGATCACCCGACGTTGACGGACGAAAGTCGATCTTGCCGTCCTCGGTCACCGCCTCGACTGACTCTTTGACCTTGCCCTTCAGATCCGGATGTTCGGTATCGATGCCACTGTCAACAACGGCTACGCGAACGCCACGCCCCGTGCGACCGGCCCAGAGATTCTCCGGCTGAATGCCAGCCCACAGATCCGCGCCGGCATTCTTTGCGTCCCCGGCATTGTCAAAAGCCATTTGGCAATCTCCTTCTCACCACGCCCATCGATCAAAATCCGAAATTGCCTCCCGCGCCGGACCGCGCCTTCATGAATCGCGCAATCATTTGCAGCAAGTCCCGACAAAATTCTCTCTCAGCGCCGCCGCGCGCAATAATCTCACGCAGGGAAACCCACAAGAGCATAAGATCGCGATGTTCGGCGGCTGCCTGACTATGTTCGATCCACTCGCGCAGATCATTTTCAAGATCGGCCGGTGCGGTCGATGACATGGAGGCTTTGATCGAATAATCGAAAAGCGACTCAACCAACTGAGCAATTTCAAACGCATCGACCAACCGCGCGATAGCATCCGCAAAGCGTGACCCCCGATCCATCTCTGCGGGGGTGAAGGGCGGATAGGGCGGATCGCCTGGCCGATTGACAAACTCCAGCACCCCGACCATTTCACCGTTGGCCCTTAGCGGCGTAGCCAACAACGTGATTGTCTTAAAGCCGGTGCGCTCATCCGCCTCTGACCAGAAGGACCCTTCGTTGGAGACATCGGCCACCGCCATCGGTTGGGTGGTGGAAAAAACCAACCCGGCTATTCCGGCGCCAGGCGGGAGACGCAACGCCAACAACTCCTCGGAAACGCCGCTGGTCGCAGTCAGAAACTTTAGACCACCGTCGTCGCCATGCCGTACCAGCACGGATGCGACCGCGGCGCCAACCGAGGTCGCCGCCAGTTGCAGAAGATCGTCGATCGCGCGCCGGAGTGGAACAGTCAGCGAGTTCGCGACGTCAATCCGGTTGACGACTTCGCTAACCTGCGCGGCAAAAGATTTGGTCGTGCCGGCACTGCGAGACCTTTCGTTCTCGGTGTCAGGAACTTGTTCGCTCATATGCTCTCTTTCTCAGACGGTGATTGCGACGACGGGCATTATACAGTTGGGAGTAAGTCTTACAAGAAAACCGGAGCGCGGACATCCTTCCGCCGGCGTCCGCAGCACGCTCACCCCCAGTCCTTCACAGTCGAAACTTGTTCGCGCCTCGCGCTCAGGCGGACAGGGTGTCCGCGCTCCGTAGCAACTTGCTCTGATTGGTCCCAACGTCTATATTGCGTCTCCCTGAATGGAGTCACCCTTGAATGAATGTCGAATCAAAACTTTCTCATGAAGAGGTCGCCATTTCGCCGCAGGCCGTCGTCGCAGCCGGCCTGGATCGCGCTGCTCAATTGCAGCACGCCGGAGAGTTGAGCGAAGCAGCGACAGAGTTAGAGCGCGCGATGGCGACCGCACGCGCTACACCGTACGAGATCGAGTTTCAAACACGCATTCGCCTGGGAATGGCTCTGTCGGATGCTTACGCATGGCTCGACCGGATTGCGGACGCGCGTGCTCTGCTGGCAGATGAAGTCGCTTTTGCCGAGAAGATTTCACAGATCATGCAGGCGACGGGAACGCTGGCACAAAGGCGCGCCGCCACCAGCGGCTATCTCCAGATACGCGACCGCGCCACGCAAATGGCGCTCATCGGCGAGTTGGCTCCTGCTCTCTCCGTGAAGACCTGGATTAATGCCGGACCCATCGCGCTGGAAGAGTTGCGTGGGCGCGTGATACTGCTGGAGTTCTGGGCCACCTGGTGCAAACCGTGCCAGGAGATGTTTCCCACATTGAAAAAGCTTCACGAGCAAACCGGTCCGCGCGGACTGGAGATCATCGCCCTCACCCGTCACTATATGGCGTACGGCGGGACGGAGGAATCAATGCAAGAAGAGTTGCAATTGATGCGGGCGATGGTGACTGAACACGAACTGAGTTTTCCGGTTGGAGTTGCGCCAGACGAACGGATGCAGATGACATATGGCGCAAATGGACTACCTACATGCATCCTCGTCGATCGTAAGGGCGCAGTGCGTTACGCGGGGCCAGGGGTTGAGGACCGTGGATTTGACGCGACGATCGAGCAGTGTCTGAACGAATCGATCTAGAAACTACCTTTGATTGTGCAAAAAAGCTTGCCTCATTCCGTCTCCGCTGGTAGGATGCCCCGCCTTCAAACTTATGATTTTGCGAAAGTCGCTCTGAGCCGTTGTGTCAGGGAATCTGAAGCTTTCACGTCCCCGGCTGGTCTTGGAACGAGTTTGTAGAGATTGAAGATGGGGAGTCGAGCCGGCTACATAGTTCCGATTTACTGTTTCCGCTGACTGGCTCGCGCGGAAGCTAATTGGCCGAGGTCGTGGCCGACAAGGCTCATCACCAGGTCGCTGAACAGCCGAGGAATTTCGAATTCCTCCAGAACTAATTCAAAAGGAGAGACAACAATGGCGATTTTGACTTCTACGCCCGGAGCAGACAACAAAGTAGGTATTTATGACGTGCCTGACGACGTACTTGCTCAGTATGCGGTTACGGGCGACAAGGCAGCATCTATGTTTCCCGAGAGCGCAAAGACTACGGGCGCCGAAATCCCACAGGGTAGCGGCAAAGGTGCAAGAGTCGAGAATGCTGAAGGCCTCGGCGAGGTACAGGCTTACTCCGATATCTGCATTTGTCGCGAGATTCTGTGCAATGCCTATGGCTGCTGGTATCACTACTACTATTGCTACTGCTAAAGCGCTCGGTGTTTTGGCTGCGCCGGATGACCATCTAGCAGGCGGGCAAGAGTCAAAAACTTGCCCGCCTGCCGTGTTATGTTTTAGCTTCAGTTCGCTTCAAGAGCGGGGCAGTAGCCCGACCGTGAGGGAGGGCTTCGCATTAGTTTCAGTATGAAATAGGACAAGCCCTCCCTCACGGTCGGGCTACTGCCCCGCTAATCTTCCACTCCCACGCAGTCTGAAAGAGGATCAACATGTCGAGTTCCGAGACTCCGCCTGCCGGCGCGCGCGACGCGACGCCTTCCAAAATGCGCAGCGGTGAGCCGATAGACGGATTGCCACCCGGCGCCATGCCTCCGGATGCGTTGCCAAAAGGGATGCTTCCTGATTTGCCCGCAGGCGAACCGCCCATGCCTGGCCCAGACAGCGGTAAGATCCGCATGAAAGAGATGCCCCGCATGAATGCGCGGCCGTATCTTAAGCGGGCCTTCAAACTGCTCGGCGAGCACAAGCCAATGGTCGCCTTGTCGCTGTTCCTTTCATTGGTAATGTTTCTGCTTCCGTTTGTGGCGGCCGCCGCGTTCGGTCCGCTAGTCAAACTGTTTGGCGACGTAGCCCTAAACAACGATTGGAACAACGTGTGGCACGTGACCGGGTCCTTCTATGACAAGACCGCTCAAACCGGAGCGACGGCTGGATGGTTTTCTTTCATCAAAGACTGGCTCGCGACCCCGCTCTCCTTCACCACGATCTTTATTATCTGGACCAGCTCGATAGTCTTCCGCAACGTGCTGGATGTCTTTCGCGCCTGGGTAGATTCGATGTTAGAGCAGAGAGTGCTGATCGGGTTGCGACAAAAACTCTACGAACATATCCAATCGCTGTCTCTCGATTTTTTCATGGGCGGACAGACGGGCGCGTTGATGCAGCGCGTGCTGTCGGAAACCACGGCCGTGCAGCGACTGCTGACGCAAGTTCTGTTGACGCCGGTAATCGACGCCGTGGTGTTGCTTATCGTGATCGCTTATTTGCTGGCGTTGAGTTGGCAAATGACGCTTGTGCTCTTCGTGCTGGCGCCCTTCACGGTGCTGATGTTCCGCTTCACCAGCGGCAAACTACAGCAGGGCGCGATGGGCATGAATCTGAGTTCCCGCGAGTTGGGTTCGGAACTGGAAGAGACGATCAACGGCATCTCTGATATTCAAGTTTTCAACGCACAGCCCAAGCGGAATGATCGGTTCCGCGCAGCCTCGCTCGTCGCGGCCAAAAACACTTCGAGCACCACTGCCTGGATGAGTTTCAGTAACAGCGGCGCGCAAGCACTTATTTCTCTGACCACCGCGCTGATTCTGTTGTCAGCCATCATGTTTGGCCAAAAGTGGGGGCTGACATTCGCGAGCGCTCTCGTCTTTATGCAGATGGCTCCTAACCTGTTCATGCCGGTGCAGAGACTGATCGGCTCGTACACAATTTATCAGTCACTAATCCCAGGCATCGTCTCGACCTATGAACTGTTCGATACCAAACCAACCGTGGTTGAAAAGCCCGGCGCGGTAACGCTCGGCGAAGTGCATGGGGACATCACATTTGAGAACGTGATCTTCGGCTACTCGCCGACGCAAAAAGTTCTTAACGGCATATCTTTTGAAATTAAAGAAGGCGAAACCATCGCGTTCGTCGGGCCCATCGGCTGCGGCAAGTCGACCATCATGAATTTGATTCTGCGTTTTCTTGATCCGGAGCAGGGGCGAATTCGGCTGGAAGGCACAGATATCTCCCACGTTACGCTGAATTCCTTGCGCGAGCAGGTCTCGAAGCTGGCGCAGTTTCCTTTCTTTCTCAAAGACACGATTAGGGAAAACGTCCGGTTGGGCAGGGCCGGAGCTACCGACACCGAGATTGAGGAAGCATGCAAACTGGCGCACATCCACGACGTAATAATTGATCCGCAGCGAATGCCCAAGGGTTACGACACGATCGTCGGCGTGCAAGTACCGTCCGGCGGACAAAAGCGTCTGATCGCTTTGGCGCGTTGCTTATTGCGCAAGCCGGAAGTGCTCTTGCTGGATGAGCCGACCGAAAACCTGGACGGGACTGAGCGCAATCGCCTGACCCAGGTGATTCGTGAGTATGCCAACGAGCGAACCTGTCTGGTGATCAGCCACGACCTGAACTTTGTGGCCGAGGTTGCGGATCGGATTCTGGTCATCGATAAGGGACGAATAGTGGATCAAGGCACGCACGAGGAACTGGTGGCGCGTGAGGGTCTTTACAAAACTCTTTATGGACTGAAGAATGTCGATCCTTCGCTGCTGCGCTCGCGCGGTGAGGGAGGCGGCGGCGGTAAGCCGGCGCCGGGCACGCGAATTGGCGGAATGGACATGCCTGGAGGAGGAATGCCGTCGGGAATGTCTATGCCGATGTAGACTCGATACTTCGAGCTGGTTCTACTTTGCGCCTTTCGTTTTTCTGTGCGCCTTTGCCTGAAATTCGTTTTGTTCGATCTAAGTTTCACGCAAAGGCGTAGTGGTAACCAAGGATTCCGATTTCGTTGAGTCGTTTCTCTTGAGTAGAGAACCCTGGAAACTCCTGCTGGTTGCAATGGGCAATATTGGGAACAATGAATTAGAAACATTTCCTTGCCAACGTGAAGATGATGGTGGACGGCTTTGAAGTTTTCGACTTTATTGAGTTGAGTCGAACGAGTGTAGTCTTTCACGTGTAAGCTCCTCTTGGGCGCTATCTTACTAACCAAGCAGTTCGTAAACTTCCGGCTCCTGCGCTGCAGCAGCTAATTCTTTTTCAGCCTTCACCAAATCCATCCCCTCAGAGGCCAGCTCGCTGATTTCTCTCAACCGGTCGCGCAGCCTTTGGTTTTCCATCCCGAGGAGATGCTTTGATTTCATCGATTCATAATGTTCCAGCGCGCGGCTGACGGTTGTGCGCAGGTCGTCATTGTTCCAGGGTTTGGTCAGGTAGCGGTAAACCAGTCCTGAGTTGAGGGCTTCGATCAGCGCGCCCACGTCGGTATAGCCGGTCAGCAGAATCTTGACCATTTGCGGCCGAATGGCGACGGTTTTCACCATCAGCTCAATCCCCGTCATGGCCGGCATGCGTTGATCTGAAATCAGCAGCGCCACATCGTGCTGGTCGAGCAGCGCGAGCGCCTCTGCGCCCGAAGGCGCGGTGACCACCTGATAATTCGGGCGAAACAATCGCTCGAGAGTCCTCAGATTTGCAGGCTCATCATCGACGATCATGATTTTATAAGTCATGCTTGTTACCTCGTCTTGATCTTCAATTTGAAAGGGCTAAATCCAGGTCCGCGTCGATCGGTAATGAAATGGTGAACGTCGTTCCCTTGCTGGGAGTGCTCTCAACTTCGATCTTGCCGCCGTGACGCTCGATGATTCCGTGAGAGATTGAAAGACCCAGACCGGTGCCTTCTCCGACCGGCTTGGTGGTAAAGAAGGGATCGAATATTTTCTTAAGCTGCTCAGGCGAAATCCCGGGGCCGTTGTCGCTCACGGAAACCATTACGGTTCGTTCTTCACAGCGCGTGGTGATGCGCACTTCGCCCGCGCCACTTCCGATTGCCTGGGCGGCGTTGACCAACACATTCATCCAGACCTGATTCAGTTGAGCGGCGTAACAGTTGACCTGGGGAATCTGGCCAAAGTCACGGATGAGATTAATCCGGCCAGACTTGTAATAGCCCGAGAGCAGCCGCAGGGTTGATTCGATTCCTTCGTTCAGATCCACTCTCTTGATTTCCGCTTCATCCAGGCGTGAAAACAGCCGCAGATTCTGCACTACGTCGCGAATGCGCTCGGCGCCGGAATAGCAATCGGACAGAATCGAATCGAGGTCGGCGACCATGTTGTCATAGTCACTCTCCTTTTTGATCGCGCTTATTCGGACGGCTGTGGCCGGTGGAAGATCCAACCGGTCATAGTCAGAGAGGCAACTCTTTAATCGATCGACGTATTCCTTCAGCAGGTCGATGTTGCTGTAGATAAAGCCGGCTGGGTTGTTCAGCTCGTGCGCAACGCCGGCCGCGAGCTGACCCAGCGAAGCCATTTTTTCCGCGTGTAACACTTGCGCCTGCAGGTTCTCCATCTCGGTTTTTTGACCAGCGAGCTCGGCGTTCCGATGCTCGAGATCCTGTTTGTACCGGCGCGCATTGCGCAACAACATCCTTCGTTCCAAAGCGCGCTCTACCGAAATTGTCAGCACATCGAGCTCACACGGCTTGGTCAGATAATCGGCTGCGCCAACTCTGATCGCATCCATGACTCGTTGCGTGCGGTTGATGCCGGAGACGATGATTACCGCGGTGTCTTTGTAATGCTCGGTAATCTTCCGAAGCAGTTCGATGCCGCTCAACCCGGGCATCTGCATGTCGGTAATAACGAGAGCGAAGGGTTCGCGCGCGAGCAACTCCAAAGCCCCCAGGGCATCAACCGCCGTCTCGCAGGAATAGTTCTCACCCAGATAGGCGGCAAAGAGCTTCCGCACAGATTCTTCGTCATCGACGATCAGAATGCGCCGGTCGTGATTCTCGGCATAATCGGGATCAAGGGGTGAGGTTTGAGACATGCGGCCCAACGCCAGGTGTGGATCAGACGATATGCCGGTAATCTCGTTGAGCGCAGTATTCATGTGGAGATTCTCTTTGTCGAGTGAAAGAGCAAGTGAGTTGGTTGCGGATTGAGTTTGGAGTTCAACTCAGCAACCTGAGTATTGAATTGCTGAACGCAACTTTGCCGCTGCTACCTGATCCTCACTTACGGGGACCATCGGAGGGCACGGTGAACACCGTCGTTGGATCGATGCGCAGGCGCGGGCGCGCGGCGAGCGGGGCTAGTCCGGTGTTGCCGCGATAAAATTCGATGTGTGAATGTTTGTAGGATGCGGAGGAACCTCCGGGACCACCGATACTGCCGATGCGGACGCGATCGCCTTCAGGACTCATCTGAAAATCAGCCACATGAAATACCGCCAGCGTGACGTCGGTTAAGTTTCCCAGTCGCGGATAATAAAAAGTTACTACCGCATCTGTGGGCGAGGGCTGACCGCTATTTTGGGTAAAGCCCGCGGGCACGTACAGTGGCGAGTCGCTGGTACCGTCCGCGTTTCCATAGAGGTGCATCGCATACGAAAGATGTCCCCGCCGTTTGATCCCATCGTCGCCGATGATGTCTCCGCGATACAACGGATAGGAAGCCGCCAGTCCGGCCGGTTCGAATCCATTGGCGCCGGCCACGGCGTTGGACCCGCCAAAAATTCGCGCCAGCGTTTTGTCCGCGGCGGCCATTGCCGACGTGTACTGCCGAACGATGGCATTGGCAGGCAATGCTTTGGTAAACGCAGAGACTGCATGCGAGTATTTCACGGACGGAATGATCGGAGTCTCAGTTTGCTCGCCGACTGTCCACGTCTTGCTCAAGCCCTCTGAGTTTGCCATCCATGTCTGAGTGACTGACTTGATCCCATCGTTCGCGTAATTGAAGGTAATAGTGCGGCCGGAGGAATCCACCAGGCCGTGCAGCATCAAGCCGTTTGCTGTGTAAAGCAGATTGAGAGCTGCGCCGCTGGAATCTTTAATACTCGCGCATCTGAATTCGCCGTCGGGGTAGCGCACAAAAATATATTTGGTTCCGTCGCTGGTGCGGACAACTTTCATGCTGTCATTGTCAATTAGGGTGAGGTTTGCGCCATCGATTGAGGTGTACGTGTTCTTGCGCTCACCGGGCGCGAACTCGATGAAATGGACGCCCTTGCTTTCCGTTGACAGTGACGGCAGGAGATAGCGACCGTGTTCATCGTCATAATTGAGCGCCTGGAAAATTGGAAAGCTGAATTGACCCAGCGGATAACCGAGTGATTGATCGAGCCCCGGCGTTATGTGAGTGTTCGGGAGGCCGAGCAGTGGTAATCCCCGATCGCTGACATTCCATTTAAAAGAGGCGCCGGCAGATTCAACCGAACCAGTGTCCGCCGGCTTGAGATCGACGAATCTGATTCGAGCGCGGTCGGCATCGATCTTTGTTCTCGAAATAAGAATGGCGCCCCAAGCCGCGTGCATGATGCAGAGGATCAAGGAAGTGAGGCGAAACGCCCGGAACAGTATTGATCGATAGGAATGCATGTAAGTTTCTCCGTGTAAATGTGGCGCGCTTCCGGACGAAGGCGTTTTGCATCAATCGTCGACTGAATGCTTGAATCGAAAGCTTCGTAATCGCTTTCCGGGAATAACCAAAAGGAAATCCCCAGTCAGTAATCCGATCTACGCTTCGGAAAGGCGAGGTCGTGACAGCGGTTCGGCTATCTTTGGGCGATGGCAGAGCTGGAATTGATTGTGGATCGCAGCGCTTGGATGGCCATCATCGGTGTTCGTTAAAGCGTCGCTGCCAACTTCAAATACGGTGTGCAGCTTTGCCTCGGTCAGCAACAGAGCAAGCTTTGTGCCGTCAATCGGATCGCTGGCTCGTGACTTGGCGCCAATGAGTTTTGTTCGCTTCTCTATGGCATAGACCGTGCTGAGGATCTCGTGGGCAGAGGCCCTCGGTTGATAGACAAAGCCTGAGCGAGGCATCTTTCCCCGGCCAACCGACCTGCGGTGTCCCGTTTCGCCCTTCCTGGTCTCGCCTCCCTGCGGCCGTGCAAGAGGACTTTTGAAACTAGTTCCATGGCGCGCTGCTTTTGTTGTCAACCGCAACGCGATTGACTAAAGGGCGGATCGAAGCCAGAACAAAATGCACAACCCTCAAAAAAATCAAACGCCAGGCCCAGAGCTCCCCGCGCGCGCCAGTGACGTCACCTATGCGTATGATCTCAGCGGCAACTTCACGTTTCTAAGTGAGGAGGGCGAGCGAATTTCGGGCTACAGCCGCGAGGAGACTTGCCGGATGAACATCGCGGAGTTGCTGGATCCGGAAATCGCCGGGCAAGTTGGCGAACAAATTATTCGCGCTGCCCGGGAGGCCGTAGGCACCGTCTATGAGATTGATATCATTGCGAAGGATGGACGACGTATCCCCATGGAAGTGAGCACACGCGTGGTCCTGCGCGATGGGCAGGGGATTGAAATTCAGGGAATTGCAGTACCGTTAGTGATTCGCGATCCGTGCCTGTCTGGCGCGGGGTCGCGATGTCTGGATGAAGAGTTTTTCTACGGAAGTTTAGCGGCAGTTTCCGATATTATCATTCGCGTTTCGTGAGCGATCGGATATTGCCTTCGCGATCGAACAAGTTTTCACTTTCAGCAATGGTCGCTAATCACCGCTTGCTCGCGTGCAGAATCGTAAGGCCTATGACTTCTCCATCCTCGTAACGAATAATGACATCGTCGTCCGTAAGGTCGCTATCGGTCGCATTGCTGGGCTTCTTGAAATTTACATAGAGGGTGTCAGCCTCCGTGTCATAAGAGGACCAAAGCAGATGGCTTGGCGTGTCTCTCAGGGTCGGTACCAGCTTTAGATACTCCTCAATATTAGCTACGGCCATGTCTGCTTCGCCTTTCGGGATCTTCAGTAGAGCGCGACCGCTGCTCGATAAATCGTCAGCTTCATACTTTGCTTTCTGCTCATTCGGCCACGGCGAATTGCATTTCCTGTGTCCGCTCTATTACCCGTGAAGCGTAAAGAATCTCGCAGCCCACTACGCCACCGTCATAGCCAAAGTCCGCGATCACGCCGTGACGCACCGTCGCTTTCCTTCACGCGCGCCTCGCGTAGCGTGATGGTGAGCGTATCAGTTTCTTTGTCGTATTCGATCTTCATTGTTCTTGCTGGCCTTCAACGATCGCGATTTCGTCGGGCTGCAGGTTATGAAGTTCACAGACCAGGTTATCGATCCGGAGGCCGAGCTTGGCGAAAAATTTGGTTGCGCTCCAGAATTCCAAGCGGGCAAGATCTCGTAAGAGGCAGCGTACCAGCACCTAGACAGTCTGAAACTGCAACTCCCGCGGGTTGAGGCTAGGTGCGCGTTTGGAAATACCGAGAATTTCGACACCTACCACCTGGTCCTGTTCGTTATAGTCCAGCACGACTCCAGGAGACACTTCCTCAGAATCCACAATCTTAGAGTCATCTAATCTCAAGTAAAGCGCATCAGCTTCGTGGTCTACTTTTAACTTCATACTCTGCCTTTCATTCTCCGATCAAAATATACGCTCACTATCCGTTCGGGAACAACGCGTGTTCACTACTACACGAAGCACGCGGTCCCCGAACTCAGCGATCCTGGCGAATCGATTCTCCAATTCAGTATCGGTCGCGCCTGGCTCAACCAGTGCTGGATTGGCCAACACGCGCTCCATCCATTCCATGGCAATCTCCCGCTCTTCCAGCACATCACGCGCATGCTGTGTTAGTTCGTAGTTCAACGTGCGCCCTCCTCAACGATCTCGATTTCTTCAGGCGTGAGGTCGTAGAGTTCATAGACGAGGGTGTCGATTTGGCGGTCGAGCGTGGCGCATTTGCTTTCGTAAAAAGTCTGGTCACGCTCACTCCGCGCCAACGCGAGCTGCTGCTTTGCTTCGAGCATTTGGTCGACGAGTTGAACCATTTGATCGTGGCGTGCTTTCCAACCAGCTGGATTCCTTATTGAATCGGCCAGGCGCCATGTCCGTCTATTGCAATGTCAATTTCCGACATCAGCCGGATGGTTTCACTTAGTGCGGAAACGATGCGCTGATAGTGCGTGGGGTCGTCGTAAGTTAGTTTGCGGCCTTTGCGATCCTTCAGCCATTTCTGGCAAACCTGATAACCGCCCACGTGAAAGTTCCATACCTTGGGTGGTACGCCTTCGAAGTATTGCTCGCGATTGATCCAGACGCATAGTCCGCGAGAGGTAGCATCGCTTTTTGTTCGGGCACAGTTTAGCATCAATCGGATGTTGAGACCGCTTCCAAAAGAAGCTCCGGAGGAGCAAAACACTGGTTTCGATGAGGTGAACATTGCGCTCCTCCGGAGCTAAAGAATCCTTTCCGGACAGGGGCTATAAACATTTGGCCGCGCTGCGGCCAGGGGGGCAAGCTCATAGACCAACCGGCAACTGAGTCTTACGAATCCTTCCGCTGCCAATCGCCAAGCCTATCGTCCGCGCCAGTTTTTCTGTTGTAAACGGCTTTGGGAGAAATGCCAGCGCGCCGGCGGCAAAGCTATCCGATATAAGTTTGAGCCCGTGATCGCCGGCGACAATGACCACCGGAATGCGCATCAGTCGCTTCTCAGTTTTCATATAGCGAACGATGTCGACTCCGTTTAGATTAGGCATCGTCATGTTGAAAATAGCGGCCGTGAAGTCGGCATCTGATTTCAGCATCCGATACGCTTTGCGACCATCGTCAACACTGACGACCTGGTAGCCTTCTCGCTCGCCGATTGAGATCAGTGACTGTGCGGTCAGCGGATCCTCATCCACCACCAAAACGCGTGGGCGCGCGCGGGTGCCGAACAACGCCACTGTCAAGTCGCTTTGCAGAATACCCGTTTCCGTTGCAGCCCTCGTATGCATCTGTGTTCTCGACAAGAGATCGTTCTACTTAACTTTCCTTTTGAATTTGAAAACGCCTGATTGCCCGGCTTCGAGGGTTGAGACAATATCCGTGAGAGAGGTCGAACCGTCTCGGTCGCCGATAATGTATCCGCCTTGCGTGTCCGACGCGCCCACGACGTGCTCAGTCGTCATACCCCAATTGTTAGGCGCCGAATTACCGTTTTCGCTGATCACGAGGTTGTGAGCAGTCAGCAAAGAATTGCCAACACCAGCGGCGCTGCTGACGTTCGAGTAAGTAATCGCGAATTCAATCTCCGCTCCCGGTGTCGCAACCGCCGAACCAGCCGTACCGGTTGCGTTTACCACGGTTGCCGACTTATGGAGCCGAACGAAACCCGTGTAGACACGATCGATGGTCTCGTTCAATGCCGTCGGCGTTGCGGTTGAGTTAGCCCGGATCACCACATCAAAACCGGTGAGTGTCTTAAGACCAGCAGGTGCAGTTATCCGCACCAGCATCATCGCGGCAGCTCGATAGCCAACCGCCAGCGTGAGGCTCGAATTTGAAGGCTCGAGCCTGACATAGTTGTCGCCGTTATCAACGCTGATCTCGATCGTGAAGCCGTCCGGCGACACGGGCGCACTAATCACAAACACATCGTCGCCGGCCCCGGTATTCTGGACGGTGTTCCTGAAGACGATTGTGGCTGCGGCCGTGGTAACACCGCCGGGAGGAACGTTGGCGATGCCGGTATTGACGCTGCGGTTGGTAAAGTCGTCGTTCACTCCGGTCGGGCCGATCGCGCCAGGGACGCCGCCCGGTCCAATCAGGACGTCTCCAATATTGAGCGGAAGGTCATCAGTGATCACCGCGCCATGCGCCGTCAGGCTCACCAAAATCATTGCCAGGCACAGCGACACTAAAGAGAGGAATCGACTGATTCGTTCAAAGCTATTCATAAGTTAGTTCCTGGGGCGGGTGGACGCATGAGTTGCGAGAAGGCGGGTTAGGAGCGCTCAGTATTTAGTCTGTTGAGCCCTCCCTTACGGTCGGGCTAATGCCCCGGGCAAGCGGGTCATCGCTTGATTATTGACTTGCGCCGCGGTCGCTTCGCGATGCCGAGCTCGTCACGCAGTTTCTTATGACGAGTGTCCAGCATGGCGAGCAAGGTCTGATGGCTGGTGAGTCCTAACAGTCGGGACGCGGCTGTTGGTTTGTTATCTGTTTCGGCCAGTGCCTGCCGGATCAGTTTCTCTTCAAACTCAATGACAGCGCGGTAGAAGTCCTGCGGCTCTGGCGGGTTTTCGCAGGTATCGATGGAGATAGACTCCGTCATGTTAATTCTCCTTTGGGTTAGAGGTTTCCGTGTGCGTCAGCCAGGGCTCGGCTTCTTAACCTGATGAGCCCCGGAAATCGTGGGTGAGTCGACGCGGTTTAAGGGTTGGCCGTGACTCGGCGGAGTCTCTGTGCCGGCTTTGAACCCGGGGCGGTTGCGGGTTTAGTTTGATCAGCTCGGTTTGAGATCGACATTACAACACGTTTGACTTTGCTATCAGCGGGTTTGCGTGGGTCACCCCAGATTGTCATAGGCGTCTCCAGTCTATTTGGCGCTACCTTCGCCGCGCTGTCATCGTCTGCTGCTTCGGATTCCTCGTCATCGGAAGCCGACTCGTTTTCTGCCGCGGACGTGGAGACCTTTGTAGCTAAGTCGCTACTCAGTTCTTGTGAATCGCGTTTGACTGCGATCTGTTCCATTGATGTCGCGCCGAAGCGCGCGCCCAGGTCTCGGTAAATCCGCCCGGCCACGGCCGCGGGAAAGTGATTACGACCATCGGCGCCGCGCGCGATTACAACGACGGCGAGCCGAGGATTGTTGAGCGGAGCGTACGACGTGAACAGACCGATCCATGTGCCCTGCTCAATGCAGGTGCCGGTCTTGCCCGCGATGATCTCCTGGGGATTCGAAGCGCGCCGGCCTGAGCCGTAACTAACTGAGCCGATCATTCCGGGAACCATCTGATTGAAAGAGTCCGCATTGATCCCGACCTGGCGGCGAACTTTTGGCGTGAATCTTTTTTCGTCCTGCGGCGTGCGCGGGACGAAAGGGGTAAGCAACTTGCCGCCATTGGCCATGGCTGAGACGAGAGTTGCAAGTTGCAGCGCCGTCACTTTGAAGTCGTCTCCATGGGAGGACATATGATTGACGTCAAAGCCTGACTTAAGCTTGGGCACGCGACCTTTTGATTCATCTCGGCTATTGATGCCAGTCTTCTCGCCAAGTCCGAGCTGCTGAGCGTAAGAGATCATTTTGTCGAAGCCGACTCGTCCGCCGACCGTCTGGAAATACTCGTTCTTTGAATGGGCCAGCGCGCTGGTGAGAGTGACGCTGTTTGATTGTGAGATTGCAGTAGTGTCCGCAGGATCGATGACGCGTTCATTTAGTCCCGCGAGACCCGTAACCAGTTTGATTGTGGAGCAGGGCTTAAAACCTTCTCGCAACGCCCACTGTTGATTTACTACCGAATAGATACGTCCGGTCTTTGGATCCATGACCACCACAGTGCCGGCGTGATGCCCGAGAGCATTAACAGCGACGCGACGTATTTCAGGATCTTCTCCCGAGACATCATCCTTTTCGATTAGCGTCTGCACGCCGGCACGCATCGCTTCTTCTGCCGCGCGCTGTCTGGCTATGGCGGCGAGGCGGGCAGCTTCAGCTCGTCGCCGTGCTGCCAAACGTAGAAGTTCTGTGCGGCGACCACGGGGCTTGGACTTCTCAGCCCGCCCGTGTTTTTGATCTTTCGGTGGACGTCTGGTGGCGGCGATAGCGGTTTGAGAAATCGAGAGTGCGAGTAACAGAAGGAGAACGAACGCGGATCGAACTATGCGGTGGATTGGATTCATCTTTGGGGCCTTTTCTCTCTTCAAAGCAATTGCGGGCGAGCCTGCTTCAAAATACGGATTGATTTGTTCGCGGATGGGCGAAGGTCGCGCAGGGTTGGGGTGAGCTTGGGGCGGAAGCGAACGGCTGGTGTCGGAACACCGGGGTCTTCTGCCCATGGAGGACGCGATGAGGGCGCTTAAGTAGCGTCCACAGGTGTTAGGGCACCTGGTGTGCCAAGAGAATGCGTTGATTCCAGAGATGGCGACATCAGCAGCGATTCGAGTTGAGGTTTCACTGTAGTTTCGTAACACGTGGGACAGATGCCGTGTGAAAATTCAGCGTGCGAATGATCAGTGACATAACTTTCGACGTTCTGCCAATAGTTCGAATCGTTACGAATCTTCTTGCAGTATGAACAGATGGGGAGAATTCCCTGTAGCTGTTTGACGTGGCCCAGCGCGGCTTCAAGCTGCTCGACCTGCTCAGCCAATTTCGTTTGCAGCGCGACGATGCGCGCGCCAACCTGCACGCGTACACGCAACTCTTCACGATCGTACGGCTTGGTTAAATAATCGTCCGCACCGGCTTCGATTCCTTTGACGATCTCAGGCACGCCATGGTTTGCAGTGAGCAAAATGATGTAAGGAGGAATGCTGCCCGGTGAAACGCCTGGCGTGCCTTGGCGATCGAAGTGGAGGACGATTTGGACAAAACGAAAAGGGTGGGGCAAAAGACCGAAGCGGAATGCCAGTGGGAAGTCCGGGGACCCAGCACCTTAGCTGACCCAGCGGTTGGCAGGGCACTTGGCGTGCCAACATTCGCCGATAGATTGCGACATCGATCCAACGGCGGTGGGATTGGGGTTGCGCGCTGGCTGCTTGCACATTAGAATCACGGCAAGACTTGAGGTACCCCGGCGTTCCAGCGCTACTCGGACACCATCGCCCTGATTATCAGTGTTCCCGGGCGCCAGCGATCGAACCTCTCGCCTTTGGCCTCAATTGTTTGTGCGGAGACGGTAGGAAGCCTGGGACTTGCTTCCCTGCTTTTCTGGCGGCACCAGTTATCAGTTAGCCGTTTCCGGGCGGTTACCTGCGGCTTAGATCAATCGAACCATGAAAGAGGACCACAAACGGGAAATAGGTGTCGTTGAAGTTCCGGCGCCAGAATCGGCCACTGCCATAACCGATCGCAAGAGCGTCGAAGACTTGTTGCGCGAAGCCCAGGCGCGCACTGAATCAGTCCTCGCCAGTGTGGCCGATTCGCACATCCTGTTTGACCGGCAATGGCGCTATCTCTACGTTAACGAAGCCGCCGTCCGTGCAATCGGCCGGCCGCGCGAACAGATTCTGGGCCGGACCCTGTGGCGGATATATCCGGATATCATCGGCACGGAATTGGACCATCAGTATCGTCGGGCCATGGATGAACGTGTCGCGGTTTCGTTCGATTTCCATTATCCGGCCACGAATATGTGGTGGCAGAATCGATTTTTCCCTACACCTGAGGGCCTGGCAGTATTCGCGACCGACATCTCGGCGCGCAAACAGAGCGATGAGAAGCTGCGCCAATACGAGAAGGTCGTTGAAGGCCTGGAGGAGATGATCGTCGTCGTCGATCGTGACTATCGCTACCTGATTGCCAATCGCACGTTCCTGAACTATAGAAACCTGAAGAAAGACGAGGTAATCGGGCATTCTGTTTCTGAGTTTCAGGATGATGCGACCTTTGAAATAGTAAAGCAAAAGCTGGATGAGTGTTTTCAAGGTAAGGTCGTCAGGTACGAGCTTCCATACTCGTATCCTAACCTGGGCGAAAGAGATTTGTTCCTCTCGTACTTTCCGATCGAAGGCCCGGATGGTGTCGACCGGGCCGCTTGCATCCTCCGAGACATCACCGAACAAAACCGGGCCGAGAAAGCGCTGCGTAAGGCAGAGCAGAAGTACCGCGACATTTTTGAAAACGCCGGCGAGGGTATCTTTCAAACTACGCCGGAAGGGCAATACATTGAAGCCAATCCTGCCCTCGCGCGGATGCATGGATTGGATTCTCCCGAAGAATTGATCCGCAGTCTCACCGACATTTCCCGTGAGGTTTATGTCGATCCGGCGCGCCGAGAGGAATTCAAGCAATTAATCGAAGCGGAGGGTTTCGTACGCGGATTTGAGCACCAGATTTTTCGCCGAGACGGCAGCAAGATCTGGATCTCAGTAAATGCACGCGCCGTGCGTGATCAGCAGGGAAGAGTCCTTTACTACGAGGGAACTACTCAAGACATCAACGAGCGCAAGCTGGCGGAAGCCCGCAGCGCGGCTTTCGCTACGCTGGCGCGAAAACTCAGTGGCGCGACGACTCCGCTCCAAGCGGCTCGAATTGTCGTCAATACTGCCGACGAGTTATTCGGTTGGGACTCTTGTACATTCCAATTATATGATCCCGAACGGGGCCTGATTCGCACTGCGCTAAACGTGGATACTGTCGACGGGCTGCGAACGGATGTGTCGCTGGTGGACGAGGCGAGAGCGCCAACATCCAGAGGCCGACATGTTATCGAGCAAGGCGCGCGGCTAACTCTACGAGAGGCCCCCTCCAAATTTGATGATGACGCACTGCGCTTTGGTGACAAGCAGCGGCCCTCGGCGTCAATTATGACTGTGCCCATACGCCACGCCGCTGAGGTGATCGGCATTCTCTCAATCCAGAGTTACGAACCTCAATTCTACGATCAGGAAGCATTGAACAACCTTCAGTCACTGGCGGATCACTGCGGCGAAGCGCTGAATCGAATCCACGCTGAACAATCGTTCTATGAAAGTGAAGAGCGATTCCGGCAAATGGCGGAAAACTTTGAAGACGTAGTTTGGTTGTCCAACAAAGATATCCGCAAGATCCTTTACCTCAATCCGGCCTACGAAAGAATTTTTCGGCGCACGTGCGAGAGCGTTTACGAACGCTTGGAGTCCTTTATCGCCGCGGTCCATCCCGAAGATCGCGCCGGCGTCGAGCAGATGCTCGAACGAGAAAGGAAAGGCGATCATGCGCCCGCCGAATACCGGATTGTCTGGCCGGACGGTTCAGTTCGCTGGATATTGCGGCGTTCATTCCCAATGAGAAACACCGAGGGCGAAGTCAATCTCGTAGTTGGAATTGCTCAGGACATCACGGATCGCAAGCGCGCCCAGGAAGCTCTGCGCGAAAGCGAAGAGCGTTATCGCGACCTGGTCGAAAACAGCCGGGAGTTCCTCTGTACGCATGATTTGGACGGGGTGATCCTGTCGGCCAACCAGGCGGCTGTGAGGGCCCTGGGCTATGATCCGGCAGACTATGTGATCAAGAAAAACTTCCGCGAGCTGCTGGCTCCTGAGGTCCGCGATCACTTTGACGAGTATCTGGAGCGAATTCGGCGCGACGGTTTCGCCAGCGGTATCGCCACGGTACAAACCAGCTCCGGCGAAACCCGCATGTGGGAATACTACAACACGCTGCGCACCGAGGGTGTAAACACTCCAATCGTGCGCGGCATGGCGCGTGACATCACCGAGCAGAGACACGCCGAGAAAGCCCTGCGCGAGAGCGAAGCACGTTATCGCGAGCTGTTCGATAACGCCAAGGACGCGATTTATGTTCACGATCTCAGCGGACGTTATGTCTCTTTGAACCGCGCTGCCGAAAAGCTCTCGGGTTACAGCCGGGACGAGATCATCGGCAAACATTTTTCTAATTACGTGGCGCCGAAGGACCTGAAACACGTGCGCAAAAATCTTTGTAAGAAATTGGATGAAGAAGGCGAAACGACCTACGAGATCGATCTGGTTACCAAAGATCGGCGGCGGGTGCCGGTTGAGGTTGTTAGCCGCTTGATTTATGAAAATGGCCGCCCCATCGGCGTGCAGGGCACCGCACGTGACATGACCGAACGCCGGCGGGCGCAGGAAGCGCTCCAAATTTATTCACGCCGCTTGATAGAAGCGCAGGAAGCTGAGCGCCAGAGCCTCGCCCGCGAGTTGCACGACGAGATTGGCCAAGTCCTGACGGCCGTAAGAATCAATTTGCAGACAGTCCAGAATACGTACCAGGCCGATCTCAGCCGGCCTCGGATAGAAGAAAGCATTGTGATCGTGGATGAAGCACTCACCCGCATCCGCGAACTGTCGCTGGAGTTGCGGCCATCACTTCTTGACGATCTGGGCCTGGCTGCTGCGCTTCGTTGGTATGTCGATCGTTATGGACAGCGGACGGGAATTCTTGCCGAGGTTCTTAACGGTTTCGAGGAGCGCGGGCGGCTGCCCCGAGACCTGGAAACTGAATGTTTCAGGATCGCCCAGGAAGCCCTGACCAACGTTGCCCGTCACGCGCAAGCCAGTCGAGTGTCCGTTAAGCTTGAGGGCGGTCAGGGAAAATTAGTGCTCACAATTACGGACAACGGGACTGGCTTTGATACTGACAACCTGCTCAAGACGGCATCGTCGGCATCGACACTCGGGCTGCGCGGAATGAAGGAACGCGCATTCGCGATGAACGGTCACGTTGAAATCGAATCATCTCCCGGAAAGGGCACGCATATCCGTGCCAGCTTTCCACTGAAGCGGCGGAGCTAATCTTGACAACGCAAATCCGCGTTTTGCTTGCTGACGATCATAAGCTGGTTCGCGCCGGCATTCGGTCGCTGCTCGCAAGATTGCCTGACGTAGAGGTAATAGCTGAGGCCAGTGACGGACGCGAGGCCATTCAGCTCGTCGAAAAGAATGAGCCGCAGATAGTTTTGATGGATCTGGCAATGCCGGAATTAAATGGACTTGAGGCGACTCAGCATCTGACCAGAACATTTCCGAAAGTGCGAGTGATCATCCTGTCAATCTACGCGGATGAAGAACATGTATATCAGGCCCTGTGCGCGGGAGCGGCCGGCTACCTGCTGAAGGGCGCGGCTACTGAGGAGTTGGAACTGGCGATCAGATCAGTAGCCCGGGGTGAGACCTATCTTAGTCCTCCAGTTTCAAAGCCGGTCATCATGGAATATATCCGTCGCACAAATGCCGGTCGCAACTCACGCGAAAGACTATCGCCGCGTCAGACGCAAATCCTGAAGCTGATTGCCGAGGGTAAGACCACCAAGCAGGTTGCTCTGGAACTTGCCATCAGCGTAAAAACCGTCGAGACACATCGATCCGCATTGATGATGCGTGTTGGCGTGAGGGACGTCGCCGGTTTGGTCCGTTATGCGGTCAGGATCGGGCTCGTGGATCTGCGTCTCTAGATCCCCTCTCTTCATGGGGCAAAGTGACCGAACACACTCAGGGTTTTCCTGATTGTCCATCAGGTTTTGTTACGTTAGAGTTTGGCCTTCGCAGACTTAAGTAACTCAGTGTTAGTTGATGCATCCTCTTTTGAGGAGACAAACTCAACCGGATAGCGTTAAGTCCCCTAACCGCGCTGTGCGACCTCTCAGGAAGTCTCCCTTCTTTGACCTCGCACAACCGGGAATTGACGAGTGCAAATGTGAAGCCGACTCGAGTTTTGCTGGCCGACGATCACGCGTTGGTGCGTGCGGGTATCCGAGCGTTGATCGGTGAGTTGCAGGGAATCGAGGTCATCGCCGAAGCCGGCAGTGGCC
Organism: Pyrinomonadaceae bacterium; assembly: GCA_035317005.1. Classification (GTDB taxonomy): domain Bacteria; phylum Acidobacteriota; class Blastocatellia; order Pyrinomonadales; family Pyrinomonadaceae; genus UBA11740. The sequence continues at coordinate 57,011 of DATHHW010000174.1, read as the reverse complement.
GCGAGGCTTTGCGGCTGACTGAAGAACTGCAACCCGACATTATGTTGCTTGATATCGCCATGCCGGCGTTGAGTGGCTTCGACGTGTTGGCCGAAACCGCTAAGCGTTTCCCGAATGTGCGCGTGATCATCCTGACCGTGCACGAAGAGGGAGCTTACGCGTTGCAGGCCTTGAGCGCGGGCGCTGCTGGTTATCTCCCCAAGAGTGCCGCCAGCACGGAACTCCAGGAAGCAATTGAAACCGTAGCGCGCGGCGAAACCTACGTCTCGGGCGAAGTCGCCAGGAAGACGCTCATCGCACAATCCAGGGAAACTGAACAAAGCGAGTTGCTGAAAAAGCTTACGCCTCGCCAGCGCGAGATTCTGACTCTGATAGCCGAGGGCAATACGATGAGAGATATCGCCGCCGCTTTGGACATCAGCGCGAAGACAGTTGAGTCACACCGCGCGCAGGTCATGGAACGCCTCGACATTCATGAGGTGGCCGGGTTGGTCCGCTTTGCGATCCGGATGGGGTTGGTAAAGGTTGAGTAGGTTTCCGAATATTGTCGCTTAGATGAAGCGAGCCAATAACGAGTCTTAATTGGCCCAGCTTGAGTATTCAAAAGCGTTCCCCATCGCCGCACAAGCGCGCGATAGTCGCAACCAGTTTGCGCAGCTCGATTGGCTTGGTGAGGTGCACCTGGTAACCCGCCGAGTGAGCTTTCAATGCATCGGCCTCGCCGGCAAAACCGGTCAGCGCAATAGCCGGAATTCGTCCCCCATCTTCGGCCTTGAGCGCGCGGATCCTTTTCATCAGATAGTAGCCATCTTCACCGGGCATGCCGATGTCAGACACGAGGACATCAGGCTTGCATTCCTGGAGGGCTTGAAATGCCGCGGCGGCTGACGAGCAGGCCGTGACGGCGGCGCCGGAACGGCTCAGCACTAAGGCAATCAAATCGCGCGTGTCCGTCTGATCGTCAACCGTGAGTACTTTTATTCCATCCAGCATGTTGGCGTCCCAGTCGCTGTCGGGTAGTTCGCGATCGGCAGCCTCCTGGTCGCTTAGTACATTGGGCAAGTCTTCAACGGCCTCGTGAGATTCAGGGTGGTTGACGCCGGACACGGCCATTACCGGAAGGGCAACAGTGAATTTCGCTCCCCGGCCCTTCCCCTCACTTTCGGCCAGAATGGTTCCCCCGTGCATCTCCACCAGCGTTCGAGCGATTGAGAGCCCGAGCCCGAGGCCGCCATGCAGTCTCTTTGCTGACGTATCAGCCTGCTGAAAACGGTCGAAGATGCGAGGTAGAAAGTTGGCCGGGATGCCGCAGCCTGTATCGCTTACTTCTATCACAACATGGGTACCGTCACGTTTTAGCTTAATCTCAACTCGGCCTTGTTTAGGTGTGAACTTAATCGCATTACTCAGGAGGTTCCAAATCACCTGTTGTAACCGCACGGATTCTCCCGACACAGGTCCGGCGGCCTCATCCAGCGAGGCAACCAGCTTAATGGCTTTGGCGTCAGCCGCCGGCCGAACTACATCTATCGCCGCATTTATTACCTCCGCGAGTTCGACTGGTTTCGGGTCCAGCCTGACTTTCCCGCTGATGATGCGCGCGACATCGAGCAGTTCATTAATGATCATTGACTGCGCCTTCGCATTGCGATCGATAGTCTGGATCGCCCGTTCCGTCTTGCTTCGATCCAGCCTCCCGCTCTTGAGCAACTGGGTCCACCCCACAATTGCATTTAGCGGAGTGCGCAGCTCGTGCGAGACCATCGCCAGAAACTCATCCTTGACCCGGTTCGCAGTTTCAGCCTCGGCGCGCAATTCCTGATCGCGGATCATCAGAGTCTTAAGTTCCGCTTCCGCTCGCTTGCGCTCGGAGATATCCCGCCCGATTTTCGATGCCCCCACCACGCGGCCGCGCTCGTCGATGATTGGAGAAACGGTGAGCGCAACATCCAGCAACGTGCCGTCTTTGCGGCGGCGAATTGTTTCGTAATGCTCGATGCGTTCACCGCGGCGGATGCGTTCCAGAATCGACGGCTCTTCATCGAGTCTCTCCGCGGGTATAAGAAGTGAAATCGGCTTACCAATCACTTCGTCGGCCGTATAGCCAAACAGCCGTTCCGCTCCAATGTTCCAAGTAGCGATGATGCCATTGAGGTCTTTGCTGACGATGGCATCGTCTGACGACTGGACGATGGCGGCGAGACGGGCACGGACTTCCTGCGCTCGCTTCTGCTCAGTGATGTCACGAGTGAAACAGCGCGTGTGAACGAACTTACCGCTCCTCGAGAAAACGTTCGTACTGATCAGCACTTCTCGGATGGAACCGTCTTTGCCGCGTAACCGCGCCTCGTGGTCACGCAGCGTTTCCCTATTGGCGAGTCGTTGAATAATGCTTTGAGCGGCCGCCTGGTCGACGTGGAATTCCGAGATGTTATGACCAATGGTTTCTTCTTTGGTATGACCGAGCATTTCCCATTGGGCCTGGTTGGCCCAGAGAATAATTCCCTCGGGGTCGATCCACTGCATGGCGACCGCAGCGTTCTCAATAAAGTCGGTCAGCTCCTCCCGGGAACGGCGCAACTCGTCCTGCGCCTGGATCAGTTCGCGCTCCGCACGCTCGCGAGCCAGCCTAATGCTTCGGGCGTTTTCCAGCGCTACCGAACGCAGCAGTCCTTCTTCATTGTCTTCTATCGTCATTGGCGCCCGTTGATTTTTTCAGACGCGAGCGCAGTTCCCAACACTCGCGAGCGGATCTTGGCAAACGCGGTCTCGCGGCTGGTGGAAGTATCATCGCTGAAAGGCGAGAAGCCGCAATCGTCGGTCGTGCCCAGTTGCTCGATAGGAATATACTCGGCCGCTTCGAGGACCCGGTCACAAACTTCTTTCGGCGTTTCAATGCGCGGATCGATTGGCGCGACGACGCCGATGAAGACCCGCTGATCGGGTTTCAGGTATTCGCGGATGATCTTCAAGACGCGGATACGATCCTTCTCGCCCGCCAGCGCGACGTAAAAGTTCCCCGCCCGCAATTCGAACAAGCTGGGCAACAGCTCGGCGTAATCAACCTCTCCACTGTGGGTCGAATCGCGATCGGCTCCGGGGCAGGTATGCACTCCGAGGCGTTTGCGTTCGTCGTCGGAGAATCGCTCCAGCGCGAGATTGTTCAAATCGATGAAGCTATTGAGGAGATCGCCGGAGGGGTCGAGCTTGACGGCCAATCGTCCTTCCGTGAAATCGAGCTGCACCTTGTACGCGCCCTTTTGCAGGCAACTGCGAACTTCGGTTTCGTGTTCGCGCAACAGATCCTCGATGAACTGTTCGCGCGAATATCCAGGAATCCCTTCGGCCGGATACATTAAGCTCAAGGCCGAGGGCGCGATGACCGCCTGCTTCACCGGCACGTGCGCGTAACGCAGCGCGAGCTCCAGATAGCGGTCGGCAGTTCTTTGGTAATGAAACGGCCCGGACGTGAGCCGATGCATGCGGCGGACATGACCCGCCGAGAAGGGAATCTTAAAACCGTCGGGCGCGATGTTCGGCAGGCCGTGGACAGAATAGGTCCAGAAGTTGTGGTATTTCCATTGTTCACCGTCTGTGATAACTGGAGAGCCCGTGGACTCGAAACGTTCGATGGTGTCACGAATCGCGTCGTTATAGAGCGGTTCCAAAGTGGGATCCGCGTTGTCTCCCAATTCCGTCACCCGCTCGATTAATTCGGCAGGTCTGGGGATACTTCCGATTGGCTCGGTTGGAATCGTCATAAGTGTTTTCGTGTAAGCGGGGGGTATGAACAAGCGGTCCGGGACCAACGCTACGGTAGCGCTCCGAGGCGCCTGGGATTCGGCGACATACAGTTCAGAGGGAGTATGACCCGTTTCCAAGCGTCCCGATCATCTGTCGATAGGAAATACTATCGCTAATTTAGGATTAGTCAACAGCTACATGCTCGATAACGAGTATGGCCAGGCAGTGGACGACTGGTAGGGCTCATAATCGCGCTGCTGAATCAAGCACGAAACTTGGGACATGCGGATCGGCGAGCCAAGCCCTTACTTTTTCCAGGGGAGGACTCGCAGTCCCGGCGGCCAAGTTCGATCTCTTGAAGCCAGTCAGTCGTAATCCCCAGCCGCAAGGCAAGGGCTTTTGATTCCATTTTCGTTCCAACCGGAGTCTCTCTAGGATTGTGGGAATTTCAGTTTTGGGCGTAAGCATTACCTTCGAACTATTGATCACAGTCGTTGCCTCGAAGAGTACGGCTGCGAGTGTTACTGTGTAGTCAAAGCAGAGACAGATCGCCTCTTTAGCCAGGCAATGAACTTAACCCTTGACCTCCCCATTCCTGTCCTCTAGACTGCTAACCTGACAAGTATTCGTAGCCGGTTCTTGGTTAGAATGCCGGCAGCTTCTTTTCCGCGAAGCCTAACCTCTCCGGTCTCTAAGCTCATGTGTAACTTGTTACTCACAACGCGCGATCTCATATCCGGCTCGGACGGGTTTGGGCCAGCGACGTCGGTCACGCCTTTAGTGCTTGTGGTTGAGGATGATGCCGACACCCGCGAACTCCTCAAGTATTTCGTTGAGACGACCGGATGTCATGTGGTTGAGGCCGCTGACGGCGAGGAAGCCGTGCGGATGGCTGCAGACCTGGCGCCGGATATTATCCTGATGGACACTGGCCTTCCGGGCGTCGATGGGCTTATGGCAACGCGACGCATTCGCCAATTTCAAAGTCGCCAGGCTGTAGGAATTATCTTTCTGTCGGGACATGCTCAACCGCAAATGCGTGACCTGGCTCTGGCCGCCGGCGGCGACGACTATCTCGTCAAGCCCGTAAATCTCGGAGAGTTGCAGCAAGCCCTGGCAAAGCGATTAACAAGATCGGCGACCGCCTGACGGAAAGTTCAATGGAAATATCCGACCCCTAAATACCATCCAACGGCCAATCTTGATTCTCCACTAACACGCCACAGTGCGCTGCGATCAGTCGTCTGCGCTCCGATCCAACGAAGTGTCAGGTGGCGCGCGCTCGACCGTCAACCGGGTGTGAACCGTCTCGTCTCCACAGCGATAACGCCAGTCCAACGATCGTCAAACCGAACATTGTGAGGTTCATGACCACACCCGGCGGTGTTCCGACCCTGACAATCGGAACGAACTGGAAAATCACCTGACCGCCCAGATAGCTAAGACCGAGCACGACAAACATCAGCGGCACGGCGCTGCGATATCGGAACAGCACTACCGCACATATCAACGAGATGATCAATCGTCTGAGCGAAGAGACCATGAAGATTGCAAGGATTGTTTGCGCGGCGGCGGCCGGGTAATTCTCAAGTGGGATGCCATCGGCGGACTGCGCGACCATAGGCCCACTTACGAAGACCATTACGCTCTGAAGGATGTGCACGAAAACAATTAATCCAAACAACCACAGCGCGATTTTCGAAGCGGAATACCTATTATCGATGGGTTGTGGAAAAAGTTTGTCGAACATGGCGGTTCCCTTGGTGATAACGAGCTAATGCATCGAGGATGACATACGACGGGGTGTCGCCGAAGGTTTCGCGGGCGCATCACATCTGCACGGGACGGGATGGCGCCTAAAAGGTGGAGTTGAACGGGCGCGTGATTACCTTCAACCTGCGAACCAAACAGTCAACTTGAGAAAAGGGCTTCGCGCGGTCAGATCCAAACGATTAGTCAGGCAGACCTATGGAACGGAGATATCTTGTCCGAAAGTCACCCAAAACCGGTTAAGGTCCCGGATGATGAATTCTCGCATTCGGTAAAAAGTGTCATGAGGGCCTTCGATAATTTCGACTCGATCCTTCAGACTCCGGTAAAGATCATCGACGTTGTCCGCGTAAACGTATAGATCCACTTCCCGACGGCGCTGCTGGCTTGGTTGGCCCCCGGAACTGAACATCACCTCGCCCCTTCCAAATGAGAGACCTGCAAAACTAAGCCCGTCACCACCATCATTTCCCGTATGCTTCAAGGCAACCTGGCGCGGCGAACCGCCGATACACGCAAGTTCTCGATGAAAGACCAGCTAACTCGCACTCCGGTTGAATGAGTTGATAATCAATAGAGGCGGCCGAAAGCGAACGAAGTAAACTGCGTTTGCTTTACCAACCTTTCGACCAAAAAAGGAGGCCGCCTCTGATGAAGTTCTACTGCGGAATCGATTTGAGTGCAAGAGATTGTCACGTGTGTGTGATCGACGAACAACTGAAGATAGTGGTGCAGCAAAAGCTGCGTAACGAGTTGCCAAAGATAGTGCAGCTGCTGGAGCCCTACAAAGCCAATCTGAAGATCGTGGTCGAGAGCACCTTCAACTGGTATTGGCTGATAGATGGTTTGCAGGCTGAAGGTTTCGAGGTGGTGCTGGCCCACACCCTCGGTCTCTACCTGATCACCGGGGCCAAAGTGAAAACCGATCGGCGGGATGCTTACGCGCTGGCCAAACTGTTATTGGTGGGCGCGGTGCCCGCCGCTTACATCTACCCGGTCGAGACTCGGCCGGTGCGCGATTTATTGCGCCGGCGCGCGCATCTGGTGCAGGTGCGGGCTGGGGAGTATGGCAGTCTGCGACGATTATTGCTGCGCCAGGGAATACTGTCGAGCCAACAGCAAGAGATCAAGACGGCCACTGAGGCTGAACTCGAGCAGTGGTTCGCACACCCGTTGGTGCGCTTGCACGCCAGCCAGGAACTGCAGCGGATTGAACTCTACTCGCAACAGATCGCGGAGTTGGAGAAGACGATCCTGTTGCTGGCTCAGACCGAACAGTCTTACGAACTGTTGCGGCAGCTGCCGGGCGTGGGTCAGACCATCGCCCTGACTATTCTCTATGAAGCAGGCGAACTGACCCGCTTCGCCAACGTGAAAGTATTCAGTTCCTACTGCCGGGTGGTGCCGGGCATCGCGCAGTCGGGCAACGTCAGCAGACGCGGGCGGGCCAGCAAACAGGGCAATCATTATCTGAAAGCAGCCTTCTCGCAAGCCGCCGTGCATGCGGTCCGTTGCTATCCGAAAGTGCGCCGCTATTACGAGCGCCAACTGAAACGGCATCAGGGACGAGGGCGCCAGATGATTTGCTACAACATCATCGCCCACAAACTGGCCCAGGCCGCTTTCCATGTCCTAAAGGAGCAGACTGAGTATCGCGAAGAGCTGTTGTTTGGGCGTTAAGCTCTGCGCGTGGGGAGACGCTGAATCCCGAACGCCTAACTGAGCCACTCACCGCAGTGAGCTCGGCGATTTGATTGGGCAGGCGTTTCCCCTTGATCGACTTATTGAGCTTTGACGAACGTGATGCTGCCCGTGCCGGTATCTCGAAACTAACTGGTGAGACTGGGCGAACCAAAAGCATGGTTCGCGGTCAACCCGTCGATCATGAGTGAGGCCGGATACGGTACCGTTGAGCTTCTGGCGCCTGTTCTGTGCAGCTGCCGGTGCGCTGCACCAGCAGCATGAACTGAGACCACAGAACAACGTGAAGCGCGACGCTTCATGGCGAGCCCGCTTGGCTGTTTGGTGCAGTTCACTCATTCGGGGAACTCAGGCTGGGATGGGCAAGCTGACCCCTGCCGGCTTGGTTCCCCAACGCGGCCGCTAGCCCAAATAACAAAAGCCGCGTGAGGTGAGGATGAATGCTCCGCCTAAAGGAAGTTGCGAGTCAGTCTGAAACGTTCCCGAAGCGTGCGTTGGAAAAACAACGAGTCAAAGCAATCGGTTGAACGGATGGCCCAACCTGGCCACTACTGGGTAGTCTTTTCTATTGACAAGCCGCCTCTATTGGCTGTTAGACGGCCCGACCTTTGGACTCCGCCTATTGATTTGAGACCCGCTCGCACGGATGTCCATGCCCTGGCTTCTCTACACACGCGGAAAGCAGCTCAGTCGTCGATAGGCTCCAGACCCGCGATGGCGTCCTTCATTGCCTGGATTTCTTCCGGAGAGTGTCCCTGCCAATCCAGAAATTCGCTTACGACCCGCAGCGGCTCCCGAGAGCGATAGGACCTCGTTGGATTACCCGGATACTTCTTGTCCGTCAGATTGGGGTCATCCATAAACGAGCCAGTCGGTTCTACCACGTAGATTCGGCCTGGGCCTTCGCCCTTTGCCAGCTCCGCTCCCCACGTAGCCGCGTGCAGGGTCTCGCTGAAGTAAATCCAGGGCGATTTCCGCTCCGTGTAGTTGGAGGAATAGCCGCCTTGAAGCAGGTCCCCGGGCTTCAGGTCCGCCCGGGTGCCATGGTAGAACCGTCGGGAGTTGGCGTCGAAGACGAATGGTGCTGCGGGATTGCTCACGTTTATCTCGTCATCTATTCGTGGCCATCATTCTTGCGGGAACAAGCGGAAAAATCCACCTCGTGGGCTTGTCGTGCCTCTATCTATCCAGCGACGTACCCTCCGACGTCCAAACACTCGCGTCCGCAACGCGAGAACGCAGGCCGCCTAACGATTGAGTACAGGTGGCGCGGGCGATGACACGCAACCCGCGCCGGACAAAGCTCCTTGAGAAAGGCGAAACCCGCGCTGACCTGCAACGATTTGTTGTACGGGCCGCGGCCATCTACTTCGGGCCGGCGAAAAACCAGAGATTGCCCGATGGATCTTTTACGCCGGCGGCGAGCAATAGTTCTTCACCTTCTCCCCAGGGTCGGAGCGAAGGCTCCATGATCGATGTCGCTCCGGCCTGAATTGCCCGTTTGTATGACGCGTCGGCGTCTTCAACGTACATGAAGAGCTGCCCGGTGGCCGGCGTCTGATCGCCGACATCTCCGATCATCACCATCGAGTCACCGATCTTAACCTCAAAGTGAGTCCCGCTCTTGGACTCGAATGTCTGCTTTGCGCCGAGACCTGCACAGAGGAACTCCACCAGGCTGGCAGCTCCTTGAACTGACAGAAATGGGACCACAGACTGAAACCCTTCTCGAATTGGTTTGGATGCCATGACATTCCTCCTTCGCTAGTCGATTACCTAGGACTCATCGCTGCTGAAGCTGTCGTTGACAGCCGCCCAACGTCTGAGTTGACGCGGCGGCGCGGACGAGCAGCATTCAAGCCGCGCCGGATAAAGCTAGTTGAGAAAGGTATCCCGCGCTCACCTGCAACGAGTTGTTAGATGTCGCCGTTATCTTTAGGTTCTCGCTTAGCCTTGAACACCTTTGAAAGATCGAGGAATTCCTTCAGCTTGCTACGCGCTGTATAAACGTACTCGATTACTGCCCGGAAAAACTCATCTATGCCATGAACCTCCCACGATGTTATGGAGTGATCCGTAGCGTGAGCGCCCACATTACCAAGAGCTCTAAGTGTATCTGTCATTTCTGCAAGTACGGGTGGAATTTCTCCTCTATCAGCAAGCTCCTTTAACCGTTTCTGTAGATGGCCTTTCGTTGCGCCGCGATCCTCACAAACAGCTTCAAGCGCCCTACGAATTTGAGCTGCAAACGCATTAGGAGCTAATTGTCTTATTCTCAAAGCTTCTCTGTATATCTTAGCTACTTTGTCTGGGACTGATTCATGAATCTCTGTTGCCTGGGGCCACAAAAGATGTGAGGACGTGAAGTCCTTATCATCCGGGATGTGCTGCAACACGTAATACAAAAGGAGCTCATCACAGGTTTCGCAGACCGCCACAAAATAAGCCTGCGGCAATTCCGGCGTGTCCCCATCTGAGTCCACCTCTACACAATGATGAGTTTGAATAAGTTTCTGCGGTGCCCTGTTCCCACAATGAGGACAAAAAGCAACGTTGCGAATTGTTTCCATAACTCTCCCAACAGGCAAGACATCTAACTATTAAATATCCGTCAGATGCAGTCCATAATACCTCGAATTGCGGAGTTATGTATCGGGCGCCTAAGAAGGCGAAAGCGGCGATGTCCTCACCCCATCGCCGCTTTCCTGCGCAGCCATTTAAGGCGCGCGGGGGGAAGCATTCAGCTTCACCCCTGTTGTCTCTATCTTACACCCGCGGTCAACTAGTCTGTTTTCTCTTCCATAACCGGCGCCTCAGCAGAGCCCTTAACCCGTTGTGTCATCGAGGCATTCCTGCTCCCTCTTATACACTTCGCCTGAGCCGGCATTGATCCGGCCGTCAGTAATTCGCCGCGACCGGTCAACGCAACCGTTTCTCGATCCACTGGTTCGAGTTATTCTTTGCGCGGAATCAATCTTAATATTTCAGAAGTTAGCTCATCCGCGGGGGCGGGTTTGACAATGTAACCCTGGGCACCGGCTTCCATAGCCCGCGCTTTGTCTGACTCGAATGCGGCGCCTGAATAAAAGAGGATAGGAGTTGTCGAGTCGAACTCGCGCAGCTTTCGGCACAAAAGATTTCCATCAATTCCCGGCATCCAATTGTCTAATAGATATAAGTCGAAGTTCTCTGCCATCGCTAAGCTGATAGCATGCGCGGCATCGTCGGCGCAGATCACCTCAAAGCCCTCGACTTCCAGGAGCAGACGCAGGAGGTCGCGGGTGTCGGCATCGTCTTCTGTACAGAGAATCCGGCCTTTGTGGGTGGTCGTCGCTTCTTCTGACATTGGGGCACTCGGATTTCAGAGATTTCATCATCTGGAGGCCGGATCGGAAAATTCCGATGCTGCGCTGATGTGTCGCGGGATGAGAAGACTATACACTCACTATCTCACAATTGGAATGTTGAGAAATGACCAGCTTGAAAGCTAAAAGCAGTGAAGCCTTAGGCCCGCCGGGGAGGAGTTGCGAGCCACTGGCGGAGCTTCCTTTCCACTTCGAGACGTGGGACTTTGCGGCCTCGCTCTATTCGACTGCGTTAGCGATTCCGGCAACCCCCCACTTAGCCTGATCTCCTGACACGGTGCCCAAAGATGTTTGTTTTTTGCCGCCAGCAGTGTCCGCCACTGTTTGCAGAGTGGCGCGTTCTTATTCTTAGTTGCACGAACTCTACCTAACTCAGAAGAACTTTTTCTTCCATTGGCAACCTCCATTGCAAACACCGAGTCAGTTGGATAACTAACTAACCAGAGTATCCATTCTTTTGCATGCGATGCCGGTAGTGCAGCAATTTGGTTTCGTGTCTTCTTTTCCATTGGACAAGAGCGATCCACCACATGCCACTAATCGTGCGAACCAGACTTCTCTGCTTCGTGCGTTTCCGTGGATCATTTTCCGGCAGGGTGAGTTCCTCAAAATGGAAATTAGTTTCTTATGAGGCGTTTTGCCTATCGGACTTCTCCCGACTGAACATCAGGTTTTGCCTACTTGCGGGATTCATTGCCGCAGCCTAAGCTTCGCGGCACGACTTGAATAAGCCCCCTTGTTACGCACATGTGGGTAGTCGTCACCGAAAGCGTCGGACGACTCTTCCAGTGACAGTTTCAACATGGCCCCAAATTAGTGAGAGCCACGAGCGCTTAATCACGAATAAAGACCCGCTCACAGGGTCATTCCCGACCAGAGCCTCGCTGAAACCAACCGTAGCAACTTCAGTTCGTAGTTGAAGTGCGCGTCCGCAACGCAGCTGAAGTGCAGCGGCAATTTCGCTCCGAGGGAAGCTCATGACGGAGAACGTCGACCCTGGACTCTCGAGCCCCGACAACTCGCGAATCCTCGCAAATCCAGGTGATCTGGTAAGCCTTCTATCACAGAAAGTGGTAGGGCAGGCGACTGCCACCAGGGCGATCGTGCCTTACGTTTACATGTACCAGTCCGGTCTGGCTCCCGAGGGACGCCCGGCCGGCATATTCCTCCTGCTCGGCCCGACCGGCACCGGCAAAACAAAAACCGTCGAAGCAATCGCGGAGCTCCTGCACGGCAGCGAGAAGAAGATCGTCAAGGTAGATTGCGGCGAGTTTCAAATGGAGCACGAGATGGCCAAGTTGATTGGGGCCCCGCCCGGTTATCTCGGCCATCGCGAAACAGTCCCGATGTTGACGCAGCAAAGGTTGGCCGAAGCGACCAGCGAACAATCCGATCTGGCGCTGGTGCTCTTTGACGAAATCGAAAAGGCCGCCCACTCAATGACCAAGCTGTTGCTGGGAATTCTGGACAAGGGAATCCTGCGCCTGGGCGACAATACGGTCGTTGACTTCGAGAAGACCCTGATCTTTTTCACCAGCAATCTGGGCGCCCGCGAGATGCTGAAGGAAATAAATCCGGCGATTGGATTTCAGTCATCCTCGCCCAGAGCGCGCATCGACCTCACGACCAAACTTGAAAGCATTGCCCTGGGCGCCGTGCGAAAAAAGTTCTCGCCTGAATTCGTAAATCGCATCGACGCGGTAGTTACTTATCAGCCGCTGGATATCGAATCGATGGAAACAATTCTCGATCACGACATCAGGGGGCTGCAGCGGCACGTCAATTCTCGGCTCGGCGAAAGCTGTTTCACCATCGAAGTTTCGCCGGCCGCCCGCAATTTTCTTTTAGCGCGCGGCGTCAGTGAAGAGTACGGCGCCCGCGAGTTGAAGCGCACCATTCACCGGCAACTGACACAACCTTTGGCCACGATGGTGACGCGCGCTGAAATCAATCCGAGAGCAATCGTGCAGGTCGGAGTCAGCGACAACGGCGAGCAACTGACCATCCGCGAAGTGGGCAGGACCGCGTCCGCGCCGCCGCGTCCGACCATCCTGATCGCGGATGATAACCATGATCTCCTGCTCTTCCTGGCAACTGAATTGAAAGAAGCCGGATGGGAAATGCTGATCTCGGAAAACGCGAGTCACGCGCGCCGGCTCTTTCATCAATTGCGCCCCGGCGCCGTGCTGCTCGATTACATGCTGGGGGACGACGATGGTCTGAAACTTGGTTTGGAATTCAAGGCGCACGCCCCTGGCACACAGATCGTCATCATGACCGGGGGTGGTCTCTCAGATGATGAGTTGACTATTTGCGCCGAACGAGGTTTTCCGATTCTGTTCAAGCCGTTCCTGGCGCATGACGTTCTGAATCTGATCAGCGGACCTTATCGCCGGACGCTGGCAGCCGGAGCGGGATCGATCAATAACGCCGGGTCGAGAATTCGAGCCGACTCGGCTTAAGGAACGCGGTCAAGCCGTCGGGACGGTAACCGCGGATGAAGGGGGACGCGGTATCGGGGGCGAGCGCGGCGTCCTTCTTTAACCTTTTATCCAGGGATCAGTCAAGGGCAGCGCCTTGAGAAAATGCTGATTGAGCTTATCAAAAGACTTTTTCGACGCAAGCGAAAGAGCTGGATGTCGGGAACCGAATACAGCAGGCGTCACGAGCGAGAGCTGAAGCGACACCCCAGTCGCTTTGAGCAGGAACAGGAGCAGGCACGGTAGTGGTCCCTGCGCGTGGCGAGCAAAAGCCGCGTGAAGGAAGAGGAGACGTGAGCATGAACTCACGTGACCGTATTGGTGATTATCTTCACAGAACGCCAGAGACGCCGCACGCGGCTCGAACCGGCACGTCACGTCAATCCTCTCTATCGCTTCGAATGCCGACAGGCATAGTGCTTGCGCTGATTATCCGCGGAAAGCCCCAGCGAACCGCCGCGCACCGATTTGGTCCGCCCTCGGAAGCCTCAATCCTTAGGAAGTCTTCCGAGTTTCCCCCTGGTTTGGCGATTAAGGACTTCGGTGGCTGGGGCGCATCGTCTGCGGCGATCCGCCCGTCCGTTTCTCCCGACCGGTCCCAATTTTCCCCGATACGGCCGGTCACTTGTTAGCGATGGAGTAGAAGATAAATGCCGGAAAAGCTTTTCGATAGTTCAAATCGCGCCAGTACCCAGGACTCTGAGCCGGAACTTATGCTCCATCACGACCCCGTTGCGGTGAAGATCGTCACCGAAGTGCGGCGTGAAGCGGCGCTGCTCAAAGCGGGGGCTTTGCAGAACGCGATCTTCAACAGCGCCAACTTCTCGAGCATCGCGACCGATTCGAAAGGTGTCATCCAGATCTTCAACGTCGGCGCCGAGCGAATGCTGGGCTACACGGCCGACGAGGTCGTGAACAAGATCACGCCGGCTGACATCTCTGATCCGCAGGAAGTAATCATTCGCGCCGAAGCCCTCAGCGTCGAGCTCGGCACGCCGATCGCCCCAGGCTTCGAGGCGTTGGTGTTCAAGGCCTCGCGCGGAATCGAAGACATCTACGAGCTGACCTACTTCCGCAAGGACGGCAGCCGCTTTCCGGCGGTCGTATCCGTCACGGCGCTGCGCGATGCCCAGGGTGGAATCATCGGCTACCTTCTGATCGGCACCGATAACACCGCGCGTAAACAGGCGGAGGAGGCACTGCTCAAGGCGGGGGCCTTGCAGAACGCGATTTTCAACAGCGCCAACTTCTCGAGCATCGCCACGGACGCCAAGGGCGTCATCCAGATCTTCAACGTCGGCGCCGAGCGGATGCTGGGCTACACGGCCGCGGAAGTGATGAACAAGATCACGCCGGCCGATATTTCCGATCCGCAGGAAGTGATCGTGCGTGCCAAAGCGCTGAGCGTCGAACTTGAAACCCCGATTACCCCGGGCTTTGAGGCGTTGGTGTTCAAGGCCTCGCGCGGGATCGAAGACATCTACGAGCTGACCTACATTCGCAAGGACGGCAGCCGGTTCCCGGCGGTGGTATCAGTCACAGCGCTGCGCGACGCGCAGGACGCCATCATCGGCTATCTGTTGATTGGCACCGACAACACCGCGCGCCAGGAGGTCGAAGCGGAGCGGAAGAAGCTCGATCAGCGCCTGCGCGACCAGCAGTTCTACACGCGCTCGCTCATTGAATCGAACATCGACGCGCTGATGACCACCGATCCGCTCGGCATTATCACTGACGTTAACAAGCAGATGGAAGCGCTCACTGACTGCACGCGCGATGAGTTGATCGGAGCGCCTTTCAAGAACTACTTCACCGACCCTGATCGGGCCGAAGCAGGCATCAGGCTGGTATTGGACGAAAAGAAGGTCACCAACTACGAACTGACCGCCTGCTCCCGAGACGGCAAGCAAACAGACGTGTCCTACAACGCGACCACTTTCTATGACCGGGACAGGAAGCTGCAAGGCGTGTTTGCCGCGGCGCGCGACGTGACTGAGCGCAAACGTTTCGAACAAACGCTGCAGGAGAAGAACATCGAACTCGAGAGCGCGAACCTGGCGAAGGATCGTTTCCTGGCCAGCATGAGCCATGAGCTGCGCACACCACTGAATGCCATTATTGGCTTTACCGGCACGCTGCTGATGAAACTGCCCGGACCTCTGAATGGAGATCAGGAGCAGCAACTCTCCACGGTGCAGGGCAGCGCCAGACACCTGTTGTCTCTAATTAATGATCTGCTCGATCTCGCGAAGATCGAATCCGGTAAGGTCGAAATCAAATATGAGCCGATTGTCTGTCAGAGCGTGGTCGAAGAAGTCGCGGCCGCGCTCAGGCCTTTGGCTGAGAACAAGGGGCTCGACTTCCAGGTAACAGCGCCCAAGGGGAGCGTGCGAGTGGAATCTGACCGGCGCATCCTCAGTCAGATTCTGATCAACCTTACCAACAACGCGATCAAGTTTACCGACCAGGGCAAGGTCCGGATCGAGCTGGGTACTCGGCCGGTAAACGGGCATTCGCTCGCGACGATTGATGTAATCGACACGGGAGTGGGTATCCGTCCCGAGGACAAAGCAAAACTGTTTCAGGCATTTCAGCAGGTGGACATCGATCATCGGGCGGAAGGCACGGGCCTGGGCCTGTACCTCAGCCAAAAGCTGGCGGTGCTAATCAAAGGACGAATTGAGCTGGAAAGTGAATATGGCAAGGGCAGTGTATTTCGACTGCTGATTCCGAAGGATTAGGAAGGAACGGATAGGGAGATTGGGAGACGAGGAGATGGGGAGAGTCTCGGATTTTGTGTAAGTTGAATTTTTTCGCAGTTCGTTAGGAGAATGAAATGGTGCGTGTGCTGGTTGTTGAAGACAATTCCGCGAGCCTCGACTTAATGGTTTATCTCTTGAAGGCTTTTGGCCATACGCCTCTCTCTGCGCGCGATGGGCTGGAAGGAATTGCCGCGGCACGTCGGGAGCACCCGGATCTAATCCTTTGTGACATTCAATTGCCGGGCGCGGACGGGGTCGAAGTTTGTCGTCAGCTCAAGGCGGATCCCGCGTCGCGAGATATTCCCATGGTGGCGGTCACTGCCTTTGCAATGGTTGGCGATCGAGAGAAGCTTCTGGCCCACGGCTTCAACGGCTACCTCAGTAAGCCGATCAATCCCCAAACATTCATTGCCGACATGGCGCCTTACCTTCTGACCCCGAAAGTTGAGCCACCGGTCTCGGCGACGACGACGAACCGGCCGCCGGTAAAGGTAAATGGGGCAACCGTTCTGGTGGTCGACAACTCGCCGGAGAATATTAAACTATCGCGCAGCATACTCGAATCGTTCGGCTACCGGATTACCGCGGCTCACGGAGTTGATGAAGCGATGGCGCTGCTGCGTGCGCAACCGCCCGATTTGATTCTCTCGGACCTTCACATGCCGGTTAAAGATGGATTTGATTTCATCAAATTGGTCAAGGCTGATGTCGAGCTGCGAAAAATCCCGTTCGTCTTGATCTCGTCAACAGTGTGGGGCGACAGAGAGCGCGTAAACGGTCTTTCGCTGGGCGCTGCCGAGTTCATCATTCGGCCGATCGAACCACGGGCCCTGGTTGACCAGATTGAATCCTGTCGGAACGCTAAGCCGGAAGTCGAATAAATTATGTCCTGCATTCTCACCATCGACGATCGACCTATCAATCGCCAATTCCTGGTTTCGCTACTGGGTTACGGCGGTCACACCGTGCTGGAAGCCGCGGGCGGCGAAGAGGGTTTGGAGGTTGTGCGCCAAGCGCATCCTGATTTGGTAATTGCCGATATCAAAATGCCGAAGATGGATGGTTACGAGTTCGTCGATCGATTGCGTCAGGAAGAGGCCATCGCGGCGACGCCGGTGATCTTCTATACGGCTTCCTATCACGAAGGGGAAGCCCGCGGCGTCGCCGAATCGTATGGCGTGATGGACATAATCACCAAACCGTCCGAGCCCGAAGCTATATTGAAGAAGGTTAATAAGGCGCTGGGCATTAGCGGCCCGTTGTTCCCCGCGCGGTCAGTTCAGATCGATGCGGCTGAGTATCGCGAATTGGAAGTGCTGCAAACCACTGGCTTGAAACTCTCAGCCCTGGTCGAGCTGGGAATGGAATTCGGTTCGGATCGCGATCCGCAACGTCTGCTGAGCCGTTTCTGTTCGACCGCCCGTCACATCATTGGCGCGCGCAAATCCATGCTGGGCATACTTTCGGACAGTGGGGATGACCTTGAGTACTTCCTCATTAACGGGCTCAGGGACGCGCACCCCGTCGTCCAGGAGCGTCCACCGCTTCATCATTCCGTGCTTGAGACGATCGTAAAGACAAAGAAGGCAGTGCGCATCAATCATGCCGAGGCGGACGCGCACCTCGAACAACTTTCTCCTTATAACTCGCCCATTCAATCGTTTCTGGGCGTGCCGTTGATGTCGGCAACCGAGGTGTACGGCTGGCTGGTGCTGCTGGAAAAGCAGAACGATGCTGAGTTCAGCGCAGAAGACGAACGAATGGCGACGACGCTTGCCGCCCAGGCGGCAATTGCCTACGAAAACGCACTTCTTTCCGAACGCCTGCAACGAAACGCTCATGAGTTGGATAGAACTCGTCTTGAGCAACTCGAGATGAAGGACGAGTTCATCTCGCACGTCTCGCATGAATTGCGATCGCCGCTGGCTGCGGTTCATCAATTCACGACGATCCTACTGGATGGCCTGGCGGGAGAGCTCAATCAGGAACAACGGGAATATCTGGAGATCGTTCTTAGAAATTCGGTGCAGCTTCGCGACATGATTGCTGATTTATTGGAAGTAACGCGTACGCAATCCGGCAAGGTGACAATTGATCCGCGGCCCACTTCGATTTGCGATCTTTTCCACCCCATGATTCAAACCTACGAACGGCGCGCGGCAGAGAAGCGGATCGCGTTTAGAACCAGTTGCCCGCCGGACCTGCTGGTTCAGGCCGACCCAAATCGTATTGGGCAAGTTCTTTCAAATCTGCTGGACAACGCACTGAAGTTCACCCTCCAGGGAGAAATGTGCCTCAGTTGCAGCCTGGACGAGGACGATAAATTTGTGCGCATCGCCGTGACCGACACTGGGTGCGGCATTAACGCTGACGCCTTACCCAAAATCTTTGATCGCCTCTATCAATCACCAAATACCGTGATCTTAAGCCGGAAAGGTTTAGGCCTGGGGCTGCACATTTGCCAGCACCTGGTTGAATTGCACGGGGGCCGGATTTGGGTTGAAAGCGATGAAGGCAAAGGCACCACAATCTTTTTCACGTTGCCCGCTGGCACGAACGAAGAGAGAGGGCTAGGTCAGAGTTCAAGCTTTAGCTTGCAGCCGCAAACCGCAGCCTAAGAGTTGAAAATTTGGACGTTAGCCGACAAGGAAAGGAACAACCAATTTTGGACCGAAATAAAATTCTAATTATTGAAGACGATCTGGATCTGCGTCGCGGACTTAATCTGCGCCTGAGGGCCAGCAACTATGACACGGCCTTTGCCGCCGATGCCGTCATGGCCCTGAGCATTGCCAAGAAGGAAGCGCCGGATCTGATTCTGCTCGATCTGGGTCTGCCCGGCGGCGATGGGTTCCTCGTGCTCGAACGTATGAAGAGCATCGCCTCATTGGCTTGCACGCCGGTGATCGTACTTAGTGCCCGTGATCCAAAGGCCAACGAAAAGCGCGCGCTGGATGCGGGCGCCGACGCCTTTTTCCAAAAGCCGGTCGATAACCAGAAACTAATGACCGCTATTCAGCGCGCCTTAATGAAGTAGCAATGGCAAAGATTCTCATTATCGACGATCGCCCGCTGAACCGGCAGTTTCTGACGACGCTGCTCGGTTATCAGCA
Source organism: Pyrinomonadaceae bacterium (assembly GCA_035317005.1). Lineage (GTDB taxonomy): Bacteria > Acidobacteriota > Blastocatellia > Pyrinomonadales > Pyrinomonadaceae > UBA11740. The sequence goes on along the minus strand of DATHHW010000174.1, from coordinate 38,076 downwards.
TCATCAGTTGTCTGAGGCTTCCGACGGCGCCGAGGGGTTGCGCATGGCTCGCGAACAGCGTCCCGATCTGATCATCAGCGACGTGCTGATGCCGACCATGGATGGCTATGAGTTCGTGCTTCAACTGCGGGCCGATCCTGAGATCGGCAAGACCCCGGTCGTCTTCAGCACCGCGCATTACCTGAGTCGCGAATCCACGGCGTTGGCAAAAAAATGCGGCATTACCTCGATAATTTTTAAGCCTTGTGAGCCGCAGGCGGTGCTCGATATCGTCGCGGCTGCTCTCGGCGAACAACCTGTACCGCTACCTCCGGCTCTGCGGCAACCGGAGGAGTTCAATCGCGATCACCTGCTGTTAGTGACTAACAAGGCTGCCGAGGGTGCAGACGAACTACGCGCGGCGCACGACAAACTTTCCGCCCTGATTGAACTTAGTACCGACCTCGCGCAGGAGCGCGATCCCGTGCTCCTCCTTGACCGGATTTGTTCCGTGGCCCGCGAGGTAATCGGAACGCGATGGACGATGGTCGTGTTGTTGGAACCCAACCGAAAGATAGTTCAACACCTGGGAATCGCCGGAATCCAACTGGAAGACTCGCCGGCGCTGCGGTCAGCTTTGTTGGAAAACGGTGTCTTCAAGACCGTGACCCAAGAGGGCCGAACAATTTCTCTGAGCGATGTGACCTCAACTCCGACCGCGTTGCGTCTACCGCAGGGTCTGCCGCGCGCCGCATCGCTCCTGGTTGCGCCCCTCGTGATGCGCGGGCACGTCGACGGCTGGATCTGCCTGGCGGACAAACTTGGTCTTGATGCCTTTACCGAGGAAGACGAGCAATTGGCGCCCGCCCTGGCGGCCCAGATGGCCGTGGCCTACGCGAATGCGCGTTTGTACAGCGACTCCGTAAAGTATGCGAGCAAGTTGGAGACGGAGATTTCCGAGCGAGTGAAAGTCGAAGGCCAGTTGAGCGAGAACAAGGCCCGGCTGGCAGGGATCATCGACGCGGCGATGGATGCCATCATCACCATCGACAGTGGTCAGAAGATAGTGATGTTCAATAAGGCAGCCGAAAAAATGTTTGGCTGCCTCGCTGCTAAGGTCATCGGTCAGCCGCTGGATCGTTTCATCCCACCGCGTTTTACCGTCAGCCATGCCCAGGACATTCGCAGATTCGGCGAGACTGGTGTGACCACGCGTGCGATGGGTAAGACGCCCGCGGTCAATGCGGTTCGCGCGGATGGAGAGGAGTTTCCCGTCGAAGCCTCTATCTCACAAATAGAGGTCGGCGACCAGAAACTTTATACGGTCATCATGCGCGATATCACCGAGCGCAAGCTTGCGGAGGAAGATTCGTTGCGGTTGGCGGCGATCGTCCAGTCATCCGAAGACGCGATCATCGGAAAAACTCTGGACGGCATTATTACCAGTTGGAATAAGGGTGCGGAAAGCCTCTATGGCTACTCGGCGGAAGAAGTAGTCGGAGGTTCGATTGCAATCCTGGCTCCTTCAGGCCATTCCGATGAGCTCACCTCAATTCTGGATAGACTCAGGCGAGTGGAGAGTATTGAACAATTTGAAACTGAGCGTATTACAAAAGAAGGTACGCGAGTCCTGGTGTCATTAACCATCTCTCCGATCAAGAACAGTTCAGGTCAAGTTGTCGGAGCATCGACGATTGCGCGCGACATAGGCGAACGAAAACGCGCCGAGGAAGCGCTACGAGCTTCGGAGCTTCGCTATCGCCGGCTCTTTGAGTCGGCGAAAGACGGCATTCTGATCCTCGACGATGCCAGCGGGCAGATCGTCGATGTGAACCCCTTCCTCATAGAAATGCTCGGTTATTCCAAAGACGAGCTTTTGGGGAAAGAACTCTGGGAGATGGGCGCTTTCAAAGACATCGTCGCTTCAAGGGAGGCCTTCGAGGAACTGCAACAGTACGGATACATACGCTACGAAGACCTGCCACTCAAAACTCTGGACGGCGTTACCAAACAAGTCGAATTCGTAAGCAACACCTATATTGCGGGCAAGGTCCGCGTGATCCAGTGCAACATTCGCGACATCACTGAGCGTAAGCGGGCCGAAGAGGCGCTGCGGGAAACGAACCAGCACCTGAAACAGGCACTGGAGGCGCTACAGGAAAAGACGAACGAGCTGACGGCAACGACCCAGCAACTCTGGCAAGCGTCAAAGCTGGCCACGATGGGCGAGTTGGCTGCGAGCGTCGCGCACGAGCTGAATAATCCGCTGGCGACGGTGGGGCTGCGCGCCGAAAACTTGTTGATGCAGTTGCCCGAGCACTCCGACCAGCGCAAACCTCTGGAAATCATTGCACAGGAAGTGGATCGGATGGCAACTCTGGTCAATAACCTCCTTCAGTTTAGTCGGCGCAGCCATCGTGAAGTATCAACCCTGGATCTGAGCGAGGAGATTGCCACTTCCGTCGAGTTTGTGCACTACCATTTACGCAGTCACAACATCGAGGTGGTCCGCGAGTTTGCTGATGGCCTGCCTACTATTCAAGCCGATCGCCAGCAGTTGCGCCAACTATTTCTCAATCTCTTAACGAATGCCAGTGACTCGATGCCGCAGGGTGGAATACTGACAGTGCGTGCAACGTCGAACGGCTTTGGCGACTCAGCAGTGGCGATAGAGTTTGCCGACACCGGCGAAGGCATCACCGCCGAGAATATGGAAAAGATTTGGGAACCCTTTTTTACGACCAAGCCCGAAGGCAAGGGCACCGGACTGGGTTTGGCGATCTGCCACCGCATCGTTGAAGAACACAGCGGAACGATCGATATTCAGAGTCCGGTGGGACGCGGAACGACGGTTCACATTGTTCTTCCGGCGACCAGCACCGAAGCATTGGTTTAATCGAATGGTCAACAGCAGCATCGGAAAAATCCTGATAGTCGACGATGAAGTCGAGCTGAAGAATATTCTCGTCGAAGCGTTGACTTCACAGGGTTATGAAGCGTCGGGCTTCACCTCTGGCGAAGCGGCGCTCCTAGCTCTGCGCGCCGAGGCTTTCGATGTGCTTCTGACGGATTTGATGATGCCAGTCATCGACGGTATCGCGCTTGTCCGCGAGGCGATGCAAATCGATCCCAACATGATCTGCATCTTGATGACCGGCCAGGGCACCATTCAGACGGCAGTCGATGCGATGAAGGTGGGCGCGTTTGATTATGTGCTGAAGCCCTTCCGGCTGCAGACGATGCTGCCCGTGCTGACGCGGGCCATGAACACGCGCCATCTGCGTCTGGAAAATGTGCAGCTCCGCGAAGCGGTGGCTATTCATGAGCTCAGTGAAACGATTGCCTTCACCCTGGATCCGCAAACCGTCCTGAGCAAACTTGCGGATGGCGCTCTGGTGCAGAGCCAGGCCGACGAAGTATCGATCCTTTTACCTACCAGTGACGGAACCGAACTCTATGTGGCTGCGGTGCGAGGTGAAAAGCGTGAACGGCTGTTGGGCGAACGGATTCCACTAGAGGAGAGCATTTCCAGTTGGGTCGCCCGCGAGCGCACACCTTTGATCCTCAACGGAGAGGTCCACGACGAGCGTTTCGTGGCGCTTTGGCCCCGATCTGATATTCGCTCTGCTGTTTCTGTTCCCATGCAAGTCGCAAACAAATTGGTTGGCGTCATCAATCTGAACATGACTAACCGATTGCGTCCTTTCACCCTGGGTCAGATGAAGGCTTTGACTATCCTGGCCGGTACGGCCGCCGCGGCCCTGGAGAGTGCTTCGCTCTACACTCAGGTGCGAAAAGCGGAAGAGAACTATCGCGCGATCTTCCAGAATGCCATCGAGGGGATCTTTCAGGCTACGCCCGAAGGACGATTCCTTACGGTTAATCCAGCGCTGGCTCGCATTCTGGGATACGACTCGCCTGAAGAGGTTATTGAGAAAATTACGGATGTCGAGCATCAACTTTACGTTCACCCTGAATCTCGGGCAGAGGCCGCGCGCCTAGAGAAAGAAAGCGGGACGTTACAGGGGTTTGAGTTCGAGGCATACCGCAAAGATGGCGAGAAGATCTGGCTATCGGCAAACAGACGCGCCGTTTGCGACGAAGGCGGTGTTGTGCTTTATCGCGAGGGCAGCATTGAAGATATCTCTGTGCGCAAGCGTGGCGAACATGAGTTGAGCAAGAGCGAAGAACGCTATCGTGATCTGGTCGAGAACGCGCACGACATCATCTACTCCCAGGATCTCGAAGGTAACTACACTTCGATGAACAAAGCCGGGGCGATGATCACCGGCTACACCGTTGACGAAGCGCTTAAGCTCAACCTCTCACAAACGGTCGCCCCGGAGTTCCTGTCGAACGCGCGCGAGATGCTGAGACGCAAACTTGCCGGCGACCTGGTGACTGCCTATGAGATCGAACTCCTTGCCAAGGATGGTCATCGCATCACGGTCGAGGCCAATACCAAGCTCGTCTTTCACGACGGCGTGCCCGTCGGCGTGCAGGGGATCGCGCGTGATGTTACTGAACGTAAACAGCTCGAAGAGCAACTACGTCAATCGCAGAAGATGGAAGCAATCGGGCAACTGGCGGGCGGCGTGGCCCACGACTTTAACAATTTGCTGACAGCGATCAACGGTTATAGCGGCCTGGCGCTACAGCGGATCGACGACAATCACCCGCTCAGGAGCTACCTCGAAGAAATTAAGAAGGCTGGGGACCGCGCCGCCAATCTTACCCGGCAACTGCTGGCTTTTGGCCGCAAGCAGATTTTGCAACCGCTGCCAATCAATCTCAATGACGTGGTCACGGATATGAGCAAGATGCTGCGGCGATTGATTGGCGAAGATGTTCAACTCACCGCGAAACTAAATCCGGCGCTGAAGAAGATCAAGGCCGATCCCGGACAGATCGAACAGGTGCTGGTGAACCTGGTGGTCAATGCCAGAGATGCAATGCCCCAGGGCGGTATCCTGACGATTGAAACAGCGACCGTCGATCTTGATCAGGAATATGCCGGCAGGCATGTAGGCGTCTTGCCGGGCCAGTATGTGATGCTCGCGGTCAGCGATACCGGCACCGGCATCGATGAAGCGACCCAGGCCCGCATCTTCGATCCATTTTTCACTACGAAAGAGAAGGGCAAGGGAACCGGTCTGGGTCTTTCGACTGTCTATGGCATCGTGAAACAGAGCGGCGGCAGCATCTGGGTCTATAGCGAGCCCGGTCATGGAACAACGTTCAGGGTTTATCTGCCGCAATTGGCAACCGCGCCGAAAAAGACGGAGGTCAGGGTGGCCGAGCCCGCGCTGGCGGGCGGCTCGGAAACTATTCTGCTGGTCGAAGACGAGGACGTTGTGCGGGGGCTGGCAACGAAAATCCTGGAACAGTCCGGTTACAGAGTGCTGGCCGCCGCGCGCGGCAAAGAAGCAATTCGCCTGGGCCAGGAATGCGCGGAGCCAATTCATCTATTGCTTACCGACGTGGTGATGCCCGAGACCAGCGGCAAAGAGGTCGCCGATTGTTTGCGCGAGTTACTGCCCGGCCTAAGGGTGGTCTTTATGTCGGGCTACACGGACGAAGCGATTGTTCACCATGGTGTTTTGGACTCGAATGTTGAGTTCATTCAAAAGCCGTTCACGCCCAACGCCCTGGTAAGGAAGGTGCGCGAGGTCCTGGATGCGGAGTTGATGTTGAGTAACTGAGATCTTCTCATCAGTCCCTCCAAGTGGAGATAAGTCGGTTCGAGCGAAACCATTTTATGTCGCATGAAAACCGTGACCGGCCAAATATCCTGATCATCGACGACGATGAACAGATTCGAAGTTTGCTCGACGACCTGTTGAACCCAAACAATGATTGCACCACGGTGGGCTCAGCCGAGGAGGCTCTGACGATCCTTAACAGTATTAACTTCAACCTGGTAATCAGTGACATAAACATGGGCGGGATTAGCGGACTCGATCTGATCCCAAGGGTTTTGGAAAAAACTCCGGACACTGTTGTGGTGATGATTAGCGGGCAGCAGACCATCGACTTTGCTATCGAAGCCATGCGCGCAGGCGCGTTTGATTACATAACCAAGCCGCTGGATCTTCGGCATGTTGAAACGGCGGTGGCCCGCGCGCTGGCTCATCAGCATTTGCTGACGCAGAAGCGCCGTTATGAAAACCATCTTGAGGAGTTGGTTAAAGAGCGCACCGCCGAAATCGAACATCTGGCCTATCACGACAAACTTACCGATCTTCCCAATCGAGTTCTGTTTGCGGATCGTTGTACCCAGGCCCTGGCGATCGCGCAGCGCAACCAGAATCTGGTCGCCGTCATGCTGGTATCCATTGATCGGTTCAAGAAGGTTACTGAGAGCCTCGGGCACGCGGCCGGCGATGTCGTTTTGACTGAGGCCGCGGCCCGCCTGCAATGCTGCATCTCGAGTGGCGACACGGTCGCGCGCTTTGAGGGCGACGAGTTCGCGCTGCTTTTGACTAATGTTGCCGAAACCGCGGATCTCGCTGAGATCACTCGGGCCATTAGTGAAGTGTTCAAGGCGCCTTTCCTCCTGGACAGGCAAGAAGTGTACGTGACGCCGAGCATTGGGATCAGCCTGTTTCCTTCCAACGGCCAGGACAGCAATACGATTTTGAGGAACGCAGTGGCGGCGCTGTATCGAGCGAAAAGGCAGGGCGGCAATAACTCTCAATTCTATGCCGCGGACATGAATTCGTTGGCTCTAAAGCGTCTGGCGCTTGAGACCAGCATGCGCCGGGCGATCGCGAACTTAGAGTTCGTTGTTTATTACCAACCGGTGGTGAATCTGGCTTCCGGCGAAGTTGTGGGGTCCGAAGCGCTGGTTCGCTGGCAGCACCCGGAACTTGGTTTGCTCCCGCCCGGTAAATTCATCGGGCTCGCCGAAGACACCGGGTTGATTCTGGATATCGGTGACTTTGTCATGCGCGCCGCCTGTGCCAGCACGCGCGCCTGGCAGGACCGCGGCTTTGGCCGGCTGCGCATCGCAGTGAATATTTCAGCCAGGCACTTTCAACAAGAGGATTTTCCCGAACGGCTGGTGGAAATTCTGGGCGAGACCAGGCTGGATCCGACGTGTCTTGAACTTGAGTTGACCGAAACTTCGATCATGGAGAACACGGAATCGGCAGCGAAACTGTTGGGAAGGATTAGGAAGTTAGGGGTGACGGTCGCGATTGATGATTTTGGTACCGGCTACTCATCGCTCAGTTATCTCAAAAATCTTCCGATCGATACGGTGAAACTGGATCGCTCGTTCGTGATGGGCGCGACGACCGATCCTGACGATGCGGCCCTGGTGATGGCGATCGTGACTTTGGCGCACAACCTAAGACTCAGGGTAATTGCGGAAGGCGTGGAAACAGACGAGCAACTCGGATTTTTGCGTTTGCTCAGATGCGACGAGGCGCAGGGCTATCTGTTTGGCAAACCCATGCCACCAGAAGTCTTCGAGTCTTCGCTGAAGATTGACCCGAAACGAAAGATCCATGTGCTATCAGACTCCGGGCGGCGAGATCTCCGCAGTCTGCGGCCTGCCGTCAACGAATAGCAGTAGCACAGACTCGAGTCTGTGATCCAAACAGGTTCCCCTCCCTCTGGGAGGGGTTAGGGGGGGGCGTGAAGCGTGACACAGACAATCCCTCTCCCCAACCTTCTCCCAAAGGGAGAGGGCGAAAAATTTCCAGTCTGCCCTATAAGAAACGATGGACCGAACCTTACACGCGTTGGTGATAGATGACGAGCAGCCGGTGCGAGACTTTGTCTGCACCGTGCTGGAGAATGACGGCTGGAAAGTGAGTCGCGCTGCTTCCGCCGAAGAAGCCTTTGAAATGTTGACGCAGGAGAAATGGCCGATTGTCTTCTGCGACGTGATGCTGGGCGGGGCGGATGGCTTTGCAGTGCTGCGGCGCTTTAAGGAAGAGCTGCCCGAAACAAAAGTGGTTTTGATGACCGGCCAGGGCAACGCTGAGGGCGCATTGGATGCTACGGCCTTTGGGGCTTATGACTATCTCTTGAAGCCGTTCGCCGTTGAGGATCTGCAATCGCTTTCCGCGGCCCTGCGCGATCAAATCACCAGCCGGCCGCCCCGCCTGTCGGTTGGTACGCGGCCGGCCGCGCATCAATCGGACATAGACCTGGTTGGCCGCAGCCACGCGTTCATCGAAGTGATGAAACAGGTAGGCCGGGTCGCCGCGACCAACTTGCCGGTGTTCTTGACCGGCGAGTCCGGCACCGGAAAAGAGTTGGTTGCCTCGACCTTGCACCGTCGCAGCGGCCGGGCCGACAAGACGTTCGTAGCAGTTAATTGCGGCGCGATACCCGCGGAGTTGATCGAGTCTGAACTGTTCGGCCACGTGAAAGGATCGTTTACCGGCGCCGATCGCGATCGACGTGGTTTGTGGGAAGAAGCCGACGGCGGCACTGTATTTCTTGATGAGATCACCGAAACCAGTCTTTCGTTCCAGGTCAAACTCTTGCGCGTGTTGCAGGAGGGAGAAGTGCGCCGCGTGGGTTCGAACCAGACGCAGCGAGTCAACGTTCGGGTAATCGCCTCCAGCAATCGCGATGTCGAAGCAGAGCTGAAGGCCGGAAGATTCCGCGAAGACTTGTACTACCGGCTGAATGCGGTCGCGATTACGCTGCCTACCTTGCGCGAGCGCCGCGATGACATTCCGCCGCTGGCGCAAACGTTCGCGGATCGCGTCTATTCGCTCGGACCCAGTGTTCGCTTCTCGGCGGACGCACTCGAACTGATGCAAAAATATCCCTGGCCCGGCAACATTCGCGAGCTTGAGAATGCGGTGGTCCGGGCGGCGGCGATGTGTGATGGATTGATCCGGGTGCAGGACCTTCCTGAACGCATCCGGAGTTTCCATCAACCGGCCAACATCCAGCTTGAGGCGCGCCCCGCAGGTTCGATAGCGCCACCGGAAAAAGAAGAATGGCCTTCGCTCTCTGAGATTGAGGGGCGGCACGTGGCGCGCGTGTTGGCCCACACGCGCGGCAACAAGCAGGCCGCATCGCGCGTGCTGGGAGTCGATCGTAAGACTCTGGACCGCATGATCAAGCGACATAACATAAGTCTGGATAGAGGTTCGATGCAAAAACCAAACGGTTTTGCTGCGCAGCTCAGCGAGGTGAAATAGGCAGGCCCCGGTTGGTTTCGCCGCAGCTAAACGCCACAACTTCAATGGAGTAGTCTAACTCGGGCCTTGCCTAATCTTCTTCTCCGTGTTCTCCGTGCCTCCGTGGTGCATCTTTCTTAAGAAATCTCAACACGGAGACACGGAGATCACTGAGATTACACGGAGAAATCCAGTAACGAAGTCCGGCTCGAGCTAGAAACATCTCACTCCTAAACGGAGTGAAGGTTTCCAGCAGACCCCGAGCTCGATCATTCACTCTCAATCTCACTGTCCTTCGTCAGCTTCCAAACGACGGCACAACGCTTGCTCAGACAGTTTCACTGACAAGTGCCGCGAAGATCGAATTCGTGGCGGGTAGCAGGCAAAGCTGCCGGCGTGGGTACGCTGTTTATCGTCCCGACTGCGAATCCGCGCCGGCAGTTTTCTCAAAAAGCAAAAACCTCCGCTGTTCTCAAGATGTTTCAGTCAAACGATTTGTCAAAACTTTTCTTGACCCTCGATCATTTCAAACCTGACGCGGGCGAGACAAGTTGAGAGGCGCGCAAACCGTAAGCGCAGCAAACTCCCACTTACCTCTCTTTCTTTCTGCTCCTTATTCCCCCTCCAAAGGATCGCTAAAAACAATGTCCAGTGACGAACACAAATCCACCGCCGGCACGACCCTGCTCGCGCCCGATACAATTTTGCAGAGCCGCTATCGCGTGATTCAGCACCTGGGAAAAGGTGGCATGGGCGCGGTTTACGAAGCCATCGACCTCCGCCTCGGCCACACGGTGGCGCTGAAGCAGACGCTTACTAATGACGAGGATCAATGGAAACAGTTTGAGCGGGAAGCTCGACTGCTGGCCTGGCTCAATCATCCCGCGCTGCCCCGGGTCACTGATTACTTCACCGAGGGCCATCGCGCGTTTTTCGTGATGCAGTTTGTCGAGGGCCGCGACCTCGCGGAAATAATTGCTCAACAACTCGGACCACTGCCGCGCCACGCCGTCGTTGCCTGGGCCGATCAGTTGCTGGACGCACTCATCTACCTGCATACGCACGAACGACAGATCATTCATCGCGACATCAAACCTCATAATCTAAAAATTACCGAGACCGGCCAAATAATTCTGCTCGACTTTGGATTGGCCAAAACTCAAACCGCAGACCCTTCGGGCTGCACCTCTTGCACCAGTGTCTTTGGTTATACGCCGCGTTACGCGCCGCTCGAGCAAATCCAGGATCTGGGCACGAGCCCGCAAAGCGACATCTATGCCCTGGGCGCGACGCTTTATCATTTGCTGACCGGAGTGAAACCGCCTGATGCGTTGGCCCGCGCGACCGCGTTGGTGAGTGCACGGCCGAATCCGCTCAAGCCGGCGAACGAAATTATTGAAGCCGTCGGGGTGGAATTGGCCGCAATTCTCACGCGTGCGATGGCCCAAAATCCCGACGAGCGCTACGGGACCGCGGCTGAATTTCGCGAAGCGCTGCGCCAGATCGGACGCGTTGACGAAGTAGAGTGCGTGGTCCGACCCGCTGAGATTGATTCGACGGTCGTGGGAATAGAAGAGATTGCGATCATCAAATCAGCCAGAGTGAGTTCAACCAAAAGACTCGGCTCACACGCCGTCGCCGCAATGTTCGTGATTCTGCTCACCGCTTTCGGAGTTTTTTGTAGTTACTATCCCTGGAAGATTCCGCCCACAACAGTTCAGCAATCGATCTACACGAATGGCGCGAATGTCGCGCCCGGCAAGGCTCCCACCGGCGAGTCGCGCAGCGCCAACCGCCACCCGAACCGAGCGCGAAATTAGGAGAGAGCGATTGGTTGCGAATCACGATGATCGTCCATCGTTGCCGATCCAGATTGCAGACTTAGTGAAGAATAGTTCGGTGATCGATCAACGGTCGCTCGGCTGGCTTGCCTTCGCGTCCGAGTAGCTGGGTTGTTTTTTATCGCGGTAGATGAGTTTTGGTTTGCTGGTGTCTTCGCCCTTGGCCGGCCCGAAAACGAGTTCAAAAGAATAGATGTTGCCACCTTGCTCTTTGCGATCGGCAAGGTCTTTGTTGCGCATCTGTTCAGCCTGTTCGCGCGTGCCTACGGCGAGGACCGAGCCGCCATTAATCTGCATCTCATCATCGTAGTAATCGACGAGGATGCCATGTGTCTTCGCCGGCTCCACCACGTTTGTGTCGAAGTATTCCCCCGCCTTCTTCTTGCTTGAGTAGTCCGGGATGTTCGCGGGCAAGGCCACCGCGTTCGAGACATACCAGCGCCTTTCCTCTGGATCGTCACTATCGGCTTTGACGCTTTTCGGGTGAACGTGCGTCTCAACGACGACAAAAAACCAGTCGCCGGTTCCCGCCGCACCGGCGCGGCGTGACAACTGTGTGGGCCAGAGACAGAAGATCAAAGCTAAAAGAGAGACTGCTAATCGAATATGCATTGCCTTGCTCCTTATGGCTTCAGACTGCCTGTTCGCCCGGAGAACTAATCCACTGATGATTCGGGCAGCCACGAATCGAACCTGTGACCCGTGATTCGTAATCTGAACTCTAGTTGAATCTTTTTCAGCGATACTTTTGCGCGGCTGGAGACGCTTCCGAGAGTGCGCTTTGAATCGTCTGGCGCAGGCGGTCGCCGCCCTGTGCCCGCGAGTAGCCGGTCCAATGGCTGATAATGCGACCGTCGGACCCAATGACCAGGGTCTGCGGAATCGCGCCCCTGCCGTTCATCAGGGTGCGCGCCGTGTCGCGGTCGGCCCAGCCCAGACGGAAGCCGAACTTGACCTCGCGCACGAACCGATTCACGCGGTCGGCTGAGGTGCGCGGGTCTTCAGTCGTCAGAGCGACGAACTCCACGGCGCGCCCGGAGTACTCTTTGCGCACCTTCTCGTATTCCGGAATTTCCATACGGCACGGACCACACCAGGTCGCCCAAAGGTTTACGACGACCACCTTGCCGGTGAAGTCCGCGAGACTGAAGCTGCCCTTGTCGATCGACTGGAGTTGGCGGGTGCGGACGCTGTCCGGCAAGGCGCCTGAAACAATCGCGGCGAGCGCGGCTTCGGGCTGCGACACGACGATTGGCGGTTCGCTCAACCGCTCTGGCGGCGGTGCTGGCGGCTTCGTAACGCCTCTTCTACCTGACTGAGGCGCAGCATTCGCGGCCAGGAGGGCGAGCAAGAGGAGGGGAAATATTCTTCTCATAGTAAAACCTCGTGCAGTAAGTACGCGGTAATTGCGCCGGTGATTATACTCGTAAAGGACGCTTACGGCGATGCCTAATCTGCTGAGGATAATTGGTGCACCCGGCACGACTCGAACGTGCGACCCCCTGATTCGTAGTCAGGTACTCTATCCAGCTGAGCTACGGGTGCATGATTGGTTTAGTGAGCGGCTGAATCGAGGATCAGTTTAAGGTTTAAGGTTTTAAGTTTCAAGTTCACTGTCCGACAAACTTCAGTTTGTCGCCGACCTCGACAAGCTAAAGCTTGTCGGACAATCAGAATCTTATCGCGCGTAGTATCCAGGCTTGGTGCTGGCCACCAGATCGGCGCGAGCTATCTCGACCCGAATCTCGCGCCACTTGCCGTCGTGAGAGCCCTGGTTTGGGGGTTGGTATGCGATTGTGTAAAGCGTGCGCAGATCCGCAGCGACCTGCGCGTACAGCCTGGCGAGATCATCCAGACGCCGAATCTCGTGCATACGCCCGCCGGTTCGATCTGCCAGCAATTGCAGACGCGTACGCGCCGCCCCGTACATCGCGGTAATCGCCGGGTCGGGCAAGGGCAGGCGTTTCGGATCGCCGGACGGCAGAGCCAGCGGGAAAATCGTCACACCTTCCCGGTCTGCCTGGTTCAGAACCGTGACCACCTGTGAATTCGTTTCCGCTTTGATCGCCGTGCTGACTTCCGCATCCGACGCTTTCGCGACTATCGCCCGATCGCCGTTCCGCACCTCAGTATCCAGCCCGTCGGTCAAAACCACGATGGCTTTGCGGCGCTTGCCTTCGTGAGCTAACTCTTTTAGCGAGAATTTCAAGGCGTCGTACAGCGGCGTGTCGCCTGAGCCGCCAGCCAAATCAGTGATCGCATATGCGATCCTGCGCCGATCAGTGCTGAAACCGAGTAGCGATTTAACTCCCTTGCCGTTGAACTGAACCACAGCGACTCGATCTTCAGGACTGAGGGCGTCCAGGAACCGCAACGCAGCTCCTTGAATTTGCTGACGAAAGTTCACGGTTGAGCCGGACATGTCCAGCAACAAAACCAAACTGAACGGCGCTTCCGTCGGTTCGAAACTCATAATCGGCCGCCGCACACCGTCTTCAAAAATTGTGAAGTCCTTACGCGACAATGAAGTGATCGCGTTTCCCTGCTTATCCACTACCCCGACGTTCAATTGCACCAGCGCCGTGTCAGTGGTGATGACATCGTCGGGTTGTTGGCCCCGGACGTCGGCACGAATTACGATCAATAGCGCCGCGAACGACAGCAATAAAGTCGCTCGTCGTGCGAGTTTCGAGACTGAAGCGGGCAGAGAGAATGGATTCATTCCGTCTTTGACTTACCAAAAACCGTTGTTGCTGGGGTAACTGAGTATGCCTGCGCCTCGGTTTAGTTTGCAACTTGGCAAGCGGTAGGGGAAGTGCTTGATTGCTTTGCGCCTTTCGATTTCTCTCTCTGCGCCTTTGCGCGAAATTGATATGGGCGCGACGTCGGTTTCACGCGAAGGCGCAAAGGAACACCAAAGGCGCTAAGAAAGGCGAAATCAAGAACGACTAGTCGCGAATGAACCGATTTGCTAAAGAGTCTAACCAACAGTTGCTCAATACCATACTCAGCAAACAAAATGATGGTGTTTTTGGTTTCAGCTAATCGAATATAATTGGCCCGCAAGAACTACTGGGTCTCCCACTATGTACGGTCCTAACTTTTGTGCGGAATGTGGTGAGCGTCTGGCGCGCCGAGGTTGGCGCGCGTGGACTAGCGCGCGGTTTTGCGGCGACTGTGCGCGCCGGCTCGGCAGGGTAGGTTTAGTAAGGGCTCTGACGATTCTCGCGATAACGGCGGCGGCGGCTTTTGCTTTGGGAAGATACTTGCGGCCGGCTTCGCCGCCGCTGTTGATTCAGCGCGCGGCCAATTCGCCGCTCTCTGATTTGCCGGTGAATCTGAATGAGTCAGCCCGTACAACCAATCGCATTAACTCGACCAATACCGCCGCGGCCGCGTCGAGCACCGACGAGCCCGGTTACATCTGCGGCGCGCGGACCAAGAAAGGCACGCCCTGTCATCGCCGCGTGCATGCCGCCGGCGAGCGCTGCTTTCAGCACAAAGGCCTGCCGGCAATGTTGCCTTTGGAAAAGTTAGTGGTGAAAAGCAAATGAGATTTACGCGACCCGATCATAGTGCTACGATTGACGGCAAGTTTGGAGGTAGTAACCATGTCGACTCTAGCAACGGAAGTGGAAGTCAACTTCTCACCTTTGCTCCACCGATACACACTCGCGGAATTTTGGGAATTGCCCGACCCGGGCGATCGCTCCCACTACGAACTGATCGGAGGAATGCTCTTCATGGTTCCACCGCCTGACGAACCCCATGGAAGTATAGACAGCCGACTTAACAAGTGGCTGGTTTTGTATTTGGCGGCGAACGACATCGAGGGCGAAGTGCGTCACCCTCGTGAACCTATTTACACGTCGGACGGTACTTACCTCGAACCCGATATGATGTACATTTCGAAGGCACTCAGAGAGCGAATGGGTAAGAAACGCACCTCAGCCGATATTGTTTTCGAATATGTTTCCCGAAGCAATGCGACTTATGATCGCACTACTAAGGCGGACACCTATCTGGCTTTGGGCGTGCGCGAGTTGTGGTTGATCGATCCTTTCACGGTCACGATTGAAGTTCGCTATTCAATTGAGCATAAAGGGAAGCCCATTTGGGAAAGCCGGACTCATTTCAAGGGAGAAGTGGCCGAGTCCAGGGTGCTCGCAGGATGGCGCGTGTCGGTTGACGAGTTGTTTGAAGGACTGGTCTGACTCATCCAGGATGAGGTCAGTACCGGGAGCGTTAGCGACCGGGTCAACGCCCCACGACCCGCCATCGCCAAAACCAAACCCGGTCGCTACCGCTCAGGTACTGACCCCGTGGCGCCAAACAAAAGCTGAAGAAAAAGCCCGCGTGGATCAATTGATTCACGCGGGCCTTTTTTCGAATTCACAGACTGAAGTCTGTGCTACTTTGGTGTCTTGATCGGCGCCGGCGGTCGCGGCGGCAGTTTCACCGGAGTTTTTAGTTTCGCCATTACCTCGGCGATGCCTCGCTCGAGTTGTGGATCGCGACCGGCGATCACTGACGCGGGGTCGTTATCAACTTCGATGTCAGGATCGACGCCGTGCCCCTCGATGATCCACTGACCCTCCTTACTGGCGAAAGCCGAGCCCGGCACAAAGACCGCGCCGCCATCAATCAGTGAACCGCGATTGCCGATCCCAATCACTCCGCCCCACGAACGTTTGCCGATCAGCGGGCCTAAGCCCGCTTCGCGGAACATGGCTGGAAAGATGTCGCCATCGGACGCAGAATTCCCGTCGAGCAGCGCCACCATCGGACCAAGGAACACGGCGTCGGGATAAGTACTTGGCTCCTCGTCGGTGCGCACATAGTTCAGCGCCAGCACCTTTCGCCGCAGACGCTCGATCAGCATGCGCGAGACGTTGCCGCCGCCATTGGCGCGCACGTCCACAACCAGTCCTTCTTTGTTAAGCTGTGGGTAGTACCACTTGATGAACTCGCGAATGCCGGCGGCGCCCATATCGGGAACGTGGATATAGCCGACGCGGCCGCCCGTTGCTTCTTCCACTCTCCGGCGATTACGCATTACCCAGTCGAGATAGATCAGATTGCCTTCGTCCGTGATCGGTCGATAGGAAACGGTGCGCGATCCTTCCATCGTCGGCTTGCTGTTGACGGTGAGCTGGACGGGATTGTCCGCCTTGTTACGCAGCATACGATAGGGGTCGTCGGTTCCTTTCAATTCTTCGCCATCGATCGCGAGCACGTAGTCCCCGACGTTAATGTTGACGCCAATCTCCCGTAGCGGCGAGCGATAAAGATCCTCTTCGTTCTCGCCTTCAAAAATTTTCGAGATGCGATAACGTCCGGATTGTTTGTCGAGTTCAAAACGCGCACCCGGCAGACCGACACGCGGCCGGGGCGGAATTTGGAAATCGCCGCCTTCAATGTACGCGTGCTGCACCGTCAACTCAGAAATCATCTCGGCGATTACGTAATTCAGATCAGAGCGATGGGCGACGTACTGCAGCAAAGGCTTGTACTGTTCGCGCAGAGCGACCCAGTCATAGCCGTGCATGTTCGGCACATAGAACCAGTCGCGATAACGCCTCCAGACTTCGTTGAAGATCTGGTTCCACTCTTCGGCGGGAACACGGTCAACGGCCAAGCCGGTGGTGGCAACAGGTTTCCTGCTCTTGTCGCCTTGCGGTGTCGCGTCAAACAAACCAAAGCCCGCGGCCTGTCTGATCAGAGCTTTCGAGCCGTCGCCGGACATCGCATAACCGAAGATGTCATCGGCGATAGTGGTTTCTTTGCGATCCTTGAAAGCAAAGATACGCAGTTGCGCCGGGCGATCGCCCTGGCGGCCATAGTAGAAAGCGGGGCCAACGACATAGAGCAGGTGACCAGCCTTGGCAGCCAGCCCGCCATAGTTGTCGGCGCCCACCGGCACGCGCGCAACTCTGGTGGTGATGTCTTCGAAATTGATCACCAGGTCGGCGGGAGGCTTGGGTGTACTCTCCGGTTTTGGCTCGGCGGGCTTTGGTGTTTCCGTGGCCGCGCCTTCTGACGAGGCTGGTTTACTAACGCTGACTTCATCGCTTTCGGGAGGGAAGGGATGCTTGACGTCTTTGCGCAGCGCCATGGCGTAGAGATACGAGTCGCGATTCGTCGCATAGTTGAATTCGACATTCGAGATCTGCGGCGCAAACTCGCGATTGCTGATGTAATAGAGATAGCTACCCTGCGAATCCCAAACGGGATTGAACGAATTAAAATTGACATCGGTAACCCTACGCACTTTGTTGTCGGCTGCGCTCCAAACGTGAACAGACACGTTTCCATTGGGACTCACCGGCATGCTGAAAGCGAGATAGTTGCCGCGCGGTGACCACACATAGTCACGAATCTGGCCGCGGGGCGAATCGACGATCTCTGTCATCTTGCGGTCCGCGAGTGTCACCACCCAAATTTTTCCGTCCTTGTCGCCGAAGGCAATGCGCTTTCCGTCGGCTGACCACTCGGGTTGATAGCGCATGGCGCTGCCGCCTTTAGTAATCTGTTGCGCCGGCTTCGAACCATCCTGCGGCGCCAGATAAAGTTCCTCTTCGCCGCTCATGTCAGAGATGAAAGCGATCTGCGAACCGTCGGGCGACCAGGTAGGCCACTTGTCATGCGCGCCGGATGAATGTGTCAGGTTGCGCGTAGGGCCTTTCTCGATCGGCGCGGTGAAAATATCGCCGCGGGCTGAGAACAACGCCCGCTCGCCCTTGGGACTCAAGTCGTATGACTCGATGTTATTTGCGGCTGAGACACGACTGGGCCGGCGCGCGAGTCCATCGTCGGGCACGGTGATCGCGATGGGCGTCATCTTGCCGCTCTTCGCATCGAGAATCTGCAGTTCGCCACTCATTTCATAAATGATGCGGCCATCGTGATCAGTGCTCGGCCAGCGCACGTCCCATTGTTTACTGTGAGTAACCTGCGCGGTCTTGCCCGACGACACACTATAGTTATAGATATTGAAATGCCCGTCCTTGTCTGAATTGAAGTAGATGGTGTCCCCAATCCACATTGGATCTCGCGTCGGGCGCGGCCCTTCGGTGATTCGTTTGGCATCGCTGGTTTTCAGATCGAAGATATAAAGGACGTTCGCCTGGCCCCCGCCATAGCGCTTTTCAGATCGGAAGTCCCGAAACTGCGGCGAGTACACCATGCGCGCGCCATCCGGCGAGTAGTCGCCGGAACCGGCTTCAGGCATCGGCAGCGCCTCGGCTGGGCCGCCGTCCACGGAAACGCTGTAAAGACGAGCGATCGGCGTCGACCACGAATCGCGCAGCGAGCGGAAGAAGATTCGTTTGCCATCTCTGCTCCAACCGTCGACCTGATTATCCCAACCCCAGCGCGGTGTCAGCGGGCCGCGGGCCGGATAGAAGGTTAGTTGTCGCGGCACCCCGCCGCTTGATGGCATGACGTACACCTGCTCGTCGCCGTCGTATTGACCGGTGAACGCGATCCATTTGCCGTCCGGGGAAAATTTCGCAAAGACTTCAATGCCCGGATGCGCAGTCAGGCGAATTGCCGAACCGCCGGTCACGGGCGCGGTCCAGATGTCTCCCCCGTAAGTAAAGGCCACACGATCACCGTGAAGGTCGGGAAAACGGAGCAGCTTCGTTTGCGCCACGAGCGCATTGGCGGCGAGCAACAAAAAAGCGACCGCAGTCGCTGTGACAAAAAGACGGGCAAAGATATATTTCTTGAACAAGCTGGAATCCTCCTCTAACAAACCGAAAGTAGTGTTAATGAATTGCGCGCTATCAGCGCAGAGTAACGGGCAGCTTTCTTACGCTCGACCCAGGCGTTAGGTTTCAGAAATGCAGTTTGCCGGACTCACCATTTGATCGAGCCTTCTTTGGTGGTGTCGATCTGGGCCAACTCGGTCGATCCGTAAAAGAAACCCTTCATGTTGTCCATCAGAAATCCCTGGGCATCGGGATTGGTAAGATCAAGACCGTAGTGGTTGATGATGCGCGTCTGCGCTTGCAGCCATTCAGCCCAGCAGGGTTGGCAAACTTCGGTGGCGATCTTCTGGCCAAGTTCGGTAGGCAGCGGCGCATACCCGAGCGGCGCGCGCTTTTGCCCGCAACGGGAACACTTGATTTCATCAGACATTGGATTTCACCTCGCGAGGATTATAGCGGAGTTTGAAGAAATGTGGAGTGCGGCGACTTGTCGCCGCTTTCTCTCCATCGAACGTGCCCAATGGCCATGGCCGCGACAAGGCGCGGCCTGACAAAGCGCTGACAAGTCAGCGCACTCCAAATTTACGTCTGCGCCTTCTTGATTGCCGCGATGATATCGTCATCCTTCGGTCGAAAAAGGCCGAGCGGCCGCACGTCCCGGTAACGAATAATCCCGCCGGCGTCGATGACGAAAACCGATCGCGCAACTTTGCCGGGAATCAGAGATTGTGCGCCATAAAGATCAGCGACCTTTCGATCTACGTCGGCTAGCAGTTGCAGGGGCAAGTCGTGATGTTCCGCAAAGCTCTTGTGCGAATCAACGGTATTGGTTGACAGGCCAACTACTTCCGCCCCGGTAGCGGCGTAATCCTCCCAGCGATCGCGAACGGAACACATCTGGCGGGTACAGATCGGCGTCTCGTCGCCGGGATAAAACAGCAGCACGACGACCTTGCCCCGGTGATCCGACAGACACCACTGGGCCCCTGCGCCGTCCCGCAAAACAAATTCTGGAGCCCGTTGTCCTTCCTGTGGCACGCTCGCGTTCGCCAAGTTATTTTATGACTGAGGCCAGATTCGCCGCGGCGACTTGAGTTCTAATCTCAAGCTCAGTGCCTCGCGTAGTGATCGTCAAATTGTCGAGAGCGCTTTGGGCCAAAGCCTTTCGCGCCGGCGCCATTCGCCCGATGAAGAGTCCGCTGAGTTGCTTCAGTCCGGTGACCGTGTCGTTAAGATTTTTTGCAGCTTCCGCTGAGTCGGTGCGAGCTGTCAGCATTAATGAAACGTCGCTCTCGGTCGAACCGATAGATCCATAAACTTGCCTGATCGAGTTCGCGTCTTTCGCAATCGTATCATTGCCGACATTCAAACTGGCCATCAACTCGGCCGGGACATTCGCGCCAAGACCGATCACCGCTTTCGGATCGCGAGTCGCCAGCGACGCGAGATCGGCGCTGACACGGCCTCTCGGTCCTGCTTCGATGGCCGCCTTCACGTTTGCTAACGTCCCGATCGCCAGTGAATGGGTATCGAGCGCGCACACTGCCAGGTCGTTGATCCTAATGTCCCACACACCAAAGAGCTTCATCTGATCGTTGATCGTAATAATCATGATCGTTGCGCCGCGGTATTTTTCTTCGCGATAGTTTCCGCCTGCCGCGCCGCGTCCGGCCGCGACCAGCGCTTTCGGGTCGAACGTTCCGCGCGCGATGACTACCGTCTCGAGCTTGGTCACCTTGGGCGAGGGATAGGTGTAACGCATTCCCAGAACCACGCGATCGAAAGCACGCAGATCGATCCCGGTCCGCGTTTTGAACTTGTCGATGTCGGCGTTGGCCTGCGCGAGCTTTGCCGGATCACCAGCCAGGATGCGTGGCATTGTTTCGTTCATCAAACGCCGCACGTCGATTAACGCGATGCCGTCCGAAGCAGGAAGGTAACTAAAGGCGCCCGCGGGTTGCGCAGGGATGGTTGCGGGCTTGCGCTGCGTCGAGCCCGAATCGAACCCGGAGCACAGTGTGACTAGAAATAATGCTAATGCGATTGACGACACAGGAACCTTCTTATTCACGATCGAACCTCTTTTCTTCTCTTTGAAGTAAACGCCAATATTATATGACGGGTTAGCAGTCCGATGCGTTAGCAGCGCGGCATGGTTGGCCGAAACGCCGATTTGGATTGCGGCGACTTGTCGCCGCTTTTGCTTCAGCGCGCGTCCTTAGGCAAGCCATATGAAAGCGGACAAGTCGCCGCACTCCAAAGAAATACCTAAACGCGCTCAACCAGCAAAGCTATGCCCATGCCACCGCTGATGCAGAGCGTCGCCAGCCCACGCTTTGCCTGGCGCTTCTTCATTTCGTGCAGCAATGTCGCAGTAATACGAACACCGGTACAACCAATCGGATGACCCAGAGCGATCGCTCCGCCGTTCGTATTCACTCGTTCCGGATCGAATCGCAGATCCCGATCGCAGGCAATCACCTGGGCAGCGAACGCTTCGTTAATCTCGACTACGTCGATGTCTTCAAGAGACAGATTCTGTCTGGCGAGAATCGCGCGCACGGCCGGTACCGGGCCAATGCCCATGATCTCCGGTGGCACACCGACAATTTCGTAATCGACGATCCGGCCGAGGGGCTCAGCGTCTGATTCGTTCAAAGCTGCTTCACTCAACACCGTGATCGCCGCGGCGCCGTCGGTAATTCCCGATGAGTTTCCGGCGGTCACCGTCCCATCTGTTGCGAAGACCGGAGCCAGCCTTTGCAAGTCTTCGATCGATGTCTTGGCACGAACGTGCTCGTCGGTCGCGAACATCGTGACGTTGCCTTTTCGATCTTTGAGTTCGAGCGGCAGGCGTTCGTCGTCAAATCGTCCGGCGGCGATCGCGGCTGCGGCTCGCTGTTGGGAACGCAAGGCATACTCGTCCTGTTCGTCACGCGAAATCTCGTAATGGCGGGCCAGCACTTCGGCCGTCTCGCCCATGACTAATCCCGAAAGTGGATCGTTGAAGCCGTCACGGTACATACCATCGACCAACTCGGCATGGCCCATCCGCATGCCGAAGCGTGCGCCTTCGGCAAAGTAGGGAACGCGCGACATGCTTTCGGCGCCGCCGGCAAGAACAATGTTGGCGCGGCCGAGCATTATTTGTTCGGCGGCCAGAATGATCGCGCGCAATCCGGAACCGCAAGCCTGGTTCACGGTAAACGCCGGCACGCGATCGGGCACCCCGGCGCGAAAAGTAATCTGTCGCGCGACGTTCGTCCCACCGCCCGCCTGGCGCGCACAACCCCAGATGGAATCATCGACCTGATCCGGTGGAATCTGAGCTCGTCGCAAACTTTCCTTTGCGACTGCGGTGCCCAGATCCGCGGCGGTCCAACCGGCCAGCGATCCACCAAAGCGGCCAATCGGAGTGCGCACTGCACCTGCTAAGAAGATCGGTTTCATTGATAAAAATCTTTACGTTTCAGAAAGCTTGTTTGGCTGCTAAGCTCTGGCCCGAAATGTCCGACGAACTTCAATAACGTCTGATCGAGTTCGTCGAACGTGCGCGGCTTGTTCCCCTCCCTTTGGGAGGGGTTAGGGGAGGGTGCAAAGCTCGACGCAGACAATTCCTCTCCCCGGCCCTCTCCCAAAGGGAGAAGGAGAAAAACCTTTGTCGGTGTCTCGATCGCAGAATCACAAGCTGAATCAGTTGGTCGAACTCCGGGATCTTAGCATAACGTCGGACGACTCCCGCAAATGCTACTAAGACTAAATGATGCCGCGGCGGTTTCTGACGCGACGCGCGCGATTGATGAACTACTCGGCGGGAATAGTGAATGGTTCCTGGCGCAGGACAGCGGCGCGCCGCTCGCACTCGGCGCATCGGAATTCGATTTTTCCATTGACCATCGACGTCTGATTTTCTCCAGTTGGACCGAAACTGGCGTCCGATCCTGGCGCATCACCGCCTGGAGTTGGACTGGCCAAAAGCTGGTGCTGGAAGCGACCCGGCGCATGGGCGCCGAGATAGCGACGCTTGAGTTGGTGCCGCGCGAGTCTGCCAAAGCGATCGTCACCGGCATCGTCGCGGCGCGCCAGGCGCGATGTGTAAGGCTCGCACAGATCGCGAGCGAGGCTTTCGCAAACGTAAAGATCGAACAGGTGGGTTTGAGCCCCGGCATGCGGCGCGATCAGCCCGGACGTTACGCGCGCATTGTTCTGCGTCGGCGGCACGAACGGATCGCGGTGACCGCCACCGTGGCAAACAGCGACGCGCGGAACGTCGACTCGCTGTTTTCATCGGCGCTGCTCTGGTTCAATCGAATGCAACAACGTCCCCGGCGCCCTCCGATAGAAAAACTTTTAATGGCGGTCGAACAAAATGTGTTGGAAGCCGCGCGACAACGCCACGTGCTCTTGCGCGAATCACTGCGACAGCGGATCGCGTTGTTCGAGATACGGGGCAGTAACATACGTGGCGATAGCAGACGGGGCAGTAGCCCGACCGTAAGGGAGGGCGTGCGACTCAACCCTGACGAAGGATGGCAACAGATCGAGCCGGTCCGTCCCTGGGAAAGAAAGGACTTGTGGCGTAAGCGACTAATGCAGTTTCCGGCGGTCGGCGAAAATGAGCCGAACGAGGCGTTGAAGCAAATCACTGCGTTGGCCCCGCACGCCGTCGACGTGGTCACCGCTCGTCACGGTCAGACACTTCGCTATCACGGCCTGCCGTTCGCTCGCGTGCGCCGCGTGATGGAGCGCGATCGCATCTGGTTTGGGATTGAAGGCTCGCGCCGGCGCTTGCTCGACGACTATCACGAACAGGATTGGCTCAAGCTGTGGCGTGATTTGGAAAACTATCGTGATGCGAATTGTCGCGATCGGCGGCATTGGTTCTACCGCGCGGCCGGAGAGGCCTGGCTGGAATCAATCCTGCGCCGCGACATCTCAAAACTCGATCCCGGTTTGATCGTGGCTCCGTTACATGCGCAGTTTCGTACGTCACACGGCGGTCCGACCGGCGCCCGCCCAATCGACCTGCTCGCGCTGCGTCACGATGGCCGGCTGGCAGTCATCGAACTAAAGGTCAACGAAGATCGCGAACACGTCTTTCAGGGAGTCGACTACTGGCGGCGCGTGGAAGCGCATCGACGCCGCGGCCACATCAGCACGGCCAAACTGTTCGGTGAACGCGAGATCAGCGACGAATCGCCGCTCGTCTATCTGGTCGCGCCCACCCTTCGCTTTCATCCATCGTTCGCCACCCTCGCCCGAACCATCGCGCCCGATATCGAAGTCTATCGTTTTGATATTAACGAAGACTGGCGCAGGGGTGTGCGGGTTGTGCGGCGAGAGCGGGTTAATGCATGAGTTTTGCGAGTAGAATAACCGCAACGTCGGTTGTTGGTTAGGACACAAAATGACGGAAATTGAATGGTTTCCGACAATAGGGCCGCACATGCGGGGACGAAGAACTTTGTGAGCGAATGAGACCGCCTCACTCCCTATAAAGCAATGGGTAAGCACAAATTTACAGATGCTGAAACATACGCGCTATGGACGCATTACAAAGCGTGGTGCTTTTGGTGTGGCGAACCACTTAGGCTTAAGGAGACGACCATTGATCATTTCATTCCCGAGCACCTTGAAAACAAGCCCGTCGATCTGGATCAAGTCCGGACGGAATATGGGCTATCGTCCGACTTTGTGATCAATGATTATTGTAATTGGCTCCCCTGTCATGATCGTTGCAATCGGAGCAAAGGTGCCAAACTCCCCTTGCCAATATTTCAGGCTGCAGCAACTCTACAAAAACTTGCTAGCCAGGCGGAAAGGATTCGAGCAATAGAAAGGAGAACCAAGAACACCAAGAAGGAGAAGCTTCTCGGACTCATAATGGTGGGACGCGAAACCAATACGGTGACGGAAGACGATGTCCTAGCCGTATTCACAAATCGAGAAATTCAAGAGGACGAAGACGTCCAGATTCTCCGTAAGGAAATCCATCTCGATGTTGATCAGCATTTTATTGACTTTCTGAATCGCAAACCCGACCCAAGTAGCCTCGCGTTTTGGAAGGATCAAATTATTGAAAGACAGCAGTTGAGTTCTGACGATGACGCGCTAATTAACACTTCTACGGCGTTCTTCCTTTCTACTGAGCTTTTTGAGATTGGCTATCTGGTCTACCGAATGTATAAGGCAGCTTACGGTGACGCCGTCGGCAAATCGACCTTTAACGGAGCCCATCAGCTCGCGGTGCCAATTATTCGACTTACTGAGTTTCTTCCTGCGGTACAGAAGATTGGACAAGGAGTAGTAGTTGGGAAGGGCGACTGGAAAACACAATTAGCAAGCAATAAGTATCAATTCGAGGAGGAATTCGCGGAGGAATTCGTTTCGCGTTCTCGATTCACCTTTGCGCATCCAACGTCAATGAGTTTAGTAGACGCCCTGAACACGAATGCCGGCAGCCCTCTGTCTGAAGCCAGACGCAACCAATTGGTAAGCGATCTCTCAATCGGCGTGAAGACGCGGGCGCAAGCGCTGCTAGCTGTGGCGGAGGACCAGAACTTAGTTAGCGCTGAATTCAACCGCGCGTTTGTCTTAATGCAATACTTCGGTTACTTGAGAAGAGATCCTAACGACACACCAGACGGCGATTTTACTGGCTACGAGTTCTGGCTTAGGAAGTTAGATCAGCTCAGTGGAAATTACGTTGGAGTTGAGATGGTAAAGGCATTCATCACGTCTGACGAGTACCGAAAGAGATTTGACGCTTCATGACCGGCTCCCAAAAAATCGGCAGTTGAAAACGAGAGGTTTCCCCGTCAGCTACTTGAGCGGCAGAAATCTTACTTGCTCTGCCCACTCGACCTGATCACTGCACAAGACAAGCAAGAGGATTTCGTCCAGGGCCCTGCCGATCGAAACATCCTGGCTTAATTCGAAGACTCCCGGCATCGGCAAGCCGGCGGCGATCCTGTCGTACGCTGTTTGCTTCATTGTGGTGACATCGTGAGTGATGAGAATTCGTCCTTCCCTGGCTGCCCAAGCAAGCACTTCTTCGTCGTCCCTGCCGGCAAGACCGGCATCCTGGACGCGCAAGATGTCGAGGTCGGGTTGGCGACGCAGTAGCCCACGCACGATGCGATTGTTGAAGTCTTCGTCGGTGGCGAGGCGCAGCATTAGTCGGTACTGCCGGATCGCTTTCGGGCCAGCAGACGGTCGCGGATGCCTTGAGGATCGAACTGAGACTCAACCTCTTTTTTTACCTCAGCTCGTTGCATCTTCCTGCGCTCCAGGTACTCGCTAACCTCAGCTTGATTCTGCAAGTAGTAGCTGATGACCGCGTAGATGTCGGCGAGGTTTAGGGTTGTGTATTGCTGCGCGATCTCTTCGGGCGTGGATCCCTCATTGAATGCAAATATAACCGAATCAAGCGAGACACGCGTTCCGTTCACACGCTGCACCCCTGCGTGATCCATCGAAAGCGGAACTGATGTCATAGCTTGAGTCATCGTCAAAGAGTATAGACCAACTTAGGCACGAGTGGGAGCTTTGATCCAACGCCCTGATTCATGTAGTCAACCGCCGATAAATTCCCGGTAGACGTTCCGGCAATGACAGCACGTCATCGATGATCGTATAGCCAACGTCGCCGTACAGATCGCGCAGCTCAGCTTCCGATTCGCGATCGATGGTGATGCAGAAGGGCGTGATGCCGAGGGTCTTGGCCTGACGCAACGCTTCGCGCGTGTCTTCGCGGGCGTAACGGGCGTCGCCGTAATCGTGATCGTAGGGACGGCCGTCAGATAAAACGATCAGCAGGCGAGTGCGCGCGTCCTGCTTGCTCAACTTCGCGGCTGCATGTCGAATGGCCGCGCCCAGGCGCGTGTTGTTCTGATAAGTGATCCCGCCGATGCGCCGCATTACTTCATCCGAATAGTGCTCACCGAAATCTTTGAGCACGTAAAACTTTACGTTGCGACGACCCTCGGAAGTAAAGCCGTTGATCGCGTACCGGTCGCCGACGGCCTCCAGCGCTTCGCTCATCAAGACCAGGCCTTCCTTCTCGATCTCAATGATGCGACGGCCGGGATGAGTGTACGGTTGCAGCGGGTGGCGCCCGATCGTGCGCGCGGTCGATGACGATTGGTCCAGCAGGAACGACACGGCGACATCGCGACGACGGCGCAGACGCCTGGTGTAGATGCGCTCTGACTGGTGTCCATCGGCGCGGCGATCGATGAAGAAATCGACGACGGCGTTTAGATCGTAATCGTCGCCGTCAATTTCGTTCGTTACGCGCGCCAGGTCTTCGGGCTTCATCAACTGGAACTGATGCCGAATTGACGAGACGACGCCTTTGTATCGTTCGCGCGTGTCGTCCACAAAGGCGCGTTCGCCGCGCTTAACTTTCTTTTCGATCACGCGGCACCAGCCGACGCGATGATCGACCAGTTCGCGGTCCCACTCGTCATAGTTAAAAGCGACTTCGCCGGTTTCCAGATCCTGTTCCGGCACTTCACCTTCGCTCCAGGCCTCGCTGCCTTCCAGTTCATCGAATTCGCCGTCCGCTTCGGTGTTCCAGGCATTGAACAGCTCGCGCGCATCGCGCCGCTGCGGCTGACGGTTCGCGTCGCGCTCGGCGAGCATCTCTTCGGCAGTCTTACTCTGGTCTTCCTGATCCAGTTCGTCGGGCACCTCGATCTGCTTTTCTGGGTCTTCGAGCGAGATCGATTGAAACAGCGAGTAGACCCGGCTGGTCGCCATCAAAGTATCAGCGACGGTAGCTGCGGCGGACAGGTATTCAGCCACGATTGTTTCGAGCTCTGAAACTATCTGACCGTAGAACTGCCTGGCGTCGTCACGAGCGCCGGCGAGCAGCGTGATCTGGAAGAGCAGTTCAAACGGCACTAAGGCTGCCGGCAGGTCAACAATGTTCGGACGGCGAGTGCGCAAATGATCTCGAATCAGGTCGAGGTCGCGCGCCAGACCGCGATACGCCTTTCGCAAACGCCGATCTATGCGCCCATTTTCGAGGGTGCCGAAAATCCTGCGGGCCAGCGGTGGAATGGGAAACAGATTGAGGATGAGTCGATAGTCGATAGTGGCATGCGCATCCTGCGCATGAGTCACGGGCGGGACGCCTGTACCACTTTCAGCGAGGTAACCACCCAGAGCAAAAGCGTCGCGCGCATCCTGATTCGCGGGATCATAGAACTCGGTGAGCGCCCTGTACGCGGCACGCAGCTCAACGGTGTCACGCGCATAGGTGGCAAACTCAATCTGTCCGGCCGCGTGCGCCGCCAGCACTTTGTAGAGTCGAAAGTCCAGCTCCTCATCACCAAATTCAGTGACGATCGAAGGCAGGTGAATCGTGCGACCGTCGCCGATGCGGGACTCAACCGGCACCGCGGCCAGCGGCGCAATCTCGACCGCGCGGCCGGTCAAGCCTTCGACGTAAAGTCTTAACAAGAGCTGCACCGATTCCAGTGCCACACCCGCGCCGCCTTCACGCAGCGCTTCGTTGCTGCTACGCGTTTCGAGCGCGTAATAACTGCGCCGAGCGCGCGTGTCTCCGGCGATCAAACCGGCCCGCGCCCAACTTTCAAACTGTTCAATCGAAACGGTGTGCAGCGCTTTCGCGCTCGAACGCAAACATGCAAGGGCTGCTTCCGAATCAACGCGCGCAACTTCGCGCGTCAGCGCGATTACCCGATGCGCCAGTGCGACGGCGCTGAGGTGATCTTTCGACGCCGCGATCGTCTGAAAGAACGCGGGGCTGGAACGAACAAAGGCGACCAGTCCGGCGTTACCGTGAGAAGCTACCGCCCAAAGCAGATCGATCCATTCGTCAAAGCATTCCGGCAGTGTGCGGAGTATTTCACCGCCGGCGATTAGCAGGTGAAGCGCCGCCGCACCGCCGCGTTCCAGAAAGCTCACCGAGCGCCGCATCAATTTCAGAGCTTCTGCGGCGTCGAGAAGATCAACCGCGCCGGGCAGATTTGTCCAAGCGTCAGCGGCAATGCCGCCCGCGCGCTCGGCGAACGCTGCGGCCAGAGCGACTGCGGCGCTGGTCACCTCCCCAGCCCCGTTAAGATGCGGGCTACTGCGCGCCGCGGGTTTTGGATCAACGGGCGGTAGCCCGCCTCTAAACGAAAGGAGCCGGACCATGACAGTCGGCGTGGCATTCAAGAAATCCGCGCTGTGTTTTGCCGAGCGGCGCGAAATCTCCGCTGCCACTTCGTAGATGGATCGAAGTAGTTCGCTGTCCTTGAGAGTCTCGGCGAGCACGGGCGCATGGCGAAATGTTTCCGACGCTGTCGATGCGGAAAGAATCATTTGGCGCGAACATACGTGGAAGACAAAGGGACGCGCGGCCGCGGGTACGTTCGCAAAGTCGCCGAGCCCGGCAGTAAAAAAGCTGGCTCCGTTTTCGACGTCGCCCATGGTCAAACGTCGACCCAGTTCGCCCCAGGCTCGGAGTTCCGTTGGCTCGAGCACTTGTGCGACACCTGGCGCGGCCCGCAGGAATTCGATGCTGGCGCGCAGAGATACAGCAGCGATCGCCGCGCTGGTTTCCAAAGCCGCACGCGTCTGCTCGAACGGCAGATGCGCAATGTTTTTCAGCAGACCGGCCAGAGTGCGTCGCTCGGTGGGACTCTTGACTGAACGCAGGCGCTCATCGATCTCTTCAGCGAAAGATTCGTTCAGATTGTTGTCTTGGGGTTCTTCGGACAAGTTAGATCACCAGAACGTTACCGGGCGGCCAAAACAATACGAAAGCCAATTGAGCGGACGTCAGGGATGACTCTGCGGCGGTAAGCCGAACGGCAGGAATTGGCGGAGCTTTGCCACGAACCGCCGCGCAACACCCGCACCTCGGCACCCTGTAAATCTTCTCTACCGTCAGTAACGTTGTAGGGATAAGGCTTATACTTTGATTGACACCATTCCCAAACGTTTCCGTACATGTCATAGAGTCCGAGTCCATTCGGTTGCTTTTGCCCAACTGGATGCGGCTGGCTCCCCGAATTGGCGCTATACCACGTCAGCGCATCAATATTGCCTGCGTACGGCCCGGTCGTCCCGGCACGACTCGCGTATTCCCACTCGGCCTCAGTCGGTAAGCGGTACTCACGGCCAGTGGTCCGCGATAGTTTGCGGCAAAACTCAACCGCATCGTTCCACGAGACGCTGTCGACAGGAAGATCGTCTCCCTTGAAGCTGGAGGGATTCGTACCTATCACAGCTTTATACTGGGCCTGAGTCACTTCATACTTGCTCATATAAAAACTCGGTACCGTCGCATTGCTCTGCGGTCCTTCGTCATTGTCTCGTCCGGTTTCTGAAAGTGGCGATCCCATTAAGAACGTCCCGCCTGGGGCATAGACCATCTGTAACTGGACCCCGTTTATGCTCTCTGTGAAAGGTTGCCCAGTGAGTTGCGGTTTGTTCTCATTTTGCGGCGCCTGCTGTGATTTCGTCGTGACCGGCGATTCCTGGCGGGCCTTGCTAAAGATTAACCAGGCAGTTCCTCCGATCATGATAGCCACAAGAAGCATTCCGGCAATCGCCGCTAACCGGCGGCCTCCTGTAGATCGAGTTTGCGTTAACTGGCTGGCAGGAGAGGTTTCAGCGGGCGAGGGCGCGCGCTGACTTTTGCCGATAATTATTTCGGGCGGAGCAGCTTTCATGGTCTTCATGGCCGATTGAGATCTGATCCCTTCGGTCGAAGAGTATTCCTGTGCAATGGGTGAAGCTGTTGTTTCTTGCAAGTTTGGTTCTGAAGCAGGACTCCTTATCGTTCGTGGCGGAGGTGTCAGGTCTTTGTCAGCTTCGGGTGGTCGAGTCGAGTCGGCTGTATTCGGCGCGGGATACAATATCCCTGTCCGGGCCGGGTCAGGATTGCGAGGGGAAGGAAGATGCTCGGTTCCTTGAGGGTCAAAGGGCGCCGATAGAATCGAACCGTCCACCAGGCAAAAAGTCATTGTGTCGTCAAAGGTGCGCTTGCAGGTCGGGCAGCTCTTCATGTAACTCTCCAAAGTCTGATAGCTGGGTTTTGATCAAGAATAATATACATTCCGGTGCTCGCTAAAAGGAGTAATCGTCTGCGGGAGCGTATGCGAGGAGCTAGATCACCGTCGTTACGATCTCCCGGATGCTCCTCTGCAGATCACGATCGTCGGTGATGGGTGAGCACATCGCCACTTCGGCGGCCCGGGTCGGTGGGATGCCGAGGGCGATCAGTTGCGCGGCGTATATCAGCAGGCGGGTCGAAACTCCTTCTTCCAAACCGTGCCCGCGCAGGTTCCGCACCTTTTGTCCAATCAAAACCAGATCGCGCGCCGTGCCTTCGTCGATGCCGCCTTCGCGCGCGACGATCGTGGCTTCCAACTCGGGCGGTGGATAATCAAAGTCGATGGCGACGAAGCGTTGCCGCGTCGATTGTTTCAAGTCCTTCAGGATCGATTGATAGCCGGGATTGTAGGAAACCACCAGCATGAAATCAGCCGGCGCTTCCAGGATCGTACCCCGTTTTTCTATCGGCAGCCGACGCCGATGGTCCGTGAGCGGGTGGATGATGACGACGGTATCTTTACGTGCTTCGACGATTTCGTCGAGATAGCAAATCGCGCCGTGCCGCACCGCGGAAGTCAGGGGTCCGTCATGCCAGACAGTCTCTTCGCCTTCGATCAGAAATCGTCCGACCAGGTCCGTGGCGGAAAGATCTTCGTGACAGGCGACGGTGATCAGCGGTCGCTCAAGCCGCCAGGCCATGTGTTCCACAAACCGTGTCTTGCCACAGCCGGTCGGGCCTTTCAGGATTACCGGCAAGTGCGCGGCGTGTGCCGCTGCGAACAGATCGACTTCGTGATCGACGGGCAGGTAATAGGGTTCGTCGGCGATTCGGTATTCTTCGATGGCGCGTTCAGGCATAAGCTAAGATTCGAGTTTTGCGTTCAGGGTTTCGAGCTTTTCTTTGGTTCGAACTTTATTGATTTAACTGTACGCTCAAACCATTCATGTTCCTGCGGCTGATAGAGGATCTTCGATACGTGAAAATCCACCCAGAACCCGTCAACGACAAACTCAGCATACATGTTCTGCTGTTGAATATCCTGGCCCTGGAAAGACGGGAGCAGAAATTCAAGCACGCTGACTTCGCCAATCTCAGACAAGGACGGATTCTTGATATTCACCCAGGAGGGATTGCCCATCTTCCAAACCATATCGCGGCACGCCTTACTGTCCTTGCAGTTCTTAACGGGTTCGATAAAGAAAGAGACCGTCATCATCCGCTTGCGGTCGTTCATTAGAAAATAGCCGGAGCGGCCGTCCGGCTTGATCTGTTGGTGCTCGACGACGAAATCCTCCGCGGGAAGGATCAGTGTCCAGGGAGCGGCGGGAACGGTGAATTCCATCCGCTTTTCATCAAGTGAAGTAGCGAACACGTTTAGCGCGCAAAGTATCAAAGCGCAGCAGAAGCCACAAAGTCTTCTCAATAGCATCCAGCGGTATCCTTCCTCACACTGAGTCGCCCGGTCTAATTGGGCCTGGCGGCTTGCGGCTGATATCCTATGATGGAACCAGCATCTTAACATTCGCCAGAAACGATTAGAAGAAGCCCGCCGATAACGGGCGCTAAACAAGTAATGAAGATAGCAGTAGCCATGTCTGGCGGCGTAGATTCGTCCGCGGCCGCAGCGATTCTGAAAGAGCAGGGCCATGAACTGGTCGGCTTTACGATGCAGCTTTGGAATCAGAACCGCGGTATCAGTGTGGACGAGAACGGCGAGTCGCTGCCTTCGCGTTGCTGTTCGCTGGACGACGTGTACGACGCGCGCCGGGTGGCCGAAGAACTCGGCTTTCCATTCTATGTGCTCAATCTCGAGCGCGAGTTTGAACGCGACGTGGTGCAGCCGTTTGTTACCAGTTACCTAAATGGCGAGACACCGATCCCCTGCGTGGCCTGCAACAGTCGTCTGAAGTTTGCGTCGTTGGATCGGCTGGCACTTAGCCTGGGGTGTGAAAAAGTAGCGACGGGTCACTATGCACGCGTTGAATTCGATCCCGCGGCCGATCGTTACCGGCTTTTGCGCGGACTCGATCCACAGAAAGACCAATCCTACTTTCTCTGGGAGCTCACACAGGATCAGCTTTCGCGTTCAATGTTTCCGCTGGGTGAGATGTCCAAGCCGGACGCGCGTCAGGCGGCGCGCCGCAATGAACTCGCCGTGGCTGAGAAGTCTGAGTCGCAGGAAATCTGTTTTGTTCCCGATGGCGACTATGCGGGATTCATCGATCGCTATCTCGCCGCGGAAGATCAAACCGCACGTTTGCCGGGCACCGGCGAAATTGTGAGCACGAGCGGTGAAGTGGTCGGAAAGCACACCGGCATACATCACTACACGATCGGACAGCGCCGCGGGATTGGCATCTCCAGCGCGCAGCCGTTATATGTGACGGGAATTGATTCGACAAAGAACCGCATCATCGTGGGTAACCAGGATGAACTATTGCGTTACGAATTTACGGCGGCCGGCGTCAACTGGATCGCTTTCGCGAATCCAGCCGGATCGGTTCGCGCCGAAGTGCGCGTCCGTTACCGTCACACAGCCGAACCGGCCACGATTACTCCCTTGCCCGACGCCCGAGTCCAGGTGAAGTTCGACGAACCGCAGCGCGCCATCACGCCGGGCCAGGCGACTGTCTTTTATCGCGGGGATGAGGTGGTTGGCGGTGGATGGATCGTGAAGTAGCATAGACTTTAGTCTGTGATGGTTCGAGTTGCCCTAACCATTAATCACAGACTGAAGTCTGTGCTACCCGTAAACCTTTTCCGCCCTCTGCGCGTACTCACAATCAGCCAAAATTCTTAGAAAAATAACAGGAAAACCGCTAATGGCAATGTCAACAACTCGTAAGATCGTGCTCACAATCGGGGGCATCCTGCTGGGACTGGCGCTCATCGTCGTCGTCTGTGTCGCGATTGTCGTTTCCGCCCTGCGCGGGAATCGGCCATCGATTCGCAACAACAGCGTGCTGGCGCTGAAAATCTCCGGCCCGCTGCCGGATTATGTTCCCGACGATCCGTTTCGACGCCTCTTTGGCGCGCCGCCGCAATCTCTGAGCAGCCTGCTGACTCAGTTCCGCAAAGCGAAAACCGACAAACGCATCTCGGCCGTCATGTTGGACATCGACATGTCAGAGGCGGGTTGGGCCAAGTCGGAAGAGATTCGTGACGCGATCGCAGACTTTCGGACTTCGGGCAAACCCGTCTTCGCCTATATGGAGACGGGTCTCAACAAGGACTATTACATCGCCACAGCGTGCAACAAGATTTTTGTGCCTCCGCCGGGTGAGCTGTTTACGATTGGTCTGGCCGCCGACGTAATGTTTTTCCGCGGCTCGCTCGATAAGCTCGGCATCTATCCTGACATTTATCAGATCGGGAAATACAAGAGCGCGGCTGACATGTTCACTCAAAAAGAGATGACGCCGGCGCATCGCGAGTTCATTAACTCGTTGCTCGACGATTTGTATGGCCGCTACGTCGAAGGCATTGCCAAAGCACGCTCGAAAACACCGGACGCGGTGAAGGCGTTAATCGACAACGCGCCGTACACCGCGACGCAGGCGAAAGATGCCGGCTTGATCGACGGCGCTTTGTATCACGATGAGATGGAGAAAGAGCTGAAGAAGCGTCTTGGTTACAACGATAATGACGAGTTGCCCATTGCCAGAGCCGGCGATTACCGGCAGATTTCACAGGAGTCTCTGGGTTTGAATAAGGGCGAGCGAGTCGCCGTCGTATACGCCGCGGGCGATATCGTTTCAGGCAAATCCAGTTTCGGCGGTTCAGGCGAAGAGACGATCGGATCGGATTCGCTGGTGCGGACGATCAACGAGGCTCGCGACGACAAGAGCATTAAAGCCATCGTCCTGCGCATCGACAGTCCCGGTGGCTCAGGGCTGGCCTCGGACATCATCTGGCGCGCGATTGAATCGGCCAAGGCGAAAAAGCCGGTCGTGGTTTCGATGAGCGACGTGGCCGCCTCCGGCGGGTACTATATCGCTTGTAACGCGAACAAGATTGTGGCTGAGCCGTCAACCATCACCGGCTCGATCGGTGTGTTGGGCGGCAAGCCGGTCGTTAAAGGATTCTATGACTGGATAGGCGTGACCAACGAGTATGTCCTGCGCGGCAAGAACGCCGGCCTGTTCCGCGAGACGGAAAAATTCAACGACACCGAACGCGCGAAGTGGCAGGAATTCCTCGGCACGACTTACGACGACTTCATTTCAAAAGTCGGGAAGGGCCGAGGCAAAGAAAAAAGTTATATCGATTCGATCGGTCAGGGCCGCGTCTGGACCGGCAGTCAGGGGAAAGAGCGGGGTCTGGTCGACGAGTATGGCGGTCTCGATAAGGCGATTGAGATCGCCAAACAGCTCGCCAAGATTCCGGCTGAACAGAGCATCCAGCGCGTGATCATGCCAAAGCCGCCCAGCTTCTTCGAGGAACTGATGAACAGCGGTGACGATGGAGAAAGCGACGCCCGGAGTGCGCAGGCGAAGCAACAGGCGGCGATTCTCGAAGCGATGCCCGTAGATGTCCGGCGTGCCTTGCGATACGCGCAGTTGCTTGATCGTTCCCGGAGTGGCGAAGCGATTTACATGCTGCCGTTTGATCTGCGGATCAGATAGGCAAGGTGTCCGACAAACTTCAGTTTGTCGAAGTCGCCGGAGCATGAGGTCAGTACCACCCGCGTGAGCGGGTGGATCAAACACTCAATAAGTTGGTTGGCCGTTCGGACCACCCGCTCACGCAGGTGGTACTGACTCCATTACTAAGTAGATCGACAAACTTAAAGTTTGTCGGACACTCTAATCACTTGAGAATCCTACTGGTAGAAGACGAACCCCGCATG
The DNA here is from genome assembly GCA_035317005.1 of Pyrinomonadaceae bacterium. GTDB lineage: Bacteria > Acidobacteriota > Blastocatellia > Pyrinomonadales > Pyrinomonadaceae > UBA11740. The sequence continues at coordinate 2,470 of DATHHW010000174.1, read as the reverse complement.
GCTCAAGTTGTCGCCAGGGGTTTGCGCGAGCATTCCTACGCAGTCGATATTGCCGGCGACGGCAATGCGGCGCTCTATCAAACCTCAATTAACGATTACGATCTGATTCTCCTGGACGTGCTCCTGCCTGGCCCGAACGGATTTGAAGTGTGTCGCGAGTTGCGGGCCCGTGGCGATGCCACACCCGTCCTGATGCTGACCGCGCGGGCGACGGTGGACGATCGCATTACGGGACTCGATGCCGGCGCGGACGATTATCTGACAAAGCCCTTCGCGTTCCGCGAGCTGCTGGCAAGGGTCAGGGCTTTGCTCAGGCGCGAGCCGCAGCTTCATTCCGATCTTTTGCAACTCGAGGATTTGCGGCTTGATGTAGCCAGTCATCGAGTCACTCGCGCCGCACATGAAATTGAACTCACTGCGAAAGAATATGCATTGCTCGAGTATCTGGCGCGGCGCGCCGGGCAATTGGTTTCGCGGGCCGAGATTGCTGCGCACGTCTGGGACGAATCGTTCGATCCCTTTTCAAACACGATCGAAGTTTACGTCAACCGTCTGCGCAAAAAGATCGACGAGCAGCATCCCATCAAACTAATCCACACCCGGCGCGGTGAAGGCTACATCCTCGGGCCGCGTTAAAGAGCTTTCTGTTCTCCGTGTTCTCTGTGTCTCCGTGGTGAGCCTAGTTGTGGAAAATAATTCACCACGGAGACACAGAGAACACGGAGAAGAACTCGAACCAGGACAGTAAATGGATTTCTTTTTACTCGTGATTGCCAGTACCATTCCGCCGATCCGGAGGAGTTCGATCCCAAGTAATGTCTGATCACGAACAAACTGATTTGGCGCCGGACAAAGGCGCTCCAGTTATTCCGCACTCTGATCCCGCGGGCGGCACCGGCTCCCTCGAAGCGGCCATGATGCTGGAAAAAAATCCGATCAGGCGCTTTCTGAAGGTGCTCGGGCCAGGACTCATCACCGGAGCGTCCGATGATGATCCCTCGGGCATTGGCACGTATGCTGTGGCCGGAGCTTCTCTGGGTTTCACTACGCTCTGGACGGCTTTGTTCACGTGGCCATTGATGGCTTCGGTACAACTCACCTGCGCGCGAATTGGCATGGTCAGCGGCATGGGCCTGGCGTCCGTGTTGCGACGGCACTATGCGCGAAACTTGCTCTATCTCACCGTATTTGGACTAGTCATTGCCAACACCATCAACGCTGGAGCGGACATCGGCGCCATCGCTGCGGCGATCAATCTGCTGGTGCCAATTCCTATTACCGTGTTGGTTTTGCCAATCGCACTAATCATCCTGGCACTTCAAATCTGGGGCTCGTACCGGCTGATTGCCAGAACGTTCAAGTGGCTGACGATCGCTTTGTTCGCTTACATTGGCTCAGCGTTTTTTTCCAAACCCGACGCGGTTTCTGTGCTGAAGGCGACGTTCATTCCCACCCTGAGGTTCGACGCGACCTTCCTGGCGACATTGGTGGCTATCCTCGGCACCACCATCTCGCCTTATCTCTTCTTCTGGCAGGCGGATCAGGAAGTCGAAGAAGAAATCAGTTTCGGCCGCGTGACCAGAAGCCAGCGCCGAGGCGCGACCGACGCCGAAATGAAATATGCCGCCTGGGACGTGGGCATAGGCATGCTGCTTTCGAACGCGGTGATGTACTTCATCATTCTGGCGACGGCGGCAACACTTTTCAAAGCGGGTCAAACAAACATTCAGTCAGCCACTGATGCCGCCCAGGCACTCAAACCTCTCGCCGGCAGAGGCGCGTCTATTCTGCTCGCCGTAGGTTTGATTGGCAGCGGGTTGCTGGCCGTACCCGTGTTGACGGGATCTAGTGCGTACGCGGTGACCGGGGCCATGGGAGGGAGGTACGGCTTCAATCAAAAACCTGGTCGAGCCAAACTTTTCTATGGCGTGATTATCGTTTCCACTCTCATCGGAGTGCTGCTTAACTTCATCGGCATCAATCCCATTCGCGCGCTCTTCCTCGCGGCGATGATCAATGGCTTTCTGGCGCCGCCATTGTTGGTAGTGATTATGCTGGTTGCCAGCAACAGGCAAATCATGGGAGACAGAGTAAACAGCCGCTGGTCCAATCTCCTCGGATGGACTACGACTGTGGTAATGTTCGTCGCAGCAGTGGCGTTGGTTTTGACCTGGGGACAGTAAACCAGACTAACGACAAATCCTTTAGCTGAAATGACGACCGCGGGAACGCTCTTGATCAGGATCATACAGATCACCGTCACTGTCGTTTTGCTCAGCGTGGCCTGCCTGGCGCAAAACCCTATTACTCCTGAACCATCTCCGCCGCCTGATCAGTCGTCATCCGAGCCTTCAAAAAAAGAAGACCGCGATCCGATCGAGAAAGCCGACGAATATAAATCCAAACTAACGTTCAGCACTTACTTTACGCGCGGGAACCAGGCTTTCGATCTCAACCTACGCCATCAGTT
>DATHHW010000173.1:0-5519 GCA_035317005.1 Pyrinomonadaceae bacterium | reverse complement strand
TGGCATCCCGGCCACGATGCGGTGACGGTGGATGCGGTCATCGAGTATCTGAACAAGAATGTCAGGAACGCCCAGGTTATCATGCGGGAAGCAGTCAAGAGTCTGGCGAGCAGTACGCGTACATGTAAATGCGGCTCGGCTTTGAAGAATGCAATCTTCACCGCGCCTGATTTGTGGCCGCAAGCAGCCACGCGCAAGCTTGAAGCCATCATTGGAAAGTACCGAAGCTGATTTCGAGCTTCGCAGTTGAAGTTAAGGGAGTAAGGCTATGAAAAAGTTTTGTCTGTTCATTCTGATCGCTTTCGTTTTCTTCGTCGTGGCGCCCGCGGCGGCTCGGGCACAAGGTGGCGCGAAGCAGCCGGATGTGGTGCGCGATCCCGATATGGAGAAAGACTCGCTGCACAACCTGGAGGTCGCGCGGCAATACTTCAAACTCAGAAAGGCATACAAGGCATCGCTGGCTCGCTGTGAAGAGATCATCGCCGGCAATCCGACGTTTTCAAAGATCGACGAAGTGCTGCTGATCGCCGGGCAAAGCAGTCTGCGGCTGTCAGAGAATAAAGGAAAGCAATCGGTGAAGACTACCACCGACAAGCTGAGAGAAGATGCCCGGGACTATCTTTCGATGCTGGTAAACAATTATCCCGACAGCCGGTTCAAGGGTGAGGCCGAGGAAGCGCTGAAGGATCTGGGTGGGCCGAAGGCGAAGGATAGTAAGCAGTGAGCAGTGGGCAGTGAGCGGTGAAGTAGTGGGTGGTAGATAGGTAAACTAAGTTCTTGAAGTACAAATTCGCAATCCGAAATCCGCAATTCAAAATTAATCGATGTCATTACTCGTCGTAGGTTCTGTTGCGTTTGACGCCGTCGAAACGCCGTTCGGTAAACGCGATCGCATGCTTGGTGGTTCCGCCTCGCACTTTTCCATTTCGGCCAGTTTCTTTACCGATGTGCGGGTCGTCGCGGTTGTCGGCGGCGACTTCGGGCAGGCAGAGAAAGATGTCTTCGCTCGTCATAACATCGATACGAGCGACCTGGAAGTTATTCCGGAAGGAAAAACATTTCAGTGGCATGGTCGTTATGAATACGACCTGAATGTGGCGCACACACTCGAGACCCAATTGAATGTCTTTGCCGGATTTGAGCCAAAACTTTCCGATAGCTCAAAGCAGGCGCGCCTCGTATTTCTCGGAAACATTCAACCCGATTTGCAGCGCGGCGTGCGCCAACAGATCCCCGATGCCGAGCTGGTGGCCCTGGACACAATGAACCTCTGGATCGACACCACCCGCGATTCACTGCAGAAAACCATTGAGGTTGTTGACCTCGTGATTATCAACGACGCCGAAGCGCGCCAGTTGGCAGAGGAACCTAACTTGATCAAAGCAGCCCGCAAGATCCTCTCGTGGGGACCAAGCACTCTGATCGTCAAGCGTGGGGAATACGGCGCGGCGATGTTCACCAAAGACGAATACTTCGCGATTCCCGCTTACCCGCTGGAAGCGGTTTTCGATCCGACCGGAGCGGGTGATACTTTCGCGGGCGGCTTGATGGGTTATCTGTCCAGTCAGGAAAAGCTCGACCCGGCGGCCTTGCGCCGCGCCATGATCTTCGGGTCGGTGATGGCGTCTTTCAACGTCGAAGAATTTGGCACCGAACGCGTGCAGAAGCTGACTCACGGCGAGATCAATCAACGCTTTCGTGACTTCAAACGCTTTACACATTTTGAAGAGATTCCATTTGAACGCGCAGTCAGCGCGGTGAAATAGCGCCAGGCGTCAACTTGCGCTGCGGTGCGCAAGATAGCATCTTGCGCTACAATCTCAGACATGTTCTGTCCAACCTGCGAAGCTGAATACGAACCGGGAATCACGCGTTGTGCCGACGACGGCGCGGCGTTGGTCGATCGTCTCAGCGTAGATGACGGCGCGCAGGACGCCAGTGAAGCTCGCTTCGTCCCTTTACACACGTTGTCGTCGCCGGCCGAGGCGGAAATGGTGAATGACATCCTGCGGCAGAACGGCATTCGCTCGGTCGTCCAATCGGGAGCATCAGATCAATTCTCGCCGCTGTTTTCGGTGATGGCGCCCGGCGCCGTAGTACTCGTTGATGAGCGCGACCTCGATCGCGCCAGAGAGCTTTACGCCTCTTTCTTTGGCGACGACACTTCGCCGTTAACCGGGCCCGCCTCGGAAGACGACGAAGAAGAATCAGAATAAGTGGCACAGACTTTAGTCTGTGATTATTCTGGCCTTATCACAGACTGAAGTCTGTGCCATCCTGGAATGAGCGACAATTCCTCAGAACCTATCGTCGTCCTTATGACAGCGGCCAACCGCGAAGAAGCAGGCCGTATCGCAGAGATGCTGGTAGAGGCGCATCTGGCGGCATGCGTACAAATCCTACCTGAGATCCAATCGATCTATCGCTGGCAGGGTGAGGTCGCGCACGAACAGGAAGTACTGCTGTTGGCCAAGACGGCGAGCGGAAGTTTCAACGATCTAGTCAAAAGAGTCACGGCGATTCACAACTACGACACGCCCGAGATTATTGCGCTGCCCATCACTGCCGCCGCGGAACCTTATCTCAAGTGGCTAAGGGGTTCGCTCTCCGAAGGATCGTAAGTCTTGACGACAGAAACGATTTCCTCGGGCGAATCGGTCAGGTGCAGACGCCGAAAATCGTCTTCGACAATCTTTCCTTCACTCAGCATGGGGCCTCTCAACCAGTCCAGCATTCCCTGCCAATACCTTGAGCCATAGAGCACGACGGGGAAGTTATGAATCTTGTGCGTTTGAATCAAGGTCAACGCTTCGAAGAGTTCATCAAGCGTGCCAAAGCCACCGGGAAAAATAATGAACGCGTTGCTGTACTTGACGAACATTGTCTTGCGAACAAAGAAGTATTTGAACTTGAGCGAGAGCGTCAAATACGGATTAGAGCTTTGTTCGTGCGGTAGTTCGATGTTGCAGCCGACGGATGCGCCACCCGCTTCAAAGGCGCCCCGGTTGGCTGCCTCCATAATTCCCGGACCGCCGCCGGTGATTACCGTGCAGCCTGCCCGCGCCAGCAGAGCACCGGTCTCTTGCGCGGCCTTATATTCCGGATGATCAGGTGGCGTGCGCGCCGAGCCGAAAACAGAAACGCCATTCTTGATGTGGGCCAGATCTTCGAATCCCTGGACGAACTCGCCCATGATGCGAAACACACGCCAGGTATCTGTGTGAAGAAACTCATCTGCGCTCGGCGTTTCAAGTAAGCGCTCGTCCTGGGTGCCGCCCGGTGGTTGAGTGTCGTTTTCGTCTTTGTTCATTTCAGTAGCATAGACTTCAGTCTGCGCAGATTGTTAATTTGATATGAATCACAGACTGAAGTCTGTGCCACTAAAGACCCATGATGTTATAGCCGCAATCAACATAGATCGTTTCGCCGGTAATGCCGGATGACAGCGGGCTGCACAGGAAGAGCGCAGTGTTGCCAACCTCGCGCGGTTCGACATTGCGATGCAACGGCGCGCGCTCCGCGTGATGTTTCAGCATCGTGCTGAGGCCGGATACGCCGCGGGCGGAAAGCGTCTGAATCGGTCCGGCGCTGATCGCATTGACGCGGATGTTGCGCGGTCCGAGATCGGCGGCGAGATAGCGCACGCTCGATTCCAGCGCCGCCTTGGCGACGCCCATCACGTTGTATCCCTGGTAAACCTTCTCGGCTCCGTGAAAGCTCATGGTGACGATGCTGCCGCCTTCGGTGATTAGCGGGGCCGCGGCGCGAGCCAATTGCGTCAACGAGTAAGCGCTGATCTCCAAAGCAGTAAGAAAGGCCTCGCGATCTGTTTTCAGGTATTCGCCTTCCAGCGCCTCTCGGGGCGCGAAAGCGATGCTGTGAATCAGAAAATCGAGCCGGCCGAATTCTGTCCCGACGCGTTTGAAGGTTTCGTCGACTTCCTCCTGCTTGGTCACATCGCAGGAGAATAGCGGCGAATCCGGCATCTCTGCCTTCGTCAGGCCCTCTACATTATCTTTCAGGCGATCGCCCTGATAAGTGAAAGCCAAACGCGCGCCCGCCTGGTGCAGCGCCTGCGCCGTGGCCCAGGCGATCGAGCGCTTGTTGGCGACACCGAAAATTATTCCTTGTTTGTCTTTTAGCATTCGAACTTGTTTCCTTAGCAATCCTTGAAATGAACTATCTTGTTTGATTGAAGGCCCTTGTCCTTCCGAATGATGACACTAGTTGCTCCTGTCTTTGATCTGGGTCTTGAGTTCAGACGTGCGATTGCTGGTTACCTCTGCCAGGCATAGTCCGTAGATCATCGGTCGAATACTGCCACCCTTATATTGGTCGGCGACAAAGTCACAGTTGGTGTCTCGATATTTGATCCAGGCCGTCTGTGCCTCCTTCAGTTGCGACTTCTCTTCAGGCTCCAGCATCGCGACGAGTTGCTGATACACCCGGTTCAGAGTTGCGTCCGCCGCCTTGTATTCCTTTCCCGCACAGATGTTCATCTCTGCCTGAGTCTTGGCATCGGCGCAGGGCGCTTTCTTTGCTCCTTGTCCGAACGCGGAAGCAACAAACAACAGGGAAACGAACATCATGACAATGGCAAATTTCATCTCGAGAAGCCTCTTGAGCGCCGTATCTATTCCGGGAATCGCGCGCAGAGCCGCGAGTGCGCGTCTGTCAGCCGGATGAACATATTGATCTTGGTTAAGCGCGGCGAACTTCTTGTGCGGCGCATCAGACAGCAACAAACGACAACGGCCACAGCGGGCTTCGGCGTCTTGCTCCTCGCGCACCTGGTCGCGTTGCCCGCAATAGCGGCAGCGGATGAATCTTCGCTGGGTCTCTAACGCTGAGCTCTCTTCGTTAGGCATGGTGTCTTATGAAGTTGACGACGAGAGTATTAAGTAAGTTTGAAGCAAAGAGCAAGTTGATGCTGGGAGCGCGGGGCGTCTCGCCCGGATGTCAGAACCACCTGCGGTACCGGGTCGTTGATCTGGGCCATCGGGTTCCTGACTAACCTCTTCTTGATGCGTGCTTGCGATGACGCCGGGTCAACCGCCCGCTACCGCAGGCGGTTCTGACTTTCCTAATGCTTGAAATGCCTGATGCCGGTGAAGACCATCGCCAGTCCATGCTGGTCGGCAGCGGCGATCACTTCGGCATCGCGCACAGATCCGCCTGGTTGAATGACCGCGGTGATTCCATGCCTCGCGGCTTCGTCGAGACCGTCACGGAACGGGAAGAAAGCATCTGAAGCTAAAACAGATCCGGCGGTCGGCAACTGAGCGCGCATGGCGCCAATCTTCACCGAATCCACGCGCGACATCTGGCCGGCGCCGACACCGACAGTTTGACCGTCGCGGGCATAAACGATTGCGTTTGACTTAGTGTGCTTGCAAACGGTCCAGGCAAACAGTAAATCAGCAAGCTCGGCTTCGGTTGGTCTGCGTTTGCTCACGACTTTCAAATCAGCTTCATTCAATTTGTGCGTGTCGGCCGTCTGAACCAGCATTCCTCCGGAT
>DATHHW010000172.1:0-8382 GCA_035317005.1 Pyrinomonadaceae bacterium | reverse complement strand
CTGACAACTTCAGTGCCGATCATAGGACCCGGCTGATGCTCCTGTCCGCCAATCTGGATTTGCAGCCGGGATATGGCCCATCGATCGTGGCGGCCCAGGCCGATGATGGGAAAGGTCACACATACCCGTTGGCAGTGGAATGGGTGGGCAGGCTGCCGAGCTTTGATTGGATCACCGTGGTGATTGCCAAATTGCCGGATGAATTGTCAGGCGCAGATCAGGCGCTTATCAGTGTGACCGCTCACAATCAATCCAGTAACCAGGTTTCAGTTTCCATTTCACCTTGAAGTGAGCTGTCCATCTGATTTTCGAAACGGAGGGAGTCTTTCATGAATTACCAGTGTGTTAAAGTCAAAAAGCTCGCAGGCTTTCTGGTGGTCGGAATCTTTTCGCTCGGCCTGGCCAACTCGACCCGGGCCCAGGGCAAGCCTGCCGGGGCCGGGCCACCGCCAAACAATAATCCGAATATCAGCGATCGGGTGCGCCAGATCGACGAAGGCAAACTGCGCGGCGCAGAAGCGAATGCGGGGGTCGAGGAGGAGAATCAAAAGCGCGTGCAGGCTGCGATCGTAAACATGAAAGACGATTACAAGCGCATTCAGATACTGCGCAACGACATCGCGCGAAATCTCGTCGCGCGCAAACCACTTGAATACAAATTGGTGGCCGACCAGACCGCTGAGATTAATAAGCGCGCCAGCCGTCTAAATGTTTACATGCTCGCCCGGGTCCCGGATGAAGAGAAGGCCGACAGCTCGGTTGAGCTGAAGAGCGAAGAGATGGTGGGTGCCCTGGTAAAGTTGTGCAAGCTAATTGATAGTTTCACTGAGAATCCCGTGCTGAAGAATGCGGGGACTGTCGACTCGAAAGGGGCGGCTAAGGCTAAGGATGACAAGGCCAACGCCGATCGCGACCTGCTGGCGATTATCAAGCTTAGCGGCAGCATTCGGAAGAAGTCGGAGAGCCTAACACCGTCACAGTAACCGAGCGCGGACATCCTGTCCGCCTGAGCGCGTAAGCGCGAACAAAACTATCAATGACCTCTGGGGAAGGATGAGCGTGCAGCGCACGCTGGCGGACAGGATGTCCGCGCTCCGTTGATTACGGTGGTACGATTACGAACGATGCTTCCTGTTTCAGCACCTTCTGTTGAACGATATCCCGACTTTCAATTAGGGCTGAGTACTTACCCGGCGCCAGACCCGCAAGCTTAACGTATTTGGCAAACGTCAGATGAAGCACGGGTTCGGTTGCGGGTTCCGTCAGTTGGTAGTCGAGAGGCCTGGTTGCCGGCTTGCCGTCCTTCATCAGGATGACTGTGACTCTCACTAATGGTTTTCCCGTTTCGTGCGCCAGCGCTGCATTATAGAGTTTGAAGAAAATGATCAGGTTATCGGTTGAGTGAAATTCGCGACTTGGCAAAGGGCGAATCCGTACGTTGCCTTCGCTGAACACGTCGCCGTTAGCCGCCGTTTGCGTTTGCGGCTCAGCGTGCCGGCTCAACACTGCTTCCGTGGCCCGGAAGTCCGAATCGTCCAGGGGCAAGACAAGTTTCTCTCGTTTGGCGGCCACCTTTCCTGATAGCCGATCTCGAACAATCAGATCAACCACGTAGTTACCGGCGTACAACTGAAGGTCCTGTCGATAAAAGATCTTGTCATTCAAAATTGATTCATACTGGAGAGTCGTCAGGTTGACGTCAAAGTTTCCACCCAGGCGGGAAAGGATCTTGTCTTCACCTTCAACCCGGACCACGCCGAGAACTTCCAATTGCAGATGCTGCTTATCGCCCTTGCGATCGAACTGGACCGCGGTGGGAGATATCTCGAACGAGAGGGGCGCAGTGTAGAAGCCTTCGCGAGATCTGAACGAGTTCAACTGCAATGCCAACGGCAAGGTCGGATGGGCTTCCATGGTGGCAAAGTTCGCCAGGAGTTTCCGGTCGTCAGGCGAAAAGGGAATAACCTGAGTCGGTGGAATCGCGTAATAGCCGGCACGAGCTAACACGTTTGTATCAGGCCGGTGAACCTCGATCTTTACTTTGCGAAAGCTGCCGTCAAAGTTCGAGTTCGTGCTGCGGTATGCCAGCGTGTAGCGCGAACGGATTTCCGTATCTATTCGCTCCAGGCCGCCGGCGATGTCGTTGGTATTCTTTATGAAGTGACCGCCCGTGTCTTCTGATATTCGATACAGCAGGTCCTGTTGGCGATTCAGACCTTCCTGTCGCGTGATATCAAAGACGCTTTCACCGGCCCCGGACCGGCGCCGCTGTTCCATCTCAAGCCCGCCCGAGATTCCTCCCAGCGGAGAACCAGAAACGAGCGCCCCGGACGTGGGCGCGCCGCCGGTCAGACCTCCCGAATCGATGATGTAGATGGTCACATTCGCGCGATTGGCGATATCGATCGTGCTTTGTACCTGCCAATCGAGTGTTTCCGGTGCGACAAATCCCTGCGAGAACATTACCAGGGTCTTCTTCCCGGGAATCGCGCGCAGGCCTTCCGAAATCGCAGCGAGCGCCGCGAGGACTGGTCGCGTCTGTTGCGCGCCCAGCGTCGAGCGCAAAGCAATATATTGCTCCAGCACATGCCGCGCAATCAGGGCCTGGGCCGCGGCTGATCCATTAAACCCCTGACCGGGCGCCGGACCTCCCTCAAGCTCAGGGCCGGCCGCTACCTGCGCCCGCATTGCGGATATGTCCTCGGAGAGTCCGCGGGCCTCAGAAGTCTTTGAAGCAGTTGAGCTGTAGTATGCCTTCTCAACTGCCGCGATCAGTTTTGCTTTGTCCTGGGTGAACGGCTGCAATAATTGCAATCCAGCGGAAATCGAAAACAGGGCGACCGAGTCACTATCAGATATACGCTCGCGAATGTACTTCATCATGCCGTCGCGCACATGTTTTAAGTTTGCTGCTTCGGTACTTTGACCGTCCAGTACCAATGCAATTATGTTTCGCGGAAAGCCGTTTGGGGTGCGTGGTTTGGGTTCAGTTGAACCGGTCGCGCTAATCGGCTGAGCAGCTTCATTGCCGTTGGTGAGGGTCGAGTCGAAGAATTCAATCTTCTGCGGTACACCGTTTTCAAAAACCGTAAAGTCTTCCGGTTTGAGGTCGCTGATGGCCTTGCCCTTCTTGTCTTTGACGATCACGTCAAGATTTACGAGGTTTGAAGTGACTTTAATCACGTCGTCGTCAGCGCTTTTGGTTTGGTTCTTGTCTTGTGATTGAACCGAGATGGTGGCGAGAAACACGGCAGACGTTACGAGCAGCCTGAGACACGCGGTCACCCAGCGCTGCTTCAGAAAATGTTTTTTGTGATTCATCTTTTTTGGAGTGCGGCGACTTATCGCCGCTTTCGGTTAGCCTGCTAAATCCAAGGCATTAGCGATCTCCTGGTGCGCCTATGGGAAAGAGGCGACAAGTCGCCGCACTCCAAATTTCGCGCCGCCACTCAAGGAGTCTTTCAGCGACTTGTTTTGGAGATCCCATGCTCACTTCAATACGAACCTATCCTTCAGTCCGGCAATGATCACCTCGAACTCGCCAGGCTCGACCACGGGTTTATTGTTGGCGTCAATGAACGAAAGATCATCAGGCCTTAGTTTGAAGGTCAAAGTCCGACTTTGTCCCGGCTCCAGATAGATCTTAGCAAAACGCTTCAGCCTCTTTCCGGCGGGCGATAGAGAGGCTACAAGATCACTGACATAGAGTTGGACGACTTCCTTGCCGGCGCGCCGGCCAGTGTTGGTTACTGTGACGTTGACTGAAAGTTGGTCATCCTTCCCAATTGTGTTCCGATTCAGGCGCAGATCTTTATAAGCGAACGTCGTGTAGCTGAGGCCGTCGCCGAATTCAAACTGCGGTCTGATGCCGGCGTTGTCAAAAGATTCCGTTTCGAATGCCTTATGATCGTAAGTCATCAAGCCATTCGGAAAGCGCGGGTAGGTGAACGGCAGTTTGCCGCACGGGTTAAAGTCGCCAAACAGAACGTCGGCCACTGCCTGCCCACCTTCGTTGCCGGGGTTGTAGGCCATAAACACGGCGCTCGCATTGTCGGCGATGCGGTTGATAACTCGCGGCCGGCCTTCGACCAGCACCAGCACGATGGGTTTGCCGGTGTTCACGAGCGCTTCCGCGAGTTTCCTTTGCGGCTCGCCCAGCGTCAAATCAGGAATGTCGCCGGGTGTCTCGGTGTACGATCCTTCGCCAAGGCAAAGCACGACGACATCAACTGCGCCGGCGGCGCGCACAGCGGCAGCAATGTCGACTTCTGACTCCACATTAGTCGGGGTGTTGTTCGACGGTGTTCCTGCCGGGCGCGTGATCTTCGTGCCGGGCACGTAGGTCACGTTTGCCGCCCCTGCCTTCGCTTCGATCGCGCGGCGAATGGTCGGACGATCCCTGGGATAGAGTGACTCTTCCGATCCCTGCCAGACATAGGTCCATCCGTTGTTGAGTGAGATCAGCGAGTCGGCCGTCGGGCCAGTAACCAATACTCGTCGATCTTTCGAGAGCGGCAGCAAACTGTTCGCGTTCTTCAGCAGGGTCATCGATTCTCGGGCCGCTTGCAGGGCGGCCAGGCGCGATTCCGCTAGCCCAATCTTTGACTTGAGCGCAGCATTGGGCATCGAGTTCTCGAAGAGACCAAGCTCAAACTTCACTTTCAAAATCCGGCCCACTGCTTCGTCGATACGCGACTGTGGCACTGAGCCTTCCTTAACCAGCGCAATCAGATGATCAGCGAAGCTGTAATCAAGCGGCACCATGCTCATGTCGATGCCGGCCATGATTGCCATCCGGGTTGCCTCTTTTTCGTTTGCCGCAACGTGCCAGACGGTTACCAACTTCTTAATGTCTTCCCAGTCAGAAACTACAAATCCCTTGAAGCCGAGTTCATTACGAAGGATGTCAGTCAAAATGTGTCGATTGATGTGGCCGGGAATACCGTTGATCTCTGCGGAGTTAATCATTACGGTGTGAGCGCCGGCCTTGACTGCGGCGTCGAAAGTCGGCAGGACATATTCGCGCAGATAGTTTTCCGGAATCCACGCCGGCGTTCTATCTCTGCCGTTAAAAGATAAACTGTAGCCCATGTAATGTTTCAAGCTGGTAGCCACGTGGTCCTGCGATCCGACATCCGATCCTTCCATGCCGCGCACGAACGCCACGCCCATGACTTTGGCGAGGTAGGGATCTTCACCGAAAGTTTCATAGAAGCGCGGCCATAGCGGTTGGCGGCCGATATCAAGCACCGGTGAAAAGCTCCACGGGATACCGGCGGCGCGTGTCTCCATGGCAGCGATTTCCGAACCGCGTTTCATCAACTCGGGGTTCCAGGTGGCGGCCATGCCGATCTCCTGAGGGAAAAGAGTTGCACCCTGAACGTAGTTGGCGCCGTGAATCGAATCGATCCCGTAGATCACCGGAATGCCGAGCCGGGTTTTTTTGGTAGCGGTCTGTTGAATCTGCCCGATGATCTCCTGCCACCTGTCGGCCGTCAGCGCTTGATCGGCACAGTTGAGGATCGAGCCGACTCCATAGCGCACGACCGCCTTCTCCAGCTTTGCCGGATCGATCTGGATATTCTGATCCTGCCCGTTGACAATCATGCTGATGGTCAACTGGGTCATCTGGCCAACCTTCTCCTCGAGCGTCATGCGCTTGAGCAAAGCGTCGATCTTTTGCGAGTCATCACGCTGTGGCCCGGCCGCGCGAATGGTGTTTTGAAAGAATAGGTCGCTATCGTCGACGTCCGCGTTCACCGGCCCCCTTTCGCCTGATTGAGCCGAAGAGGCGCGCATGTTTTTTGCCTTATGTACCGGAAGGCCGAGGCAGAGTGAAAGCGCAGTAATCGCAAGCACGAGAGCCACTATTCTCATCTGATTAGTGTTTCCTTTTTTAGGAAGGGATCGAAAAGAAACTGCGTCGCTATTCTCGTCTATTGGCAGGGGATATTCAAGCGATAATAGCTAAGGAAATTCTGTTAATTGACCCAGGGACGCTCTGATCAAGTTGGGAGTTCCAGAAGACACCAACGATCGCCGAGGAGCGGCAAAAATTCTGTAGCCTAAGGGCGTCCGCCGTGGGTGTCAAAATTCGAGTCCACAGCGCCGAAGGCGCGAAATGTAATAGCCCAGGGCAACGCCCTGGGTGAACAAGCCTGTGAATCTCCAAGCGCTGAAAGCGCGAAATGGCAACTCTGGAGCCGAAACGGTGAGAATCAAAATGCCATCTCGAATCATTACGCGCTTTCAGCGCTCGGAAACGTAATTGGCTTGTACCTGGGCCGATGGCCCAGGCTATTGCATTTCGCGCCCTTGGCGCTGCGAAGCTGAGTTTTGACACAGGCTGGTGGGGCTGGTTTGCTTTGGCATTGTGTCCCATGGCGGCTACAGGTCTCTCGCCGCGCCGCGCCTCCTTGACTGCGGCGTAAGGCTTCGACACCTGGTCCGCGGTACAATGTCGGTATAATCATGAAGCCGCTAAAAATAGGCATCACCGGTGTGCGCGGCATCGTTGGCGAGACGTTCACGCCCGAAGTGGCAGTCGGATTCGCCCAGGCGTTTGCTACCTTTCTTGACAGCGGTCGCATTCTTGTTTGTCGTGACACCAGATTATCAGGGCCAATGGTGCGGTCCGCGGTCGTGGCCGGACTCTTAGCTGCGGGTTGCGAGGTAATCGATCTTGGCATTTGCCCGACACCCAGCCTGCAGTTGGCTGTGACCTGGCTCAAGGCTGACGGAGGCATTGCCGTCACTGCCGGTCACAATCCTTCGCCATGGAATGCCCTGAAGTTTGTCCGTGCGGATGGCCTTTACTTGAATGCCTTACAGGCGGAAGAGCTTTTAGACATTTTCCACCAGGGAGAGTTTGCCAAGGCCAGGTGGAACAAGATCCAACCCGCCATCCAATATCAGGATCCGATCGAGCACCATATCGAATTGCTAACGAGCGCCTTTGACGTTACCGCCATTAAGGCGCGTCGCCTGACGGTTGCGGTCGATTGTTGTAATGGTGCTTGTTCACGACTCGTTCCGCGTTGGCTGGCGGAACTCGGTTGCGAAATCCTGGCGATTAACGATGATCCAAACGGCGCCTTCCCGCATCGGCCGGAACCAACGCCAGAGACCATGGCGCAGCTCAGTGCGGTGGTGAAAGCCGGCCATGCCGACATTGGTTTCGCTCATGACGCTGACGGAGAGCGACTCGGAATCGTAACCGAACTGGGCCACGCACTCTCAGAAGAATCGACGCTCGCCCTGGCCAGCCGCATTCGTCTCGAAAAGAGTCCCGGCCCGATAGTGACGAATATTTCGACCACGGGTGCGATAGAACAAATCGCTGCGCTTTATGGAGGATCTGTTGTGCGCACTCAGGTTGGACAGACCTACATCTCCGAAGCCATGCTTGAACATAATGCCGTCCTCGGGGGCGAAGGCAGTGGTGGCGTGACGGTTCCGCAAATACATTTGACCCACGACAGCGCTGCCGCCGTTGGACTCATTCTCGAAGGCCTGGCGCGCTCGGGCGAAAAGGTCTCGGCCATCGTTGAGCAATTTCCCGGATTGGTGATGCTCAAGCACAATCTGTCCGTGGAACCCAATCGCCTGTATTCGGTGCTGCAAGACTTTCGTGTAGCAATCGAGCGCGAGCAGTTAGCCTATGATCTAACCGACGGCATTAGGGTAGATTTACCCCAGGGTTGGGTACACGTGCGAGCTTCCAACACGGAATCCATGATTCGCATTATTGTCGAAGCCGAGGATGCGCCAAACGCACGCCGCCTGCTTGATTGGGCGCGCGACAGATTGAGTAAGTGAGATTACGAACATCGACAAGACTTACAAGATTTACATGATTCAGCACAGAGCGGGTATCCGGCCGCCGAACAAACGAGCTCACTCTTTCCTTTCCTCATCATGTAAATCTTGTAAATCCTGTCCCAGAAGAGTCTAAATCATGCGACCGATACCAACTCTCAAAATCAGCATCTCCGGCGTGCGCGGAGTAATTGGTGAGTCGCTGACGCCCACCCTCTTGACGCGTTTTGCGCAAGCCTTCGGCACCTATATCGGCGCGCGTACGATTGTCATCGGGCGCGATCCACGCACCTCAGGTGAAATGGTCAAGCAGGCCGTCATAGCAGGACTGCTATCGAGCGGTTGCCACATCCTCGATATCGGTATGTGTCCCGTGCCGACCATTCAACTACTTGTCCGTCATCATCGCGCCCAGGGCGGCATTGCGATTACTGCAAGTCACAACCCGGCGGAATGGAATGCGTTGAAGTTCATTGGTCAAGGCGGATTCTTTCTAAACACCGGGCAAGCTCGCGAGCTGCTGGACATCTACCACCAGGGCGAATACACGCGGGTCGCGGGCAC
>DATHHW010000171.1:0-2245 GCA_035317005.1 Pyrinomonadaceae bacterium | reverse complement strand
CGATAACGACAGGTCAGCCCGCGCCATGTCCGCCACGACGATGACAATGCGGGAGGGATGTTTCTCCGCCATCGCCTGCAAACGCTCCACCCATTGGTTGGCCAGATCGCGATCACGGCGGCCTTGGGCCAGCCCAGTGGTAATGCGGGCCAGATTCTCGATCAATCCCAGCCGCAACATGATCGGCACAGCCCAGAGTTCTCCTAGTTTTAGTGGCGCCAGCGTCTGATACGCAGCCACGAACGCGCTGAGCGAGTCGGCATCGATCTGCGCATCGACATGCGCGATCAATTCCAGGACGATGTCGTAAACGCGTGGGGAACCGGCCGATGGACCGTTCGTCAGGCGGGGTAACTCCCGGCTATATTCCCGTGGCAGATGCCGACGAGCCAACTGGATCTGCTCTTCGATTAAATAAAAATTATCCAGCAGCCACTCCGCCGCGGGCGTGACCCGGCGGCTTTGATCCACCGCCAGTGTCGCGCGGTTGAAAGCGCGCAGCACTTTCTCATTCTGATCCAGCCGCGTGAGCAGCCGAGCAGAAGCGCGGCCCGTGACGATTGTATGTTGCGCCGCGATGAACTGAGCGTGGCGCGCGAGTTGTTCAATGCCAAACAACTCCGCGCGCAAGGGCAGTTCTCTCGCGCGTTGGCGCCGCACCCTTACCCTTGCCAGTGAGATTTTAGAGCGCGGCGACTTCATCAGCATCACGTGATTATTCGTTGTTCAGCAGCGGTGATACCAAAGTTTATTTTCCCCGCGCTCCTCTGCACCCGCATCATATCCGCTCACGCTCGGTCAGGCTGAAGTTGAGGTGATCGCGCGAATGGGTTAACCCGGCCCCGCGCCACCGGACTAACCGCGGCGAGATAATGCCCGACTGTTGCGATTACAACAGCGAAAGAGAATTGTTTCACCACGCTACCTAAGTAAAGTCATCGAACAACGTCACGCTGTCAGCCTTTGTCCAGATGCCGACTTTCCGGCACATCTTCTGACGCGTCCGAGACAGTCGTGAGAAGAGACATCCGGGCAAGTGTAAGTCTGGTGCGTCCGTTGCAGTTTTTTTAGATCGCTTGAATCGGTAGCGAATTTGATGAGACACGTGGTAGGTCTGTCATTGGTCTGGATTAGAAATAACGTTGTGGTTCAGAGAAACAGACTATTCGCCGAGGGCGAAGGCCCGTTCCATTCGAGAATCCGTTGCCTGGCAATCGGATTGCGGAAGCGCGGTGGGACAAAATCTCAATGCGCAGCTCGCTCGAGCATTTGCGGGATGCCAACACTCAAGCCAGTCCATAGAATCTGGATGCCGATCGCCAGAAGAATAAAAGCAGAGAGGCGCGTCAGAATACTTGTGCCTGATTGGCCCAGCATCCGTACCAACCGCGCCGCATTGCCATAGCAAATTACGACGAGAAAACAGACGAGAAGCATGCCGCCAGCCGCCGCGATAAAATGACGGGGATAGCCATGTACAAAGCCGGGACCAGCCTGATATCGCAAATGAGCGCCAAGCGTGATGGCGACCGAAATGCCACCCGGGCCGACAGTGAGCGGGAGGGTCAGCGGAAAGAATGCGTGCTGGAGAGCGTCCTCGAGCGTGCCCGGTTGCACTTTTTGAGAAGAGTCATCGGCTGGCTGATTAAGGAGATTCCAACCCGTTATCGCCACGACCAAACCTCCCGCGATCTGCACGACGAACAGAGAAATGCCGAAGAAGGCGAGGATTTCACTGCCGAAGAGCGACGAAACAATCAGCAGGACAAATCCATAAGCCGCGATCTTGTGCGCCAAAACCTTTTGTGCGGACTGCGGATAGTTCCGGGTTAGGCCGAAGAAGATCGGGGCACAGCCGAGAGGATTCACAATCGGAAATAAGGCTGCGAACGTCACGCCGAGCGTTTTGATAAAGTCAACGGCGCTGAGTTCCATGCTCTAATTATGTTCGTATCCCATCGTTTCGTAGCTAAATTTGGTAACACCGCCTGATTTCCCAGAGCAGCATCGTGGTTAAGAGTCAGCTCTGCCAATTGAGCTAACCGTTCAAGTAACTTTCTCCCAGGTAAATGCGGTTGGAAGATGTATATTCGTGCTTTAGCGCTTTTGGTAACGCGCTTTACACGGGCGAATCCGTGGCGACGCTTTGTTGAATAAGCTGATCGAGTTTAGTCAGATCAATCGGTTTGACGAGATGATGCTTGAATCCAGCCTCGCGGGTCTTTCGGATATCTTCTTCCATCCC
>DATHHW010000170.1:0-2012 GCA_035317005.1 Pyrinomonadaceae bacterium | reverse complement strand
ATGCTGGAAGACGGAAACCTGATCGGCATCTTTACCGAGCGCGATCTGCTCAACAAGTTAACCGGCAAGGCCGCCCAATCAAGCCAAACCCCCGTCAGAGATTTGATGAGTATGTTCCCGGAGGTCCTGAGCGACAGAGATTCCGTAGCCACGGCCGTGAACAAGATGTCGATGGGGCGCTATCGACACATTCCGGTCCGCAAAGCCGACGGTTCGTACAGCGTCACGTCCATCAAGCACGTCCTCAAATACATCGCCAAAGCAGAGTGGTAAAGACCTGTCGCACCTGTGTGCACGGGAGATCTTCAGGATGAAGAAGCACATCCTTATTTACGGTCTCTGCGGCGGAGTGCTGATCGTCGTGTTGAAGGTCGTCGAGTATCGCTTCCTCGTCGTCGAGCACTCGTTTGAAATCTACGGTGGGCTGATCGCGCTGCTCTTTGCAGTGCTGGGCATCTGGCTAGGACTCAAACTCACCAAGACCAAAGAAACAGTAATCGTCAAAGAAGTTCTGATTCCCGCTCAACAGTCGTTCGCGTTGAACGAGACGAGATTGCGCGAGCTCGGCATCACCCGGCGCGAGCTCGAGATACTCGAATTGATTGCCGGTGGCTTGAGCAACCGCGAGATTGCCGAGAAACTCTTTGTCAGCGAGAACACGGTCAAGACCCATTCCAGCCGGCTGTTCGACAAGCTGAGCGCCAAACGCAGAACTCAGGCCGTGCAGTTGGGAAAGGAACTCGGGTTGATCCCTTAAGCAGTCCCTGGTCTTATCTCAGTGTCCTCCGTGTCTCCGTGGTGGAATAGTTCTGAAGCCTTGTAACCACGGAGACACGGAGAACACTGAGACTAAACCGGCAAAGTGTCTCATCCTAAAGCATGATTCTTACTTAGAATTCCGAAATTCACCCGAAAGTATGACGACAATCGAGACCGATCCAGCTAACTTCACGGCCGAAATTCGAAACTACTGAGGAGAATAGACGATGAAAAAGACAATTCTAACTTTCGGGCTGATTTCGGGCGCCATCATGACGGCAATGATGTTCGCCACCCTTCCTTTCACGGACTCGCCGTGGCTGCAATCGCATAGCATGGTCATCGGCTATACGACGATGGTCTTGTCGTTCATGCTGGTGTTCTTCGGTATCCGCTCCTATCGCGAGAATGTTGGCGGCGGGACAATCACGTTCGGGCGCGCCTTTGCCATCGGCATTCTAATCACCCTCATCTCATCCGTTTTGTACGTTGTCACGTGGGAGATCATGTACTTCGGTATTCCCAGCTTTGGTGAGAGGTTCATGACCATGTGCGTCGCGCACATAAAGAGTTCAGGCGCCAGTCCGGAAGCGATCCAAACGCAGCTCAATCAGTTGAAGTATTTAGACAACCCCTTCATCAATGCAGCCATTACTTTTACTGAGCCGTTCCCGGTTGGATTAATCATCACGCTGATCTCAGCATTGATTCTGAGGAAGAAAATGAAACCGCAGACTGGTGAGAGCCCGGCGACAGTCGAGGCTTAATCTCTGGGGCAGTAGCCCGACCGTAAGGGAGGGCGTGCTGGCGGTGCAAACTGTGCGGTCAGGCTCCTGCGCCGACGCTTAAGCTCTTAGTTGCGGTGTCTGACCAGAACAAAGCTATCCATTGGTGCTATTTGACTGGTACTGGTTCTGCGCCAAGCATCACATTCAATTGTATCGCCCTCGTTGTCTGGATCTCCGACAACTACTAATTCCAGACCTTGAGTGTTGAAGCCTGTCAGCACCATCAGCCCCAACTCAGGATCGATTACACCTTTATAAACGTTATAGCCACTTCCGTCGCTTAGTTGAAAGGGATTGCTTCCGGCCTTTTCAAAGAACAGGGTAATGTTGTTAGCAAATTAAAATGTCCGGTTTTAATAGCAAGTGAAGTGTCCGATTTAGTTTTTCCTCATAAAACCGTTTATCGCTTAGTAGTGACTGTGGAACTGTGGGAAAGTCAGGCCGCTTTTTGGCGTGACTTTTCCA
>DATHHW010000169.1:0-3598 GCA_035317005.1 Pyrinomonadaceae bacterium | reverse complement strand
CCTGCGCACGTGCGGCTAACGCGCCCATTAATACCGCCACCAATACCGCTGACAACGAGACTTGTTTCATATTCGTACCTCCGATTGGTTTACCTACGCCATAGATGACCGCGGGATTCGCGGCCGATTCAGGCCATTGCGCCAGGTCCCCCGAAAAAAGGCAAGCGCTAAGATTGTCGGGTACCTGGACGTCAGCGATCAGAAGTCAGAGATCAGAGGTCAGGGGACGGAGGACAGAGCGTGATCAGTGATCAGTGATCGGTGAGAGGACAGAGGTAGAGGGCGGAATCTTTTAACGAAGCAAAAGCGGGTTGCTGCTTGGCAGCATCCGCCTACTTCTATCTCGGCGCCGACTTGGCGGGTAAGGCCTGTTGCTCTTTCTTCTGAGCCGCGCTGTCAGCTTTTGCCTTTTGCTGTGCTTTGTGCTTCTGATTCGCTTTCGGAGATTTGTCGCCCATGATGACAAAGGCTCGTCGTGCAATCCGCAAAGTCAACGTGGCGTTGCACAGCCAGCTATTTACTTCGGCGTCGGTCGCAGTCTGATTCCCTCTTAGCACTTTTTGTTAGCGGAAAAATAGCAAGTAAACGAGAATGCTCAGCACTACTACGGCGACGATCGTCTTCAACAGGTGTTTCGCATCAAACAGCCGGAATGATGAAAACGCTCTCAACGGGACAGAACAATGACGGCAATGATGATCGAGGACGGAAAGCGCGTAACCACAGGCGGGGCAGGGTTCTAACGGCATATGGCACCAATCGCAGACATCGACCGAATAGCGAGGGGTATCGGTAGGGCAGAAGTTAGAGGTCAGTCACTTTTCTGGCGTCGTCTTTTTAACACGACAAATGGAGCAGAGGACAGAAGTCAGTCGGAACGCAGCTCGCCGAAATCGAATTTGATTTGAAGCGAAAATTGCGCTGGTGGTAACGCGGGCAAAATGACATACAGGAGCACTATGCGAAAACGCCGAAGGGTGCGAACGAATGTTGGACGGATGGCAAAGAGCGGAGCCGAGAAGGCGAAAGAGGCTGCCAGATTTGTCTATAAACATCGGAAGAAGATTAAAGAGGCTGCCGAACTGATACTAGCTGTTGTGGCTACGGCTTCGACTATTGTTGGCAAACCGAGCCCGGCGCGGCGGCGTAAAAAGAGATAGCTCGCATGCGTCAGACGCCACTGGAGAAGGCTTCCTCTCGGCCGCGCGTTTCGACATTGCGGCGTCTCCTGCTCCGCTACGCCAAGGAAGTGAGACAAATACTCCTGTCTATCATCATTGGCATGCTGCTTTCCAGCTCTGCTTCCGCTCAGCAGACGCACAGCCTCGACGTGAAGATCGGGCAACGAGTCAAGCTTCGCGACATGGGAGGGCCAAATGTCCAGCTCATTGTCAACGGGGTCGATCAGTTCGACGTCAGCGTCGCGGTCATCGACTACGAACACATGCGATTCGTTCGCACCAATGGTAGCTATGGCTACCAGCAACCCGGCGTCACCAACAAGCAATTCAAGATCGCCGATCGCGGCGGGACCCGGATCTTCCATCGCGGCGATTGCAGCGTTTACTACGTGCCTGACATGAATACGCGTATGAACCACGCAAAGATCGAGGTGAAGGTCGGCACTAAAGAATGAAGCCGACGGGGTTGCGTCTTGATATTTGATATTTGAATTAACGGCGCGCAACGAACTCAACCGCGACACCGGCACGGCCCTCCGCTTCTGTCCTCGAATTTCTCTCTCGTTTGGATTGACGCCTATCAGAGAAAGTGCTCGAAATCGCGCAATGAGAACAAATCGTACTACGCTAATGGCACTGGCGCTGTTGTTAACAACAACCGCAGCAACCTTCGCTGCCAATCCCCTCATGGGCACCTGGAAGCTCAACGAAAGCAAATCGAAGTTTGCGCCCGGCGGGGCCAAAAATACTACGGTCACCTATGTCCCGGCCAAAGGTGACATGATAAAGTGCACGGTGGATGGGGTGGATAAGGACGGTAAGCCAATCCACTGGACCTGGGTGGGGAAATTCGATGGCCAACCGTACGAAATTAAAGGAAGCCCATCCTTTGACATGCTGACCTATAAGCCAGTAAACGATCGAACCAACAGAACGACAGCCACGAAAGATGGCAAGGTGGTGATGACGGGCACCATCACCGTGGCGAAAGACGGGAAGTCGCGCGTGGTCACGCTTAACGGGACGGATGCGAGCGGAAAGAAGTTCACCGACATGACTTACTACGACAAGCAGTAGGAGGGCGCGAATCACTTAGGCCGCTAGGAGCGGGGAGCCGCATAACCAGAGGACAGAGGTCAGACGACAGAAGTCAGTCGGAAAGCAGAAATACCTCTCATTCGAGAGCCTGGGTCCGATGGATTTCGGTTTAACGTTTCATCAGCTGATCATAGATGAGTTGATATGCATCAGGTTGAAGCCCGAGATCGCCGCGAAATGGACGATCCAAGGCAAAGATTATGAAAATGATCAACCCGATGAAGAGTGCCAGCAGGACCACCTGAATTCTCTGTAGTCGCGCATCCTCCACCTGGAAGAAAAACGTTGAACTGAGGCTCACCAGAGCGCCTACCACGATTACAAACCACAACACGCCGGGTAACGCGGTATGCACGGCATCCAAGCGCAGTCGCCGAGCTTCGATCATCTGGCTGTAGGCCCGAAGTGTTTCGGCATGCAAAAGCTTCTGACCTTCGGTCGCGGGTTCAAAGGTAACCAGCCCGGCCTCAAAATCGTTCACCTTTTCCACGCCCCCACTTGGCACCTGGCCGCGCCGCTGCAGCGGCCACGCTTCCTGAATCACGTAATCCAGGTATTCACGCAGGTCTTGCCGTAGCTGGGAGCGCAACGGCTCGGGGTAACCGCCCGCGTGCCGGTAGAGGACGCCCAGCGCGCTGGCCTCTCCGGAAATGGTTGCCGCGGCATCCGTGTGAGTCTGCCAAACGCTCACCGCAATCAAGGCCACAGCCAGTCCATAGAAAACCATCACCGCCTGCATCATGGCACTCGTGAAAACGGACTCTTCCGGCCCCAGTTTCAAGCGCGGCAGGATATGGCGGCTAAAGATGGACAAGCCGCTGAGAGCAAAGGTGCAGAGTAGAACAACGATCGCTGTGCCAACAATGACCAGCGGTAGATTAAATAGAGAATCAAACATTGAACTGTTCCTTCCGGCACTCGTTCTACAGCTTTCATGTCACAAGGAAACGCTAATCTCCTGCCGATGTGAGTGCCGTTGGCTGTGCACCAACTCGTGCTCGCTCATAATCGTAATTGTAATCGAGCCAGAGAGGGGGCAGAAGTCAGACGTCGGAGGTCGCCCGAGCGTTCGCTTGTGACGCCATCCCGATCAGCTACGCTTCGTAGCGATGTCTCAATACGTTTTGGATCATCATTTGGAAGGCGAGAAAAAGCGGCTTGCCTTAATGTCGCAGCTCCTTGATCCGATGCACCGGCGATACATTGAGTCGCTCGGAATCAGCCGCGACGCCCGGGTACTGGAAGTCGGTTGCGGCAACGGTTCAATGTCGGCTTGGATGGCAGGGCGCGTGGCTCCCCATGGTCAGGTCGTTGCGATC
>DATHHW010000168.1:0-31572 GCA_035317005.1 Pyrinomonadaceae bacterium | reverse complement strand
CGTTGCGCAGAGAATAGTTACCACCGTAATTAAGAGACAATGAAAACGCACGTTGTTATTCGATCCCGTCGGGCGGCTTTGCCGCTCCCCAGTGCGGTCAGGCTTGGCCTGACCGTCGAAGCATTGGTCTTAAGTAGGCGGTGAGGCTATGCCTCGCCGCTACTGAGGCATAGCCTCAACTCAACAAACAACACGAGCCGGAAAGGCGAAGCCTTTCCGCACTGTGGGGCGGCACAGCCGCAATCACTACTATCAAAACCTTTTTCTCATCCTGATCTCAAAACTGAAATTATTGCTTCGCGTGCTCAGATTTCTGGTCGAGCCCTGTTCGTATTCGGCGACGAATGAAAGCCGGTTCGACACCCGGTACTCGACCACCGCCACCATGTTCGGATCCGAAGCAATGTTGGTCGAATAGGTGATCGTTAAATCCTTACTGAGTCGCCGGGCGGCGGTCAGACGCGCCGTCGGCGCCGAGCCGGTGCCGCCGATGACCGGACTGATCTCCAGCCGGCTCAGACCGAACAGTTTGTTCGTGGCCTTTGAAATCGGCGCGTTGATCAACGCGTCCGTCAGTAAGCTGGCTGCCGTGCCCAATCCCGATTGGGCCAGGACCGATGTGCTGGTGTCGGTTGACGATAAGGTGCCGGTCAGAATCAATGACACCACATCGGCTTGCGGCAATGCCGGTTCTGAGCTGACGCTCGTCGTGGGATGCGAAAGCGGTCCTTCCAGCAGGGCCGTGACGCGATAGCCGCGAATCACTGCCTGCCCTTCAATGTTCAGAATCGGATCGGCGCCCAGACGCGCGGGAAAGTAAACCAAGCCGCGCGTGATCTCGTAGGGATTATTTCGAAAATTCAGAGTGCCGCGAGTGGCCGTGATCCGGCCTTCGACGATCGGATCCTTGACCGGGCCGTTGAGTTGCAACGAGATCGAAGCGACCAGGTCGCCCAGGTTGTTGTGCATGACCAGGGCATTGCGGCCCTCGACGCGCAGCTTGTCGAACTGGGCAGTTTGCGCAAGCTGGAACTCGGAGCCTTCTTCGATCGAGGTTTGGGGGCGCTGATTGATTAGTTCGCCAAGCACGATGTCCTTGGTGTACTCCGTCCGACGCACCTGCACGTTGCCGCGGATGAATTGAATTTGAGGAGTGCCGCGCAGTTCCAGATCAACATCCACTGTGGAACGAAAGTCCTGCGGATAATTGAGCGTCACGTTGTGGCCACGAACATTGAAGAGAAACTGCGAAACGGAAAAGCCTGAGAGTTGAGCACCGCCCGTCGCATCTATCTCCCCACCGCCCATCGTTCCGTGAAGTTTTTCAATTTGCGCCTGGCTGGAATTGAAGAGAATGGTGCCGTCGAGATTCGCCAATTGGATGCGCTGGTCGCCGAGCAAAACCGAAACTGACGCCTGGTTAACAGAAGCTCTGCCGGTCACTCGCTGGTTTTCGTATGTGCCGCCGACATTTATCGCCAGCACGGCAATACCCGAAGAGAAGATATCGGGTGAGAGGCCGCTCAAAATGCGTAGATTGATCTGGCCATTCACCGCCAGAGTGTTGCGGCCACCGCTGGCCGTAGCTACGGCGCCCCCGAGCGTCACGTTTGTGTTGGTGCCCGTGAACCGCGTTTCATGAAAGTTCACTTCGTTGGGCGTGAAGTCGATTACCAAAGGGCCGGCTGCTGACAGCGTTACTCCCTCGGTTGATCGCGAGGCGTCCTCGACCCTGACTGACAACTCCGTAAATGTTGCCGTACCCGTCAGGCCCTTTAATGAGAGTACGTCTTCGCCCTGATCGTTCTCGGTCATCAGATTGCCGCTCAACTTGAGTGTGCCACTGGTGCGGCCCGTAACCGCCACCTGAGTCTGCGGCAAAAGGATTTTCAAGACCGAGGTCAAGTCTGCACCGGTGATCGTGGATTCAATCACCGCGGGAAGTTTTTCGTTCGACAGATCGACGCGCGCAGTGACTAGTTGCGGTTGCGCGCCCAGCAGCCCGGTGCTGGTGAAGGTGACGTTCAGTTGTTTGTTTTCGGTGCGACCAACCAGTGCGACTGTGCCGGCGGACTTACCATCGATCTGCGCGTCGCTGCTGGCGGCGTTGAAACTAATTTGGTAAGTCGAAACATCCGAGCCTGCGCCGGTTGCTTTCAATTCCTTGATCACCGCTGTCCCGGTGAGCTTCGGCAAGTTCGGTCGGTTGGCGTAAGCTTCCAATCGCTGCAACTGCACTCCGTCACCGCTGGCCGTCACCTCGAAGACCTTTGTCTGCGTGTCGAACTTGCCGTTGCCGGATAGATGGCCGGCGTTAAAGTTCACGTCGACCTTATCCACGTTTACGGTCGAGCCGCTGAAGGTCGCATGGGCGGTCAGGTTTTGCAGCGGCTCTCCGCCGAGGCGTCCCGGCCCAAAACGCAAATCCGCAACGCCACTCATCTGGCCAGGCACGCCGTTAATCTTCAAGCTGCCGGAAACATCCGCTTCGGTGTCGCCGAGTTGATTGCGCCAGTCTTTGAGTGGCAGAGCCGCAATCAGATTTCCACCGTTGAGCCGATCCAGGACGGCATCGATCGAAATGTTGTCTTTGCCGGCGCGTGGCACCACCAGGGCGAATTGCGCACCGCCGCCGTTGGCCTGGGCCAGCCGGCCATCACTAACCCGCGTTTCAGTGGCATTCGAAGAAAGGTTCGCGGTCAATGATCCCAGATCGCGTCCATTCATGCTCAAAGAACCGAGCTCGGCATGGCCGCTGACGATTGGATCTTTCAGCGCGCCATTCAGCGTGCCATTGAAAACCAGCTTGCCGCCCAGTTCGATCGCGTACCGGTGAAACTCGTCCTCGACCGAGCCCAGCGCTCCGGAAGAGATCAGCAGACGCTGAAGTTCACCGGCATCAGATGAAGCCAGATCAATTCGCAGATTCGAAGTTGGTTGTTCGATCGAGAACTGCCCCGAAGCGCTCAGCCTGGTCGCGGCCGTTTGCAGATTAGCTCGCTGAATTTGAAATTGACCATGATCAGCCGAGATTGCCAGATCGCCGGAAAGCGGAGCCAGATCCGTCCCAGCCCCGGTTTGACCTTTCAACTGCGCGTTGACGTTTCCCGTGGCTGTGCCAAGATCAGTTCCCGAGAAAGCCAGTTCAGCGGTCCCGGTTGCCTTACTGGCGATTGGCACTGGTCGGCCCGATAGAATTGTAATCAGGCCGCCAAGATCGAAATTCTCAAAGCCGGCGGTAACTCGCGAGGCTCCGTTTTTCTTCAGAGCAATCGTGGCGTTGCCTTTCGCGTTCCCGTCCAGCGCCTCGACAACGAAATTGTTCAATTGAATTTGATCTGAGCTGGCCACGACCGCCGCGCGCGCCGGCCCGAGTTTCATTTGGCCCAGAACACCGCCGCCGAGACTTAGGTCGGCACTGGCGCGATATCGGCCCGAAGGTTCGACGGTGAAGACCGGACGCGCGAGCTTCACGTTTTCGACGCGCCCATCTTTCAGGGTCACGTTGCCGGCATTGATGTCGTTGGTTGAGCCTTCGACACGACCATTGCGAATCGTCAGGCGCACACCCGCGATGTTGATGCTGCCGGTTTGCGCGCCCATGGCGCTGGCCTCACCCACCTGAACTTCCTTGATGGTGACATTGGTCACGTTACCGCGACTGTTAATGGCGATCGTTTTCGCCGTTACGCCACTGACGGTCGTGTCCGCTGCCTGGATCTTACCGGCTTTGGCGCTGGCGACAGTTGCCGTCGTCGTTCCGTTTTCAACTCTCACGCGCAAGTCGGTGGCGGAAACGCCGTCCCTGACTTTCGCCGTAGATGAAATGAGACTGCCGGCCGACAGTTGCGGCGCTGAAGCCGTCAGCACGCCGTCGGTGTATTCAGCGCGCGCATCGCGCAGAATCAAACCGGTGATCGTCGTGCCATAGCTTTTCTCGGCCGCCGCGCGCAGATCGCCGACCCAACGAAAGTCCGATCCCGTGCCCATCACGCCGCCGGTGAGTTGCACTGCATTGAGTTGAAAATCACCAGCGGTCAAAAGCTCGGCGACGGCGCGGCCGTTGATGTTGTAAGACTTGCCCTGCCCGGATCCCTTTGCCGTCAGGTTCAGCCCCTGCAAACGCACGCCGTCAACGGCCAATGCGTCGGACTTGATACCCCCTTCGAGATCATAATGATTACCGTCGCCGACTACGGTGCCCACAAAGTTTCCGGCGCCGCGCATTGTCATGCCGGTTTGCAAAACGTCTGAAGCCTGCGTGAGATCGACCGTCGAAGTTACCGTGAAGTGATATTTGAGATTGCGCCAGTCATCCATCACCCCTTGCAGTTTCGCTTCGGCGATAGGTGAACGCAGCGTTAATTCTTGAACCTCGATCCGCGTTTGGTTGGCGCGGCCGCGTCCTTCGATGTCGATGTTGTTAACCGTCCGGCCATCGTAGACAAAACTGGAGTTGGTCGAACTAAACGTGACTGCATTCATCCAACTGGCTGCCGGGGCGTTCGGGTCGTCCGGTTGGATCGTGGCCTTCAGGTTGAGTGCTTCGCCCGACAGGCTATGCAGCAGATCGCCGTAATGGATGTGCGAGTTTTTGATTTCGACGCGAGCAGTGGAATACGCGAACAGGATACGCTTGTTCGGCTCAGGCGGCGGAACGTGGATGTTGCGGAAATTCGAACGCCCCTGCGCGTCGAAGTTGACCCAGAGTTCCAGGCCCTCTATCTGCAGCTCTTTTAGATTGATCTCAGTTCGCAGGTTCAGCTTGTAAAGGTCTTCGATTCGTACCTTGGCCAACATGCGGCCAACCTTCCCAAGCTGCTCGCCCGTCTGCGCATCATAGAGCTCGAGGCCGACTAACTCGACGGTCTGTGGAGAAATCGAAGTGTGGAACTCTTTGATCTCCGCGCGGATACCATACTGGGCCAGCGTGCCTTTGATCTGTCCGGCGATGTAACGATCGACATAGCCCAGCCGATAGGCGAGCAGTCCGATCACGACGAGCACGATTACTCCGGCGGCGATAATAATCCCCGAGATCACTGCGTGGCGACGCGTGAAACGTCTCAGGCCTCTGAGCGGCGGGCCTGGAGTTGGCTCCTGTTTACCGCTCGGTGGCCCGGCTGGTTTTGGGTGATCGTTATCCACAGGCATTGGCGGAACCCCGGTCCGAGGGCTGATATTTCAGACTTCAGACCGACGGGCGACTCTCTTAACTTCCAAATGTTTGAGGGAGAGCCAGAAACCGCAGATCAGGAAACCGAAGGACGGAAGTCAGACGTCATCGCTGGTTGAACCGCTGACCTCTGACATCCGATCTCTGACCTCCGATCTGTTTGTAAACTGAAAGCGGGGGAAATTCAAGGCTCGCGTGACGCCGACTTCAGGTTCTCTTGTGCGGTTTTTTCCGCTTCTTAACTCCCTCTCCCTTTGGGAGAGGGTTGGGGAGAGGGCATTAAGCTCGGGTTTCCTCCTCAGCTACGCCCCTCTTCCCCACCCCTTCTCCCAGAGGGAGAAGGGAGTAAGAACAACTGATCCTGACTTGTTCGAGACTCTTTCAGTTCGTGATCAATCGCTCTGAATCATAGACTAACGTCTGGGCCACTTCGTCAGATGCCGGAGAACCAAGCGGCACGTTGCCTACGACCTCTAGCTCGAAACCTTCGAGGGCCGTAACTTTGGGGGGGTGATTGGTAAGCAGTTGAATGCGGCGCAGTCCCAGTTCATGCAGTATTTGCGCGCCCACACCGTAATCGCGATTAAGTCCATAACCGGTTTCCGAGCTGGCTTCGGCCTTGCTCACGCCGCGCTCCTGCATCAACGCGTAAGTACGCAACTGGTGAATCAGATCGAGACCATGCTCGCTTTGACGGAGATAAAGGACCACGCCCTGTCCGGCCTCCGAGATTTTCTCAAGCGCCCGCCGCAACTGATAGCCGGTATCGTCGATCGTCGATCCGAACATGTCGCAGGTTACGTTTTCGCTGTGCACGCGCACCAGCACCGGTTCGTCAGTGCGGACATCGCCCATCACCATCGCCAGATGCACGTCGCCATTGACGGTGTTCTCGAAAGCGATGGCCCGAAACTTTCCATACACGGTCGGCAAGTCAGTTTCGACGGCGCGGCGCACCAGGACTTCTTTGGTGATGCGATAACGAACCAGATCGGCGACGGTGACGATCTTCAATCCATGCACGACGGCAAAATCGCGCAGTTGGGGCAGACGCGCCATCGTTCCGTCTTCGTTCATGATTTCGCAAATCACGCCGGCAGGATAAAGCCCGGCGATCCGCGCCATGTCAACCGCCGCTTCCGTCTGTCCGGGACGAACCAGCACGCCGCCTTTCTTTGCGCGCAGCGGAAAGATGTGTCCGGGCCGCGCCAGGTCCTGCGGCCTGGTTCGAGGATCGACGGCAGTTTGAATCGTGGTCGCGCGATCCGCGGCTGAGATACCAGTGGTCACTCCGCGGCGCGCTTCGATCGAAATCGTGAACGCGGTCCCCAGATGCGAAGTGTTCTCGGCGACCTGCGGCGGCAGATTCAACTCGTCGCAGCGTTCCTCGGTGAGTGGCAGACAAATCAAACCGCGCGCGTGCCGGGCCATGAAGTTGATCATTTCGGGAGTGACTTTTTCGGCCGCGCAAACCAGATCGCCTTCGTTCTCGCGGTCTTCATCGTCCACGATAATGATCATGCGCCCTTCGCGAATGTCGGCGGCGGCGTCAGGAATGGAAGCGAATGCCATGTTTCAGATCTCAGATTTCAAATTCTTGATTTGGGTGCGGTCTATGTTACCGCGCCGGGCGGGGATTTGGCGACTCGTGAGGTCACTGATCGTAAACATCTTTTCGATGTCCGATGCGAATAATCTCGACGACTGATGTTGCCTTTGCAACCGTATAGACGATCCGGTAAGAACCTTGTCTGATTCGATAGGTGTGCTGTGACCCGCTAAGTTTCTTCACTCCGTCCGGATAAGGATTCATCGATAGCTCGCCGATTTCTTTGACGATCCTCAGCACAACTTCCCTTGGCAAACCCTTGAGTTCTTTAATCGCGGAGCGCTTCCATTCAATCTTGTAGGAGTCCATCTTCTTTCAGCTCG
Organism: Pyrinomonadaceae bacterium; assembly: GCA_035317005.1. Taxonomy (GTDB): domain Bacteria; phylum Acidobacteriota; class Blastocatellia; order Pyrinomonadales; family Pyrinomonadaceae; genus UBA11740. Next base: position 24,464 of record DATHHW010000168.1, on the reverse strand, counting down.
ACTAGTAACTGCTCGTGAGAGATTGTTGGTTCTTCGCGTCGTTCGGCAATTGCCGCCAGGTCTTCGATGTCCTCCATCAATTCCTGAAACTCCTCAATAGACAGAATTACTGCCGTCTTGTCACCGGCTTTATTGGTGACGTACCTAATCTCGAGCTGGTTTACATCAAGCATATTTGCTCCTCGACCGCGCGATCAGACTAGACTACTTATCGCCTGGATCGGCCGGATCTTCTATTACGACGCTGTCGAATCCTGTCCTTACTGGCTACAGAATCTCCCCCGGTACTCGCTGGAGGTAATGAAGGCCTTAACCATGTCCGCCTTCACATAGTCGCCGTTGAACTGGTTCAGCTTGCCCAGCCAGAAGTTAAAGCCTCTCATGTCGGTGTCCGGCCCTTCGTCGGGGTTGCGCTGTAGATAGCCGAAGTACTGCATCAGCACGAAGGCCGCATTGAATTCTTTGGCGGCAAAGCCACCGTCGTCGGCAATCGTTTGCAGTACGGCCGCGCGGGTCTGCCTGCCCGCGGCAAGATCGTCGATGAGCGTCGCACGCGTTCCGGGCGCGAGAGTGTTCCCGGTATTTGCGACCAAACGATCCACGAACTGATCGTTACTTAGTTGGTCGAAGTCGAACTTGAAGTCAGGGTGGTTAACCCAGTCGTCAACAAAGGCGCGTTGGTTATCGGCCAGCGCCGACTCCCAACCGGGCATGTTCACGATCACGCCGTTGGCAGCCGTGCGGGCCGCTGGCAGAAATTCTTCGCGACGAGGCATACGTCCATAGGAAGCCCGGTACAGCCGGTAGACCATGAAACCCGTCCGCTGAAACTCGATGGAGAGAAAGAAGGCCGCGCTGGTGTCTATATGTTTGCGTTCGACGCAGGCGGCGTCCGTGCCGCAGCCTATGGTCATGTTGCTGATCCAGAACTCGAGGCCATGATCGTCCGGAAGGCGCCCGAGGAAGTCCGCGTAGTGTTGCGAGACAAAGACTGCCGCGTCGTCCACCGGAAAAGTTGAGTTGACTCCGCCGACGTTGAATGGCTTGCTTTGCAATACTACGCTCCGCGATGCCGCAGTGAAGTCATAAGAGCCCGGGCCAAGCACGCCGAGGTCGTACACTCTATCGACCGGCACGATTACCTGGGCAGCGCCGCCGTTAATGAAGTGTTCGGCCTTGATGTCTACCAGAAAATGGTTGTTGGTTTTTTGGACCTGGCCCCAATCGACAATCCGAAAACTGGTGTCCGAGAAAATGATTTTGACTTTGGCAAAGGTCCGGCCGCCGCACATCAGGATTTCAAGATTAGTTTGCGCCGGCGTGGGAATAAAAGGCTGCCAGATGAGGCCGAATGGATCGGGCGTGGGGGTCGCCGTTGGAGTCGGCGTTGGAGTCGGCGGGGGCGGAACGAACGGCGTAGAGACCGGCTGCCAACTTGGATCCATATCAAAGCCATCGGCGTTCGTCAGATTCACTAAACCTGTGCCATCCGGGTTCATCACCCAAATTTCGCCGAAGCGCCCGCCGCGACTGCTCAAGAAAGCGATCTTCGTTCCGTCCGGCGACCATTTAGCATCGCTGTCCTGTTCACCATCAAAGGTGAGCCGCGTCTGGTTCGAGCCGTCGGCATTCATCAGATAGACTTCAAAGTTATCGTCGCGCCGGCTGGTGAACGCTATGCGCGTGCCGTCCGGAGACCAGTTGGGACTGTGATCGAACTTGGTGTTGTTCGTGATTCGCGTCTGGTTCGAGCCGTCGGCATTCATCACATAGATTTCATAATTGACTTCGCCGGGCACCCGGTCGCGGATAGATGAGAAGGCGATCTTCGTGCCGTCTGGCGACCAGGCCGGGCTGCTGTCGTCAGCAGGATCGGTGGTGAGCTGAGTTAGTCCCGTTCCGTCTGCGTTGATGACGTAAATGTCCGCGCCATTGGGGCTGCCTTTTATTACGCCGTTGAAAACGAGCTTCTTGCCATCCGGCGACCAATTCGGGAAGCTCGTGATAGAACTAAAGCCCGCGCCGACGCCATCGAGGATCTGCGTCTGACCGCTGCCGTCCGGGTTCATTACAAAAATCCCTTTGAAGTCTTTGACAAACGCTATCTTCTTGCCGTCGGGAGAAAAAGCTGGACGAGTTTCGCTGGCTGGCGAGTTGGTGATGTTCCGCTGCCCACTTCCGTCCGGATTCATCACATAGATTTCACCCGCTGGACCATTGCGACTAGAGACAAAAGCGATTTTGCCGTTGAACTTCGGGTTGGAGTTTTGCGCGGCAGCGCGATCGAACACGGGTAAGGCGAGCGCGCACAGCATACACACTGCGACGAGCGCCAGAGCTAAAAACAAATAGTGAGAGTCAGCCCGCGGTTTATCGTTCATCAAGGCCTCCGTGTTTGGCAGTGAATTATTCTCCAGACGAAGCGCGTTGTAAAGGGGAGGCTGAATTTGGTAGTGGGGTAACTTACCCCACCTACCGTGAATTTCCCGCGGTCAGGATTCGTTCGACGTACTTGGCGATCACATCGACTTCCAAATTGACTTCGTCGCCAGGGTTTAGCTGCGAGAAGTTTGTCACCTCCCAGGTCTTGGGAATCACAGCGATTTCGAAGTAGTCATCAGTCAAATTCGAGATCGTCAGACTGATCCCTTCGACTGCGACCGAGCCTTTGAAGACGAGATAGCGGGCAATCTCATTCGGGTAGGCGATTCTGAAGGTCCATGACTCGCCGTGGCTCTCTGACCCGAGAAATTTACCGCGAGCGTCGACGTGTCCCTGCACGATATGCCCGCCCAGACGCGTCACCGGCGTGACGGCGCGTTCCAGATTCACCGGCGAGCCGGCACTTAAACTGCCCAACGTCGAACGCAGCAGAGTCTCTTTGGAAATATCCGCCGCGAACGAATCGGGATTTACATCAAGCGCGGTCAGGCAAACACCGTTAACCGAGATCGAGTCACCATCGGCTGAGCCTTCGGTTACCGTGCGTGCTTCGATGACGATGCGCGCGTCTTCGCCGCGGTTTTTAATCGCGCGCACACGGCCGAGTTCTTCGATGATTCCGGTGAACATTGGTTCTCTGCTGGCCCTCCCTAACGGTCGGGCTTCTGAGACGCGCCGGTGTCAGAAGCCCGCGCGTCGGCAAGGGCTGGTTAAGGAGTTACCTCCTAACGATGAAAGCGATCAAGATAACCACAAGCGCAAATGATGGCCGGCGCAACTGAAAAGATCATCATCCAGATTGCTTCGTTCTTGTATGTAAATCTGAGTAGTCTCACGTTCATCCTTGCGTGCCCTCCCTGACGGTCGGGCTTCTGACACGCCTCATCGTCCCCGGCTTTTTCTGACGATGCTTATCATTCTCTGAAAGACTTCCGCAATCGGCTGGCCCGTCGAATCGATCACGATTGCATTCTCCGCCGCCAACAGTGGCGAATCAATGCGCGTCGTGTCGCGGCGGTCGCGTTCGGTGATATCGGCCAGGGTCCGCTCATAAGTAGCTGCTGGATTGTGTTCACGCTCTTCGGCCAGCCGTCGTTCCGCTCTTTCTTCCACCGCGGCGTCCAAAAAGAATTTCACGCCGGCATCAGGAAAGACCACTGTGCCGATGTCGCGACCGTTCATTACCGCGCCGCGCTCGCCTAACTGCCGCTGACGCTTGACCATCGCGCGCCGCACGACGGGGATTGTCGAGATAATCGAAGACATGTTCGTCACATCTTCATCACGGATGCGATCAGAGACGTCGCGGCCATCCAGAGTCACTCGCAGCGAATCAGGATCACCCGCCAGATCGATGTCGATCCTCTCGGCCAGGTCGCCCACGGCAACGTCATCCGTTTCTTTCGTGCTCGATTCGATCACGGCGAGCGCCACCGCGCGATACATCGAGCCGGTGTCGATGTACAGCAACCCCAGTTCGCGCGCGAGCATCCTTCCCAGCGTGGATTTACCCGAGCCGGACGGACCGTCGATCGCAATGATCAGGGGATGCGTCATTCGCCAAAGAGAAACGAAGGATACCATCATGCGGCGCCGTTGGAAATCGCGCTCTCACCACGCATTCACGCTTGCGTTTCGTGACTTTTGAGTGTGAATCTCATAATCTTACTCTGCTCATAAGGAGGATTTAATCAATGATTTCTCGCGTCCTTCTTTCCTTCGCTTTATCAGTTTCATTCCTGCCCACAGTAACGGGCGAATGAAACTAATTCGGAAGGACGAACCACAAGAAAAATCTCCGCTGCGCGAGGACGTTGAATCGCTGATTGCTTCTTACGAAAAAAAGGCAGCTTCATAGACTCTCCCGCGTACGAAGCGGCGGCATGGAGGTTAGATAGCGATCACGAATTTGAAAGCGGGACAAAAGATCGGCCATTACGAAATTCTCTCGACGCTCGGCAAAGGCGGGATGGGCGAGATCTATCTCGCTCGGGATGCCAAACTCAGTCGCAAGGTCGCGCTCAAGCTCCTGCCAGGTCCTTTTACGCAAGACCAGGAACGTTTGCGTCGCTTCGAGCAGGAGGCGCGTGCCACGTCCGCTCTCAACCATCCGAACATTCTTACTATTTTTGAGATCGGCGAGGCTGATGGCCGGCATTACATCGCCAGCGAATTCATTGAGGGTGAGACTCTGGGACAGCGCATTGCCGCTGGATCATTGAAGCTGGGTGAAATGCTTAACATCGCTGAGCAGATTACCTCAGCACTGTCCGCCGCACATGGAGCAGGGATAGTGCATCGCGACGTTAAGCCCGAAAACATCATGATTCGACGCGATGGTATCGTCAAGGTCCTCGACTTTGGACTGGCGAAGTTGACTCAGACTCAATCCATCCGATCCGGTCCCGAAGACTCCACCCGGGCGCTGGTGAAAACCAATACCGGCGTAGTGATGGGTACCGTCGCCTACATGTCTCCGGAGCAGGCACGCGGACTCTCTTTGGATGCGCGGACAGACATTTGGAGCCTGGGCGTGGTGATTTACCAAATGCTTACGGGCAGCGCACCTTTTTCCGGCGCCACCAGCAGCGACACCCTGGTTTCGATTCTCGAGCGCGAACCGAGATCGCTGCAGAGCTTCTCGCCGGAGATACCCGAAGAGCTCGAATGGATTGTCACCAAAGCCTTGACCAAAGATTTCGATGATCGCTACCAAACCTCGCGCGAGATGCTCAACGACCTCCGCCGACTGAAGCAACGCTTGAGTGTAGCTGCTGAACTGCAGCGCAGCGTGGCACCGCAAACGTCCGAACGCTCAGACGCCCAACGTGCGACAAACCCGGACGCAGCGGTAATTACTTCGAGTCGATCGAGATCAAAGCGGTGGCTGGTTGGGGCGATTCTGTTAGTGGCGATGGTCACACTTGCGAGCATGGTTATTTGGAGAGGCAGGGCCTACTGGTCCAATCACGCGGCACAGACGCCCGTGGTGGTGCTGATGGACTCGCCATTACCCGACAGAGTTTATGATCCTGAGACCCGGAAGAATGGCGGGACGAACGCGGATGACATTACAGACATTCTACGAGATTTACCGATTGTCATCGAAAAAGAAAATACGAGTCCGCTTTGGCACAGAGAAGATCAGGTCCTGCTTGAGAAACCCTCTCTGATCGTGATTCACCGTTCCTGTTTCGCTGATGCCACGGTCGGTTTGAACCCCCAATCAACCTCATTGCAGATTGCAGACAAGAAACTCGAGAGTTTCCTTGGCTATGCCAGTCTCGGGAATCCGGCGACGAAGTTCCTGACCTATACCCGCAGATACGAGGACGAGGGAGCTTGGGTATTAGATCTGGAAAAGCGTTTCCCTCAACTGAAGGGCCGCGTAGTCGCATTGACCGTGCCTGGCGGGGCGGAACATGCAACATTCCGTGATCCGGAAACGAAAAAGATGGTGAGAGAAAAGGTGAAGTCGATTTTAGGATTGCCGTAGTTAATCGCGTGTTGACCTGCTGCTGCCTCACAGACTGCGCCCGCTTACTTCTTATTCAATTCGCTGGTAGTCATCTTCGAGGCGCACGATGTCATCCTCTCCCAGATAATCGCCCAGTTGAACCTCGATGATTGCCAGTTTGACGTCGCCGCTGTTTCCCAGGCGATGATTGGTTTGGGCCGGAATGTGAATGTGCTGACCTTTGCGTAGTTGCAACTCCTGATCGCCGCACACAACGTCGGCTACCCCATCAACCACGACCCAATGTTCCTCGCGTTGCGCATGTCGTTGCAGACTGAGTCGCGCGCCGGGTTTCACTTCCAGCACTTTGACCTTAAAACCTGGTCTTTCCTCCAGGACTTCGTAACTGCCCCATGGTCTCTCGTCAAACTCTCGCACTGGCATTCCTTCCCTTCTCGACCGCGGTACTCAGTGATCCGTTAGAATAAGTTGAGAATCGCGGCGCTACAACTCTGAACTGGTGCGCGCTGCTGACAAAAATAATAGGAACGGCGCGCTTAAAAGCGTTCGCCGTTCCTTTTGAAAGGGCCTTCAAGGCCTCAGAGGATGTGCGCCACTTGAACGTGGTCGTTGTTGTTTCCTGCGTGAACGAGCTATCTCTTCTTAGCGGATTTCTTGGCCGCTTTTTTCTTGGCGCCGCCTTTTTTTGCGGCCTTCTTCTTAGTTGCCATAGTGTCGTTTCTCCTTCTTTAGCTTTCTGGTTATGACCACAAGATAGTGTGTTGCAGTAACTCTTGTGGTCTAGAGAAAACGGCGCACAACATCTTGCTATATAAACTTAAATTCGAGGCTTGTCAACAATTTATTACTCCTGGGATGAAAAATCTTCAACGCCCTGTCATCGAGCAAGCGTGCTCAGCGCGCTCAGAGTGTGATCAATTTGTTCTCTATTTGTCGTTACACGAGCACGCGTTGATGAGTGATGCGTCGCTGAGTTTGCAACTCGAACGGTCGCTTCGCGACGATCGAATTGCGATCTGCGATCGGCCGCGAGTGATCAATTGAAGATCAAAGGGTGGTCAGCGGAAGAGCGGCGTGAAGATCCATTGGTCGTGACGATCGATACCATAGTAAGTGATCACTGAGTTGCGCTGGCTGCGACTGGTCACTCCCAGGAAAGGGCCGGAGGAACTTGCCGAGTCGTCTTCGCCTCCCGGGGCGGTATGCTCGGATTTATCGTCGAGCACATTCATCATTTGCGGGATCAGGCCGGCCAGCGCTCTGAAATCGTTTCGGGGAGTTGGCGGCACTCCACCGCTGTAAACGGTCAGGTTCCGAACCAGGGTGGCAACGTCCTGCGAGGTCGGACCGATCAGCTTCCACTCGCCAGAGCGAGAAAGCGGATCCTTCGCCGCGGCAACTCTCAGAATCTGCAATTTCTTTGTTCGGCCGGGAATTTGGATACCTTCCAGCAATTGATCTATCTCCGTGGGCAGCGAATTTGTTCCCTGCGCACCCCGGCTGCGGTAGTACAGGCGAATGGCGTCAGCCACCTGTTCGCCCCTGAATATGGCCTCTTTCTCTCGTTCGCGCTGGCCCTGTTGCGTAACATTCGACGCGGCGGCCATCGCGAACAAGGCCAACAGGCTCATCACGACGAGCAGCGCTACGAGGGCGTAGCCACCCTCGTCAATCCTCATGGCGGATTTCGATTTTCGTTCCACAGAGACCTGGCTCCTACGGCAAAAAGCTGTTGAGCGTGAGCAGGCGGCTTTAGTCATTACTAATCTCAAATTCGATGTCCAGGATTTGCAGGCGACAATCACAACTGGGGCTCTTCATCGCTGATCCGCACGGGTGGTCTGAACTGCGGGCCCGTAGCGGAGTCAAGGGTGAAACTAATCGTGTGTCTGATTTTCAGCGTCGCATCAATCACCACGACTTCCTTCTCAGAGATGCTGCTAACTCGAAAGCGTCCACCGAGCAAATCGCCTCGTTGCACATTAACGAGGTCCTTGCTGCTCTTGTCCTGCAACACAGCCGTATCGTTGAAGCGCGGCTTGCCGATGATCCCGATATAGGTAAAGTTCGGTACCGGCGGCGGCGTAACAGTCAGCATTATCGTATTCGAGTAGAGCTGACCGTCGTTGCTTCGCACCCCTACCTGGCGCGGACCTGGATTAGTAATAAGAGCAGCCGGCACGGTGGTGAATAACTGTTGCGCATTAATGAAACGAGTCGGTAAGTCTCGGCCGTCGATCGTGACGTGCAGAGCCGGCGTGAACTTGTCGCCCATGATCTGAAGACTAAAATCTCCCGGTGTGCGCGCATAGACGTTTGAGGGCATCAACGAAGAAGCCGTCAGGGGTGGAGGCGGCACGGGTGTCGGTGTCGGTACGTAAGGAAGCTTAACTGGCGGTGGTGGTGGTTCGTAGTAAGCAAAGATATTACGGTTCGCTTCGGACACGGCCGGCTGAGTGCCAACGTAATTAACCGGCTGATAGACCGACGGATCATCGGCCAGCGTCTCGGGTTCTTTTGCGATCTTCGGTGTCGGTGACGCCTTGGCGATGGTGTTGGGGGTCGTCGTCCTGGTTGAGCTACCGCCAAAGAACACATAACCAAGTACCGCGATCGCGGCCAGGCCGAGCACGGCAGCGGCGATCATTTTCTTTTTCTCGTTCGGATTGTTTGGATCAAAAAGTTGCATTGCTCTGAGTCCGATCTAATAACTCTTGCGGGCTATTCATTAAACGCTTCCCGAACTGGTTGGTTCCTCGGTTGGGACAGCGTTGATTACTTTGATGCCTCAGGCGCGCTTTTCACTTCCGGCCGCTGAAAATATATTGCCAGATCGAGGCGCAGGCTCACCTGCGAGCCGCGACTGCCGGCCGTGGGTGGGACGATCGGCGTGGTAGTCATGCCCGGCCGAGTCGCGCCTCCACGAGGTGGCGTGTCCACGATTCTCGTTACAGGAACCGGCGTCGGCAGATCCTGCGCTGCGCCGGAGTCCCTCACTCCCTCCAGCTCGACGGCATTAATAATTAGAAAGTGACGGCTCATCTCGATGTCGCGCACAAAATGACGGACACTCTGGTATGGGCCCTCTACCGTCACACTCACCAGGATTCCCGGATAGATGCTTTGCCACTTGGCAATACCTTGTTTCTCGGCGTTGTCGATTAATTGTCCCTTGGCTTTCACGCCGGCGGGTTCCAGCGGCACATAACTCGGGCCGGCGGTGTTGCGCAGCCCATTGCTTCGGATCAGGTTGTTAAGTTCGGTGTAGAGCGACAAGCGGCCTGGCCCGGACACGGCCAGCCAATTACTTTCAAAGTCCTTCACACTGGCATTCATTTGATCGACAGCCTCGCTGGTGCTTGTCGTTTGATTGAAAAGTTTTTCCGCTATGCGCAGTTGGGTCTGTAGCTGCTCGCGTTCATGTTCAGTCGAAGTCAAACGAGAATGTGCCGGAAGATAAAAGTAAAAGTAAGCAAAGACGGTGATCAAGGCAAGCGCGGCAGCGCCGGCAAGAGCGATCAGCTCTGGAAGGCCAATCGCATTCAAGGCGCGCGCGCGCTTCAATTGGTCGAAGCGAATCTGCCGGCGCTCAGCCACTGCCGGACTCTGCATCGGTTGCTCCTGGCTCATCGCGTTTTGCCCTTCTCGCTCGCGGTATCAACCGGCCGGTTGTTCCTCTCGCCCGGTGCAATCGGCACCCCGGCGCGTGGCACGTAGCGCACGTCCATTTCATACTCGGCGCCACTCTCATCCCGGCCCCGTTGCAGAGTCTGCGTTCGCAGCTCAGCGTGAAAGACTCCCTGCCGCTCCATGTCTGCGATCATTTCCGTAATCAGCGTGGGATTCTTGCTGGCAACGGTAAGATCGAGATTCGCGATCGTGCGATCGTCCTGGACCCGCACCTGGTTAACGACGATGCGCGAAACGCGCACGCCACCCGGCAAGGCAGCTTCCAGATCGGCAAACAGTATCGACCAGGAAAACTTCTTGCGATCGACGAGCCCGTGCGCGGACTTAAGCGTCCGCTGTTGTTCCGGCGTTAGGGCTATTTTGATCGCCTCTGCTCGGTTATTAAGAGCGTTGATGTCCTTCTGCAGCTTGGTTACATCAGCTTGAGTAGTCGCGACCTTAGCGTTCGTCTGAATGGTCGACTTGGCGATTAGTGCCAGGGCAATGAAAGACGCGAGGGCCACAATTACCGAGACCGTCCACGGCAGCGCGCGATTGCGAAAAGGGTCGCTCGCCAGATTAAGTTTCGCCGTCATTACTTCTACTTTACCTTCAAAAGCCAAACGTTCATTAAAAAGGATACACGCCTGTCGCGAAGCGGCGCAAACCGAGGCGTGCCAAGCTAACGTGAGGTCTTTAAAGTTCTATCCCCAGTCGTGTCCTGGCCGCAGAGCGGCCGCATGTTTATAGCTCGGTTTCCAGAAACTCTTCCAGCTCCGGAGGAGCCCAATGTGGCTTTTAGCAAAACCGAAATGTTTCGCTCCTTAGGAGCTTCAAAGGTCTTTCTGGTCCAAGTTCTATAAACATTTGGTCCCTCTGGGACCGAAGCCCTCGCAGACGCGAGGCCGCAACAGAGCTTACACGTTAATAAAGGAGATTGGTTGCGGAAACACCGGGCGTCAAACTAGGCGCTGGCGCTCATCTGATGCCGGTCGAGTTTAAGGTAGAGGCCCCGGCGAGTGAGACCCAGTTCGCGCGCAGCTCGCGAAATATTGCCATTGTGTTTGCGCAACGCCTCGGCGATCATGCGGCGCTCGACCTCGGCCAGGGCATCGGCCAGCGTGACGTTTTGCAGTGGGACAGTTACCGAAGGGCCGGTACCGACGCCACTGAACGGGGTAACCGTGCCCTGAGGCGTGACCGGTGCGCCCATGTGGCGTAACTCGGGTGAGAGCTGTTCCGGCGTGATGATCGTGCCATCGTCGCTGCGGGCGATCACGCGCTGGACTTCGTTGCAGAGCTGGCGCACGTTGCCAGGCCACTCAGCAACCATCAACAGGTCGATTGCCTGTGGCGTGATCTGAATGTCGCTGCGGCCAAATTTTGCGGAATAGTGATTGACGTAATAATTAACGATCGTGGGAATTTCCGAGCGGCGCTCACGCAGCGGCGGCACTCGCAGACGGATCACATTCAATCGATAGTAGAGGTCTTCGCGAAACCTGCCCTGCGCCACCATCTCTTCGAGATCACTATTGGTCGCGGCGATGATCCGCACGTCGACCTTCACCGGCCGTTGCTCGCCCAGAGGTTGAATCTCGCCTTCCTGCAGGAAACGCAAAATCTTTGGCTGCACGTCGAGCGGCAAGTCGCCTATCTCATCAAGAAAAAGTGTCCCGCCCAACGCCGTGCGGATTACGCCGGCTGAATCTTTTACGGCTCCCGTGAACGCGCCGCGTCGATAGCCGAAAAGATAACCTTCGGAAAGTTCTTTCGGCACCGCAGTGCAGTTGAAGGGAACAAAAACCTTGTCTCGCCGGGACGAGAGAGCGTGAATCGCACGGGCGACGAGTTCTTTTCCCGTGCCCGACTCGCCAGTGACCAGCACCGTTACATCCGACGAGCGAATCTTGTGGACCTCTTCGACCAGGCGCGTCATGGCCGGACTGGAATGGATAAACCCGGGCATCAGACTGGCACCGGCCAGAGCGCTTTCTTCTTCAAGTCCATGGCCGGCGCGGCCCCTTATGCGCAAAGCGCAGACGTCCATTCCCAACTCAACCACGCGCAACAAGGGATCCAGCGAAAGGCCGCCGGGAAGTTCAGCGCGTTCTCGCGGTGAAATCAGAAGCGTGGCCGGGGGCGCGTTGGTGGACTTCAAAGCAATGACTGCGACATTTTGTTTCTTCGAGAAAGAGTCGATCTGAGATTGCTTCTTCAGGGTCGCAAACTCATCAGCCAGGGCCGTGCTTTCATTTTTGACACAACCGTGAGCAATGACCACTCGCTGTCGACCGCCTTCGTCCGGCTCGATCACGACGATCTTGTTACAGTTGGTTTCCTGACGAATTACCGCGGCCAGCTCGCGCAGGAGTAACTCGCGTGAGGCGACAGCTTCCGCCAGACGCAAGGTGAGCAGTTGCACGACGGTGTCGCGCTGCAGCAACTGCTGCGGTCTGGTCTGATCGAGTTCGGCGGAAGCTGTTTCCGCGCGATCCAGGTCGATCCGCGCCCCTAATTCCCGGAAGATGTTTACGGCGCGCGATAGATGCTCAGCCGCGCGTTCGGGCTGGGCCATGGCATAAGCGCGTCCCAGTTCGTAATGCGCGCGGGCGCTGCGATAGCGATCACCGAGCAGATCGAAAATCGAAACGCTGCGACCGAAGTGTTGCGCCGCCATCGCTGCATCGCCCCGTGCCATCTCCAGCAGCCCGTGCAGCCGCTGTGCCTCTCCTGACAAGAGCAGGTCGGCGGGCGAATCTGTTATCAGTTGCGCCAGCTTCTGAACATTCTCGGCTGATTCGTCTGTCGCGCCGCATTCCAGAGAGGCTTCGGAAAACAAAAGCCGCGACTCGCAGATCGCCTGTCGATCGCCGATCTCTTCGGCGAGTTCCAGCGCCGTCTTGGCCGTGGCCCGTGCCTCAGCACCTCGCTTCATTGCCAAATAGCACCGGCCGAGCGTGCGCTGCGTCTGTCCCTGGTACCACTTGTTCCCGCGTTCATTGGCCAGCGTTACTGCGCGCTGTAAATAACTCTCGGCTTCGTCAAGATCTCCGCGCAGCGTGCACAGCTCACCCAACGAGTCCAGAATCATCGGCACTTCGGCGCCCTGCATGTCAGCTTCGGTGGCCAGGGCCAGCGCGCGTTCCAGCGCTTGCTGGCCACGATCCCACTTGCCAATCAGCACCAGATTTACGCCGAGATTATTATAGGCGTCGGCCGCGCTCTTCTTATGATCGGTACGCTCGTAATAGCCGGTCGCCTTTTCGAGATAACGAATCCCTTGTTGAGGCTGCTTCAAAAACCAGCACGCGCCGGCCATGTTCGAGTAGATACGGCCAAGCTGAAAGCTAGCCGGGTGATCGCCGATCAGCTTCAAGGCCTGCCCGAAGTTCTCCAAAGACTGCTCGGTTTTTCCTTCCTGAATATCCGCAACGCCCAATCCGAAATAGCTCTCGGCCAATCCGCGCCAATCACCGCTCTGCCGATAACTTTCCAGCGCGCGATGCGAATAATCGCGGGCGATTGGATACTCGCTGATGCTTCGATAGACGCGGGCCAACGCGGCGTAAACCGCCCCTGCTTCGGGGCCGTCTTCCGGCACGTCGCGCTGCGTCGCTTTCAGCAGGGCCACGGCCTTGGGGTGATCGCCGTTGTAGTTATAGGCCAGCGCAATTTGCACCCGCAGTCGTGCACTCAAAGTTGGATCAAGCTTGGTGCGCGCGTCGGTGTCCTCATACATCGCGACCGCATCGAGTGACTCGCGATATTGACCCTGCATCTCGAGCGCGATCGACAAAGCCCAACGCGCCTGGGCCAGCAGCGCGGGTTGGGTCCGGGTTTGGGCGAGCAGCAGGTTGAGACGCGAACGCGCTTCGGTAGTCAGCCCCTGATCGAGTAAGCCGCGCACAACTTCCAGGTCGTCAGCCAGGGCTTCCGGAGACGACTTGCCGGCGCGCGACTGCAGCCGCACGCGGGCGTGCTCCAGATCGACAACCGCGTTGTCGGGATTGTGCTTCTCTTTGCTCAAGCGGGTAAGTTCCCGTGAAAGGGTGATCGCCTAATGCCGCAACTTTCGTGACAAGTCCGAGTAAGTTAGTAAAAGCTCAATGACTTGCGCCTTTCATCTCTGAAGTCCAAAGGCAGGACAAGACGGGCTCGAGAGCGGCGCGTGATCACGTTCAAACGACCTGAAAATACCACAGTCCGCCACGGGCGTCACGCACTTAGCAATCGTCGCACTGATCCATTTACGTGATTAAACGGTCAATAAGGACTTTTTGGCCAGGAAGGGCTAATTATCTCCAACCTAATTCCGAGGCTTATTACATTTTCAGACTGCATCAAGACCGGAATGGTTTCTTTCGGCCGAACTCTAACGTGGATAGACGAGGATGGCGTCACTCACCGGGCGTTCGCCGGTAGCGTCAGAAGGCTTATTTACCAACTTATGCCTGATGACCATCGTCGTCGATCCGCCGCCGTCGAGATTAATTGCCTCGACGGCGCCGAACTCGAGTAACAAATCCGCCAACATGGTCAGAGACATGCCGATGCTTTCCCCCGGCTGACGACCATCGACGGTAACCAGCAGGATCTGTCCTGACTTCAACCTGGCGATCGCGGTGCGAGGATGTCCGTCATTAACAAAACTCGGCAGGATTTTTTCCGCGGCATTGGTGATCTCAACGCGTCCGTCTTTTATCAATTGGGGACCGCCGCCGATAACGCTGGTTGCTTTCTTCCACCAATTTGCCTTCTCTGTTTCAATGGGCGACAGAGTCAGTTTCAATTGCAATCGCGCCCCGATGCGTAGTTCCTTCAGCGCCCATTCCCGGGCTGTGCCTGAAGTTGAAATCACAAAACCGTCCGCGGGGATCACGGTGCTGCCTCTCAGATCTCGCACTTCAACCACTCGACCACGGCGCACGACGAGCTCGAGGCCGTTCGGCTCGGTGAGTGTAGTGCGATGAAACTCCGGAGTGAAAATGATCAGTTCGTTATCAGATCGCGGCCGGTTCAATCCATTGACAGCGTGTTTCGGTTGTGGCACGCGCACCTTGCGCGTGTTTTCACGGGCGAGACGCCGGTGCCACTTCGCACTCGCGCCCGAAACGATCTCGCCGTCGAACTTGGTGTGACCAAAGATCAATTCCTGTTGGCCGGCTCTTTCAATCAAACCGACCGCGGCGCGGACGCTGTTCGGTTCGCTCAGAAGCTTTCCATTCAGCACTTCGACTCCCACTGAGTCGCCTCGATAAGTACCCGTCGTACGAAAATAGCCGCTGTTAACCGCAGCCAGCGCTCCATGGCGCGCCGCCATCGAGCTGGTTGTTTCCAGACCCACCGCCTCGTCCAGCGCATGAACCAGCCGCAGGCGCGACCGGCTGAGATCAATACGCAGCATGTTGATGAACCACGGACCGGTCGCTTCTTTGTCTGATTTGTAACCGCGCGTGATTTGGAGGTGCTCGATTCCGGGAGCGATGAATTCGGATTTTTGATTGGTGGTGGTTGGCGTTTGCGTCGCGCTTGGAATCGCGGCGTCAAAAGATATGCCCGCAAGGAGTCCGATCAGAAGGCTAAATCTGAGAACGCGATTGCGCGCGCTCCGGGGGAGCGCAATGTTTATAGCCCGCATGACAATTTACCCGCTTCTCCTTCTAGAGACATTTTGCTCCTGACGGGCAAGTCTGGAGAGCTCTCCCTGCATTCCTTTGATTCAGCCGCCACCTGAGACCTGCAAATATTGCTTTCGACCACCTCATGAGCGCGCGTGTTCATCCGACGGCGCCAATAAATACCGGCCGGTTCAGTTTCCGGCTATGCCGCTTGATGTGCGGAAAGGCTCCGCCTTTCCGCTGCTTCCCCTTATTGTTCCGGGAGGCTCTGCCTCCGACTCCCGAGGCGTAGCCTCGGACTACAGTTGAAAAATGCCTCACGGAAAGGCGGAGCCTTTCCACACATCAGGCGGCATAGCCGGAAACTCCTTCAATGAATCCTTTCAGGCTCCCAGGTTCGCAAAGCCGGAGGTCTGACATCATATCAGGCCCCCAGCCCATTCCTTGACACCCCTCAGACCCGCCCTTATCATGCTTGTTTCCGCGTAGACCGGGAATCTTCGTCTAGCAACGTATGTTCGAGTCTCTTTCCGACAAACTGAAGCGGACGCTGAAGAATCTGCGCGGCGAAGGCGTCCTGACCAAAGAGCATGTCGACGCCGCCTTGCGTGAAATTCGTTTGGCGCTCCTGGAAGCGGACGTCAATTATAAGGTCGCCAAAGACTTTATCGCGTCGGTCAAGGCGAAAGCCGAAGGCCAGCAGGTCTGGCTGGAGCTGAAGCCATCCGAACAGGTCGTCAAGATCGTGTTCGATGAGTTGGTCGAACTGCTGGGCGGCCAATCTTCGCGGCTGGTCTTTACTAAAACGATCCCGAACGTTGTTATGATCGTCGGCCTGCAGGGTTCGGGCAAGACGACTTCGACGGGAAAGATTGCGCGTTGGCTGGCGCAGAACCAGGACCGCAAGCCGCTGCTGCTTTCAACTGACGTTTACCGTCCGGCGGCGCGGGAACAGTTAAAGGTCATAGCACAAGCTACTGGCCAGTCGATCTTTGAAAAACCTGAGACGAATGATCCGCTCGAGTTGACCCGCGCCGCGCTGCAACAGGCGCGCGATGTTGGTTATGACACGCTGCTGATCGATACAGCCGGCCGCCTGCACATCGACGATGAGTTGATGGAAGAGCTGGTCAGCATCAAGAGCGAAACCCATCCGGTCGAAATCCTTTTCGTCGCCGACGCGATGACCGGACAGGACGCGGTGCGATCGGCGGAAGAGTTTCATCGCCGGATCGGCATTACCGGCGTTGTCCTGACGAAGATGGATGGCGATGCGCGCGGCGGCGCGGCCCTGTCGATCAAACAGGTCATTGGACAGCCGGTGAAGTTTGTGGGCGTGGGCGAGAAGTACGACGCGCTCGAACCGTTTTATCCCGATCGCGTGGCTCAGCGGATCCTCGGCATGGGCGACGTGCTGTCGTTGATCGAACAGGTTCAGGACAAGGTCGATCAAGACGAAGCCGAGGCGCAGCTCAAGAAGCTGCAAAAGAACCAGTTCACGCTCGATGATTTTCGTTCGCAGCTCAGGCAGGTAAAAAAGCTCGGTTCTTTCTCAAAGATTCTCAAGTTGTTGCCGGATCAACTCCTCGGCGGCGTGGGCATGCCGGATTTGACGGACGAGCAGACTGAGTTGATGGAGAAAGAATTGAGGCGCACCGAAGCGATCATTGATTCGATGACCGGCGAAGAGCGCGCGAATCATCTAATCCTGAACGCGAACCGTCGCCGGCGAATCGCGCGGGGTTCGGGGACGACAGTGGCGCAGGTGAACTCGCTCATCAAGCAGTACACCGAAATGCGGCGCATGATGCAAGGGATGTTCAGCGGCGGCGGCTTGCGCGGCAAGATGATGCGCCGGATGGCCGGCATGCAGGGAATGGAAGGCGATGGCGGCGACGCAATGATGAGTGGGATGAGTGGGATGGGCGGCATGCCGGGCCTGCCTGGATCGTCGCGAAGAAAGAAAAAGAAAAAGAAGAAGCGACGATAGTTGTTCGCTTAAGCAGAATTTATCGTGTAGAAGCGGGCTAGTGCCCGCCAAGTTAGCTGGAGGAAAGACACTTGTTAGCAATCAGATTAATGCGCATGGGCGCTAAGAAAAGACCGTCTTACCGTATCGTGGTCAAGGAAAAGCAGTCGAAGCGTGATGGTGCGTGCCTGGAAAACCTGGGCACTTACGATCCTACCCGGCAGCCGGCCGAGATTAAACTCAAGGCCGAACGCGTTCGTTATTGGATCGAGAAGGGCGCCCAACCGACCGACACTGTGCGGCAGTTGATCAAACAGGCCGCGAAAACTGAAAGTGTGGCGGCGGCAGAGACGCAGCCTGCATAAAGTTTAGAGGCGGACTGGGTCCGCCCTTCACGAGCGCGACATAAGTGCCGCGTCTAAACAAGTCCTTGATAGATTTTATGCGCGAAACCGTCGAAATGATCGTCAAAGCTCTCGTCGATGATGCGGAAGCAGTCGACGTGCGCGAGATTGAGCGCGACGGAACTACGCGCATCGAGGTGCGCGTGGCCCAGCCTGACATGGGCAAAGTGATCGGGAAGCAAGGCCGCACGGTGCGGGCTTTGCGCTCGTTGGTTTACGCCGCCGGCTTGAAGAAGCATCGCCGGTTCGTACTGGACGTCGTTGAGTGAAGCGGCTGATGACTTAATCGTCGTCGCGCGCGTGGCCCGGACGAGGGGGCTGCGCGGAGAAGTGGTGGCCGATCTTTATACGGATTTTCCCGGACGCTTCGAAGACCTCGATAGTGTGATTGCAATCGCGCCGGATGGAAATCGCCGATCTTTGCAAATTGAAGAGCATTGGTTCCAAGGCAATCGAATCATATTCAAGTTCGCCGGCTACGATTCGATTGATGCGGCGAAGGAGCTGGCGGGATTTCAGCTCGGGATTCCGGAGAGCGAACGAATCGAACTACCGGAAGATACGTTCTACGACTGGGAGCTGGCCGGTTGTCGCGTCGAGGCTTTGGATGGAAAGTTGATCGGCCAGGTTCGCGAAATAATGCGCACCGGTGGAGTAGAGATTCTGGTCGTCGCAGGTGATGAAGGGCGCGAATTCCTAATCCCGATGGCGCACGATATCTGCGTTGAGATTGATATCGAACGAAAAATTGTTCGCGTCGATCCTCCCGATGGGCTTTTGGAATTGTAGATGGAACCGCTTCGCGTCGATATCGTGACGATCTTCCCGGATTACTTTCGCGAAGCGTTTGATTATGGAATTGTCCGTAGGGCTTGCGCCGCGGGTTTGGTGAATATTCGGGCGCACGATTTACGCGCCTGGACCCGGGACAAACATCACGTCGTGGACGATCGGCCCTTTGGCGGCGGCGACGGCATGGTGTTAAAGCCCGACCCGATCTTTGCAGCAGTTGCCTCGCTAACGGGCGCCAATCGCCGCGAAAGCTTCCCCGCCGGAAGGCGCGTCGTGTTGCTTTCGCCGCAGGGACGGCCTTTCACGCAGGCGATTGCCGCCGAATTTGCGGGCAGCGAGCAGTTGGTTTTGATCTGCGGCCGTTATGAAGGCGTTGACGAGCGAGTTGCCGAAGCACTGGTGACGGATGAAATCTCGATCGGCGATTACGTCCTTTCCGGAGGAGAGCCGGCCGCGCTCGTGGTAGTTGACGCGACCGTTCGTCTGTTACCCGGAGCGTTGGGCAGCGCAACGTCGGCCACGAACGAATCTTTCTCAGACGGCGTGCTCGATTGTCCGCAGTATACGCGGCCGCCGGAGTTCGAAGGGATGCGCGCCCCGGAAGTTTTGTTGAATGGCAATCACGCCGAGATCGCGCGCTGGCGTCGTGAGGCAGCGCGGGAAAAGACCAGGCGAAACCGACCTGATTTGCTGAAGTGAGTTTTCGATTTTTGATTTTGCCGGCCGCGGGAAATGCGAACTGGCGGTTCAAGAAAGCAATCGCAAATCTAAAATCTCAAATCACAATCTGAAATGGAGTAAGTAATGAACCGCTTAGACAGCGTCGATAAGTCGCAACTCAAAACCAGCGTTCCGGATTTTCAGCCGGGCGATACCGTACGCGTGCACGTGCGGATTAAGGAATCCGAAACCAAAGAACGCCTGCAGGCTTTCGAAGGTGTAGTCATCGCCCGCAAGCATGGCGGCGTCCGCGAAACAATTACTGTGCGCAAGACCAGTTTCGGCGTGGGCGTGGAACGAATCTTTCCGCTGCACGCGACGATCGTCGACCACATAGACGTGGTGAAGAGGGGCCACGTGCGGCGCGCGAAGCTTTACTACTTACGTGGTCTGCGCGGTAAAGCAGCGCGCATCCGCGAGCGCGATACGCGTCAGACCGGAGCCGCCGCCGAAGCTGCGGCAGCCAAAGGCCGAGAGTCCGCGGTCAAAGAAGAATAGCAGGTGGCATAGACTTCAGTCTGTGATCTTGATGCTCGAATCACAGACTGAAGTCTGTGCTACTAAGGCTCTCTCACTAACCTGGAGCGATTTTGCACATCGCAATCGATGCGCATTCCGTCGGAGCTGAACTCGGCGGCAATGAAAGTTACGCGATCAACCTGATCGAGGCCCTCGCCGAGATCGATCAGACCAATCTTTACACTCTATACGTAACCAAACGCGCCGCTATCGAGCGCTTCGATCGGCGTTGGCCTAACTTCAAGGTCAAGCAAACCTTGCCGCACACGCCGCTCGTGCGGATTCCGCTGACGCTTTCCCGGGAACTGCGGCGCAATCCGGTCGATGTCTTGCACGTTCAATACACCGCTCCGCCATTTGCCCCTTGTCCGGTCGTCACCACGATTCATGATCTGGCTTTCGAGCATTTGCCCGAAACTTTCAACCGGCGCAGTTGGATGCAAATGCGGCTGACGGTGCGAATGACTGCGCGGCGAGCGGCGCATATCATCACGGTATCCGAGTATTCGCGTCGCGACATCAGCGCTACCTACGGAATTGCGCCCCAGCGGATTACGGTCACCCCGGAGGCAGCGCCGCCAAATTTTTTGCCCGTTGATAATGAAACAGAACTGAGAAGGATTCGCGAAAGTTACGGGATTCAGGAGAATTACATTCTTTCGCTTTGTTCCATTCAACCGCGGAAGAACCTGGTCCGACTAATTGAAGCATATTCATGCTTGCGCGGAGTTCGTCCAGGGTTTAAGCTTCCCCAGCTTGTCCTGGCTGGAAAACGTGGTTGGCTTGATAGCGAAACCTTTAGGGCGGCGGAACGAAACGCTCTCGGCAACGACCTTTTATTTACGGGTTATGTCGCTGAGCGGGACCTTCCCGGACTATATAGCGGCGCCATCTGTTTCGTTTATCCTTCCTACTTCGAGGGCTTTGGCTTGCCGGTAGTCGAGGCGATGCAATGCGGCGTACCGGTGATTGCGGGAAATCGAACCAGCCTTCCGGAAGTTGTCGGTGAAGCGGGTTTGCTGTTTGATCCGTTCGATACTCAGGCTCTGGTTAAGGCCCTCACGCAGGTAATAGATGATTCGGAATATCGTGCGGTCTTGCGCTCAAAGGGTCTTGAGAGAGCAAGAAATTTCAACTGGAAGACTACCGCGCAGCTGACTCTCGGCGTTTACGAGCGAGCTGCAACAAGGAAGAGGACCGACGGAAGAGACAGCTGATAAAAGACCCGGCTGATTCCTTTGTTACTTTCTGACTATGCGCATCGCGATTCTTGGCACGCGAGGAATTCCCGCCAACTATGGCGGCTTCGAAACCTTCGCTGAACATCTTTCCACCAGGCTGGCCGCCCGGGGCCACGACGTTACCGTGTACTGCCGGGCCCACTATGTCAGCCCGCGCGAACTGGAGTTCCAGGGCGTCAAGCTGAAAGTCCTGCCCACCATTCGACATAAATACTTCGACACCATCGTACATACTTTTCTCTCGGCGTTGCACGCGGTGCCAAAACGTTACGATGCCGCGCTGATCTGCAACGCGGCCAACGCGCCGTTCGCTTCGATCCTGCGGCTCACCGGCACACCTGTCGCGCTGAACGTTGACGGGCTGGAGCATAAGCGTAAGAAGTGGAACTCGATTGCCCGCCGGTATTATTTGATGGCCGAGAGATTGGCTACCATCCTGCCGACTGAAACCGTTACCGATGCCCGGGTGATTCAGGAATACTACCAGGCCCGATACCGGGCGGCGTCAACCATGATCGCCTACGGCGCCGAAGTCGAGCGACGTCCCGATCCCATGGTGCGTCGCTGGCGCGTCGAGCCGAACCGCTACGTGCTTTACGTTTCCCGCTTAGAGCCTGAGAACAACGCACACCTGGTGATCGAAGCGTTCAAGCGGGTCCGCACCGCGCACAAACTATTGATCGTTGGCGATGCTCCTTATGCGCGCGAGTACATCAATGACCTGAAGGCGCGCGCGCGCCGCGATCGACGAATCGTCTTCACCGGGTTTGTGTTCGGCCGCGACTATCGCGCGCTGCAACAAAACGCTTACTGCTATATTCATGCCACCGAAGTCGGCGGCACACATCCGGCGTTGCTCGAGGCGATGGGCTTTGGTAATTGCGTGCTGACACTCGCCGCACCGGAAAACATCGAGGCCATCGGCGACGCGGGCATTGCGTATACCGACGAAAACGATCTGGCTGACAAGCTACAGCGGGTTTTGCGCGATGGCTCGCTGGTCCATTCGTATCGCAATCGGGCCCAGGCGCGCGTGTTGGAATACTATGATTGGGACTATGTCGTCGATCAGTACGAACGTCTCTTCGCCAAGATGGCGGGCCTGCCGTTGCCCGAAGCAGACCGAGCTAACCTCAACCGATCCGAGGCCGCGTCCGCCCGTGAAGAATCCCTGAGCCGCTCGGCTTCAGTCTGATTACTTCCAAAGCCCTACCAACGCGGTTGCAAAGCGCAACCAAAGATCCGTTCCCGCCAACATCAATCGCAGCGGCTGGGCCGCGATGATGAAAAGTGTGCCCCACAAAAATGCCGGGTGCAGCCGGCGATTCCTGACCGTGTCGAAACCAACGCAGGCCAGGATGCACAAGTCGGTCAGGCCAAAGAATGCCAGCGCGCCGCCATTGGCGATGAAATTTACCGGGATGCGCGCGATCGCCGGCGCCAGCAGGTTCACCGCGGCCAACAGCATCAGTCGCTTGTGAATGTCCAGTCGCCTGCGGCGAAAGAACAGCGCAGTTCCTACCAGAATTGCGAATACCAACATGTCGCCGAGCGGGATCACGAGGAACTGAAGCGCCGGCGGTCCCGGTGAAGCGCCACGCGCGGCTGCGGCGATCGCCGTCGCCACGCCTACAACTACAATCGCCCCGGCGAAAACCGCTCCCAACACCCCGAGGCGTTGATGAGTTCTGATGCGGCGCCGGGCGACCAACGAAACCTGCGCAATAAAAAGCACGACCCATGACGTCATCACCAGCCCGTGGACATGGACCAACAGTCCCGGCAGCGGCGGATTGCCGAAGAAACCCTTGAGATAATAAGTCCGCGCAAAACCCGCCAGTACGATTATCGGCATGAAAATCGCAAACCAGATATACAAGCGGCGATCTCTGGCAGCGGTTTGGATAGTTGGATTCATTCCTATAGGGTGCTCCTCTTTGGATGATTCACTAACGGCAATCTTAGTAGCGAACCTGATGCAGGCCAAATGAGCCCGGATAGAAGCAGTTAAATCTCGACAAAGCATTCGCGACAAAAACGCGCAAGCAGCGCAAAACCAATTTGCCGAATTTCTGTTTGTGCCTTTTGTGCTTTTTCGTGGCTGCTCTTGTCTTCTCCGTATTATCCGCGTTCATGAGCAGCTTATTTTCCGATCTTCACTTGTCCGGCTTGATCTCCTTGCCCATATTCCCGTGTAGTGCATGCGTGCTCATGTCCATCTTGCTAGGTCGCAGGCGCAGGAATAACCGCCACGACACAGGGTTGGCGCCGTAGAGTCGATCGAGCACTGCGGGCTTGGAGTAGAAAGTTAGATCGCTGCCAACGGCCATTGAGATCTTCCTGGTATTCCAGACGTCACGTACACCGCCAAATGTGAAAGCGCCGATCCGAAATGAAGGATGGTCATCCTTGATTCTCAGGAGTGCACGGTCACTTGCGCGGAGCAATTCATTCTTGTCAACCAATTCAAGCCGCGTGTAGAGGTAGTTCTTATCGAGAAAGTTCACGGTTGATTCGGCCGTGTAGCCATTGAGATTGTGCGCTTCGCCCGGACTACTGGTGTGGTTGCGTCCCCAGATGAAAGCGGAAGCCCAGTTACCGCGGTTAAATGGTTTGTTGTATTGCACCGACGCGGACGCTCGGCGAATGTCGGTCGTTGGTTCCGACGCTTCGGGCCGGCGCAGAAAACCGTAGCTCACCTGCATCGCCCAGTTCTTGTTGGGCGCGAACGTAAGGCGAGCCGAGCGTGAGTTCCATGGATGGGCTTCGAAGTTGTAACGGTTCTCGTCCGGCTCTCTCCCATTGAAGATCGAGCCTTCGAGCTTGAACCAGCGATACGTGAAGCCGGTGGTCAAGACGCCAAAGCTGATGTGCGTCGAATCCTGCAAATGGTGCGCGAGCGCTGCCGACGGGTTCTCTGACGCAGAGTCGCGGTGCATAAAAGCGGGAGGTCCCAACGCGGGCTCACCCGGATAACCAAAGTACGTGTACCAGGTTCCGCGTTCGCCCAGCGCCAGCGTGTACTGTGCCGACAACTCCATCCAGAAATCGTGCGGGTGCTGCCGATCGATTAACGGCTGTCCTTTGTATGTCTCACCAGTTTGGAAAAGCAGAGGTGAGCCTCCCGGCGCAAACGTAAATGGTTCGAGACTGAACATTCCGCGCAGTTGCAGCGTGCCCTTGCCCAGCTTATGAAAGGCCATTGGCATGAGCCAGTTTTCCGATTCCAGTTTCGTTACGCCGCGCGGGCCGCCTTGCGCATTCACTCCGACGACAGCGTTGAAATGGAGCATCAAAAGCCAACTGCCGGATACACTGTCCCACATGCGCATCTGCGATGACGATGGCGCCCAGGAAGTGCCGGAGCCCATTTGACCGATGTGCATCACATTGGACTCGCTGGGCCCCACTCGAACACCCATTTCACTGCCGGACGTCACCAGCAACGGACCCATGTTCTTCGAATCCGTACCCGGCATTCCTTCCATGCCTTTCATTCCGCCCATATCGCCAGGTGAAGGACTTGCCATTGGCATCGGCATGTTCATCTTCTGATCAAGAGTGCCTTGCGGATTTGGCGAAGCCGGCGGCATTTGCATACCGGGCATA
>DATHHW010000167.1:0-4033 GCA_035317005.1 Pyrinomonadaceae bacterium | reverse complement strand
CGGCGTCGCCTTTCCAGTACGCTCCAGCCAAAGACAAAACCTTGAACGCGCGTAGACGATTCGTGTTCGGCACATGCGGCCCGAGGCAAAAATCGATGAACGGTGAACCATCGATGTAGTAGACGCTGACGACCTCGCCGGCCTTTTCGTCAATCAGTTCACACTTCAAAGGTTCTTCACGCTCGGCAAAGATTCGCAGCGCTTCCGCTTTGGGAATCTCGTCGCGTCGATACGGCATATTGCGCTTGGCGATGTCGCGCATCTTCTTCTCGATCACCGGGAGATCAGCCTCAGTCAAAGGGCGCGGAGCAATCACATCGTAGAAGAAGCCATAGCGGGGATCTTCGAGCAGCGCCGGGCCAATTCCCAGCTTCGTTCCCGGAAACAAATCGAGCACCGCCGCCGCGAGTAGATGCGCGGTCGAATGACGCAGCACATCCAAACCTTCCAGCGTCTGCGGCAGCACCGGTTCGATCTTGATTGCATCACCGTTGGCCTGCGCATCCAGCGTGTACGCCAGATCAACTTCTCGGCCGTTGACGCGGGCAGCCAAAGCCTGCTTTGCCAAATCCCGGTCGAGCTTCTTCAGCGCTTCGGCAACAGTCGTCGAGCCGGGAACCTGTACCGGCGCGCCGTCTTTAAGTTGTACGTTGATCTCGCTCATCGCTAATTAAAACACTTTACTTCAATGTTAGCGGCTTTGCCGCCTGATGTGCGGAGAGGCTATGCCTTTCCGATCTATCGCTATCTTCTTTAGCGAGGCTCCGCCTCGCGCCGGAGTCGCAGCCTCCACATCATTCAAACCGGCTCGACGGAAAGCCGGAGGCTTTCCGCACATCAAGCGGCAGAGCCGCAAAAGGATCGCTCCTGAGCGCTCCCACCGATTCACTATCTGCTATTCACGATTTACTAAAACCAAACGATCGGATTCGATAGGAGCGCCTTCGTCGCCGGCCTACAAAGCGGGCCCAGCAATCAAAAAGGAGAATCGTGTAGTAGTGCGATTCATGACGAAGGTCTTCCGGAGCATCCTATCAAAAATTCGAACCAGACAAGTCTTCCACTCGCCCGTCGTATTGATTACGAAGACGAATCTTAGCAAAGCCTTTTGGGAAGGCGCAAGTCTCAATGAGCGTTAAGGTTGAGCTATCGCGGCCGGTTTGCGTTAGTATATGCGCCCGTCAGCAACTATGGGTGTTTCAATTTGAAGAGTCTATCTCCGTGATCTCCGTGTCTCCGTGGTGAGTCCAATTGTGGGCAGTGATTCACCACGTAGACACGGAGAATGCGGAGAAGGACTCGAAACAAGACATTGCAGCAGTCTCAGATATCGATTCCGAAGGAGATGAAATGACTCAAGGACGAAGTTCATCGACCACTGCCGTGATTTCCGTATTCATTCTGATCGCCTCCTTCCTGATTCAAAGTCCGGCGCAGACCAACAGCAAAGCGGCGCGAGATGCCTCGGCCACAAAGACTAAAACCATAAAGGGCACAAGCGGAAACGACGCGCCCGACGCGAGCGAAGTCAACGCTCCCGACAGCGAGATGCGGCCGATTATCGAATACTACGTGGTTGATCGCGGTAGTCTGCTGCGCTCCTATCCGATGGCAAGCTCGACGGTGCGTAGAGAACGGTTTCGCAAATTCTACGGCGACGCGCTGGAGCGAATCCAAAAACTGAACTTCGATTCGATGGGTCAGGAAGGAAAGGTCGATTACCTGCTCTTCAAAAACCACCTCGAACACGAGCTGCGCCAATTGGACATTGACGAGAAGCAACAAGCCGAGATCGCGCCGCTGATTCCCTTCTCAAAAACAATTATCGATCTGGAAGAAGCCCGCCGGCGAATGGAGCCGATCGATTCGGCTAAGACCGCGGCATCGCTTACAAGTCTCAAGAAACAAATTGACGACACGCGCAAATTGGTAGAAGCGGGATTACGAACGGGAGCCGAGGGCGCTGATGTGATTAAGGTCAAGAAGACCGTTGCATTCCGCGCGATAGGGGCAATCAATAGTCTCAAGAATAGTCTGCGAAACTGGTACACGTTCTACAATGGTTACGATCCGCTCTTCACCTGGTGGAATGAAGAGCCTTACAAGACACTCGATCAGACGCTCACGACCTATGCCGCTTTTCTGAGCGAGCGGGTTGTCGGTCTGCGCACTGAAGGAACACAAGCTGCCGCCCCAACGGCGAATCGCGGAACCAGCGGCGGACCAGGTGGTGGCGGCGCCGGACAAGGGCAAGGGCCTGGCCAGGGACCACAGCGCGCGGTCGCCCCGGCCCGGGCGGGCGACGCGAGCGACATCGTCGGCGATCCGATCGGTCGCGACGCGCTCTTGAGCGAATTGCAATCAGAGATGATTCCTTACACGCCAGAGGAATTGATTGCGATCGCGAACAAGGAAATGGCCTGGTGCGAGACAGAGATGAAGCGGGCTTCGCATGACCTGGGGTATGGCGATGACTGGAAGAAAGCCCTGGAGCATGTCAAGAACCTGTACGTAGAGCCCGGCAAACAGCCTGAGTTGATTCGGGACCTGGCGCTCGAAGCAATCAAGTTTGTCGACGACAAGGACCTAATTACGGTGCCGCAACTCGCGCGAGACACGTGGCGAATGGAAATGATGACGCCGGAGCGGCAACTGGTTAGTCCGTTCTTTCTGGGCGGCGAAGTGATTCTGGTTTCTTTTCCCACCAACACAATGTCGCATGAGCAAAAGATAATGAGCATGCGTGGCAATAACCCGCACTTCGCGCGCGCTACCGTCTTTCATGAATTGATTCCCGGTCACCATCTGCAGGGTTACATGAATGCGCGTTACCGACCCTATCGGGGTCTATTCGGCACACCCTTCTGGACCGAAGGCGGCGCGCTCTACTGGGAAATGTTGTTCTGGGATCTGAACTTTCCCAAAACGCCTGAGAATCGCATCGGCATGCTCTTCTGGCGTATGCACCGTTGTGCCCGGATCATCTTTTCGCTCAGCTTTCATCTAGAAAAGATGACGCCGCAGGAGTGCATCGACTTTCTGGTGAACCGCGTCGGGCACGAACGCGACAACGCTACCGCGGAAGTGCGGCGATCGTTTGATGGGAGTTACGGGCCGCTCTACCAGATCGCTTATCTGATCGGCGGCCTCCAGTTTTATTCGCTGCATCGAGAGCTGGTCGATTCGAAAAAGATGACCAACCGCGCGTTCCACGACTGGATTTACAAAGAAAACCGCATGCCGGTTGAGATGGTGCGGGCGATCCTGACGAACCAGAAATTGACGCGTGACTTTAGATCCAGTTGGAAGTTTTATGGACCGATGTAAGGCGGTGCAGTAGCCCGACCGTTAGGGAGGGCTCCAATCAACAGCGCGACGAGCCCTCCCTTACGGTCGGGCTACTGCCCCGCTTCGCGGACACAGATTTAAGGAGCTATCGAAAATGGCGGCGGTGTGACGTTCGGGCTCTTCGGATGGGGGTCAGGGCGACGCGCCGGACGCTTTTGCTTTTCGTTCTTTCGATTCGATTCGGCAGGAGGGGCGGAGGGCATCGCGACGCCGGATGCGTTAGGGCGCGGCTTCTCGGATTTGTTTTGATGGGCGGTTGCGGGATTGCTCTCGTTTTTGCCTGACGACGCTTTAGCAAAGTCCACCAAAGAAGCCCTCGAATCGATCAAGTAACCAAAGCTGTAGCACGCACTGACGATGGCGATCACAACGGACACCAGAACGGCGGCTATTACTCCTGGATGACGGCCCTGCTTTGGAGTCAACCAGGTGGTCTCGGCGGGCTTAAGGATCGAGTAACTATCGAACGGATCAATTGACGGAGCTTTCCTGACGACCATTGTGTTAAGGGTCGCATCACCGACGGACTCTGCAATGGAAGGATCGGCGATCATTTTCGCTGACGACGAGTCCATGCGACCTACCCGCCGCAAAGCCCCGCGAAACTCACTGGCAGTTGGATAACGATCTTCCGCGCTTAACGCCATCGCTCGGCTCAGAATTGCAGCTATCTCTGAACCGACGG
>DATHHW010000166.1:0-34611 GCA_035317005.1 Pyrinomonadaceae bacterium | reverse complement strand
CGAGGCGCGGAAAATCGGCGAATGAAGTATTCGCCGCAAGCATCAGAATCAGAGCGGTCGTGCCCTGAATCACATAATAAAACCAACCCATCGGCCCGGTGAAGATGATGCGCGCGAACTGCGAGATAACGGTCTCGTTCTCATGCGGGTGCACGTGATAGAAGTAGGCCATCACACTCGTCCCAATAAACATCGTCGTCAGAAGCACCGCCATCCAGGTGAGCGTCGTCGCGGCGTTGCGCGATTCCGGCTGCTTGAACGCAGGAATGCCGTTCGAGATCGCTTCGATACCAGTTAGGGCAACGCACCCATTCGAGAAGGCGCCGAGCAGGAGAAATAAAGTAAGCGGCTGGAGGTGATAACCCTCGGCCAACTTCAGGCTCTCAGTGGCAGCGGGCGCGACAGCGCCGGGATAAAGAAAATAATGAAGGATGCCGTAACCGATCATGAACAGAAAGCTGACGACGAAGGCGTAGGTCGGCGCGGCAAAGATGGCGCCCGACTCGCGCACGCCCCGGAGGTTGGCGACGGCAATGAAGGCAATTAGAACGAGACACAAAAAGACCTTGTGGTGATCAAGCCATGCCCAACTCGTGCCCTGCGCGGCTGATGTGATCGCGGCCACGCCGGCCGAAATGGAAACGGAAACTGTAAGAATATAGTCAACCAGAAGCGCCGCTGCCGCGACCAACCCTGGCGTGGTCCCCAGGTTTTCCTTCGCGACGATGTAGGCGCCGCCGCCCGAAGAATATGCGTGGATAGTCTGGCGGTAGCTGATCGCCACAATCGTCAGCACGACGGCGATGACCAGAGTGATCGGCACCACGTAGTTAAAAGAATTAGCCTGACCGGCGGCGTAGGCTACGGCGAGCACCAGCAGGATTTCTTCGGAGGCGTAAGCTGTGGAAGAGAGCGCGTCGGAAGCGAAAACCGCCAGGCCCGTCTTTTTCGTTAGACGTTCATGGATAGCCTGATCTGTTTTCTTCGCCCTGCCTACCAGTAGGCGCTTAAGCGTTGTCGCCAACGTGCTTTCCCTCCTAAATCGTGGCACGCGCATCTTGCGCGTGATTCAAGGGCGAGACGCCC
The DNA here is from genome assembly GCA_035317005.1 of Pyrinomonadaceae bacterium. Taxonomy (GTDB): domain Bacteria; phylum Acidobacteriota; class Blastocatellia; order Pyrinomonadales; family Pyrinomonadaceae; genus UBA11740. Next base: position 33,525 of record DATHHW010000166.1, on the reverse strand, counting down.
GTGCCACTCTTTGATTGGTGTCCCTCGTCAAATTTTTCCATCTCGTCTTTATTGAGGTCGTCCCCATCGAATAGCCTCAATGCATTCCTCAGCATCTACCTGTTCGACCCGGAGCCTGTCGCCGGGAGGGTAGTCATCGTTTTCGTAAACGTAAGTCGCCAGATGACGCTCGGCGCAGCAAATCCAGAAAGAGCTGGAAAGCAGAATGCGTAACCTGGTCTGCAGTTCAATCTGTACGACCGCGTCATCGGCGATCTCGACAGCTACTACCCGCTCCATACTCTGCGGGTCGCGGACGTTGAATGCGTAGTTTCCGTTCGACGGCGGCGGCACTCGATTGATCTCCCACAGACGCGAGATGGCGAAACCGTTTTCGGTCACCAATTCGATGGGACGAGTTTCTGCCGGTGAACTCTCAGGCAAGGAATTTTGAAGTTGCGCATTCACGGTTCTTCAGCCGACTGAAACGGCCAGGGATGATCTTAGAAGGGAAGGCGTAAGGATGGAGTAAGAGGTTTATAAAGAGTTCGTAAAGCCGGGTGTCGCAAATTGGTTATTTGCGATCGTCGCAGGTTAACAGACTTGCGTTACTCGCCCGAATTAAAGCGATAACCAATCCATGGTTCGGTGAGAATGTAGCGGGGCGTGGAAGGATCAGGCTCGATCTTCTTTCTTAGCTGTCCAATGAAGACGCGCAGGTATTCGGGCTGTTCAGTGTAGTCGCCGCCCCAAACCGCGCCCAACAGCGCGCGGTGCGTGAGGACTTTGCCCGCATTGCGTATGAAGTGGACCATCAGATCGAATTCCTTGGGAGTTAGGTGCACATCCTTGCCACCCTGGGTGGCGGTATGCGCCTCCAGATCGATGCGAAAGTCGCTAACTTCCAGAATCTGCGATTGGGAATCGGCGGCGGGTCTTCGGCGCAGCGTGGCGCGAATCCGCGCGAGCAACTCGTCCATGCCGAACGGCTTGGTGATGTAGTCGTCGGCGCCAGCGTCGAGCGCCTCGACTTTGGTCGCTTCTTCGCCCCTGACTGAAAGGACAATGATCGGAACTTCCGAAATCGCGCGCAGCCGGCGGCATAACTCGAGCCCGCTCATATTCGGCATTGCCAGATCCGTGATCACCAGGGCCGGGGGCCAGTCGCGAAAAGTCTGCAGCGCGAATTCACCGTCGCCGGCGATGCGCACATCATAACCTTTGGCCATCAAGCTGCGGCGCAGGACGCGCGTGAGTTGCGGCTCGTCGTCAACCACCAGAATGCGCTGTTTTGCTTCCATGAGCTAACTAAACCTCCGTGGCACGGGCGTCGCGCCCGTGAATCACGCGCAAGATGCGCGTGCCACATCAGTCCGGACGATGAATCGTCTCGGTTCTATCGTCTCCCGTGGGCAAGGCGACCACGAACTTCGAGCCGCGATGGTCGGCCGCGTCTTCGATCCAAAGCCGGCCACCGTGCGCAGCAACGATGCCGTGCGCAATCGCCAGCCCCATGCCAGTGCCGGCAGACTTGCGATCGCCGACGTCGCCGTCACGCATGGCGCGGAAGAACTTTTCGAATACTCTCTCCCGCATGTCTTCGCGAATCCCTGGTCCCTGGTCTTCGACGCTCAGTAAAATGGTACCGTCATCTTTCGGAGTCGCACTAATTCGGATCGGGGTCTGCGGCGGCGAATATTTTGCGGCATTGTCGATGAGCGTGTAGATAACTTCTGCAATAGCGGGCTCGTCCACTTTGACCGGGGGCAATTCGTCTTCAATCCACACTTCGATTTGATGTCCGCGCGTGCGCGGTTCTGCACGCTTGAGCGCCGCGGTAATGATTTCATCGATCGAGCACAACTGCCGGCGTAGATACATCTCACCAGCATCGATGCGCGCCAGTTTCGTCAGGCCTTCGATGAATCGATCAAGACGATCAGCCTCCTCGTCAATAATTTGCAGCAATTCTTTGCGGCCGTCGTTGCCGAGCAGCGCCCCGGATTCGTTCCGCTCAACGGCGTACAACTCTGAGAGCAACGTCGTCACAGAGGCCTTGATTGAGGTGAGCGGTGTGCGCAAATCATGAGTAACCGCATCAAGGAGCGCCGACTTCAACCGTTCGCTTTGCTTGAGCGCTTTGGCCTGACTGGAACGTTCAAAGGTGTCCTGGAGTTGATAATAGAGCCGCTCGATCTCCTGTTTGGCGGACTCGGCTTCTTCGGCTCGTCGCTTGGCGCGCGCGGAAAGCTGCCCGGCAGTAAACGCCGTGATCAAGAAAGCAAAGAATGCAACCCAGTTATCTGGATTGCGAATCGCGAAGGTGCCGAATGGGGGCAGAAAAAAGAAATTGAAGCAGGCGACTCCCAAGAGCGAAGCAAACACTGCCGGGCGCGAGCCCCAGGCAGTAGCCACGAAGAGAACGACCAAAAGAAATCCGAGCGCTGTTGTCGTTGGATTGACATGAGGACCGAACAGCTTTAGCAAACCCGTCGCGGTCGTGATGCCCAAAACTGCCGCGCCGTAACCCACCCAGAATTTGCCGGAAAGTTTAGGCCACACTGGCGGCCTCGTCCTTTCTGTCGGAAACAAACGAACCGTGCAGGACGTTGCGATCCGCACGGAATCGATCGCGCACGTTGTCGACGATGGCCCGCAGGAATAATCCGAATAGTCCGAGATGCTTAAGTGACAATCGCAGCCCGTCGCGCAGAATGCAGGCGACTAGTTTTGTGTAATCCTTCAGTCCGGGCTTGAATCCAAGTAGACCAAGTCGACGGTCAGCACTTAGATCGATGAGGCTATCAACCAGACAACCTATGGCGCCAACTTGCTTCATGAAATCGCACAGCTTTTCACTGTCATCATTCAGATCAGGACGAATCAGCAGGTAAGACAATTCGGCGGTAAGGGCGCCAACGGATCTTCGATATCTGATGTATGAATCAATCGAGGTCGCGCTTCGTTCACTGACGACTTCGCCATAAAGGTCTTGCAGCTTATCCAACATCATTGGATAAGTCCCATCGCTAATCTGAAACTTCAGGATTTCTGTAATCAGTCTGGCGCTCGAGTGTCTTGTTGCTTCACCGAACACAGGTGCCAGCGTGCGCAGAGAATCAAGAATCAATCTGCCCGCGTCGATCCTGCCTGAATCGATTGCGTCGTCAACGACGCCAATGAAAAGATAGTAGGCATGCAGGCGCTTTGCGGCAGTTGTCCGGTCGCAGGCAATGCCAAAATAATCGAGGCACTGAATAATGCGGTCGGGAATGCGGACAAAGTGCTGGTACTTCGGAAGGTCTGCGAGGTCGCGATAGGCGCGCCTGACGCCGTTGGGTAGCTTTTCCATATAGTTTCGACCCCGCGAATGATAACTCAAATCCACCCGAACGGTACCCATAACAATCTTCCTGGCAATTGAGCCATGGTTCACGCCTCGTCTATACTTGACGAAAAAGTAAGGAATGCTATAATCGGCACGAATCTTAAGGAAATCCGAGTAGAAGTGAAGATATCAGCTCAAGAAGAATATGGGTTGCGGTGCCTGGTTCAATTGGCGCGCGCGGAAGGCGATGAGCCGTCGTTGACGCTGGCACAGATCGCTGAGCGGGAGGGTTTGTCGGTGGCGAACGCCGGCAAGCTGATGTGGATTTTGAGCAAAGCTGGTCTGGTCAGTGCTCAGCGGGGAACCAAGGGCGGATATTCGTTAGCCCGGCCCGCATCGGAAATTCGGCTCAACGAAGTGATTCGCATTCTCGACGAAGACACCGTGGCCCACTTCTGTAAGACGCACGCGGGCGTGCTGGATGTTTGTATCCACACGAGCGACTGCGGTATCCGGCCGGTGATCGTTGGACTACATGAGGTAGTGCAAAATGCATTGTCTGAGATCACACTCGCTCAATTGGTCGGAACCGAAGAGAAAGTTGACGCTCGTCTGCATCAAATCGTGAAACTGCAAAGCCATCTCAGGCCAATGCGCTCGGCGAGCTGAGAGGGAAGTTAAAGGGGAATAATGAGTACTGCTGAAATACTCGCAAACCGAGAATACAAATATGGCTGGGTCACTGACATCGAGTCAGAAACCATTCCTCGTGGATTGAGCGAAGATACCGTTCGTTTGATCTCGGCGAAAAAGGATGAGCCCGAGTGGATGTTGAACTTTCGTCTGAAGGCCTATCGTCATTGGTTGACGATGAAAGAGCCGCGCCATTGGCCGAACGTGACTTTTCCTGAAGTCGATTATCAGGACATGATCTACTACAGCGCTCCCAAGCAGAAAGCCTCCGTGGCCAGCCTGGACGAAGTTGATCCTGAGTTGCTGAAGACGTTTGAGAAGCTGGGCATCCCTTTGTCTGAACAAAAGCAGTTGGCCGGCGTGGCGGTTGACGCAGTGTTTGATTCGGTTTCAGTCGCTACCACTTACAAAGAGAAGTTGATGAAGCATGGAGTCATATTCTGCTCGTTCAGCGAAGCTGTCCGCGAGCATCCTGAAATCGTGAAGAAATATCTCGGTTCAGTCGTGCCGACGAATGACAACTTTTACGCCGCCCTGAACAGCGCGGTCTTTTCTGATGGAAGTTTTTGCTTTATTCCGAAGGGCGTGCACTGTCCGATGGAACTGTCGACTTACTTTCGCATCAACAATTCAGAATCGGGACAGTTCGAGCGGACGCTGATCGTGGCGGAAGAAGGTGCATACGTTTCTTACCTCGAAGGCTGCACCGCGCCGAAGTTCGATCGCAATCAATTGCACGCGGCCGTAGTCGAACTGATCGCGCTCGATGATGCTGAGATCAAGTATTCAACGGTGCAGAATTGGTATGCCGGTGACGAAGACGGCGTTGGGGGCATTTATAACTTCGTTACGAAGCGCGGCAAGTGCGCCGGCCGCAACTCGAAAATCTCCTGGACGCAGGTGGAAACCGGTTCGGCGATTACCTGGAAGTATCCTTCCTGCATCCTGCAAGGCGACAACTCGATTGGTGAATTCTACTCGGTTGCGCTCACTAATCACGCACAGCAGGCTGACACGGGCACCAAGATGATTCACCTCGGCAAGAACACGCGGTCGACAATCATCTCGAAAGGCATCGCGGCGGGAAAAGCGAACAACAGCTATCGCGGTCTGGTGAAAATCATGCCGAAGGCCGAGAACGCGCGCAACTATACCCAGTGCGATTCAATGCTGATCGGTTCGAATTGCGGCGCGAACACTTTTCCCTACATCGAAGTAATGAACAACACCTCGCGCGTTGAGCACGAAGCGTCCACTTCAAAGATCAGCGAAGAGCAGTTGTTCTATCTGATGCAGCGCGGCATTTCGCAGGAAGACGCGGTCTCGCTCATCATTAACGGTTTTTGTAAGGATGTATTCCTGCATCTCCCCATGGAGTTTGCAGTTGAAGCGACGCGCTTGCTGGGTATGAAACTCGAAGGCGCGGTGGCGTAAATAACGGGTGTCGGTAACCGGGGGCCAGGGGACGGTCGTTCAATTGCAGGCTGACCCTCTGACCCTCGACGACTGTAGAAAATCGGAATTTGAGATCTCAGATTTGAGATTTGAAAAGGAAAAAGAGGAATCATAAGTGTTAGAGATTCGCAATCTTCATGCATCGGTTGACGGCAATGAAATTCTCAAAGGCATCAACCTCAAAGTTAACAAAGGCGAAGTACACGCCATCATGGGGCCGAATGGCTCAGGCAAGTCCACGCTCGCGAAAGTGCTGGCCGGCCATCCTTCTTACGAAGTGACTGCCGGCGAAGTGCTCTTTGACGGCAAGAATCTTTTGGAGATGACGCCCGACGAGCGCGCGCGCGAAGGCGTCTTCATGGCCTTTCAATATCCGGTGGAGATACCCGGAGTTTCGAATGCTCAGTTTCTCCGCCTGGCCTACAACGAGAAGCAGAAGCATCTGGGCGCAGAGGAGCTCGATCCCTTGGAATTCAAGGATTTGCTGAAGGAAAAGGCCAAACTGGTTGAGATGGAAGCGAGCTTTATGTCGCGTTCAGTCAACGAAGGTTTTTCCGGCGGTGAGAAAAAGCGCAATGAGATTCTGCAGATGGCGGTACTCGATCCCAAGCTCTCGGTGCTTGACGAGACCGATTCGGGCCTGGACATCGATGCTCTGCGAATCGTGGCCGAGGGCGTCAACAAACTTCACGATCCAAACAAGGCCGTGATCCTGGTCACGCACTATCAGCGACTGCTCAACTACATCACTCCGGATTTCGTGCACGTGCTTTCCGGCGGCCGCATCGTAAAAGAAGGCGGCAAGGAACTGGCGCTCGAGTTGGAAGAGAAAGGTTACGACTGGCTGAAGAGCGCGAATGGAAAGAGCGCGACCGTGGCTCCCCAGGCTGGTTGAAGTGAAGTAATGATGTCAACGGAATTAGTCAAAGAGCCAAATCGTTATGAAGAGGCCTTTCGTCAGGCGACGCAGGGACGCGCCGCGGACGAGCCCACCTGGTTGCAAAGTTTGCGCGAAAACTCTTTCGAGCAATTCGAGCAAGCTGGCTTTCCCAATGTCAAACAGGAAGAGTGGAAGTACACCAACGTTACTTCGATTGCGAAGGCGAGCTTCGTTCCTGTGCTGACAAGCAATGGGACTGCATTAAGCAAAGATGGTGGGTTAACGCGTTTCATCTACGAAGAAGCCCGGCACAGCAGGCTCGTGTTCGTGAACGGAATGTTCCGCGAAGAACTGTCGTCGAGGTCCGCACTGCCGGACAACGTCGTGGCGATGGATTTACGCGAGGCGCTGCGAAGCAGTGAGTACGAAGCGACGGTGCGCGAGTATCTGGAACACCCGGTGCTGGCGAACGGGTTTGCGGCACTCAATACCGCGCTGTTTACGAGCGGCCTGTTCCTCAAGATCCCGCGCGGGATTACCCTAGACGCGCCCATTCACCTGTTATTCATTGGCGAAGGGGCTGCCGAGAACTCGCCGCCGGCGGCGTTTCCACGCGTAATGGTCGTCGCAGAAGAGAACAGCTCAGCCACGATTATCGAGAGTTATGCGAGCCCGAAAGACGACGGCGTGTACCTGACTAACGCGATAGTAGACTTGTCTCTAGCGGACGGCGCGCGGCTGCAACACTACAAGATTCAGCGCGAAAGTATGGGCGCATTTCATGTAGCCACTACCAGAGCTGAGTTGGGTCCGAAGTCGAGCTACAACTCGACTGCGATCAATTTTGGCGCGACCCTTTCCCGTCATGACATCCACGTGCAGATGGACCACGAAGGAGCTGAGTGCTCCGTGGATGGTCTCTACATGGTCGATGGCAGCCAGCATACCGACACGCATTCGGTAATCGATCACCGGCAGCCGCATTGCACCAGCCATCAGCTTTACAAAGGCATTCTGGACGGCAAGTCGCGCGCAGTCTTCAACGGCAAAGTCTTTGTCCGTCATGGCGCGCAACAGACCGACGCCCGGCAAACGAACAAGAATTTACTGCTTTCGACCGGTGCGCGGGTTGACACCAAGCCGCAGCTCGAAATTTTTGCCGACGATGTGAAGTGCACTCACGGAGCAGCCGTGGGACAGATCGATGAAGAAGAGAAGTTTTATCTGGAGAGCCGCGGCATTAACCCGGCGCTCGCGCGTAACATGCTGACCTATGGGTTTGCCGAAGAAGTGATCGAGAAGATTGGGGTCGAGTCGATCAGGCGAGAACTGGATGCAGCGGTGCTGAATCGCCTGCACGTCCAGTTCGAAGGAGTAAGTTGACGAGGTGAGCCGGAGGCGAATAATGGGCATTACTTACGTTGAAGGGACAGTATCGGGTCCGACGGGGAAGCGGGCTACGCTTGAGTTTCTGGTGGATAGCGGCGCCAAATACACTTTGCTGCCGTTGAAGAGCTGGAAGGCGATTGGACTAAAGCCGGTAAGACGACTCACCTTTGTCCTTGCGGATGGAACCAAGGTCAAGCGGGACGTTTCTGAGTGTTACATCAACTTGGCCCAAGGCAAGACACACACGCCCGTGGTTTTGGGAAGGTCTGGTGATGAAGCATTGTTGGGCGCTGTTACGCTCGAAGAATTGGGACTGGTTCTAAATCCGTTTCAGCGTTCGTTGCAACCAGCGCGCATGATGTTGGCTTGAATTTGTAATAAGACATGGCCACAACGTTAGAGCAGTTGATTCCAATCAAGCCCAAGCCGCGCGAAGGCTGGGACGTTGAGCGTATTCGCAAAGACTTTCCGGTGTTGAGCCAGACGGTGAATGGCAAGCCGCTCGTCTATCTCGACAATGCCGCTTCTTCCCAGGTCCCGGTGATGGTCATCGAGCGGGGCGCCCAGTACATCCAGCAGGAACACTCAAACATTCATCGCGGCGTGCATTACCTAAGCATGAAAGCGACGACGGCCTATGAAGGCGCGCGCGAAAAAGTAAAGCGGTTCATTAACGCGCGCGAGTCGAAGGAGTGCATCTTTGTGAGAGGTGCAACCGAAGGCATTAATCTCGTGATGCACGGTTATGGCCGCAAATTCGTCGGCGCCGGAGACGAGATCATCATCTCGGCGATGGAGCATCACGCGAACATCGTGCCCTGGCAGATGCTCTGCGAAGAGAAGAACGCCAAGCTGCGCGTGATTCCCATGAACGATGCCGGCGAGCTGCTGATGGATGAGTACGACGGGCTGTTGAATGAAAGAACGAAGTTGGTGGCCGTGACGCACGTCTCAAACGCGCTGGGCACCGTTAATCCAGTCAAAGAAATTATCGAACGCGCGCACAAGTACGGCGTGCCGGTCTTGATCGACGGCGCCCAGTCTGCGCCGCACATGCCGGTCGATGTGCAGGACCTCGACTGCGATTTCTATGCGCTGTCCGGCCACAAGATGTTCGCGCCGACCGGTAGCGGCGTCGTCTATGGAAAGGCCGCGTGGCTGGAACAGATGAACCCTTTCCAGGGCGGCGGCGACATGATTAAGAGCGTCACGTTTGAGAAGACGATCTATGCCGACCTGCCGAACAAGTTTGAAGCCGGCACGCCCGCGATTGCGTCGCAAATCGGTCTGGGCGCGGCCATTGATTACCTGAGCATCATCGGCCGCGAAAGAGCAGCGGCCTACGAACACGAGTTGCTGGTCTATGCCACCGAGCGTATTTCCGCCATCGAAGGCGTGCGCATCATCGGCACCGCGCGCGAAAAGCTGGGCGTATTGTCCTTCGTGATCGACGACATTCACCCGCACGACATCGGCACGATTCTGGATCAGGCCGGCATCGCCATTCGTGCCGGCCATCACTGCGCCCAGCCGGTAATGAAACGGTTCAACGTTCCGGCCACGGCGCGCGCGTCGTTTGCTTTCTATAACACGAAGGGGGAGATTGACATGCTGGCGAAGGCAATTGAGCAGGTGATTGAGGTATTTGGCTAATTCAGGCCGTTGGATTCTCCTTGTGGATGAGATGTTCATTGCTTACTTTGATGCGAGCGGTGCGGAAGAGCAGGAGGCGATGACGGTCGCCGGTTACGTTTCAACGGTCGAGCGGTGGGAGCGATTCAAGACTGATTGGAAGTTGGTCCTAGCACACTATAACGTTCCGCACTTTCACATGAGAGAGTTTGCAGGATCAGTTCGGCATAGCCCGTTCGAGAGCTGGAAGGGTAAAGAAGGAACCCGTAGGGCATTCTTGACTGATCTCGTTGATGTAACCAAAACTCATGTGTTTCATAGTTTCGGCGCGACTGTGCTTATGGCGGATTACAACTACGCTTCTAAACGGTATGCCTTGTCGAGAATGGCTGGCAATGCGTATTCCTTCTGTGGGCGTGCATGTGCCGCAAAGTTAAATAGATGGATGAAAGCCAATGGCCACAAGGACTCGGTTAGGTTTGTTTTTGATCGGGGTGATCTTGGCAAAGGAGTCCTAACGAAGGTTTTCATGAGAGATGGGTTTTCGGCGCCTGAGTTTGAGCAAAGCCGCGACGGGAAAGATGGAAGTGAAGGGACCCTGCCCTTGCAGACTGCGGATTTTGCAGCGTGGGAAATATCAAGGTTAGCGAAACACACAGAGGCAGGCCTCTTGCGCTCGCTACGTGATGTTCGCGGATCGTTCAAAGCCCTATCGACCATAAGCAACACTTGGGATATTTACACTAGAGATAAACTAGTGGGTTTTTGTATTAGATATCTATCGGCACGTTCACCTGCGATCAAGTGATTTCGCTGGTCATAGTAAGAACTAAGAGTCTATCCATGTCTGAACTAAGCGAGCTCTACCAGGCAGTCATCCTCGATCACAACAAGAAGCCTCGCAATTTTCATGTGCTGGAAAATGCGAACCATACTGCCGAAGGCTTCAATCCGCTGTGCGGCGATCAGTTGACCCTCTACCTGCAACTTGAAGACGATGCCGTCAAAGACATCAGTTTCGTCGGCACTGGATGCGCGATCTGGAAAGCCTCGGCGAGCATGATGACGCAGGCCTTGAAGGGCAAGAGCAAGCAGGAAGCCGAGTCGCTCTTCAACGAATTTCATCGGATGGTAACCGGGCAGCTCGACGAAGAGGAGGAGCCCAACCAACTGGGTCGCTTGAAGATCTTTGCCGGCGTGCGCGAGTTTCCCGTCCGCGTAAAATGCGCCACGCTCTCGTGGCATACGATGCATGCCGCGCTGAACGAACAGGAAAAAGTGTCGACTGAATGAGTTGCGCCACGGAGGCGTGTCAGCTTCTATCCATTAAGATTGATTAGCTGATTCCGTGCCGGAATCACAACAAACCGAGATGAAGTTTCTATTGATGTTCTGGTTGGTGTTGGTGAGTGCGGTGGCGCCGGCTCCGCAAACTGGCCGCCAATGGCGGCCGGCAACGTATCGCGGCGTGACGGTGGGCAAGTCAAAGATCGCTGATATGTTGCGTGCCTGGGGCAAGCCGAAGTGGTCCCGAACCTCAAGGCGCGAGGCTGACGAAGAGTCGCAGGTTACCTGGACAAACTACGAACGAGTGGGGGAGTTCCCCGGCCCCACTACCGTGGTTTCAGATACTAAGACCGGAGTCGTCACCAGGATCAATTTCTACCCGGACCGGCTAACCAAAGAACAAGCCGTCGCACATTTCGGCTCGAGTTACATCATCACGAGGTATGCGTTTGATTACTGTCTCGATGAAGAAGACTCCGAGCCCCTCTATGAATCACCGACTGGGCCAGTTGTTAGCCTGGAGTACCGGGCGCGTGGCATCGCGATCTCAATCGGTTACAAAGATCTAGTAACGAAGATCAGCTATGTCGGCGGACCTATCGGCAGCACAAAGTCGAGATGTAATCCCTAGCAGGCTGATGAAAAACCAAGCGTAGCCACAGAGACACAGAGACACAGAGAAAGATAAGAACAAGGAGGGTAAGAATCTGTTGGCATTTCTGATAGGTTCTGATCCTCCCCCTTCTCTGTGACTCTGTGACTCTGTGTCTTTGTGGCGATTTTGCTTTTTTTCAGCACCCTGCTAGGGACTGAATCGAATTTCACTCATAAAGAAAGAGCGGAGACCCCTTCGGTCGAAATATTGCCTTCAGCGCGCTAACAACCGCACTTACCAGGATTCAGATCGGCGCGGGTGGCGGCCGCATTCTTTTCAGGCTGATTGCACTCGTAACAAAAAAGCAGCCCAGCAGTTTGCACTACTGGGCTGTTTGAGTATTCGGAACAAGATGTCAGAAGTCTTAAGTCTTCTTCCACGCTTTCTTGTAATGGTCGATCGCATTGTCGGCGTGGTTAGGCTTGTCGGTATCACGTTCGGCATCGCCCTTCGCTATTTCGTCCATCGCTTTCGCGACCTTCTGAGGATCGGTCTCCTCTGCAATCGAAATTAGCGCCAGCTCCCGATCCGCCTGTACCAGCCGGGCTATCACGTCCATCAGAGCGGCATCAGTTGGATTCACGCTCTGCTTGTGTTTGATCAACTCGGCGAGCTCCTTGACCACGGTCTTTTCTTCGTTGAAGACTTTTTCACCATCGTTCTCGGTTGGATGAGAGTCGTCAATCCAGAACACCGGATTAAGGGCCTTGTTCAGATGATCGATGGCATCATCCAACTCGTCTTTATCCTTTTTCTCCGTGGCCGCAGCACGCATGGCTATCAGTGTCGCCAGCACGTCCTGCTTCACCTTGCGCGGCGCCTTTATTGTCACGGTGCTGCCAGCATTCGCCGGGTTGAAGTTGGCGTTACCTACGTAAGCGAACGTCACCGCATAGGGAGAGTTAGCAGGCATCAGCGAAGCGGTGGAGAAGCTGGAGCTGAAACTTCCATCGGGTTGAATAGCAGCGTTCTGAGTTACGCTGTTCAGAGTAATGGCCACGTTGCCGGTCGGCACCAGCGGGCCCAGCGTGAGCTTGCCGGACAAGGTTACCGAAGCCGTATTGCCGTCGATAATGGGCGAACTTAGATTGCTGAAGAGCGGGGTCGCCTTCGCAATGTTATCAGCGACCGTGCCACCTGCGTTGTTGTAGTTACCCGTCACGTCGGTGAAGGTCCAGGGGTCGGTGGCATATGACCCAGCGCTCGTATGTGTGGTCCCGCTCAGATTCAGGCCGCTCAGGGTTTCATTCTGTGCGCCTTTGGCTGTGCCTGCCGCCGTGTGCGGGTTGCCGTCATAGGTCACGTTGTAGGGCGTGATGGTAATGTTGGCGTTGGCCTTCGTGATTTGGAAGTTCTTGGAATCACTGCTGCCAAAATGGTTCGAGTCACCGGCGTAGGTGTAGCTCGCCGTGGCCGTGCCTACGTTGGTGTTGTTTGCGTAGCTCGCAGCCGGCGTCAGACTTAGGCTCGCACCGGTCACCGTTACTGAGCAGGGTGTCAGCGCTACCCCGGCATAGGTCAAACTTGCCGGGCAGCTCACCGTCGTCGTCGTCGGCGCCTTAGCGATGCTGAAGCTTTGGCCGACGTCGGCCGCCGGATTGTAATTGGCATCCCCAGTCTGCGCAGCTACGACTGTGCATGAACCGGCCCCAGTGATGTGAACCATATTGCCAGACACAGTGCAGTTGCCCGTCGCCGTGAACGTGATTGGATTCCCCGAACCACCCCCGGTGGCGCTGACGCTAAAATTAGGATCGCCAAACACCTTGTTGGGAAGCGCATTAAAGCTGATCGTCTGATTCGCTTTTGCGATGTTGAAGCTGCGACTGACGTCTGTTGCCGCATTGTAATTGCTGTTACCTGCCTGCGAACTCGTGATGTTGCACGTGCCAGCGCCCGTGATGTGTACGTTTGCCGGTGACGTGGCCGAGTCAAGCGTGCATGGCCCGGATGTAACCGCAAGGGAAACAACTAATCCAGAGGACGATGTAGCGTTGATCGTGAAATTCGCGGCGCCAAAGGTCGTATCGTTCGGCGCACCGAACGTAATGAGCTGATTTGCTTTAGCGATCGCGAAATGCCTGGAATCACTGCTACCCGTGTGGTTGTCGTCACCACCAAAGGAAGCGCTGGCCGTGGCATTCCCTGCGTTCACGTTATCCGCATAGCTGACCGTAAGAGTTTGGGCGAGACTGCCCGCACCTGTCGCGCTGGCCGTGCATGGAGTGATCGGTGAACCTGAATAAACGAACGGACCGGCCGTGCAAGTCACCGTCGTCGTTGATGAGGCTTTGTCGATCGTGAAATCCCGCGCATCGGCACTGTCCGTGTGGTTGTCATCACCCGCGAAAGTCGCACTCGCGGTGTAGTCGCCGGCATTGGTTGGCTCGGTCGTCGATGGTCCATAGGTCGTAAGGTTACGACCATTATAAGTTACCGTTAGCGTCTGATTGAGACCGCCAACGCCAGTTGCCGTTGCGGTGCCGCCGTGTGGGTTACCGTCATACGTAGCATTGCTGACGCTTACAGTGGTCGTTGATGCCGCTTTGCCGATCTCGAAGCTGCCGGAACCACTGCTGCCGGTGTGATTAGCATCGCCATCATAAGTAGCAGTCGCGCCAGCCGTACCGACATTCGTATTGTTCGAGTAGATCGGTGTCAACGAACCCGTAAGGCCGCCAGCACCTGAGTAAGAAGCTGTACACGGTGTAAGTGCTGAACCCGTGTAGGTCTCACTTGCCGGGCAGGTCACCGTCGTCGTGGATGAGGCTTTCATGATCTCGAAATTCTTCGAGTCACTGCTGCCCGTGTGGTTCGGGTCCCCGGCATAGGCATAGCTAGCCGTGGCCGTGCCCACGTTGGTGTTGTTGGCATAGTTCGCCGCGGGCGACAGACTAAGGTTTGCACCCGTTACTGTTACCGAGCACGGTGTAAGTGCTGAACCGGTGTAGGTCTCACTCGTCGGGCAGGTCACCGTCGTCATCGTCGAAGCTTTCGTGATTTCGAAGTTCTTCGAATCACTGCTGCCCTCGTGGTTCGAGTCACCGGCGTAAGTATAGCTAGCGGTGGCTGTGCCCACGTTGGTGTTGTCGGCATAGTTCGCCGCGGGTGCCAGACTAAGGTTTGCACCCGTTATTGTCACCGAGCACGGTGTAAGTGCTGAACCCGTGTAGGTCACACTCGCAGGGCAAGTCACGGTTGTGGTCGTCGAAGCCTTTGTGATCTCGAAGTTCTTCGAGTCACTGCTGCCCTCGTGATTCGAGTCGCCTGCGTAAGTGTAGCTCGCCGTAGCCGTGCCCACATTCGTATTGTTGGCATAGCTCGCACCCGGCGTCAGGCTTAGGTTCGCGCCTGTCACCGTCACTGAGCATGGGGTAAGTGCTGCACCGGTGTAGGTCTCACTCGCCGGGCAAGTGACCGTCGTCGCGGTGGCAGCTTTGGTAATTTCGAAGTTCTTCGAGTCGCTGCTGCCCTCGTGGTTCGCATCACCGGCGTAGGTGTAGCTAGCGGTGGCCGTGCCCACGTTAGTGTTGTTTGCATAGTTCGCAGTGGGCGACAGACTAAGGTTCGCGCCCGTTACTGTCACAGCGCATGGTGTAAGTGCTGAACCCGTGTAGGTTGCACTCGCCGGGCAGGTCACCGCAGTCGTCGTCGAAGCCTTCGTGATCTCGAAGTTCTTCGAATCACTGCTGCCGTTGTGGTTCGCGTCACCGGTGTAGGTGTAGCTAGCGGTGGCCGTGCCCGCGTTAGTGTTGTTCGCATAGTCTGCCGCGGGCGTCAGGCTTAAGTTCACACCCGTTACCGTCACCGAGCATGGTGTAAGCGCTGCGCCGGTGTAAGTCTCACTGGCGGGACAGGTCACTGTGGTGGTCGAAGAGGCCTTGGTGATTGTGATCGTCGCGTTACCGCTTGCCGGTGCATAGTTAGCATTACCAGAAAACGTCCAATTGGCAGTGCCACCGGGTACGTTGGTAAAGGTTCCGCCGAGGTTGAGCAGGCTGGTCAGGTCTTCACCGTTAACGCCGGTCGCCGATCCAGTAGCGCCATGAGCGTTGCCGTCATAGACGCCGGTGTATCCACTTACACTAATCGTAGCCGTAGCCTGGTTAATCGTGAAGCTGCGGGAAACATCGGGGGCCGAGTTGTAATTTGCATTACCTGACTGCGACGCGGTCACCGTGCATGAGCCGGCCCCGGTGATCGTGATCGTGCTGCCGTTGGGCCGCCTGAAGTGCAGTTCCCGCTGGCGCTGAACGTGACCGCATTGCCTGATCCGCCGCCTGTAGCGCTCACGGTAAATGGAGAATCACCATACGTCTTGTCAGACGGGGCAGCGAACACGATCGCCTGGTTCGCCTTCACAACTTCAAACGATTGATCAACGTCGGGCGCGGCGTTGTAGTTGCCGTTGCCCACTTGTGACGCGCGAACCGTGACGGTCCCGGCGCCGGTAATATGCACCGTACTGCCGGCAATGGTAGCCGGACCAGACACGATACTAAAGCTTACAGGTAGGCTTGACGATGCCGTAGCGCTCACGCTGAAGTCGGCGTCGCCGTAGGTCTTAGCGGCCAGCGGATCAAAGGTGATGAATTGGTCGGCTTTGTTTACTACCTGAGTCAGCACGGTCGAGGTGCTCGACAGTGAATTACTGTCACCTGGATAAGACGCGGTGATCGAATGCGATCCAACCGAGAGGGAAGTAGTCGTGAACGCGGCCTGTCCGCTCCCGTTAAGCGTGGCACTCGAGATTACAGTTGAGCCATCGCTGAAAGTAACGTTCCCCGTTGGAATCGGACTGGCGCTGCTGCCCACCGTCGCGGTGAACATTACCGGCTGGATGTATTGAGACGGATTCGCGTTTGACGTTACCGTGGTGGTGGTGGTGTTCAGGAACCTAATGTCCAAAATCGGATGTAGTTCGATTCCATTCGGAGCCACGCCCGTCTGTCCGTGTATGAAATCAAAGAATCCGACACCGGTTATTTGCACCGGGACGGTCACGGGCTGGAAGAACGAGGTGGCGGTAAAGCGAGCGTCAAATTGCTGCCGCGCGTTTGCAATGCCGGCCGCGAAAGGACTGCCTCCAGCTACGCAGCAAGGACAAGGTATCTCGGTCACCATGGTATTGCCGTTCTCATCCTGAACGACGATGTGATAATCGACGTCTGACTCGAGCTTAAACAAGGTCATCGTCGCCCTGATCACGTAAACCGTGGTCTCTCCCGCGACCCGGGCATTGTCCGGTGGTGTTGCCGGAGGAGTGAGAGTCCGGAGGTTCGCAATCGTCGTCGTTACCGGATTGTTCAGATCCACCAGCGCGGCATCTGGATCACCGCCGGTCTTGACAGACCAGCGTTCAACACCGCAGGTCGGACTTTGCACGGTGATTGTGATCGGGGCCGTGGCTGAACGCGCCTGGGCGTCAGTTATGGTGGCTACGATATTCTTGACGCCGGTTGAGATGAAAGGTCCAACCGTCTGCAAATATGAAAAGACGTTGTCGCCGGCCATTTGGTCGCCGTGCGTCCCATCGTCATAGAACTGCTGTGCAGCGTTGCCGCCGATACTGGTCAAGTCTGCATTGACACCAATACTAGTGCTCGGCGGAGCACTCGCGGGAGATACATTAACCGTCAGGAGTGTATTACTGGATGGGAGTAAGTAATCCGGCGTGGCGAGACCCTGTCCGAAAAGCTGTGTGGCATCGCCTCCACACCCGTGTGCCGGCAATAGGCTATTCCGCGGAATCGGGCCATCGATCAGAAAGTCATTTGAGTTGTTGTTGGTGTCCGTGCACCCGTTATTTTTCCTGATCGCCGCCGTGGTATTGACCAGTGGAGCAATCGGCGTAGTCTCAGCGCAAGTGGCCGTAGTGTTGTAGCCAAGAAAATCCACAATCAATGGATCAGTTGGGCACGTGCCGCTCAATACCGAGGCGCTGGCCACGAGCGCGACCTTGCCCGCGGTCGAACCTACTAAAATACTGCCGGTTAGATCCGGGGTTGGATTACTGGTCGTGCCGCCGGCTCCCTGGGACTCCTGAATCAGAAAATAGTGACCCGGCTGAACGATCGATCCGGCGGGGATAATCGTCGTCAGCGGCGTCGGCGGTGTTGCTGTCGTCTGGGCCGCAAAGGCAGCGGTGGGCCCGGTAAATTGGACAGACCAACCCGAGATATCTACGGGCGACAAGCTGGTGTTGTAGAGTTCAATGAAATCGTTGGTGTAGGTCGAACCTGAGTTACCGCCGCCACCGTAGACCTGACTAATCTTGATCGCGCTGGAGTACGGCGCCGGTGTTGGATAAATAGAGACGAATACCGTGCACGTAGCAGTCTGCGGGCTCGGCGTGTCGTTGTTGGCATATTGAATGGTGACGTTATAGCTTCCGGCTGAGGTGGTGTTCGCCACATTGAGAGTGGCTGTCGCCGTGCCACCGGTTCCGCTCGCTGGCGTGAACCCGTCGAGTGTAATTCCTGGGACCGCAGCACTGGTGATGACGGCGCTGGTTACGGTGCCGTCAGCGTCGCTCGCACTTACGCTCGCGGACGCGGCGTTGCCCTGTACCGTGCTCAAAGAACCCGGGCATGAAGTAACGATCGGTACGACACACCTGTTCGTAGGTGACGCCGTATTGCGCGGACTTGGAGCACCGGCGGTGAAGTCTGCCGCGTTGTTGTCTGTATCGGTGCACCCGTCAGTAGCGCGAAGATCCGCTGTAGTTGTGCTCGGTGCGGGCGCGGGGCTTGCTTCCGAGCAATTGGCCGTTGAGCCATAGCCGACTAAATCAATAAGGTTCGTGCCCGATGGGCACTGTCCGTTGAATGCGGTGGTGGTGCTGGCGACTAGGACCTTGCCTGCACCTGCCGCCATGCCTGTAGTGTCTGAGACGTCAGGGGCCGGAAGGCTATTAACTCCGTTCGCATTACCGCTCTCCTGAACAAGATAATATTGGCCGGGAGCAAGCGTGACGCTGGTTAGGTTTGTAACCGACCACGATCCTGTTCCGGTGGCCGAGGCGTACTGCACTGACCAGCCACCCAAAGACACAGGTGACGAGCTTCGATTGAAGATCTCAATATAGTCGTTCTTATACGTTGAGCATCCCGCAGTTCCGCAACCGCCGCCGCCATAGACCTGGCTGATGACCACGCTGCCCGGTATGCCAGGAGTCGGCGTCGGAGTTGGAGTAGGCGTGGGTGTCGGAGTTGGAGTTGGCGTCGGTGTAGGGGTTGGAGTCGGCGTTGCTGTCGGACTTACTGAGGGACTTGGAGTTGGGGTAGTGCCGGTCGCGGTTACCGAAAAATCATCTATGGCCAGCCCATGGTCGCTACCTGCATCATCAATGTCCTGCCACCGTAACCAAATCTCTTGCCCGCTGTTTACTGTAACCGCGACTGCGGCTGACTTAGCGGTGCGGTTAGTAGGTGCGTTCCCATCAAGAGTCGCAGCAGCCGCGCCTACAACGGGACTGGTAAAGGTTAGCGGGGAAAATGTCGTCCACCCGCCTGTTGGATTATTAGCACCCGTGACGGTTCCAGCGTTAGCCACCTGGTATTGAAAGGTAAGGGCGTTTGTGTTGACGTTGCCCCCGTTTCGCCACTGCTCGCCGGTGTAGTTTATGTTAAGCGATGTAATCGTAGAGCCGGTATTGTTCGTTAGCTTAACGGCATAGTAGATGGTCGTGGTTGTACCTGATGCGACGGAACCTAAAGCGCGATCAGAAATCAGGTTTGTGCCGGCCACACCAAAGCTATAGAGAGCCCCCGTGTTCGATGAACCCGTGCCCGAGTTGTAAGTCACGCGAGAGGAATACCATCCTGGTATGGTCGTATTATCAGTCCAGGTGATGTTGCTCGCTCCATTTGAGGCAAGAGTGTCGAAGTTTTCCGTGAGCGGTGCACCCAGCGTCGTAATACTCCCACCGTTGGTTAAGGCAGACGATGGCTGAACAAGGGTTGAAATGCCAACACCTATGCAAAGCATGCCGACTGCGATCATTAGAGCTATGAGCCGTAGGCGTGATCCGGATTGGGGGGTGGATTTAGACATAGGGGTTCCTCTCACTAAACTGATAGGGCGTTAGGTTTTTTTGGTAAGCAATTCGACTGGAAAAACGGTAACCGTCTGAAATTAGCTCGGAAGCAAGATTCTTGCACTTGCCAAACAGGTCTCCCAAAGGAAGATGGCGAGTGTAGTGAAAAAGATTGCATAGGTCAACATGAAAACCCTCGACATGTAAGCTTTTTTTACCAAAGCCGTAAGACGAAGCATGCTGATTTGTCTTAGGAAGAACGAAGACGATGACAGTCAGTGTCGAATAGGGCTAGTGTTTTGATCGTTATCTGAAATCAGGGCTGACCTGCTGGGTGCTGACAAAAGTCCGGCGCCATGTGCATAATGAGTTTTTCCTAAACTGGCAGGAGCTGCTGATTCGTGATCATCTCTTCGATTGAAGTGCGCGAAATTCGTCTGCCGCTCATTCATTTCTTCGAGACAAGTTTCGGCCGCACGACTGAACGCCGGATCATCCTGGTTCGTGTAAACGACGCAGATGGCGCCGAAGGCTGGGGCGAGTGTACCGCGGGCGAAGGCCCTTTCTATTGCGAAGAGTGGACCGAAACCGCGTGGCCTGCGCTGAATGCTTTCCTGGCGCCGATGGTCCTGGGCAAAGAGTCTAAGGATGCGGCCGGCGTCAACTCCTTGATGAAAAAGGTCCGCGGTAATCGAATGGCCAAAGCGGCTATCGAGACTGCGTGCTGGGACCTGGCAAGCAAGCGCGCGGGCATGCCGTTGTGGAAATATCTCGGTGGAGTCAACGAAGAAATTGCCTGCGGCGTGTCGATCGGGATTCAGGAATCACCCGAGGCGCTGCTGGAGAAGATCGAACGAGAGCTGGCCGCCGGTTATCAGCGAATCAAGATTAAGATTAAGCCAGGCTGGGACCTCGACGTGGTGCGGAAGGTGCGCCAACGTTACCCCGACATGCTCTTGATGGGTGATGCCAATTCGGCATACACGCTGAATGACGTAGAACTCTTCCAAGCTCTCGACGATTTCAATCTGATGATGATCGAGCAGCCTTTGGCGCACGACGACATGTTCGATCATGCTGAATTGCAGAAGCAGATCAAAACACCGGTTTGCCTCGATGAGTCAATCCATTCCGCCGAGGACGCGCAGCACGCGATCGACATCGGCGCCTGTCGCATCATCAACGTAAAGCTGGGACGTGTGGGTGGCCATGCTGAAGCCCTGCGAGTTGAGAGTATCTGTCGCGAGCGAGATGTACCTGTCTGGTGTGGTGGCATGTTGGAATCAGGCATTGGCCGCGCCCACAATATCGCATTGGCTACGTTAGCCGGATTTACTCTGCCCGGCGACGTCTCAGCCAGTTCGCGTTATTGGGAGGAGGACATAATTGAACCTTCCGTGACGGTTAGCGAGCGGGGCACGATCACCGCGCCAAACAAGCCAGGTATCGGGTTTGAAGTAAATCGATCGCGAGTCGATAGTTTGACAATGAGATGTGAACGAATCACGGGTTGATAACAAATGCCGAACGAACTGACAGCCGAACAAGTCACTGCCCTTCGAGATCACTTTATCGCGCGCCAGCACGAATTGCTGGCGTTGACGTGTGCTCTGGTTGAAACAGAATCGCCCTCGGGTGACAAGGATGGTAGCAGCGAGATCGTGTCTTTGGTGGCCAGCGCCGCAGGCAGTATTAGTGCCGTCAGCTCGGTCGAGCGCATCACGAGTGAAGATTTTGGAGAGCACGTACGCATACGCGCTTTCACCGAAGAGAATGATGCGCCGCCGATCGTAATTCTTGGGCACACCGACACGGTCCACCCGCGTGGCGCGATTAAGGAACGTCCCTGGCGCGCTGACGGCAATCGTATTTATGGCCCGGGAATCTTTGATATGAAGGCGAACTGCGCTCTCGCGCTCGAGGCTCTGCGCGCGTGCGAGACGACGAATACGCTACCAAAATCACCGGTCACTATTCTGCTGACGTGCGACGAAGAAAGCGGCAGTCCCAGTGGCCGCAGTCTGGTGGAAGAGGAAGCAAAGAACGCTCGGGCCGTGCTGGTGCCGGAACCGCCGGCCAGCGGTGGCCGGGTCAAGACGGCGAGGAAGGGAACTGGAATCTTCGCGATTGAAGTCCACGGGCGTGCGGCCCATGCCGGCCTCGATCCCGAAAAGGGCGTGAGCGCGGTTCTCGAGCTGGCCCGGCAAACCATACGGCTGACTAATCTGAATGATCCGGCGGTAGGAACCACGGTAACTGTCACCGTAGTGCAGGGCGGCACGCACTCGAATGTGGTGCCCGCAGAAGCTAGCGGTGAAATTGATATGCGCTTTAGCTCAGCCGCAGAGGGCCGCCGGATTGAGAGTGCGATATTGAATCTGAAGCCATTCGACGAACGCGCGCAAGTGGTTGTGTCCGGCAGCCTCAATCGTCCTCCAATGGAACGCACTGAAAAAGTTCTGAAACTTTACGAGCAGGCGCGCGCGATTGCCGGGTTGCTCGACTTTGATTTAGGGGAAGCCAGTGTCGGCGGTGCTTCTGATGGAAACTTTGTGGGAGCACTGGGAGTGGCCGTGCTGGATGGGTTGGGTATCGAAGGTGACGGCGCGCACGCTTCGCATGAACACATCATCGTCGACAACATCGCGCTGCGCGGGGCGCTGCTGGCGGGGCTGATTGCTAGCTTGTAAGTGAGGTCAGAACCGCCTGCGGTAGCGGGCGGTTGATCTCGGGCTTCTAAGGTCAAAGGACGTTCAACCGTCCGCTACCGCAGACGGTTCTGACATGAAAATCGCTACCTGGAATGTTAACTCGATCCTCGCGAGGCTGCCTCACGTCACGCGCTGGCTGGAAGCTGAGCAACCCGACGTCCTGTGCGTACAGGAAACCAAATGCACGGACGATAAGTTCCCAGCGCTCGAACTGAAAGCGGCGGGTTACGACTGCGTGATGCTGGGCCAGCAAAGTTACAACGGCGTGGCGATCATTTCGAAAGCCGGGTGCGCCAGTGTTCAGCGCGGTTATCCCAACGACGATCCCTCCAGCCAGGCGCGTCTGCTCTCGGCAGACATCGCCGGCGTTCGCATCGTCAATGTCTACATTCCCAACGGCCAGATGGTCGGCTCGGAAAAATATCAGTTCAAGCTTCAGTGGATGAAACGTCTGCGTGAGTTTCTTGATGCCAACTATGATCCCAAGACTCCGGTCCTGCTTTGCGGAGATTTCAACGTTGCGCCGGAAGAACGCGACGTGCATGACCCACGTCTGTGGCAGAACCGAATCCTGTTTAGCGAGCCCGAAAAAGCTGCCTTACAGCACATCAAGGAGTGGGGATTCACTGATGCGTTCCGGCAGCACACTGAAGAAGGCGGTCATTACTCATGGTGGGATTATCGAGCCGGGGGATTTCGTCGGAATCTGGGTCTGCGGATCGATCACATATGGGTCTCTGCGCCGCTGGCTGCGCGCAACCGGAGCACTGTGATCGACAAAGAACCGCGCAAATGGGAGCGCCCGTCTGACCATGCGCCGGTGGTCGCCCAGTTTGATTAAGTGTGGATACTAAGATTCAAAGCGGCGCCAGGCCTTTGCGCGCATTTTCCATCCAACTCAGCGTTGAGGGTTGCAAAGTCAAACCGCTGAAGTGCTCAAGAGAGAGTATTCTGTTAGCGAGGTATTGATCGAAGTCGTGTTCGGAGTTCCGCTTGGTTGCTTCCGCCCAGGCCTCGTCAGCATGCAGGAAATCCTCTGCCAGCGCGTAATCCAGGCTCAAGGCGTAATAAACCATGATTCGCTTGTGTTCCATATCGTAGATGTTTTGATAGTATGCCGGAGGTTTCGCGCCGCGCTTTTCCGGTAGGAAACTGGAAACAAATTGACCGCCAACCACGCGCTCCTTTTCGTTCTGATTATCCTTCACTAACTGCAATCCGATTTGGTCCTGTTCAATCGCTTCCTTCCCCTGGCCGAGGAAGCGATAGGCTTCGGCAAGATTGGTCGCAGAAAGAAAGGACGGCGAAATTGTATTGGAGTCTTCAAACTGCTCTTTGGCCTTTGGAAAGTCTCCCTTTATGAAATAACAGGCCCCGAGATCATTTAGCACCATGGCCGACTTGGGATCCTGGTGCTGGGCCTGGTTCAAGAAGCCGATGGCGCCGTCGAAGTCCTGCCTGAGATACTGAATGACAGCCATCGACATGTAACCAAAAATGAATTTTTCATTCTTCTGAACCGAAGTCTGAAACGATGCCATGGCCTGGTCATAATCTTCCTGCTTATTACTCAGTTCTGCTCGTTGCTGACTTAGTGCACCTTCGAAATAGTCAACGATATAGCCATGCTCATTTTCGATTCTCGGTTTCAGGAGTCCCAGATAGCCGAGAATTCCGGTGTGTTCGTCGCGCTGAACCAGGTCCTTCAGAAAACTGACTTTAAGGCTGGCGATTTCAGGGATCATGTATTTCTGACCCTCCAACGGTTGGAAGACTTGAGTTGTCAGCAACCCACGAGTGGCGTCGACGTTACTGGCATTAATTTTTAGAGCGGTGTTGTAAGCATCCCGGGCCGCATCGAATTCGCCGTAGAGCAAGAGCCGGTCGCCCAAAGTTCGGTATGAATCCGCTGATTGCTTGGTCAACGAGGCGCTCTTTTGTGACTCGAAGTAACTAATGCCGTATCTCCAATAAACGCCCAGAGCCACAATCAATCCGATAACAAATGCAATCACGGTCCAATTTGCAAGGATGACCTTGCAAGGCCGCACCACGTAGAGTCCAAACCGGCCGGTCTTAGGCGGTTCGAGTTGCAGTCTTATCTCGTCAATTTCAGATTCAAGCTGATGAAGACGTTGGAGGAGCAATGACCTACCGTCCATGAGAGTTCCTTCCTTTGAGGCCTGGGATCGGTTACCTAATCAACGAACACCGCGCTCGTGTCTTCAATTCGAGGTCAATTCGGCTGTCTTCTCGGTAATATCCTTCTGGGCCCATTCGTTATCTCGGGAAGCCTCACCCGCTTTGTGGCGCTTGGCTTCTTTCATGCGACTGACCAGGTCCATGTGAGTTGAGAAGTAGGGCAGACTCTTGCCCACAATTTCCTGCACTGAGTTGAAGCCTTTGTCGGTCATAAATTTTGCCAGGCCTTCCTGGAGTTCATCGACCATCTTAACGCCTTTGAGCATGACGCCGGTGCAAATCTGCACGGTCGAAGCGCCGAGAAGCATGAATTCGATCACATCGTGCGCAGTTTCAATTCCGCCGATCCCGCTGATCGAAACTTCTTTCGGCAGGGCCAGAGCGAGTTGGCTGACCATGCGCAAGGCGATTGGTTTCACGGCCTGGGATGAATAACCACCGGGAACTGTGTAGCCTTCGACGGTGGGCATCGGGCGCAACGTGTCGAGGTTTACACCGATGACTGAAAGGATGGTGTTAATAGCTGAGATACCATTCGCCCCGCCGCGCACCGCGGCCGTCGCCGGCTCTTTGATGTTGGTAATGTTCGGCGTCATCTTGGCCCAGACCGGAATCTTTGCGACCTCAGTGACCCATCCCGTAACTTCTTGGGTCAGGTCGGGGTGCTCGCCCATCTCTGAACCCATCTTTCGTTCAGTCATCCCATGGGGACAGGAGAAATTAAGTTCGAATGCATCCACGCCCGTGTCCTGGACCACGCGAGTCAATTCCTGCCAGCGACCTTTGTCGTACTCTTCCATGATGGAAGCGATCAAAACATGATCGGGATAGTCTTTCTTGATCTGGCGAAATTCTTCGAGCCAGATTTCAATGGGACGGTCTGAGATCAGTTCGATGTTCTGGAAACCGATTACTTCGCCGTTGCTGCGTGAGCGCAGTTTGCCGTAACGCGGCACGACGTTGACAACTTTGCTTGACTCGAGACTGACCGTCTTGGCTACGGCGCCGCCCCAGCCGGCGTCGAATGACTTTGCGATAACACGCGCGTTGGTTCCCGGAGGTCCGGAACCGAGTAAGAATGGGTTGGGGAACTTTATGCCGTTAACTGTGATTGATAGATCCATGATTTACTCCTACGAACATCCTTATCTCGTTTTCTGTGAGCCGCACTCCGCCTCGTAGATTGCCTTGGCTGATCTGATTGTTTGTTCGGACAGTCTGTTTGATATCTGAACAATCATCAGAGCGTCGCAATTGGCGTTTTCGTGGAATATGATGCTTGCATTTCCCAGTCGAATTGCGGCGCCATCTTCATTGCTGCGACCCTCATTAACGAGTCTTAGAACAGCCGTTTCTTTAGAGATCTTACTACTCGCGTAGTCTCTGAATAGATAATAATGAGTCACGAACGCTTCTTTGCCTACCGAGTTGAGTTTCCGAATAAGTTGCTCGTTATTCATGGAAGTTGGCTACAAGCCGCAGGGCACAGTTACCCTTAACTTACTCGGAACTCTGTGACGTCCACACACATCACAACTCCGCGTCTGCTTCAATTTCAATCAGCATCCGTTCATCGATCAGGGCGCTGACTTCTACCATCGTGGTGGCCGGCATCACATCACGAAGAAACTCACCGTGAGCGCGCCCGTATTCTTTCCAGCGCGAGATGTCGGTGACGAACATCCGTGTTCGCACGATGTGTTCCAGACCCGCTCCGAGGCGCTGCAAAGCGCGCTCGATATTCTTGAAGATCTGCACGGTCTGCGCATAAGCGTCGCCGATGCCGACAATCTCACCGTCATCAGCAAGTGCCGTGGTTCCCGTGACGTAGATGCGATTGCCTACGCGCACTGCGCGGGAATAACCGACGATCGGCTCCCACTTTGCGCCGGAAGATGTCTTGTGTCGTTCCTGCACGATCCGAGAGCCCTCCCTCACGGTCGGGCTACTGCCCCGCCGTTAATCGGCGACGAGTTGCCCATAACTATCCGGCCGCCGGTCGCGGAAGAATTGCCAGGTGTTGCGGACTTCGCGAATCAAATCGAGATTCAGATCGGCGACGACGATCGCGTCTTCGTCGCGCGGCGCCTGGGCGATGATCTGGCCGCGCGGATCGCAGAAGTAACTCTGGCCATAAAACTCGCCGATGTCCCAGGGCATCTCGTGGCCCACGCGATTGATCGCGCCGACAAAATAACCGTTGGCGACGGCGTGCGCCGGCTGTTCCAACTTCCAAAGATATTCGGAAAGTCCGGCGACCGTGGCGGATGGATTGAAGACGATCTCGGCGCCGTTCAATCCCAGCACGCGCGCGCCTTCAGGGAAGTGGCGGTCATAGCATATGTAAACCCCAATGCGCGCGTAGGCCGTGTCGAACGCGGGATAACCCATGTTGCCAGGGCGAAAATAAAACTTTTCCCAGAAGCCGGGATTGACGTGCGGAATATGGTTCTTGCGGTACTTACCCAGGTACTTCCCGTCAGCGTCGATTACAGCGGCAGTGTTGTAGTAGATGCCGGTGATCTCTTCCTCGTAGATCGGGACGACGATCACCATGCTGTGCTTCTTCGCCAGCTCCTGCATCAACTTTGTAGTTGGGCCGTCCGGAATTTTCTCGACCGCTTCGTACCAGCGCACCTGCTGCTCGGCACAGAAGTACGGCGTGGTGAAGACTTCCTGCATGCAAAGAATCTGCACGCCCTGCTTGGCCGCATCGTCGATCATCGCGACATGCTTTTCGATGTTGAGTCGTTTGATTTCTTCAATGGGCGCATCGGTCGGCGCCGCGTTCTTTGCTTGAATCAATCCGCATTTAACTGTTCGTGCCATATAAGCTCCCGAGTCTCAGCTTTCAGTGTTCAGTAGTGTCCTGGTTCGGATTTTCCTCCGTGTTCTCTGTGTCTCCGTGGTGAGTCTAATTGTTGGCAGGAATTCACCACGGAGACACGGAGAACACGGAGAACAGAAAACTTTCAATTAGGCCCCCTACCCAAAGTTCAGTCTCTTAGCCGGCCTGAGCGGAATCACGCGTTGGGCTCGGCGATATCAGCAGCATCAAGATTAGATGCACGAGCCCCGCGACCCCAAACCCGACGAACCAGGCATAGTCATAGAGCTTGTCGAAAATCCAAATCGACATTCCGACCTTATGCAGTATCGGGCCGCTCCAAGCGAGAGCGCAACCCATCAAGGTTGCAATCACGGCGCGGACATTCCACCCGCCCAGATAGCTGTAGGCGCCGCGCCGGCGATACAGGTCTCCCAACGCCAGGTCCTTCCGCCTTACTAACCAGTAATCGACGATCAGAACTCCCGCGATTGATCCGAGTCCGCCGGAGTAGCCAACCAACCAGGTGAAAATATATCCCGAAGGATCCGCGAGCAGTCGCCAAGGCTGCATGAGGATGCCAATGATGCCGGTAATCAAACCACCAGTGCGAAACGAAATCAGTTTCGGCAGGGCGTTGGCAAAGTCGTTTGCCGGCGAGACGACATTTGCCGCGATATTCACGGCGAGGGTAGCGACGACGACAGTAAACATCGAGATTGCCACCACTGCCACCTGGTTGAATTGTCCCACCAATTTCATCGGATCCCACAGTTCGTCGGCTTTCATGTGCGGATAGATAACAACGGCCGCTGAGGTAATCATTACTCCCATGGCCGCGAACACAGTCATCGTCGTTGGTAACGCCACAACTTGTCCGATGGCTTGCTCCCGTTGGCTGTGGCCGAAGCGGGTGAAGTCCGGCATGTTCAGCGACAGCGTCGCCCAGAAGCCGATCATTCCAGTTAGAGAGGGAATAAAGATTGGCCAGAACTCCCCGAGACTATGAAACTTACTTTGCTGGGTCAGCAGGTAACCCAAGCCATGTGCTTTCCAGATTGCCCAGCCGAGTAAGAGCGCAGTCATGATCAGAACAAACGGCGCCGCCCAGTTCTCAACCTTTCTCAACAGATCCATTCCCCGATAGATGATGTAGATGTTCAGGCCCCAGAAGATCAGAAACGAACCCCACTCACCGAGGGCATGCCCACCGACCTGGCCACCAAGCAAACTGTTAAATCCGGGAATCCGGCTCAGCAGGATGTATAACGCTTCGCCGCCAATCCATGCCTGAATACCAAACCAGCCGCAAGCAACGATCGCGCGCATCAAGGCCGGCAGATTCGATCCGTAAGTTCCGTAAGCGGCGCGCGCGAAAACCGGGAAGGGAATTCCGTACTTGGTGCCCGGATGAGAGTTCAGCAGAATCGGAGCCAGCACGATCGTGTTGCCCAACAGAATCGTAATCAGCGCCTGCCACCAGTTCATGCCCGCGCTGATCAAACCCGACGAGAGCATGTAGGTCGGAATGCAGTGCGCCATGCTGATCCAAAGCGCAGCATAGTTGTAAGTCGTCCAGTTGCGGTCGGAAACTTTGACCGGCGCGAGGTCACGATTGAAGAGCGGGCTGCGGCTTATTTCGTCGAACGCTTCGGGCTTAAGCTCGACGCGTCCGTCTGGATACTTAATCAGTTCTGAACTGTTACTCATCTGTTATGGAGTGCGGCGACTTGTCGCCGCTTTCAAGCCCGGTTTGAGGCTCAAGCTAAGGCGTTCGAATGCCGACCAAAGCGGCGACAAGTAGCGGCACTCCAAATGTGCTTACTTGCGCTGTGACTCCTCAATAAACTTTCCTACATCCGCGCGCAGCTTCGTGAGCGATTTCTCGTCAATGTACATCATGTGTCCGGCTTCGTAGTAACCGGTCGAAAAGTTCTTCAGCAGCACCGGGTCGAGGCTGATGTGATGCAGCGTATAGTCGACGGCAAAATACGGTGTAGCCATGTCGTAATACCCCATCGCCACAAAAACTTTCAGGTAAGGATTCCG
This sequence comes from Pyrinomonadaceae bacterium, assembly GCA_035317005.1. Lineage (GTDB taxonomy): Bacteria > Acidobacteriota > Blastocatellia > Pyrinomonadales > Pyrinomonadaceae > UBA11740. The sequence goes on along the minus strand of DATHHW010000166.1, from coordinate 4,400 downwards.
CGCCAGAGCGCTGCGCAGGGCCACGCTCGTGTCTACATAGCCGTTGTTAGTATTCCAGTTCCACGGGCTCGTGATACCGCCGCCCAGAATGTAGTACTCGAGGTCAGTCTTGTAGCCGAGTTCAGAGCGAACATAGTTGTTGAAGGTCGAAGTGTAGGGCGGACGAATCGCTGCTTCGCTGGCGTCAAAGTCCGGACTGTCGGTAGCGTAGCTCGAGTCGAAACCCTTGAACCGCGCGTCCAGCCTGCCAATCGATCGTCTTTCAGCGCGCAGCAACTCTTTACGAAACAGGCCCAGCGAAACGCGCAGGTTCGCGTTGTCGACAAACTGAGTAGAAAGTCCGGTGTAGCGCGCGAGCTTCGCGACGACATCCTGTCGTTCCTGCCCGGTCAGTCGATCGCCTTTCCCCAGCGCCAGCGTGTATTCGTTGGCCGCCCATTGCTCGACCTCGGATGTGATCTGCTGCACGGTTCGCGACTGCAGATCGGGCGCCAGCTTCTTGTGATACCACGCGGTCGCCGCATACGACGGCAGAAACATCACGTAAGGCAAATCATTTCCGGGCGCGAAGTCCGCAGTCTCAAAGTTCATGATCGTCGAAATCAAAACGATGCCGTTGAAAGCAATGCCACGACCGATTAGGTAACCGGACAGTGCCGAAGCGCGTGTCGTCCCATAACTTTCGCCTGCCAGGAACAGCGGCGAAGTCCAACGTTCATAACGGCTCAGATACATGCGTATGAATTCGCCGACCGATTCGATATCGCCATTGAGACCGAAAAATCTTTGCGCCTCTGGCCGGACAACACGACTGTAGCCCGTGCCTACCGGATCGATAAAAACGAGATCCGTCTGATTAAGCCAGGTCTGTTCGTTGTCAATCAATTGATAAGGCGGTGGCGGCATGGTGCCGTCGGAATTCATGGGGACGCGCTTTGGTCCGATGGCTCCGAGGTGCAGCCAGACCGAAGCCGAACCGGGCCCGCCGTTGAAGGAAAAGGTCAGCGGCCGCCTGCCACGACTGCCCGCGTCGTCCAATGTATAGGCCATAAAAAATATGCGCGCCTCAGTTTCACCATCGCGATTCTTGAGCGGCATCATGCCGACCGTAGCCGTGTAGCGAAGAGTCTTGCCGCCGGCCCTGATCTCGTGTTTGGTCACCACCGGTGGCTCTTCAGCGGCGGGCGTGGGCCGTTCCTGTGGTCCTCTCTGTTGCGCTGAAGGTGAACCGGAAGGCGCAGCCGTCGTTTGGGGAGAAGGTGTTGGTTGTTGAGCCGGGGCTTGTTGTTGTCGGCCTTCCTGTCCGAAAGACAATAACGCAAAGCAAAGCAGGGTAGCTGCGAGCATCTCTGGTTAACCTTTCCGCAAGGGTAGTTTCGAAGGTAACAGCAAGGCGGTCATAGTAAGACAAACCGAAGTGAGGCCACAAGTGTTTTGGTGATGTCTTAGCGGATCATTTTGTCGGGAACGGTTCTCCACAACATGGGCAACTGATGGATCGGCTGGGCGGCACTGCTTCTTCTGGAGCGTTTACGGTTACCTGAGCGCCACAGTGGGAACAACGTTCCCGAAAACTCAATAACGTTTTGCGGTTGATCTCCGACGACCATTCGACCCACGTTCCATCTCCTCGAAACTTTGCGGACTGACATGCGGCTTCGGCCCGCGCCAGTAAATCTGCGAAATCGATATCGCCTTCGCTGACAGCGTACCCAAAACTCATCGCTGTGTTGTAGCTAGTCCCTTCGAATTGAAACGCGCAGGTCCTAAATGAAAGAACTCTTTCTTTGAACTTATCTAGTTTGTCCTTTGATAGGAGAACCACAAATTCGTCACCACTCCGGCGATATGCCTTAGCCCCGCATTGATCAACGAGGAGGTCCTGAATCAACTGCCCTACAGCGCTGATGGCAACATCGCCGGCAACGTGGCCGAGTCGATCGTTGAGTGCTTTGAATCGATTCAGGTCGCCGAAGACTACGACATCGGGGGTTGCCCTCGCCGGTTCCGACAACAGCAGCTATTTGCCCAAGTGCAACGCTATTGAGAAGGTCGGTTTTGTCGTCAAATAGTGCGGCCTTGCCGAGTTCTTCAACGGCTAGTTGAAGTGCCTTAACAGCTTCTTGAAAATTCATGACGCGAGGCGCCTAGTGATCTCGGCTAGTTTTGCTGGGAGTTGAAACTCTACAATGTCGCCATACAGCCAATCATCAAGCGATTCGAGAGTCCAGTTGGGACTATCCGGCGCCCGACTAATGACCATCCAGTATTGTTCACCATGACGAAACAATACCTGTGCGGCCATGGATCCGAGCCGATAGAACCCTATTACATCCAATCCTTTACTTTTGAAATAAGATCGAACGGCAGCTTCTAGAGAAGGAGGTTGACTGCTAATTGCACCGCCTATTGCTCCACCGGTAATTGCTCCGGCGGGGTGTTCTGTAAGTATTAGACCTAGTAGTGCACCAACTGTTATTCCGGCGAGGTTATTTGTAGCACGGGGCCGGGGCGCGCGGTGTGGAACTCCAGCCGGATATGGTAGACCTGACATAGTCACAAGTATAACAAGAGCGATAAGGATGCAGAAACTTTCTTTTAACGCACCGGAATAAATCTCGGCTTGCCGCCCTTGACCCGCCGGTAGGTTCCGGTCGCCATGACGTTATGGCCGAAGCCGCAATCGGCGTCGAAACCTTCCTGCGTGACTTTCATCCGATTGGTCAGAAACGTCATGATGATTTTGCACTTCGTCGTATCGCCGGGAATGAACGTCGCCACGCTGCCTTCAATGGTTGCTTCGCCGATGGCCTCGCGAATGTTCGGGTAACCGCCGCGCGTCATCCACTCGCCGTTGAATTGCACTTTCAGCTTGTGATGACCGAGAGCGAGAATGCGAAAATCGTTGCGACCATAGCGATAGAGGCCGTTTATCTGGGCTGGAGTGACAACATCGCGAAACTGCGGACTGGTTCCCGTCAACGGCACGGAATCCTGCGCACTGTTTGACGCGGGCAGCGCTAAAACACACATGACGAGGGTTGAAGCCTTAAATAGAGGTTTCATGATCCGACGGACAATCAGGTGGTTCCCTCAGGCGCCTGTCAAATGCCCGAAGACAATGGACGATGGTGAGCCAGCAAAGGCAACACGCTATTTGGCATTCACAAAATGTCGTCTAGCACACGGCAGTTGACGTTCAGCACGAGTCACGAATCACTTAGCAAGCATTCCGTGTTCATTAGCAGCGGCCAACTGTCAACGAGCACGAGGTAAATGTTAGTTAGCAAATAGCGGGCGTCAGTTGATAACTGCGCGATGTTAATTAGCAAACTCTAAATGTTAATCAACGAACGCCGCATGTCATATGGCAAAACTGAGATGACACTAGACGCGCACTAAATGTCCTTAGAAACAGACCGAATATCTTTTGGATATGCGGTAAATACCTTTGAGAAACTGCCGAGTTCTGGCCATTTCAGCGCGACACCCTAAGAACTTAAACAAGTTCGAAGCGCCTTCAATTGCCTGGCGCTTCAAACTTCGGTTTACCAGTACGAATCTTTTCATAAGTCCCGGTCGCATTGACGTTGTGCCCAAAACCACAGTCCGCATCCGAGCCGTCCTGGATGACCTTCAATTTGCCCGGCAGGAATACCAGCGTGATCTCGCAGTGTTCCGTATCAGGCGGCTTGAAAGTAGCAATGTTGCCGTCGATGATGGCTTCGCCCATGGCATAGCCCGTGTTGATGCTCTTCGCCCGTGTCGTGTAAACGCCGTCGAATTGCACCTTCAACTTGTTGGGGCCCAGGGCCAGAATACGAAACTCGCTTTTGAAATAGCGGTACACGCCGTTCGCCTGGGCAGCGGTGACGATCTGTTTCTGTGGCGGCTTAGCGGGAGTCGGCAGTTGCGGATCTTGCGCGACAGTTGAAAGGCCGCAGATCGCCACGAGCAGAGTTAGCACGACTGTTCTTTTCATCAATTTCACCTTCAATCAATTAGCGACGAAGACAAAATACCTTAGAAGAATGACGAAGAAAAGCTTGGCGCACCATACTCTTTCTTAGACCTAGCCTGGTCGCGTCAGTGATCAAGTCAGCACCGAGAGCGGTAGCGACCGGGTTCTTTGGAGTACGCCGGCAGAGCGAAGCGACGACGGCGCTTTGGTTGATTCTCGAAGGAAAGCAATCGGTGAATCCAAAGTGGTGTCGCGCTACGCTTGCCACCGGACTCCACATCAGTCGCTAGCGCTCGCCGTACTGATGTTATGAAGCAAGCGCCTCCTACCGTGAGTGCTAGACTCACGGTCAGTGCTCTCAGCGACATGAGACTGAAAGGAGGCGCTATGGAGACAATATATATCGGCGTTGACTTTCATGCACGACAACAAACGATCT